>CAXUNT010000015.1:0-63378 GCA_964252595.1 uncultured Armatimonadales bacterium
GCCGGGACGTGCCGGGCGACCGGGTTCAGGATTGGCCGGGTCAAACGGCGTGTCCAGCCCGCGTGCCGTGAGATTCACGCGGCCCTGGGGGTCAATTTCGGTGACGCGCACACGGATTTTGTCGCCAAGCTTGATCACGTCTTCGGGCTTGCCGATCCGCTCATCCGAGTCGGTGAGCTGAGACACATGAACCAGGCCGTCTTTGCCGGGCAGGATCTCGACGAACGCACCGAATTGCAGGAAGCGAACCACCGTGCCTTCGAACTCGTCACCAGGGCTGAGAGTGCGGGTCAGGTCCTCCACGGCCTTTCGGGCCGCGTCGCCTGCCGCGCCATCTACCGCGGCGATATACACCGTGCCGTCCTGCTCGATGTCAATCTTCGCGCCGGTATCAGCCGTGATCTTCTTAATGGTCTTGCCGCCCGGCCCGATGACCAGACCGATCTGCTCCGGCTCGATGTGCAGCGTGATAATACGCGGCGCATAGTTGGACAGAGTCTCGCGCGGGGCTGCAATCGCTTCGGTGATCTTGTCCAGGATAAACAAGCGGGCCTCGCGGGCCTGAGCGAATGCCTGCACGAACACGTCGCGCGGGACGCCGCCGATTTTGGTGTCAAGCTGCAACGCCGTGATGCCTTCGGCAGTGCCGGCGACCTTGAAGTCCATATCGCCGGAAAAGTCTTCCATGCCCTGAATGTCGGTCAGGACGGCATACTTGCGCCCTACCCCATTCTCGCCGCTGCCTTCCGGCCCTTCAATCAGGCCCATCGCGATACCCGCGACAGGAGCCTTGATCGGAACGCCCGCGTCCATCAGCGCCAAAGTCGAGCCGCAGGTGGACCCCATCGAAGTGGAGCCGTTGGATTCCAAGACTTCCGATGTCAAGAGCATCGTGTAGGGGAACGACTCGCGGGAAGGGATGACTGCCCGCAGTGCCCGCTCGGCGAGTGCGCCGTGGCCGATTTCGCGCCGGCCGGGGCCTCTCATTGGACGGGCTTCGCCGACCGAGTAGGGCGGGAAGTTGTAGAAGTGCATGTAATGCTTTTCGCTGTCTTCTTCCAGCGTGTCCACCATCTGCGCGTCTTCGCCGGAGCCGAGAACCAGGGTCGTCAGAACTTGGGTCTGGCCGCGTGTGAAGAGGCCGGTGCCATGAACGCGCGGAAGCAGGCTGACTTCGCAGGAAATCTGGCGGATGTCGGTCGTGCCGCGCCCATCGGGCCGCTTGCCTTCGGTGAGAATCAGATCGCGGAGCTGCTCTTTGACCACTTTGTCGGCAGCTTCTTTGAGGTCGGCGATGTTGTCTGGGTACTCGCCCTTCAGCTCATCCACCACTTGGTTGATCAAAAGCGTCAAGCCGGCTTCGCGGGACGACTTATCCGGGTCTTGTAAGCCTGAGCGCAAGGTAGCACTGAAACGCTGGCGGATGACTTCCAAAATCTCGGCATGGGTATGGTGCAGGGGAATATCGGTCTTGGCTTTGCCGACTTTCGCGGCCAGCTCACGCTGCATATCGCAGAGCTTGCGGCAGGCATCATGCGCGAAGTCCATCGCTTCGAGCATCTTGGCTTCGGAGACTTCCGACGCGCCCGCTTCCACCATCGCAATGGCATCATCAGAGGCGGCAACGATCAAGTCTAACGGGCTTTCCTGCTGCTGCGGGAAGCTGGGGTTCAGGATAAACTGACCGTCGGCATCCAGCCCGACCCGAACGCACCCAATGGGGCCGTTGAACGGAATGTCGGAGACCATCAGCGCGGCGGACGCCGCCGTGACCGACAGCACATCGGGCGAGAACTCCGGCTGGTACGACAGCGGCATGGCGATGACCTGAGTCTCATTTCTCATGCCATATGGGAACAGCGGGCGCAGGGGCCGGTCAATCAGGCGCGACGTCAAGGTCGCTTTCTCACCGGGGCGTCCGCCGCGCTTGACAAAGCCGCCGGGGATTTTGCCGACCGCGTATTTTCTTTCTTCGTAATCGCAGGTCAGCGGGAAAAAGTCTAGATTGGACTTGGGTTCTTTCGACATCGTCGCCGTAGCGAGAATGATCGTGTCACCATTCGAGAGCAGAACCGAACCGTTGGCCTGCTGGGCGAGCTTGCCGGTGCTGATCCGCAGGGTTGCGCCGCACCACTCTGTTTCGACAAATTGTTCCATGGGTATTGGGTGTATTTCCTAAAAGACCCACCTCCTTGCTTCGCAGGGGTCCTCCCGAAACGGAAGGACTCAGAGCTTCAGACGCCAGACACGGAGGCCGCCTTTACTCTCCACCCTCCCGCGTCGGGAGGGTCGCCGCTTGCGGCGGGGTGGGTTCCTGTCCGCGCTGGGAGCAGGAATGATAAAAAGCCGAAAGCCTCCCTTGCGCTTTATTTCGCCGGGAGGCTTTGCCGAATGCGTGACGCCCCGCGCCGGGTGTCAAAAGGCCGGACGGGGCAAAAAATTAATGGCGGCTGCGGATGCCGAGCTTGGCGACCAGGGTGCGGTAGCGCGTGATGTCTTTGGCGGCCAGGTAGTTCAGCAAGCGCCGCTGCTTGCCGACCTGCACCATCAGGCCGCGCCGGGTGTGGTTGTCGTGCTTGTGCAGCTTCAGATGCTCGGTCAGGTTCTTGATGGACGTGTTCAGCAGTGCGACCTGGACTTCCGGCGAGCCGGTATCCGAGTCATGTGTTTTGTTGTCGCCGATCACGACTTCTTTTTGTTCTTTGAGCAGAGCCATATCGCTCTTTTCCTCCTGCGATCTTCTTTATAATCTTTTGGTAATCGCTTTACTCTACCCGATTGCATCGGCAAATGTCAAGGCCAGTGCAGCCGGTAAAAAGCCGGGACTGCCCATAAAAGACAATCCCGGCACCCGAAACTTTGCAGGAACTAGTTGACCGTATCTGCCGATTTGCGCTTGCGAGCAATCACCAGACCACCCAGGCCAAGAGCCAACAGTAGGCCGAGTGAAGCGGTGGTCGAGGCTTCCGGTACGGGTGCCGCCCCGCTTGTGGTGTAGTCAACAACGATCTTCTGATTGTCAGAGATACTCGTGGCGTTCACGCTTTCGCTCACAAAAATATCCGTGGCATCGAACGTAATCGCACTTGGGGTGAAGCCGACAGCGGTAGTCGCAGGGTCCAGCGTGGCGCTGAGGATGGTGGCAGGATAGCCTCCCGTTTCTGTCGCAACGTAGCCGCTGAAGAAGCTAAGAGCGGGATACGACTGCACCTGGTTGGGTATCAGCTCTGAAAAGATCATCTGAGTCGGCGTAATCAACACCGTGATATTATCAGGCGTGTTAGAGAATGTGGTGCCTAAAGGAGCAATGGTCTGGGTGCCGAAGTCTTGATTGACTTGGGGTAAACCTTGCCCACGGAACTGCTGGGTCACGTCCACCGACTGACCGAGGAATCCCTGCGCGTGGGCGGCAGAGGAGGTGAGACTGGCAGTGAGAACCAAGCCGGACAGGAGAATGCTGCGGGAGAGTGCCATGAAGTTTACCTTTCGTCGGTCTCAAAAATGAGAACGTGAGAAATAAAGGCCCAATCGCCTGCGGGGTGGATCGTGCGGGACACCGCAAGATTCTTCACTGCACAATTCATGCCAAGTTGGTAATTTGCAATACGCCCTGGATATACCACGCTAGGACTTGGCCCGCTGCCGGACGGCTGCGCTCAAGTTGACCCACCGGGGGTTGAAGCCGTCCTGGCGCATTTCGGCGAACGCGCGGGGATACGACCAGTCCTGCTGGGTAACCCGGTAAATGCCGATCATGCAGCCGGTGCGGTCGGCTCCATGCTGGCAGTGAACGAAGACCGGCGATTGCGGGGCTTGCTTGAGGGTCGCCAGCAATGTAGACACTTCTTTCGGTGTCGGCGCTTCCGCCCCCATCGGCAGGTTAATCCAGTGGAAGCCCAAGGACCGGGCGTAGATGCCTTCTTTTTTGACGGTCTTGGGCGCGATCCGCAGGTCAATCACGGTCTTGATCCCCATCGCTTTAAGCTGCCGCAGGCCGGCTTCGGTCGGGGCTGCGCCGCGCCAGATGCCGGGCGCAGCCTGATGGAAGTTCGGCAGGTCGGTGGACTCGGCGTGGGCAGGCAGGGCGAGAAGGAGACAGAACAGAGCCAAGAACCCACCTCCTTGCTTCGCAGGGGTCCTCCCGAAGCGGAAGGACGAAGAGTTGCGTCCACTAACGTTTCTTAAACCTCTCACCCTTTCCGTTTCGGGAGGGGTGGTGAGGAACGAACCGGGGTGGGTTCCGGCCTTAAAAATAGGGATTAGTTTCATTTTGGAGGTAGGTTCCGACATAGTCTTGAATAGCGTCTTCCAGAGAAAGAAACGGCACGTCGCAGCCAAGCTGGCGCAGACGGGTCAAGTCGGCCTCGGTGTGGTACTGGTACGCCGCCCGGATGTTTTCGGGCGTTGGAATATAAGTGATGTCGGACGGCTTGCCGAGGGCGCGGAAGATGGCGGAGGCGAGGTCGTTAAACGTTCGTGCCTGACCCGTGCCGACGTTGTAGATACCGTTCGCTTGGGGGTGATCCAAGAACCACAGCACGACGGCGCAGACGTCTTTGACGTAGACAAAGTCGCGCTGCTGGCCGCCATCGGCGAAACGCGAATTGTGGGACTGAAACAGCTTGATCTGGCTGGTTGCGCGGACTTGGTTGAAAGCGTGCCACGGCACGGACGCAAGATGGCCTTTGTGGTACTCGTTCGGGCCGAAGACATTAAAAAAGCGCAGGGAAGCGATCTTTTCGGTCCAGCCGTCCCGGATCGCTTCGGTGTCGCACAGCCACTTAGAAAAAGCGTAGGGATTAAGAGGAAGCAGCGTCGGCGTTACGGCGTCGGCATCGGAAAAGCCCTGCGCTCCGTCGCCGTAGACGCTGGCGCTAGACGCATACACAAAGCGAACATCATGGGCTATCGCCCACAAGGCCAGCGTCCGGGTGTAGCGGACATTGCGCTTTTGCAGCTCGTCCATGTCGGGGAACGACGTGTCCGTAATCGCGCCGATATGCAGAATGCCGTCAATTCGGCCGTCGTAGACGCCCGCCGTCAGGTCTTGCGCGAACTTCTGCGGGGCAACGACATCGGTGAATGACTTACCGCGCAGGTTTTTCCACTTCGGCCCATCGCCGTACTCGTCCACGATGAGAATATCGCGGCGACCTCGCGCATTCAGCATGGCGACCAGCACACTGCCGATAAATCCCGCGCCGCCTGTCACTACCAGCATTAAGTTGTTCCTTCAGAAGATGCTTGATACAAAGGACAAGTAGTTGAAAACTATTCGCTAGGAGAAGTGTCCTACGGACGGCAGATAAGCGCAAAATCTTATCCGACACTCGGAGAGTGCCTTCCCGAGCGAGTAGTTTTCAACTACTCGTTTTCATTTCCAACAGCCTTGTCCTGCTCCCCTACTCCATCAGCGACAGCGGGTTTTGCAGCAGGCGTTTGACTTCCTGCAAGAACCGGGCACCGGTCGCGCCGTCCATGACCCGGTGGTCGCCGCTGAAGGTCAGGTTCATGCGCGGGCGGGCGGCGATGGTGTTGTCATCCAGCACGACGGCTTTCTTGACGATGCTGGACACGGCCAAGATCGCGCCTTGCGCCGGGTCAATGATCGCGGTGAAGCTTTCGACATCAAATGGCCCCAAGTTGGACACGGTGAACGTGCCGCCGCTGTACTCGCTCGGCTGAAGCTTCTTGTCGCGGGCTTTTTTGACCAAGCTCTTGGTGTTCTGAGCCAGCACGCGCAGCGGGATGGCATCGGCGTCGCGGACGACCGGGACAATGAGGCCGTCGTCGAGTGCCACAGCGACCCCGACATGAACCCCCGCGCCGGGATAGATTTTGTCCTCCTTAAACGAAGCATTGACCGCCGGGAACTTGACCAGCGCTTTGCCGCAGGCTTTGACAATCATGTCGTTCAGCGAGATTTTCGTCAGCGTCTCGTCGTAAGCGTTCAGCATCTCGCGCAGGGCCATTGCTTCGGCCATGTCCACTTCTGACGTGATATAGAAATGGGGGATCGTCGTCTTGCTTTCGGTCATGCGCCGGGCGATGACCTTTCGCATCGCGGACAGTTCCGTCGGCGCGGTCAGCGGCGCGGGCGTGTAATCCGCACGCTTCATCGGCGCGGCGGGCGTCGGCGCAGCCGGCGGCAGATCGCTGGAAACCGATGTAGAGGGCACGGGGGCAGTTACAACCGAGGGGGCAGATGTCGGGGTGGATGTCGCAAAGGCCAGCACATCGGCTTCTACAATACGCCCCTGCGGCCCCGTCCCGGTGATGCGGGCGATGTCCAGCCCGCGCTGCTTGGCGACAGACCGAGCCAGCGGTGACGCTTTTAGGCGCTCCGTGCTGCCGTTCCCGTTCGCGGCTTTCGGCACGGCGGTCGTTGTCACGGCGGCAGGAACTGGCGTGTCATACTCGGCGGCAGACTCGCGGCTGCGCTCGGCTTGCTGTGCCGACGCGGGAGCAGATGCCGAGACCGCAGCAGGCTTTGACGATCCGCCGCCGTTGCTGCTCAGCGCAGGAACATCGTCGCCGATCACGGCGATGACGGTCCCAACTGGCAGAACAGCTCCGGCTTCAGCCTTGACATGGAGAACGCCCGCATCTTCGGCTTCAATCTCGACGTTGCTTTTGTCGGTCTCAATCTCCGCAATCACGTCGCCGAGATTGACCGTCTCCCCGTCCTGCTTCTTCCACTCAAGAAGAGTGCCTTCTTCCATCGCGTCGCCCATCTTGGGCATGATTACTTCTGGCATAATGGTTAGGCGCTCCGCTCCAGGGTTTTCTTGACGGCGGCAATGATATCCGGCTCGTGCGGCGTGGCCGCAAGCTCCAGGGCCCGCGCATACGGCATGGGGACGAACGCACCGGCGACACGCTCGACGGGGGCATCTAGGTAGTCGAACGCCGCATTGCTGATTTGAGCGGCGAACTCGGCGGCGATGCCATAGAACAGCCACTGCTCCTGCACGACGACGGCCCGGTGAGTCTTCTTGACGCTGTTGATGATCGTGTCCAGGTCAATCGGCTGAAGCGACCGCAGATCAACCACTTCGGCGTCAATGCCCTCGGCGGCAAGCTGCTCGGCGGCAGCCAGCGCCAGCACCGTGCCGCGCGAGTAGGACACGATGGTCACGTCTTTGCCGGTACGCTTGACATCAGCAACGCCGAGCGGAACAATATATTCGGGATCGGTCGGGACATCACCTTTCGTGCGGTACAAGCCTGCGTGTTCGTTGAAAACGACCGGGTTGTTGTCTCGAATGGCGGCTTTCAGCAGGCCCTTGGCATCAGCGGGAGTGGCGGGAGCGACGACCTTCAGGCCGGGGGTGTTGGCGTACCAATGTGCTAAGTCTTGAGAATGCTGGGCCGAAAGCTGAACGCCGACACCACCGGGGCCGCGCAAGACGCACGGGACATTAAACTGGCCACCGCTCATGTAGAGGATCTTCGCGGCATGGTTGATGATGCCGTCCCACGCGACCAGTGCGAAGTTCAGGGTCATAAACTCGATGATCGGACGCAGGCCCATCATGGCCGCGCCGACGGTCATACCGACCATGCCGGCTTCGGAGATCGGGGTGTCCACGATCCGCTCCGGGCCGTACTTCTCTAAGAAGTCTTTGGTGATCTTGAACGTGCCTTGGTACTGGCCGATTTCCTCGCCGAGCATGAAGACTTTTTCGTCTCGGTCCAGCTCTTCCTGCAACGCCATGCGGATCGCATCGGCATAGGTCAGGGATTCGGTCGGGCCGGTATACGCTTCGTGGGAATGCACTGTCGGGACAATCTTGGCGATGTCCTTGTCGTCCTGAGTGTCGGCCTTGTACTGAATACCCTCGCCGGTGTGCATTGTGTCCTGAGTAGGAATCGCTGACGGGTTAGTGTCATGATTGCCCGTGCCGTTGGTGCCGTTGCCGTTCTTTGAGGCGTCGCCAATGACGGCAATCGTTTTGCCGACCGCGATGACGGCGCCCGGCTCGGCCTGAATATGCAGCACTCCGGCTTCCTCGGCTTCAATCTCGACGTTGCTTTTGTCGGTCTCAATCTCCGCAATCACGTCGCCGAGATTGACCGTCTCCCCGTCCTGCTTCTTCCACTCAAGAAGAGTGCCTTCTTCCATCGCGTCGCCCATCTTGGGCATGATTACTTCTGCCATAGTTTCCTTTTTTCTGTCACCGCCAGGGCCGGTTGAAAGGGCCAAAACAAGGTTAGCCCCGACGGATTTCATTTGGGGCGTAGGGCGCGAACCTTGTGTTCGCCCTTCTGACATACGCCGCCCAATCAGTCCCAGCGCTTGTTATTCAGCGTAAACGTCCTGCGTCAGCTCTTCCACAGTGCAAACCGGGCTGCTGTCGGCGAACTCGGCGGAGGCGCGGGCCATATCAAGCGCCTTTTGATCCATCTCGGCGTGCTTGGCGTCGTCAAGAACACCCAAGTCGCGCAGGTTCTTTTCCAGGATCTGCACCGGATCGCGGCCCTTCCAGACATCCAGCTCTTCCGGGTTGCGGTAAGTCGCCTGGGTCTCCGCACCATCCGCCGCGCCGTGGCCGACATAGCGGTAAGTGATGGCTTCCAGGAAGTAAGGTGCAGGCTTTTCGCGCATTCGGTCCACGATCTCCTGGGCCGCCGCGCGGACTGCAAAATAATCCTGGCCGTCGACTTTGGAATGGGCCATGTTGTAGGACTCAACGCGCGAGCCTAAATCCGTGTTCGCCGATGACCGCTCAATCGATGTTCCCATTGCATATTTGTTGTTTTCCAGCACATACAAAATGGGAAGCTCATACAACTGGGCCATGTTCATTGCTTCGTGGAAGCCGCCAGCGTTCATCGAGCCGTCGCCGAGGAAGCAGACGCAGATATTGTTGCCATTTTTGAGTTCCGGCGAGTGCTTCAGCGCCCAGCCGATGCCGACTGCCAGCGGCACGTTGCCGCCCACAATGCCGTAGCCGCCCGCGAAGCCGTGTTCTTTGTCGAACAAGTGCATCGAGCCGCCCTTGCCGCGCGAAATGCCGGTGCTTTTGCCGTAGATCTCGGCCATGACTTTGTCGGCGTCGCTGCCCAGCACGAGGCAGTGGGCATGGTCACGGTACGACGACAGCGCCTGATCTCCCTTGTGCCAGGTGTGGAGAACGCCCAATGAGACCGCTTCCTGCCCAATATAGAGGTGCAGGTAGCCGCCAACTTTGCCGGCACGAAACGCGCGGTTACACTGTTCTTCAAAGTGCCGGATGTCCAGCATCTGCTGGTAGGTGTGGAGGAGGTCGTCGGGCATGAGCCCGAGTTTCTGAACGACTTCCGCCGCCGACGCCGGCAGGACAGGGTGGGAATGGCCGTCGGAGCGCGGCTGGGGCGTAAAGCTTTTTTTGTGTCCGTTTGTCTGCGAGCTGTTGGCAGGCGTCATGTCTGGATCAATCTTGGGAGGCGCGGCGGGGCTTGCTGCCATGTTGGGGTGAACCTCTCGTTTATGTTTGGAATAGCGTGCGAAAAAAGTGTGTGAAATCCGTATCAAAGCCTGTGCGGAAAAGCCGGTGTATTGTAGCGGAAATCTTGGCGTCGTGTCAAGTTCGTACCCTATGGGTTTTGCTTGACAGAACCCCGCGAGGTGTTTATAATGAGCCTGTTATTTATGTCTGTTTTTATTCTTTATTTGCAGGGAGTCATCTGATGAACTTATTTTCCCAAATGACGCACACGCTAACCCGCCGATGGCGGGCGATGCAGCAGGAGAGCGCGGTCCGGGGCGCTTACGAAGAAGGGCGATTGGAAGAAGCCATCGTCCACGCCCGCGCCTTGTACGAATTCGATCTGCAAAACCCGTGGGCGAACTTCTTTTTGGCCTGTCATCACTTAGAAGCCGAGCGATACCCAGAAGCGTTGCAGCACTTAAACCGCGTTCAAGCCGACTGGCCTGACGATGCTTATACGCATTTCGCAGTCGGTTTGTGCCACGACTACTTGGAAGCCCCTTACGCCGCCCTGCCCGCCTACCGCCGCGTTTTGGAGCTGGTCCCCGAATGGGCCAAAGCCCGCAAAAACTTAGGGCGCGACTTGTACCTCACCGGCGACTACCCCGAAGCCGAAGCCGCACTTCGGGTCTACTGCGCCGATGCCCCCGATGACCGCGAAGCGCACGATTTATTGGGCTACGTCTGCTACCGCCAGGGCAAGATGCGTGACTCGTTCGGCCACTACGAAAGCGCCCGCCGCTTGGACCCATTCAACCCGAAGATGGAGCGCAATGCCCGCCTGCTCTACATGAAAAGCGCCCGGTCATAAACTCCCATACTAAAACTTCTCACGACATGAGAATTTCTTCAAATGCAGTTGTCCAGTACATCCGTGCCGAGGGAATGCAGAGCGCCTGTCTGCCATACTGAAGCTGCCGATTTCTTCAGGAGGCTTTTCCTATGTCGCTGATTGAACATTACCGCACGGTGTACGAGTACGAGAAAGACTGCAACCGCAAGATGCTTGCCATGCTGGAGTCGGTTCCCGAAGCGGGCAGAAGCGAGGTCGGTTTCCAGCAGGCTGTCACGCTAGCCGATCATTTGGCGGCCGGCCGTGAAAACTGGCTAGGGTACCTGGAAGGTCATGCGGGCCTTCAAACTGCCTGGTGGAACGAGCAGTGTGACCTTGCTGCATTGCCTCTCCGCTTTGCCGTCTTGGAGCGCCGCTGGACAGACTATCTCGCAGGACTTAGTGACGAACAACTCGCACAGGACTTTGAGTTCACTGAGGCCGCAGAAACTTTTCGGGTACCGATTGGCGTGCAGATTGAGCAGCTCGCCAGCCACACCGCGTACCATCGCGGCCAAATCGCCCTGATAGTGGATTTACTGGGCGGTGAAACTGTGGACACGGATTATGTTGACTGGTGTTGGAGAAAGCAGTATCAAGCAGAGGATCAAGTTTAAGCGCAGCACTTGTCTCCTCTCCATGAGAAGCGCCCAGTTGTAACATCCAATGAAACTTCCTGACCGCTACTTTGATCTTTCCGTGGCAGGTCATCCATTGAACTTGAAAGTTTTGACAGCACCGGAAGCATGGCCGCAGGCTGATATTTATCCGCCGCCGGGATTCATCCAGGCATTCTCGATCTTTGAATTTGGGAACGGAGATGTTACGGGGTTTTACTGGCCTATCGGAAAGGGAAATGCCGATCCGCCCCTTTGCGACACTTATCATGATGAGTTGTCGTTGGAGCCTCAAGCATCGCCGAAGCCCTCATCAAGCTGAAAGCAGCACAAGGCCACTGCGAGCCGGGCGATGACGACTACCAAACGGCTCAGGAGCTTGCGGTTCAGTTTGGCTTTGATCTGCCCCCTGCTGCTGAAGATGAAGCAATCTCACCAAACTTCTGGTTGTCCCTTGATGCAAATTCTCCTGCCGCCCTGAAGTCTGCCGCAGTACAATCCTTGAAAGAAGGAGAGCTGGAAATAGCTGCCGCGTATTTAGAACACGCGCTGCAAATGCTGCCTGAATACACGGAAGTTCTTTTCATGCTCGGCAACTTGTACCGCCGACAGCGAAAGCTGCCTGATGCGGCGCAAAAGATGGTTGAAGCCCTCAGCGCCCCGCTCTGCCTCGGTAAGGGCCGCGAAGGAGTATTACAAGCGGTAAAAAGACTGCATGACGAGGACTATCCCGAACTTCAAAGTGATCCTCTTTGGTCACATCGCCATACGCTCACTTTTGCAACCGGGGTCAAGAGCAACAGTGACTTTGGCATTTATGAAGAAGCCATTCTCGAATATTTACACCAGGGGAAAGGCATCCTTGCAGTTCGGCTTCGGGTTCTCATTGGTGAGTTGATGTGGAGCGAGACCGTTTCTTTTCGCGAACGCAGCGATTACAGCATGGAGAAGCACCGGCGACTGCTTAAGGATAATATTGCAGCAGCCGGCTTAACAGCCCGGCTTGCCGTAGTGGGTGCAAACTCGTAACATCCAGGATGTCAGGGAGATATGTCATGTCGTCACTGCTCAATACGCTCCATCATTTAGTTTCGCCCGAAGAGTATTTAGAACGTGAGCGCCGCGCCGAATACAAAAGCGAGTATTTTGCCGGCGAGATCGTTGCAATGGCAGGCGCGAAGCGGAAGCACAACCTGGTTTCCAGTAACGTGTCGGCATCTTTGACAGCGCAGCTTCGCGATAAGCCGTGTGAGGTTTACTCCAATAATATGCGGGTCCAGACAGATGGGGAGAAGCAGTACAGCTATCCTGATGTTGTTGTGGTTTGCGGGGAGCCGCAGTTTCGGGATGGGCGTGAGGACACTCTTCTCAACCCAACGGTCGTCGTAGAAGTGCTGTCGCCTTCTACGGAAGCAAAGGATCGCGGTGAGAAGTTCCTGCGTTACCGACAAATTGAAGCATTGACCGATTACATTCTCATCAGTCAGAATGAGCGCCGGGTGGAGCAGTTCACAAAGCAGGCGGATGGAACATGGCGGTTGGTAGAGACGACGGAACATGGTGTGGTTTCTTTGGAAGTCGTCGGCTGCACGCTGGCGCTGGATGACGTTTACAACAAAGTGAAGATGGAGCCGGTTCTGAGGATTGTTTCCGATGAGCCGCGCTAGTGCAGACTGAGGAATTGCACGAAAACGCGGCACTTTTGGGTATGATGATGTGTTAATCAATTACACACCAAGAACGCGCAGAATCTCTGAGCTACAAAGGACTTTAGAAAAAGGACTTTAGAAAGTCGTCTATGACCGTTAAATCTTACCCGAACCCGACAAATGGCACAGGCAGCTTGAAGAATGGCAGCCTGTCTTACGAAACACTGACCGGCACACTCAAAGACGCGCTGCTGCCGCCGGACCTGACCAAAGGCAAGCCGAAGGAGTGGCCCGTCTCCATCCTTAGCCGCGAAGAGCGTGAGCGGCAGGTGGAACGCGCGTTTGCCGGATTGTACCGCTGGTACGTTGCCCGCTCACAGAAGATGCGAAACTGGAACCCCGACTCGGATTTCGCATGGGGCGAAATGAAGACGGATCATTCCGACGACGTGGTCCAGCTCATTGAAGGCTTTTTCGCTGTCGAGCAGTACACGCCCGACTACACCAGCGAGATTCTACGGATCGTGCGCCGTTCTAACGGCCGCTCGAACTTCCAGCTTCGGTGGGGCGCGGAAGAAGAGCGTCACGCGAACACTTGGGAAAATGCGCTGCTATTTTCGCGCCGCCGTTCGCCGGAAGCGATTGAAGACTACAAAGGCCAGCTTCGGAACAACAACTGGACCCTGCCCTGGGAAGACCCGCTGCACATGATGCTGTACACGGTTTTCCAAGAGCGGGCAACCCAGATTAACTATTTGAACTTCGCGAAAATCGCACGTGGCGAGTCGGAAAACCTGGCGTTTGCTGGCGACGCCGACCCGGTGCTGGCGTCAGCCTGCACCAAGCTTGCGGTGGACGAAGCCGCGCATTATGCGTTCTTTCTGGAAGGTGCCCGGCTGTATTTGTATTACCAGCCGGAAGAAACATTGCAGGCCATTCATGATGTGATTTCGCACTTCGCGATGCCCGCCCAGAACATCATCCCGAACTGGCCTGTCGTTGCTGAGACGATCTACCGGGCGGGGGTTTATGGCCCGCGCGTGTTCCAGCGCGACGTGATCGGCCCGGTCTTCGACAACCTGACCGTGGCGGGGAAGAAGGCATTGGAAAACGGCATCAAGCGCACCCGCGAGATCCCGAACGAGGAAGGCACGATGCGAAGTACGGCGCTATGGGATGTGTTTGATCCCGGTGAAGCGGAGCGGAGCGTCATGCGCCTGCACGACAAGATCGGCGCGTATGAAGCGAGTGTCGGACGCGCCGCGCTCGACCCGTTCGATTTCCTGCCGAACCCGGACTGGCCGAAGGCGTAGAACAAAAAGTAGAGAAAAAGGGCGAACGCAATGTTCGCCCTTTTTGCGGAACAAGCCCATGACCCAAGCCCCGAAAATCGCGCTTTTGACTGGTGTTATACTGGCCGCGGCCCTTGTCGGCTGCCGGTCATCGGAGCCGGGTCTCGCCGCGCCGAGCCAGCGGGCTTCGCGCACCACTTTGTCTGCCGACCAATCCGGCTCGCCTCTCCTGCCCGATCCGAAGATGACACCGGGTGCGACCCTGCCGGTCGCGACCGGAGACATCTGCGTTCCGGGCTACTCCCAAAAAGTCCGCAATGTCCCCGCCGATGTCAAGCAGCAGGTCTACGCAGAATACGGCATCACCAGCCATCAGCCCGGCGAGTACGAGATAGACCATCTTATCAGTTTGGAGCTTGGCGGCTCGAACTCCATCAAGAACCTCTGGCCGCAGTCGTATGTCACCCAGCCGTGGAACGCGCACGTCAAAGACAAGCTGGAAAACGAGCTGCACGCCGAGGTGTGCGCCGGCAAAATTGATCTGCCGACCGCCCAGCACGAGATTGCGACCGACTGGATCGCGTCGTACAAAAAGCATTTCAACACCAGCGGCCCGCTGTCGTCCCATGTCCCGCTGTCGGTCGGCGGCAGAACTCGCCGGGTGCGTCATCCGCTCACCGGAAACAACGATCCCTTTAGCACATCTTCCGCATCCCCCAATCCGGCTTCGGCCAACACCCAAGTCTGGGTCAACCTTAAATCCGGCAAGTATTTCCAAGTGGGGTCTGAATACTACGGCCACACCAAGAGCGGCCAGTATATGTCCGAGGCAGCCGCCCAGCAGCAGGGCTATATCGCCGCGAAAGGCCGGTAAGCGTCTCCTACCCCGGCAGCCGTGCTTTGTCTTTAAGATGCTCTGCTGCCGTCTCGCGGCTGATGACGGCGTCGGCATACAAGCTGAGCAGCGCCTCGTCCATTGTCTGCATGCCCGTCGAACGCTCCGCCGACATCGCAAGCTCCAGCAGCCCCGGCGCGGTCTGCCCGTCTTTGATCATTTGGCGGACGCGCTCGGTCAAGATCAATATCTCATTAGCGGCAACCCGGCCTTGAGGCGCGTTGCGCGGCAGCAGCCTTTGGGCGATCACGGCCTGCACCGTTCGCGCCAGCAGCCTTTGAGAAGCATCCTGCGGCTCACCCAGCAGCACAAGTAGGCGATTTACTGCGTCCCCAGCCGTATCGGCGGTCATCTGCGAGAAGATCAAATGGCCGACCTCAGCCAGTTCCAGCGCCAGACGGGCAACTTCCGGGGTCCGCAGCTCACCGATAAAGATGACATCCGGGTCGGCGTCCTTCAACGCCGTCAAGCCGCGCTCGTAGCTTTCGACATCTTCGCCAACGATCTGCTGTGTGACCAGACTCAGCTTGCTCGCAAGCACATAATTCAGCGGGTCTTCCAGCGTGTAGATGCGCTCCGAGCGTGTCTGATTGATGTGGTCCAGCATCGAAACCACGGTTGTCGTCTTGCCGCTGCCGGTCGGCCCGACGACGAGAACTAGACCGCGCCGGAGGTGGGTCAGCTTCTCGAAGACCGGCGACAGGTGCATCTCGTCCAGAGTCGGAATACGCGCCGGGGCAACCCGAATAGCGGCGGCGAGTACCCCCCAATGACGAAACACTTGACAGCGGAACGCTTGCGTTTTCAGGCGTAGGGTTGCCGAGAACGGCTGTCCAAGACGGGTTTGCGCGAGCCTGTCTTCCGGCAGGGCCGAAGCCAGCAGGGCGCTGACATCGTCTGTCGTGAGGTTCGACGGCAGTCCGGGGATCAGCTCGCCGTTTACGCGGAAAATTGGCGGGACACCGGCGACAAGGTGCAGGTCGGACGCTTTGCGCTCGACCATCTGGGCTAGGAGCGAATTAAGTTCCATGGGTCATTCTCCATTGGGGGATAGTCTTTTGGGGGATAGTCTTTCGTGTTCTCAAAGCGGCCCGGCGGCGTCCACGGCGTTTCAGCACGCGGCGGAAGCTGACGGCGCAAAGCGGCGACTTCCGCGCGTAACTCCGCCATTTCGGTCCGCAGCAAACGGAGTTCGTCAAGCAGAACGGCTTGGTCATCGGCAACAATGGCCTGCATGACGCGGGCGCTAATATCTGGTGCATCTACGGTCCATGCTGAAGCCATTTCGCGCACGCCCGCAAGCTCTGCATAAGTCTGGGCGCAGACGGGGCAGTTCGCCAAGTGCCGGTCGCTTTCAGCCGCGAGATTCGGCGGCAGCTCGCCGTCCAGCAGGGCAGCCAAATGGGACTGTACAAGTTCGCAGTTCATGCGGGGTCCTTCCATAAATACAGTTTGCGGCGCAGGGTTTCGGTCGCTTGATGCTTGCGGGACGCCACCGTGCCGACCGGGCAGTCCAGAACATCGGCGATTTCGGCGTAGGATAACTGCTCATACTGTGACAGCACGAACACGGCCCGCTGCGCTTCCGGCAGCGCCAGCACTGCTTGCCGGACAGCACCTGCGAGGCTTCGCGCCTCAGCAAGCTTCGCTGGGTCCGGCGCAGGTGCATCGGCGCTTTCGTCCAGCACCTCGGCGGGGCGGGATGCGCGGGCGTAATCCAAGCAGACGCCCCGCACGACACGAAACAGATACGCTTGCAGGCGGCCCTCCGGCGTGTAAGACGCCCGCCCGCGCCACAGCCGCAAGAACGCCTCCTGCACAGCGTCCTGCGCTAAATCGGAGTCGTCGGTCAGCCGAGCGGCAAACCGCACCAAACGCGCCTGATATGTTCGCACAAGCACGCCGAACGCCAACGTGTCCCCGTCAGCCGCCCGCCGCATCAAGCCGTCGTCCTCCACAAGCTGCGTCCTCCACTGTGGTAAACGCAAATGACTCCTATTTGCTTCGGTTTATTTTTGGGCGGACGGCAAAAAGGGGCGCGGCTTTCGCCGCGCCCCTTTTTGCTGAACAGAGAACTCTTATAGGCCCTTGTCGCCCAAAAACTTGAGGAGGTCGGCGACGCGGCAGGAGTAGCCCCACTCGTTGTCGTACCACGCCACGACTTTGACGAAGTTGCCGATGCCGATGGTGTCCACAGGAAACTTTAGTGCTTCTCATATAATCCATGAACGATGCCGCCTTCCGCATCAAAACAAGGACGTACAACTGAATAAAAGCGGTCGTCTCCCGCTTCAAAGTAGCGAAAAATTGCGAAGGCAATGAGATCAGCAAGTTGGATGAGGCGCGAAGCTTTGGAGTCGAGGAACAAAGGCACCTCCGCGAAGTTTCTGATCTTGTCCCAAGTATGCCCCTCGGTCCGAAAATCCGTAGCAAGAGCTTGAAGCGTTGTCTCATAAGTAGATTTGTCGAAAATGACCAGTCCGCGCTGTGGATTATCACTTTTATGCAGCCGCCTTAAGTAGTAATCGAAACGGCTCGCCAGTTGTTCAAAGGCCACATTGACTGGGTCCAGCGGCGATATAGACGATTTTCTAATGACACTGGCGAACACGCGATTGCTGGGATGGCTCTTCACAAGGCGCAGAGCATCTAAAATTGCCTGCTCTCTTTCTTCTTTCAGGTAGCGTCGCCACTGCTTTTTACCGCTGAGCATGGGGCTTCCATGCAGTTCTACGGAGGCTGTATCGGCAGGATCAAAACGTGCGGCGATTTTCTCCAGTTCTTCACTCAACCAAAAGCATTGGCGCTCAAAAACGCAAAAGCCAGCAAGTACAAAGTACTGCTGGCCTGCATCGTAAGTCGAACCTGACTCGTCAGCATAAAGGAGATACATAGCGTTTCTTAAAGAAGTCAGTCGGGGAAAGACCTTGCTTTCACGATCCAATTAAAGTCAGACCTCCCAACTGATATTACGGTTATACCGCATTTTGCAGCAAAACTGCAATCCGATTACACAAACTGTGCAACCGGATTGCAGCCAAAACGCTTTATAGGCCCTTGTCGCCCAAAAACTTGAGGAGGTCGGCGACGCGGCAGGAGTAGCCCCACTCGTTGTCGTACCACGCCACGACTTTGACGAAGTTGCCGATGCCGATGGTGTCGACCGCGCTGAAGATGGACGAGTGCGGGTTGCCCTTGAGGTCGGTGGACACACGCTCTTCTTCGGTGTACTCTAAGATGCCCTGCATCGGGCCGTCGGCATATTCCTTGGCGGCGGCGTTGATCTCTTCAATAGTCACATCGCGGCCTAAAATGGCGGTGAAATCCACGACGGAGACGGTCGGGGTCGGGACGCGGAACGCCATGCCGGTGAACTTGCCTTTGAGCTCTGGGATGACCAGGCCGACCGCTTTGGCCGCGCCGGTGGACGACGGGACGATGTTCTGGGCGGCGGCGCGGGCATCGCGCAGGTCTTTGGCGGCGGTGTCTACGGTACGCTGCGAGTTCGTGTAAGCATGGATCGTGGTCAGCAAGCCCTTTTCAATGCCGAACTTGTCGTTCAACAGCTTCGCTACGGGTGCCAAGCCGTTGGTCGTACAGGACGCATTGGAAATGACGTGGTGATTGGCCGGATCGTACATGTTATCGTTGACGCCCAGCACGATGGTCAAGTCTTCGTTCTTGCCAGGTGCCGAAATGACGACTTTCTTGACGCCATGCTCGCGGTGTGCAACAGCTTTGGTACCGTCGGTGAAGAAGCCGGTGCTTTCGACGACCACGTCCACGCCTTCTGTGTCCCAGGGGATGTCGCCGGGGTTCTTTTCGGCGAAGACCGTGATCTTTTTGCCGTTCACGATGATGTCTTTGTCTTCGGCGACCACATCGCCGCCCTTGAACGGGCCATAGTTGCTGTCGTACTTCAGCAGGTGAGCGTTGGTCTTGGCGTCGGTCAGGTCGTTCAGCGCGACCACTTCAATTTCGCCGTTCGGATAGCGCTCCTGAATGGCGCGGTAGGTGATGCGCCCGATGCGGCCAAAGCCATTGATGCCGACTCGTACTGCCATGGTAGTGTTTCTCCTTGCGTGTTGGGGCGTGTTTTGGGTAAAAAGTCACCTTCAGTATGACACGCGCGGCGGGGGCAAGTCAACTTACTTTCTGCGCTTCCCTATTTCCAGTGCATCTCGGTGTCGCCGTGCAGGAGATGAACAGAGTTGAGCTGACCGTCGTGGTACATCATGTGGAGAGCAGCAAAACCGGCGGCGGCGGCACGTGTCCAGGGGCCGAACGGGCCAGGGATCGTGTTGCCCCAGGTGTCCGGTGCGGTGCCGTCAATGGCCGCGTACAGCTTTTGCGTTCCCTCGTCTAAGACTGCCATCGCCGCTTCCGGTGTTGTAATGCTTTCGTAGAACGCCGCACTCTGGTCCGGGGTCGGCATGGTGGCATGCCCTGTTGCAACCAGCGTTGCCAAAAGGCCATTGACCGCACCGCATTCCGCGACCAGCTTGATGACCGGACGCAGCGCCTCATGGGGGCTGCCGGCGGCTTTGTCTTCGTCCATTGCGCCGAGGTCGTTGACCAGATTGTTGTACGCGGTCTCCGTCGCCGTGTGCAAGTGAGCGGCGAAATTCAGTTCTGCCATCAGCAATTCCCCTTCGTGTTGGTGTTTAGGTTCGTGTTGGTGTTTAGGTTCGTGTTGGTGTTTAGGTTCGTGTTGGTGTTCAGGCCAGCCAGGCTGCCCACCAGCTTCTTCAACCTGCTCCGCAGGCGCAAAGTTCCTAATCCTGCCGATTTTTTCCCGCTAGCAGACGGGCCAGCTCACGAATGCGCTGAACTTGACGCTTTTTCCGCCGCCTGCCGATCGGCAGTGACCGAGTCATCGCCCTGCAAAATCTTGGACGCCTCTTTGCCATCCAGCGGCACCCCCTGCACATTGAGGAATGCGGCAGGAGTCGGCTTGGTGAGGCGCGGGAACAAGCGAAACAAAATCGCTTGGATGCTGCCGGCAATCGGCACGGACAGGAGCATTCCTGCAATGCCGAACAGCTCGCCGCCGATCACCAGCGCAAAGAGTGCCAAAATCGGGTGCAGGCCGACGCCGCCACCGACCACGCGCGGGGTCACAACGTTGTCGAAGACTTGGTTCACGACCAGCGTTGCCGCGACCGCGATGCCGCCGAACGCTAGGCCGCTTTGATGGTCCCCGGTCGCTGCCGCGAATGCGACAATAAACGTCACCAGCGCGGTCGTGAACGAGCCTAAGTAGGGCACCGCGTACAGGATGCCTGCGGCCGCGCCCACCAGCAGTGCATACTGAGCCAGCGAGTGGTGGAACAAACTGAGGCCGTACAAGAGGCCAATTGTCGTGACGCCGTACAACGCACAGACAATCAAGAGGCCGCGCAGGTAATCTGAAAAGACGCCGCCGACATCGCTGCCGATATGGCCCATCATGCCGCGCCATTTTTCGGGGGCGAGATAAAACAACCTGGCCCGCAGGCGGTCAATGTCCACGAGAAAGTAAAACGTGATAATCAGCGTCAAAATAAGCTGAACCACAAACGTCGCGGAGCCAATCAAAAACGTCCCGATGGAGCCGCCGGCCTTCTGTAGAAAGTCCGCTGCCTGCCCGGAGATTTGGCCGGTAAGACTCGCGACATTTTTGGGCAACTTGATCGGCCCGACTTTGTGGTGGTGATCGAGGAACTTCTGGGCACTATCGTGCAAGCCCGAAATGTAAGTCGGTCCGTTCTGGGCAAGATTACCCGCCTCGCCAATGAGTGCTGGGATTGCAAGATAGCCGACCCCGATAATCAGAAACAGAAAGACGCCGAAGACGAGGCCACATGCCGCCATGCGGCTGAGGCCGCGCTTCATCAAGCGGTCCGCCAGTGGGTCCAGCAGAAGCGCCAGCACCAAGCCGACGGCGAAGGGGCTGATGACCGACAAAGTTGCCTCAGCAAACCGCCGGGCGACCAGCGCTAAGACGACTAGAAGAAGTATTCCGAGGGAAAAATAAAAGCCGGCCTGCACATATCGGCGCGGCACAGGATTACGGGAGTTCGGAGGGCGCTGTGTTATCATGGCGCTATGTTACCCAAAAGCGGTTATCCCGGCTCGCCGGCTTTTTCAGACGCCGTGAGGTAGTCTTTGAACCGCTCTCGGACAAACCGCGCTTCTTCAGACACGCTCTGCACGGCCAGCCGGGTTTCGCCGACCAGCAGGCTGCACCCGGAGACCAGGCCGGCCACTCCGATAAAGCCGGTCACGGCCGCCGCGTCCAGTGTGACCCGAAAGATGAAGTGGTGGTCGGAGGAAGCCGCCGTCGCACCGAGAAGCGACGTCAGCGCCGCCGCCGCGAACGATCCTAGCGCGAGATAAAAGAGGCGCAGGGCATGCAAGAGCAGCAGCGAGCGCCGCTCGGCGCGGTTGAGGTGCCGGACCCGCATGATGGTCAGCGGGTCGCCGCTCACCGTTTCTTTTTCTAGGATCGCCGACAGCGCCCGCGCCCGGTCAATCGCCCGCGCGAACCGGTTGCTCGTACCGAGCGCCAGCACCGACGACGCATTAGTCAGCACCGCGGGCGCGGCAATCAGCGTGAGGCTTGTAAATGGGTTATCAGGCAGCAGAGGCATGTTTGCGTCACAGATATGCTGTCTCAACGAGGAGTTGAAAACTTCTCGCTCCTGCTTGTCTTCTCCTGAGCCTTATCGCTCGCCCAGCGTTTCCCAGACTTCCACTTTGCTTTTAACCCGGTGGATGACCGAGTCGGTGAACTCGCTTGTCGTGGAACCGCCGCCGAGGTCGGAGGTGCGGATGCCGTCATGGATGGCCTCAAAGGCCGCTTCGTAGATGGCCCGTGAGGCGCGGATGGCGGCAGGCGTCGGGATGTAAGTCAGCAGAGACGCCCCCGCCAAAATCATCGCCAGCGGGTTTGCCAGGTTCTTGCCTTGCAAAGACGGTGCGGTTCCGTGAGGCGCTTCCGTCATCACGACTTTCGGCTCAAACTTCTCGTCAAAAGCAATCAAAAGCGACTCGGAGCCGGCGATGGAGCCATAGAACGCCAGCACGAGGTCGCTCAGGCAGTCGCCGTCGCGGTTCAAGGCCGGAATAACTAGCGGCTCGGACGCCCGCGCGAGCAGAAGCGCATAGGTAGCGTCAATGAGCTGCGGCTCGTAGCGGACATCGGGAAACTTCTTCGCGGCGGCGTCCATTTCTTCCTTGAACATGCCTTCGTAAATCGGCGAAACGGTGTATTTTGGACCGCCGAAGACTTTAGCCCCCGTTTTGCGGGCGTGCCGGAACGCGAACTCGGCGACCATGCGGCAGACGCCCCGGTCCAGCGTCTCAGTGCGGTAGGACTTCTCATTGTACCCTTCGCCTTCGCGCCATTCTTTTGCGCCGTAAGCATCGCCGACCGCCATACGGACCACTGACATCGGCGCGGAAACGCCGCCGACGGAGAGAACGCCGGGTAAACGTCGCCCGGTACGGACAATCACCGTGCCATCAATTTCCGAGCGCAGGATGGCGTTCGGCGATCCGACATCGCCTTTGATTTCTGGGGTAATCGTGGCGGCTTTGACGCCCAGCCCATGCCGCTTCATTGCCTGCGCGGCGTCATGGACGACTTGGTTCTGGGTCGCCCGCCGGTTTTCCAGCGAGAGATCATACGTCTCAAACAGAACGTCTACTTTCGTGACCGCCGGTTCCAGCACTCGCAGGGCTTCGGCCAGCAGCTCCTGCCCGGTTTGGTCGCCTTCCATCACAACGACGGTATGTTGTGCCATAATTTTTCCTCTTCACAGATTACGGCACTTGATAACCTACTGGAATAACGCCAGCGATTTGTGCAGTGTCTGTATGATACCCCAAGCGAGTGGCAGGCCGACCACCAGCCAGCGAAAAGCCAAAATCGGTGTTGTGTTTCCCATAGAATACTCTCCCTAATGCGTTGCTTGCTCTTGGAGCAAATGAAGCTGGTCTTCCGGGGCGTAGTGCGCCGAAGCGACGGGCCGGATCAGCAAGTTGCTGACAAATCCGACGACAAAAAAACCGGCCATGATATGCAGCGGCAGCGTATAAGACTGCGCGGCGGCGACATGATGCGCTTCCTGATATTTACTCAGCGAAGTAAATAAGAGCGGCCCTGCCACCCCCGCCGCCGACCAGGCCGTCAGAAGACGTCCGTGGATGGCTCCCACTTGCAGAGTGCCGAACAAGTCACGCAGGTACGCCGGAGCAGCCGCAAAGCCGCCGCCGTACATGGAGATGATCAAGACCGCGCTGCCAATAAATAAGCCAATAGAGCCGAGGCCGGCGGCAATCGGCACGAGAATGTACAGCAGGCAGCCCAGAACAAAGTAAATGAAGTAGGTCGGCTTGCGTCCGATTTTGTCTGACAGAGACGACCATAAAAAGCGTCCCGCCAGATTGAACAAGCTCAACAGCCCGACGAAACCTGCCGCTGCCGCCGCATTGACATGAGGAAAAAGAGCCTGGATCATCGGCGACGCCGAGTACAGCAGACCGATGCCAGCAGTCACGTTGCAGAACAGCACCAGCCAGAGCAGGTAAAACTGCGGCGTCTTGATCGCTTCCGAAGCCGTAACGCCGTGGGTTGTCACCAGCGCATTTTTGCTTTCGGTGGGAACGTAACCATCTGGCTTCCAGTCGTTTGCCGGAACCCGGATCGTGAAGACGCCGAACAGCATGGCGACAAAATACAGCGCCCCTAGCACCATAAAGGTCTGCACGACCCCGGTATCCGTCCCGGACGCGAAGTGCTTCATCAGCGTGTCTTCCAGCGGCGCGGCAATGAGAGCGCCCCCGCCAAAGCCCATAATCGCCAGGCCGGTCGCCAGGCCGGGCCGGTCCGGGAACCATTTAATGAGCGTGGAGACCGGCGAAATATAGCCGATGCCGAGGCCGATGCCGCCGAGAACGCCGTAGCCGAGATACACCAGCGGCAGAATATGCAGGCCCAGCCCCAGCGCCGCGACATAGAAGCCGGAGCCGAAGCAAAGGGCCGATGCCAGCATCGCTTTACGCGGCCCAGCCTTTTCCATCCACCGACCGAAGAGCGCGGCGCTGAGTCCGAGAAAGACAATCGCGATCTCAAAAATGACGCTGACCTGGACCGCGGTCCAGTCCCCGGCGACATGACGGGTCTTTGTGCTGCCGAGAAGCTGCGTCAGCGGCGTGTTAAACACGCTAAACGCATACGCCTGGCCGACGCAAAGATGGATCGCGAGGGCCGCCGGCGGAACGAGCCAGCGATTGTAGCCGGGCGGCGCAACAGTACGCTCCCGATCGAGAATAGATAGCATAACTTACTGCTTTCCAAGTGACAGCGTACCAGAAGACCGCTTACGAAGACTGCTGACGAAGATCACTTGCGAGGATTAGATTGAGGATACATACCCAGAAGCCGGTACGTCTCAGCCACGTCCCTGTGACAAATCACGACAGCGTTTGCAGCAGACGGCGCGTGTAGTTTACGGAGCGGGAGACGGCGGAGAAGGGGTCTTCTTCGCCTTCGTATTCAATGTTCAGCCAGCCGTCGAACCCGGCCTCCCGCAGCGACGAAACACAGTCCGGCAAGTCCACTTCCCCTTCCCCAATGGCGGTGCCGGCGAATTTCAGTCCCTCGGTCCCGACGTAGGCTGCGCCGCTGTAGTTGTCGGGGACGACCCGAAAGTCTTTGAAGTGGACCATCCCGGCGCGGGGGGCGAGTTCGGCAACGGCCAAATGGGACGATTGATGCACCAGCAGAAAGTTTCCGGTGTCGGGGTTGGCTTTCAGCGCCGGGCTGGCGACGGCGTTTAAGATGGTCTGGACCTGTTCGGAGCGGCCCGCCAGTTGCCCGTGGTTTTCCAGAGCCAGCGTGATTCCCTGTTCGTAGGCGTAGCTGCTGGCTTCTTTGAGACCCGCGATAATCCACAAAAGGCACTGCTCGTAGGTGTGTTCCGGCTCAATGTTGCCGGCAAAGACGCGCACGACTTTGGCTCCAAACTGCAAGGCGTAATCCACGCCGCGGGTGATCTTCTGGACTTCCGCCGCTCGCTCGGCTTCGCCCGCCTGGACAAAGTTGTTGCCGACCGAGTAGACGCCGACCGCAAGGCCGGTGTCTTGCAGAGCCGCCCGCGCTTCCGGCAGCTCGGCAGCCGGGTCGCGCCAGTAGAAGTCCAGCAGCTCGACGCCCTGCACCCCCAGGCGCTTGGCTTCCTGAATGAAATTCGGAATGTCAAGCTGTCCACGCTGGCAGGCCGCGTGATAGCTGTACATGCTCAGTCCAAGTTTCATGGTTTCATCTCTTTCAGCGCGCGGTCGGCGTAAAGCAAGCCGCTGATGCTTTTGGCGTCTTTGATCTCGCCGGTCTTGATCATCCCCAGAGCATCGGCCAGGGGCATTTGAACGATCTCCAAAAACTCATCCTCGTCGGTGTGGCCGTCAGTCGGAGTCAAATCCAGCGCGAGAAAGGTGTGGATCAGCTCGGTGGAATAGCCCGGCGCCATGAACGATTCGAAAAGCTTGATCATGCGTCCGGCGGCGTAGTTGATTTCTTCGCCCAGTTCGCGCCGGGCGCAGGCTTCCACGTCTTCGTCCGGGTCGCGCGTCCCCGCCGGGATCTCGAGCAGAAAACCGCCGGATGCGCCTCGGTACTGCCGAACTAAAATAACGGTGCCGTCATCCAGCATCGGCACCATGGCGACCGCGCCCCGATGCTCGACCACTTCCCGCTGACTGGTCTTGCCGTTCGGCAGCAGCACGGTGTCCAGCCGCAGTTTCAGGATGCGCCCTTCAAAGAGCCGCTGGCTGCTCGTCACTTTTTCTTCGTTGCCTGGCATCATGTGTCTCCTTGTGCTGGAACCCACCCCGTCGCTTCGCGCCGACCCTCCCGAAGCGGGAAGGTCAAGAGGTTTCAGAAAGTTGCCGTCAGTAGGCATCTGCCCCTGTATGCTTCTTAGCTCCTTATCTTCCCGTTTCGGGAGGGTCGGCGCGAAGCGACGGGGTGGGTCCTTATTCCAATGTCGCTAGTCCCGCCGCCGCCGCCGCGTGGAAAAACAGCGGGTCTTCGGCAGGACTGCGGCCCATGCTGGTCACTTTGATGCCTGCTTCGGCCAGCAAATCCAGCACGGACTGGGTGTTCGGCACGAACTGGACCGTGTGGCCGGGCGGCAAGCCCGAAGCGTCCGTGCCGACCGGCAGCGGGACCAAGCAGCGGCTGTACGCCAGATCTAAGGTCGTCCGCGTGTGGTGGCTGATGCCCCGGTGACGCTCCCGCTTGTCCGCCGACGACATCCGCACAATCGCGACCGATTGGCCTTCCAGGGCTTTCACGATGTCTAAGTTTTGGGCTTGTTCAATTCCGCTGTACCCATATTTTGTTCCCGTGCCAGCGTTGCCCGGCCCCTGGCAGACAAGGACTGCATCGCAGCCGAGAACGTGCTTTGCGGCCAGCAGGGCCGAATGCAGGGTCACGGTTTCATAATCCCCGCCAAACGCCTGCCCACAGGTCAGTGTGTGATGCACTAAATCGGCGGACTTGAGGTCGCGCACCAGGCGGCTGAACGCCAGGGGCAGGGCGGCGGCATCAGTCATCACATAGGCGACCTTGCGCTTTCCTGAGAGAAACAATCCAGCGGCGGCGGGGGCGATCTGGGAATGAAGCTGCCCCACCAGAACAGAGAGGTTCTCGAGATCGCGCTCCCAGACTTCGGCGTACTGCTCCTGCTCTTCCAAAGTCAGAACGGCAAGCTGGCACGGTAGGTAGCGGGCCTTGATGATATGGCCCATTTCCAGGCTGTTGGACTTTGGCAGGGCGCGGGAAAGGTTAGCTGAGACAAAATCAAACCCGCCGGTGCCGAGCTTCAGCACCTGAGCGGTCGTGTTCAGCAGGACTTCATCACCAACCAACGCCGGGCCGGTCAAGGCGACATAGTTCATGGCCCGGCGGGTCTCCATCTCAATCCGCACCGTGACTTCTTGTGCGTCCTCATCCCACGCCGTCACCGCCGTCACTTTGCCCGCCGCCTGCGTCTGCATAGCTTGTTTCCTAAATCTGGTATAGGGGCGCTGCTTGCTGCGCCCTCTTTTCCGTCTCCATTCTGGCAGTTGTCAGCGAACAAGAGGGCCGAAAAGGCGCGGCAAGCAGCGCCCCTACGATTGCGCGGCGGCCGCCGTTTCGGCGATGGAGACGACAAACTGGGTGCTTTTGACCATGTCGGAGATCAGCACGTATTCGTCGTGCCGGTGAATGTTCGTCATGCCGCAGCCCAGCACCGTGGTCGGGAAGCCGTTGGCGTTGAAGATGTTGGCGTCTGCGCCGCCGCCGGTGACGCGCAGGAGCGGCTCCAGACCGATCCGCTCGGCGGCGGCCATGCCGAGTGTCAGGACTTGGTCGTCCATCTTCAGCTCATACGCCGGGTAGGCATTCTCGTTTTTGACATCCATCGTGATGCCTGCCGCGTCGGCTTCTTCCTGGAAACACTGGATCATGTGGTCGCGCTGCTTCTCCATCTTGGCGACGTTGCGGGAGCGGGCCTCGCACTTGACATGGCACTCGGCGGGGATGATGTTGGTGGCCGTGCCGCCGTCAATGACCCCGACATTCGCTGTCGTCTCGGCGTCAATCCGGCCCAGCTTCATCCGGGCGATGGCGCGGGAAGCGGCCAGAATAGCCGAAACGCCGTCTTCCGGCTGCGCTCCGGCATGGGCAGGCTTGCCGTGAATCCACACGTCAAAAATGTCCTGGGTCGGAGCGCTGTAGACCAGCGAGCCGACCGGCGGCCCGGCGTCCAAAACATAGCCGAACTTCGCTTTGATTTTGCTAGGGTCCATCATCTTTGCGCCGACCAGCCCAATCTCCTCGCAGATGGTGAGAAGAAGCTGAATATCGCCGTGCGGGATGTTCTGCTCGGACAAAATCCGCATTGCCTCTAAGATAGGAGCCATGCCGCTGATGTCGTCCGCGCCTAAAACTGTTTTGCCGTCCGTTTTAATGATGTCGCCATCAATAACCGGCTCTAAACCGGGCGTCGCTTCTACCGTGTCGAAGTGGGCGGAAAAGAAGATCGCTGGGGCGCTCTCGACCGTCCCCTTCTTGAACGCAATCAAGTTGCCAACATTGCCGCCGACTTTTTCGCCTGCGTCATCATAGAAACAGTCAAAGCCCAACTCCATCAGTATCTTGTATGCGACTTCACTCGCGGCTTTTTCGTGCTTCGGGGGCGTGTTGACGCACACCATATCTAGAAACGTCTGCACCAGGCGTTCCTGGTTCACGGCTACGGGTTCGGCCATCGTTCATGCTCCTTGCTGCACTCTGTCATCGGAAGACAGTTCGACGGCGTGCGTGAAACTTCCTGCACGAAAAAAGCCCGGCGTCTCCTGCGAGACGCCGGGCCGGTTGCTGGCGAATACTTTAGTTTGTGCTAAAAGTTGCTGCGAAATTTGTGCCGTTCACATTCAGGCCATTTGTTCCGGCGGCATCACCGATAGCAACGCCACAGCCGGTGCCCGACGAAATCTGATCCTGGCCACAGTTTGCACCAGCATTGGTGTAGCCAGGCGAGACGGCAATAGGACGCATATACTTGACGTGACCATCAGAAAGCAGGAAGTTGGAGCCGTCGGTGTGCCGCGCTGGAAGATCGAAATTGGTATGCCGGGGTGGGTTCCCCATGCCGCTGGTTGTTGAAGACCCGGCGACATAGTGTGCGCTGTGGTTGTTCAGCTCGTACATGAAGCCGTCTGCCTGGTCGCCGCCCAGCACTTCTTCGGAGCCGTAAGTGCTGTTGTTTCCGTTGCCGGCTGTGCCATTGCTGTCCGGGTCATTAGCTGTGTTGGTCACATCTGCATACATTCCCTGTACTTCCATTAGGAACACTGTCGTAGCAGGCGCAGAAATTGAGGATAGCGCGGTGTGATAGTAGAAGTTCGGGTCTAAGTTCGCGTTCATGGCATAAGAGACTGGAACGAAGGTTCCGGTATTGCCCGTGAGTGTTTGCGGGGAGCCGGGATCATCGGGACATTTGTAGACACCAGTGCTTTTCACAAAGGGATAAATCTTCGCCGCCCAACCGGCCTCGCTGTTGTACTGCCCGCCAACGCCGCCGGGGTACTTTTCGTCACTGTCCTGCGTGTACTGGATCAGCGCAAGACCGAGTTGCTTCTCGTTAGACTGGCAGGACGCCCGGCGGGCGTTTTCGCGGACTTTCTGGAAGACGGGGAATAAGATAGCAGCGAGAATGGCGATAATTGCGATGACGACGAGCAGCTCAATGAGCGTGAAACCGGCTCTGATGCGTTTCATGGATTTTTTTCTTTCTTTGCGGTCTGATTGGAATGAGTGCCGAAGGCAGCGGCGACATTTGGATTAGCCTCTAATCGGTCGGTGCGTAGCTCGGCGCATCTTTGGATAAGCTGGTCTTCGGTATCGGTGAACGGGTTCAGCGGCGTGACGGGCTTTGGGTTGCTGTACAGGCTCCACAAGGACTGACCGCCGCCGGTCCACATCACTTTATAGGTCCACAGCGACGATGAAAGGTGCTGGGTGTCAAGCATTTGCAAGAAATTTGCCAGCGTTTCTTCCGAGCCGTGCGGCTCTAAGCCGTATTCGCCGATGTAGAACGGAACGGTGCGGCGGGCGCTTTCCTTTTCGACGCTTTGGACATAATCGCTGACGGCTTTCTGCTGGTCGGCGTCGGATTTCGCGTTGAAGTCGTAGTAGTGGCTGCTGTAAGCAACGTTGGTCCAGCCGCTCGGCGCGGGAAACGGCATATACTGAATGCCGGTGTAGCCATCTTCAATAAAGATGAGATGGCCTGGATCTGCGGCCCGGATGGCTCGGTACAGGCGGTCCTGCACTACATACAGCGTGTCCGAGTTCGGCGTTGCCATCGGCTCGTTGAGCGTATCATACCCGGCTACCGTCGGATTTCCACGGTAGCGGCGGGCGATTTCCGTCCAGACTTTTTCGGCCAGCATAACATCCGCCGGGTCCTTAAAGAACATGGTCAGGTCGGCCTGCCCGGTATGGGCCTGATCGCTCTGGCTGCCGGGAGCGCCGTGCATGTCCAGAATGACATAAATGCCGTTGTCCGCACCCCACTGCACGGCCTGATCCAGCCAGTGCAGGCCGCCCGGCTCTTCAACGATGCTTGCCAGAAACGGCAGCCGGACACAGTTGAACCCGGCCTCGTGCAGACGCTTGAAGTCGCTTTCGTTCAGCCAGGCTTGCCGAAATGCCGCCTGCACCCGCGCTTTGCCGGCGGGGCCGAAGCGAGTTTCCACCGTGTTCCACAGCGAGACATGGTCTTTGACCGGCTTGAAGCTTGAGCCGGCGGGCGGCGCAGTCACAAACGGCTGCATCCACATTTCTTCCACGAGCCAGCCGCCGAGATTGATGCCACGCAAAGTTACAACATGGCCGGAGGGGTCAGCCAAGTTCGTTCCTTGCGCGTGCAGCAGCGGCAGCGGAGCCGCCGAAAGCTTTGTTCCCAGCAGCGTCGCAGCCAGGAGGCAGAATGTCAGTTTGGATAGCAATTCATTTACTCGGTTAAGTGATTTGCTACTATAGCACGATTTGCCATCGTTGTCAAGACAATTTTCGTTTGACAACCGAGTTCATTCGGATTATAATGCTTTCATGCCGACCATCAAGGACATTGCCCGCGCGTGCGACGTTTCCACGGCGACCGTCTCCTATGTCATCAATGGGAAGAACACGCTGCTGCCGGAAACGCGCGAGCGGGTGCTGCGGACCATGCGGGAGATGAACTACCATCCTAGCGCAGTCGCGCGGGGCCTCGCCAAGAAGCGCATGAACACGCTCGGCATTTTGTTCGACAATGTCGGCTCCGAAATAGCCGTCTGGCACCCGTACACGTCGGGCATCTTGCAGGGTGTGCTTTCATCCTCGGCTCAGGCGGGCTACAACGTGACGATCTTTACCGAATTGTGGCGGAATGCCGAGCTGTCTCTGCCGAAGCTGCGGGACCAGCGGACCGACGGCATTCTGATTGTCGCGCCGCCCGCCGATACCGACATTCTGCCGAGCCTGCGGTCCGCGGGGTCACAGGTCGTGACGATCTCCTCCGAAAGCGGCCCGTTCGGCATCCCGTCGGTGGACGTAGACAACGCCCTCGGCATTGAGCTTGCCGTGAAGCATCTTCGGGAGCTGGGACACGCACGCATTGCGCTCCTCGGCGGCGAGCTGAACATGGTCAGTGCCGTAGTCCGCAAGACGGCGTTTTGCGATGCCTTGCAAAAATTCGGCGTCCGCGTTTTGCCGGAGTACCTCGTGACGGCATCCTATCAGCATGCGGACATTGCCTACCGGCAGGCACGGCATCTTTTAACCCTGCCCTTCCCGCCGACGGCGGTTGTCGCGGGCAACGACCAGATTGCCATGGGAGTGCTGGACGCCGCCCGTGCTTTGGGGATTGCCGTGCCGGCGCAGCTCTCGGTGGTCGGGTTCGACGACATTTCCGATGCCGCCCGGCTCCAGCCGCCGCTGACGACCGTGCGCCAGCCGTTCAGCGAGATCGGCACGGCAGCGACCCGCCTGCTCCTGCGCCTTTTGTCCGGCGAAGCCGTTCCCGCCGACACGCTGCTTGTCGCCCCGACGCTGACAGTGCGGGCAACCACTGGGCCGCCAGAGAAGTAGACATTATTCTGCCCGGTCCACGCGGCAGCTATAGCAGCCGGGGCGAGCATTGTGCAGGTGCAGGAACGCGACTTTGCCGTCTGCAAAGAACGTTTCCATGATCGCTTCCAGCCCCGCGCCCTCGGCGACTTCGGCGCTTACCAGTCTACCCTCGGCGTCATAAGCCCGCGCGGACAGCAGACGCCGCCGCACGGAGTCCGGGACTTCATTCACGGCAGGCTGGGCCTGCACTACGCCCCGCCGCACAAAGATCGGCCCGGACGCCTTATACGGTGAAGAAGTTTCATGATGGATAAACGGCAGAAGCAAAAGCGCGTCGCCGATTTCGGCGTCCTGGAGGCTGACCCGGCAGGGATAGCCGGGGTTCGCATCAGCAATATACAACTTGGCCCCAATTTCGGCAAGCGCGTCGTCGCTGAGAGCAAACAAAGGCGCGAATTGTTCGGCGGCGAGGGCCGAAATCTGGAACGATGACATCTTAAATTCCCTCTTTCTTTTCACGCTCTAAAAGCGCGTGTTTGCGTCCGACACCCCAGCGGTAGCCGCTGAGGCCGCCGTCGCCGCGCACGACCCGGTGGCAGGGAACCAAGAGCGCGACCGGGTTGGACGCACAGGCCGACGCGACCGCCCGCGCGGCTGTCGGCTTCCCGACAGCTTCGGCAATCTGCGTGTAAGAGCGGGTTTCGCCGAAGGGAATAGCTTGCAGCTCCTGCCAGACCCGGCGCTGCCAGGCTGTTGCCCGCACATCGAGCGGCAGATCCAAATGCGGCTGCTTTCCTCCCAAATGGCGCACGAGTGCCGCGACCCATTCCGCCAAATAATTGTCGCTGTCCCGTGTCAGCCCTGCCACCGGAAACTCCCGCACCAACGCCGCTTCGAGTTCGGCGTCCGTATCGCCGAGCGTGACCGCGCAAACTCCGTTCAACGTTGCCGCGACAAGCATCCGGCCCAGCGGCGTGTCTGACAGCGTGTAAGTAATGCTGATCCGCTCACCGCCCCGCATGTACGCGGTCGGGGTCATGCCGAGCGGCGATCGTTCATACAAACGGCTGGTCGAGCCGTACCCCGCGTCTACCAGCGCCGCCGTAACAGGTTCGCCGCTTCTCAGATGCTCCTTGAATTGTTCTGCGCGGCAGGCCGCGGCGTACTCGCGCGGCGACACGCCGACAATGCGGCGAAAGATGCGCTGGAAATGCGCCGGGCTGAGATCAACCTGGGCACTGAGCGCCGTTAAGCTCAGGTCTTCGTCCAAATGTGCCTTGATGTAGCGACAGACCGCTGCTATCGCGTCGGCCCGCGCCGCTGTTTCGCGGGGACGGCACCGCAGGCAGGCCCGGAACCCGGCGGCTTCGGCGGCATCGGAATTGACGAAGAACTGAACCTGACCGCGCATGGGCCGCCGGGCCGGGCAGTTGGGACGGCAGTAGATTTTCGTCGAGCGGACGCCGTAGAAGAAAGGCATTTCCGGCACCGCGGCACGGGTTTCAACCGCCTGCCAGCATTTGTTTTCGTCCAGTGGCTGTGTCATAAGTAGATAATAGCATGAGCGGCTTGTCGAATTCGCTCCGATTCTTGCGGTCAAATGCCGGGTAGGAAAATGCCGGGTATAATGCCATCATTCTGGTTTTTGCACGGGAGCGCGATCATGGGCATTTTAGACGGCAAGCAGGGCATTATTTACGGAGTCCGCAATGAGCGGTCCATCGGCTGGGGCTGCGCTCAGAGCCTCGCGCGGGAAGGGGCGCGGCTGGCGTACAGCGTCCTGACCGAGCGCGAGGAAAAAGACGTCGTGAAGCTGGTGGGGTCGCTGGGGGAAGCGTCCACGGCCTTTGTGCAAGTCTGCGACTTGACGAAAGAAGACGACATTGACGCGCTCCATGCCCGGCTTGGCACGGAAATGGGCCGGCTGGACTTTGTGGTCCACGCCGCCGCGTTTTCGCCCAAAGACGGCATCAGCGGCCGTTTCCTGGATGTGTCCCGCGCCAGCTTTGGGACCGCCGTGGAAGCGTCGGTGTTCAGCTTCGTCGCCGCCGCCAAGGCCGCCGAGCCGCTGATGACGGACGGCGGCAGTTTGCTGACTTTGACTTACCTCGGCGCGGAGCGGGTGATCCAAAACTACAACACGATGGGCGCAGCCAAAGCCGCGTTGGAAGCGTCGGTGCGGTATCTCGCCAGCGACCTCGGTCCGTCAGGCATCCGGGTCAATGCGATTTCTGCCGGGCCGACCATGACCTTGTCCGCGCGGGGCATCGCCGGGTTCTCCGACATGCACCGGGAAGCGCGGGAAGTGGCGCCGCTGCGAAAGAACACCACGCCGGAAGAAGTCGGCGATACGGCCCTGTTTCTGGTGTCCGACTGGTCGCGCGGCATGACCGGCGAAGTTCTGCACGTTGACAACGGCCTGCATATTTTAGGGTAAGAAGTTAAGTCAGCAGAAAAGAAAGGCGAACGGGAAAAGCCATGAAGAATGAGCGACTTAGGTCTCTTGTCGCTTCCCTTGGATTTTGGCTCAGCCTTATCTGCATATCGTCAAGCTGTTGGAGCGGCAGAATGTTTTGTTAGAGCAGGTGCTTGATGCCACAAAGGCAAATCGGCATGAGTATGAGGAGCCGATGGGGCGCCGGTAGCCGCCTTTGAAGACCATGCCATGAATGACACGGCTACATGTCCTTCGGCCACGAAGTACCGCTTCGCGGCACTGGAAACATTTTGATATATGGTTCTACTCTTAACCCCGCGAAGCGGGCGTTTCGTGGCGTCTGCGCCCAACAGCCGTGCCATTTATGGCATGGTTCAATGCTGCGCTACCTTTGCCGCCATTCTGCTTCACTTTATGCTTCTCCTGCCGCACGCTGCCTACGCCGCACCGTCAGACTATTTCCGTATCACAGTCGTAGACAGCGAGACGGGGCGCGGGGTACCGCTGGTGGAGCTTCGCACAGTCAACGAGGTGCGCTACTACACGGACAGCAGCGGCATTGCCGCAATTGGTGACCCTGAGCTGCTGGGGCAGCGCGTTTTCTTCAAAGTCAGCAGTCCGGGATACGAGTTTCCGAAAGACGCCTTCGGCTATGCAGGCATCACACTTGCGGTCAAAGCCGGCGGCAGCGCGACGATCAAAGTTAAGCGGGTCAACATCGCCGAACGCTTATATCGCCTCACAGGCGCGGGCATCTACCGGGACAGCATTTTGGTCGGGCAGGCCGTCCCGATCCAGAAGCCGCTGCTGAACGGGCAGGTGTTCGGTCAGGATACGGTGATGGCGGCGGCCTACCAGGGCAAGCTAGTCTGGTTCTTCGGTGATACCAACAGGCCGTCGTACCCGCTGGGGCAGTTTGCGATCTCAGGGGCGACTTCGCAGCCGCCGGGCGCGGGCGGGCTAGACCCAAGCAAAGGTGTAGATTTGACTTACTGGACGGACGCAGACGGGTTCAGCCGCTCAATGATCCCAATCAAAGATGCGCCGGGGCCGGTGTGGATCGGCGGGCTGTTTACCATGAACAAGGGAGGGCGAGAGAGGCTGCTGGCCCATTATGCGGAAATTCGCAAAGACGGCGCGACAAGCGGCTCCGGGCTAGCCGAATTTGATGACGCGAAAGCCGTTTTTGTGCCGATTGGGACGTACCCGAAGGACGACCCGCTGCACCCGGAAGGCGAACCGTTCCGCGTGTCTGAGAACGGCAAAGAGTACCTTTATTTTGAGACACAGGAGATGGGCGCATTTCCGCTGGTTCGCAACATCCCCGATCTGGTCCACCTTCTCGGCTCCAAGACCTACGAAGCGTTCACCTGCCTTGCGCCGGGCGAGCGGTTTCGCGGCGCGGATACGCCGCTCGACCGCGCCGCCGACGGGCATTTGATCTGGGCCTGGAAGGCGAACACGGCGGCGCTGGGAGAAGATGAAGCGGCGAAATTGGTGTCCCTCGGCAAAATGAAGCCGTCGGAAGTCCTGACCCAGCTTCGGGACATTGACACCGACGCCGTTGTCACATCGCACGGCGGCTCGGTCTACTGGAACCCCTACCGAAAGCGCTGGATTTTGATTACGACCCAGGCTTACGGCTCGCCGTCATTTCTCGGCGAAGTCTGGTTTGCCGAAGCCGATACCCCGGTCGGCCCGTGGCTGTACGCCCGCAAGATCGCCACGCACGACCATTATACGTTCTATAATCCCACGCAGCACCCGTTTTTTGACCAGGACGGCGGGCGCGTCGTCTACTTCGAGGGGACGTATGTGGACACTTATTCTGATGTCAAAGACGTGACACCGCGCTACAATTACAACCAGCTCATGTACCGCCTCTCATTAGACGACCCGCGCTTGTCCCTGCCGGTTCCGGTGTACGCGCTGGCTGGGCCGGACGGCTACGCGCTGCGGGACACGGTAGACGCCCGGCACGAGTGGGGCCAGGTGCGAAGCATCCCGTTTTATGCCGTCCCGCCGAATCGTCCCCAGCCCGGACTCGTCCCCGTGCCTACCGTGTCCCCTCTTTTTTACGCGCTGCCTTCGGCGCCCACCACCGGAGAAAAAACATCGCCTGCTGTCGTGCCGCTGTATGCGTATCGCGCCTCTCAAATGAACGCCCTAATCTATTCGACGGAGGCGGCTCTGCCGCAGCTTAGGCGCGTGTCCGATCATCCGCTGTGCCGAGTTTGGCGCAACCCTTCGTCGGTAACGGCTCTGGATTACGCTGCCTTGCCGCTTCTTTCCCCCTAAACAAAAAAATCGCCGCCGAAAAATAAACTCAGTGGGAGCTGTTTTGCAGTTGACTTTTTCTCACAGCTTTGGTACACTATCTTGCATCTAAGCGCTTAGACAGACACAATTATGGCGAAGTCTCGACCGACAATCACCGATGTGGCACGCGAAAGCGGTGTTTCCATCGCGACCGTTTCTTATGTCCTGAACAACGGGCCGCGCAAGGTGGATGTGGACACCAAAGCGCGGGTCAAGGCCAGCATGGAGCGGCTGCGCTATTACCCGAACACGATTGCGCGGGCGCTGACGAACAAGCGCTTGAACGCCATCGGGGTCGTGTTCCCGCATCCGTATCCGAGCGTCTTTACCGATCCCTACTTCGTGTCGCTGATGGATGGCATTGTCCAAGAGGCCGCCCGCCGCCGTCAAAACGTCATGCTTTATACGGGCCTAGACTGGAACGGCGCGGACAGCCTTCCGGCTTTTCAAGACCGGCGCGTGGACGGCCTGATCCTGATCGCCATGCTCACCGACAGCACTATCGTGCCGTCGCTGATCGAAGCGGGCCTGTCATTTGTCCAGATCAACGGCCAAGTGGCCGATGCCGCCGTCTCGAACATTGACATTGACAATGCCGAAGCGGCTCGACAAGTGGTGGCGCACCTCGCGGGCCTCGGACACCGCCGGATCGCGCTCTTGGGCGGTCAGGAAAACTCGCCGAGTACACTGCCCCGACGCGAAGGATACCTGCGGGGCATGGCGGAGAGCGGCTTGCCCGTCGATCCGGCAATGGTACTGGACGGCCTGTACGACCGGGCGTGGGGCCGGGACGGCATGGCGCGGCTGCTGGCGCTTCCTGAGCCGCCGACCGCCGTGTTTGCGGGCGGCGATGGCATCGCCGAAGGGATTTACGACCTGTGCCGAGAGCGCGGCGTCCGCATACCCGTAGACCTGAGCGTGGTCGGGTTCGACGACACGCCCGCCGCCGCGCATCTCAACCCGCCGCTGTCGTCGGTGCGCCAGCCCCTCCGGCAGATGGGATCGGTCGCCGCGGCAACCCTGCTGGACCAGCTTGACGCGGAAGCATCGGCCAGTCCCGCTCCTGCTCCGCAGATTGTCCTGCCGGCGGAGCTGATCGTTCGGGCTTCGACCGCCGCGCCGCGCTAGTTTGTGTTGCCGCTCTTTATCTTGGCAAAGCATCTAAGCGTTTAGACACACCATCGTTCACGGCGAAAGTGAACGCGCAAGCCTCCTGCCTCCAAAGCAATGACGCCATTTGGAACGGACTACTTCTGCTGACCGCAACCCATCCGAAAGGCATACATCCATGCAGCACACCATGCAGCGCAAAACGGGCGTCACGCTCCGCGCATTCACTTTGATTGAATTGCTCGTCGTCATCGCCATTATCGCGATTCTCGCCGCGATCCTGTTCCCCGTCTTCCAAAGCGTCCGGGAGAACGCCCGTGCCATCACCTGCGAGAGCAACCTTAAACAGCTTGGCCTCGCCATGACCCAGTATACTCAGGACTCCGATGAGACCTTCCCGCGCGGCCAGTACCAGGACGCGAATGGTACTTACCTAGACTGGCAGAACGCGATTTACCCCTACGTCAAGAACGGAACATCCACCGGCAAAGCAGGCGGCACAGCGGTTTTTAATGGGCAGGGCGGTGTCTGGAGTTGTCCTGACTTTCCCTCGAATGAAGTGGATGAATATGCGGCCAATGAGGACCTTTGCCATCCTACATTCATGCCGACGCCGGTCTCACTGGCGCTTGTTACCGCACCTTCTGACTTAGCCATGGTCATGGAAGCAGGCCAGGGCCTCATCGGTGGTCACCCGCTGATTGCCTCCGAAGAATATTATTGGACAGACTACGCCAACAACGGAACCGCAGCAAACTTTGTGCTTCGGCCAGCGGACTTCACTGACCCAAACTACGCAAAAGACCTTCAACACGATTATGACGAGGCGCTGAACCCGGCAGCAACGCAAGAAGCCGCTTATCCTGCGCCGCCGGACATGCCCCGGTATCGCCATCGGGGGCGCGGCAATGTGCTTTATGTTGACGGCCACGTCAAAGCCGTTCAAAAGACGCAGATGAGCGGTGCGGTCGGCTGGTATAACCACATCTATGTTGCGGGTGCAAGCACCTCCGCGCCGATCTATTAATGCTGCTACGCCAAGCAGTCATACGAAATATGGCTGCTTGGCTTGTCTCAGAAGGTTTTGCACTATGAAAACACGTCGCGCAATTCTTCCCGCCGTGGTCCTTTGCGGCGGTATACTCGTGTTGAGCGGCTGCCGCCCTCAAACAAACGAACCCGGCGGCGTTCCGATGCCGGCACCTCATTCCCCATCGGCACAGGCCCAAATGCAGGACGTAGACAAAAATCCGCATATTCCCGACGCACAGAAAGCGGCGATTAAAGCAAGCATTGCTAACAGTGGCAGCGCGGCTGCCGGCCAGTCGCCCGCGCAGCACCCTTAAGGCAGCCACTATGAGATTATCAACGACCGTTGTCGGCTTCTTTCTGCTTCTGGCGCTGAACGCTGCGACTTATGCAGATCGGGCTGCATCTTCACCGGTGTGGGTCACAGGTTATTACATGGCGTCTAACCAAACCGGGGCACTGACGCCGGAGAAGATTGACTTTTCAGCGATCACGCATTTGGTCCATTTCTCGGTAGTCCCCCATGCCGACGGCACGCTGCCGGAGACGATCACGCCTGCCGAGTCGGCGGATGTGGTGACACGCGCTCACCATGCTGGCGTCAAGGTGCTGATCTGCCTCGGCGGCGCAAGCAGCGGCCCGGTGATCAGCGCGGCGATTGCGCCCGGCACGCGGGCGGCGTTTGTTCGGAACCTCGTGCAGTTCGCGGCGACGCGCGGCTACGACGGGATTGACGTTGACATGGAGCCGATCCTGCCTGCCGATGAGCCGAATTTTATGGCGTTCGTGCAGGTACTGCGAGCGGCAATGAAAGCCAGGAACCCGAAGTGGCTGCTGACGATCCCAGCGTCTGGGGAGCCGGGCGACCAGCCGAAGCTGTGCGCGGCGCTGCAAGACGACTTTGACCAGATCAACATTCAGACCTATGATTTGAGCGGGACGTGGCCGGGCTTCAAGACGTGGTACAATGGATCGTTGTACGGCGACGGCAAGACTTGGCTGACGCCGACTCGGCCCTACCCCAGCGTGGCGGAAAAAGTCGGTTTCTACACGGCGGCGGGCATTCCGAAACGCAAGCTCGGCATCGGGATCGCGTTCTACGGCTACGTTTGGACCGGCGCGAATGGCCCGGCCCAAAGCATCGCCGGGGTCAAGACGGACACGCTTTCGTACAGCGACATCATGGACCAGGATTTCCGGCCAGGCGCGTATCACTGGGATGCTCTGGCCCATGCGCCGTTTCTGAGCCTCGGCGCGGCGTCCGACCCGGCCCGCAAGTTCGTGTCCTACGACGATGCCCGGCTGGTCCACGAAAAAGTGTTGTATGCCCGGACGCAGGGCCTCGGCGGGGTCATTATTTGGGAACTCGGTGACGGCTACCGGGCAAACCAGCCGGCAGGCCAGAAAGACCGGCTGCTCCAAACGGTCAAAGCGGCGGCTCATGCACCGCTTGCTGCCAGGCGTTAAAAAGACCGTGTCCGGCTGGGTCAATGCCGGTTTTCCATAACGGCGGTGCTAAACTTAACTTATGCTCAACACACTCTCTATCATTCCCCTGCCCCAGCGCGTCTCCGTCACCGGCGGTCACTTTCAACTCACCCCCCACACCCAAATCAGCACGGACCCCGCCGCACTGCCGGAAGCGGAGATTCTCGCGGACATGCTGCGTGAAACTGTCGGCGCTGCGCTCATTCTGGAACGAAGCCCGCAAGCAGCGATCAAGCTGCGGCTTGACCCAGGCTTGACCCGGCTCGGTCCCGAAGGCTACACGCTGTCCGTGACGCCGGAGCGGATCACTGTTGAAGCGGCAGCGCGGGCCGGGCTGTTCTACGGCTTCCAGACCCTGCGGCAGATGGTCGAAGCCGACGGCACGGTTCCCTGCGCCGAGATCGAAGACGCGCCACGGTTCGGGTGGCGAGGGGCGATGCTGGACGTATCCCGGCACTTTCTGCCAAAAGCGTTTGTCTTGAAGTTTATTGATCTGCTGGCGTTGCACAAGATGAACACGCTTCAGCTTCATTTGACCGACGACCAGGGCTGGCGCATCGAAATCAAGAAATACCCGAAGCTGACTGAGATCGGCGCGGTGCGGCGTCAAACACTTGTCGGACAGGCGCTCAAAGACCCCGCCGACCCAGAGTTTGACCCCAGCAGGGAAACGTTTGACGGCGTCCCCTACGGCGGCTTTTATTTGCAGGACGACGCGCGGGAGATTGTGGCGTATGCCGCCGCGCGGCATATCACGGTGGTGCCGGAGATCGAGATGCCGGGCCATGCCCAGGCCGCGATTGCAGCCTACCCGGAGTTGGGATGCACGGGCGGGCGGGTAGAGGTCAGCCCACGCTGGGGCATCCACGAGGCTTTGTATCAGCCGGACGAGCCGACATTTGCGTTTCTGCGGAGTGTGCTGACGGAAATCATGGCCATTTTTCCGTCACCCTATGTGCATATCGGTGGGGACGAAGCCGTGAAAATCCAGTGGCGGAACAGCGAAAAATGTCAGGACATCAAGCGGGCGCTCGGACTGACGACGGAAGACGAGTTGCAGGCGTACTTTACCCAGCGCATGGACGAGTTCCTGACCCAGCAGGGGCGGACGCTGGTCGGATGGGACGAGATTTTAGAAGGCGGATTGTCGCCGGGCGCCGTCGTGATGTCCTGGCGCGGCGAAGAAGGCGGGATTGAAGCAGCCTCGGAAGGCCATGACGTGGTTATGGCCCCGCAGAAGTATACTTACTTCAACTTCTACCAGGCCGACGCCCGCAGCAGCGAGCCGCTGGCGTTCCGCGAGCTGCTGACCCTGCCGATGGTCTACGGCTACGATCCCGTGCCGGCGGCCCTTCCGCCGGACAAAGCGCCTCATGTGCTGGGAATCCAGTGCCAGCTTTGGACTGAGTATATGCCGACGACCGCCCAAGTGGAATACCAAGCATTTCCGCGCCTGTCGGCGTTTGCAGAGGTCGCTTGGACACAGCCCGGCCGCAAAAATTACGCTGGTTTTCTTTCGCGCCTGCTCGCGATGCTCTCTCTTTTAGACGCGCTCGGCGTCAACTACCGTCCCCTGTAACACTGCCATGATCACCACTGTTGTCTCCGATTACGACGCGCTGTGCGACGCTGCCGCCGGGCGCATTGCGGCGTTGGTTCAGGAGAAGCCGAATGCCGTTCTGGGCCTTGCGACCGGCTCAACCCCGCTCGGCGTCTATGCACGCCTTGTTCAGCGTCATCAAGACGGGCAGTTAGACTTTTCCGGGATAACGTGCTTCAATTTGGATGAGTATTACCCCGTGCTCCCGGAGTCTCCGCACTCCTACCATTTTTTCATGCAGGAGCATCTCTTCCGGCACGTCCCCTGCCGCCGCTGGTTAGTCCCAGACGGCAACCCCGGCACGCCGGAGCAGATCACCCACAGGTGCCGAGACTATGAAGCGCAGATCGCCGGCGCGGGCGGGATTGACTTGCAGATTCTCGGCATCGGGCGCACCGGGCATATCGGCTTCAACGAGCCGGGCAGCCTGCCGGACTCGCGGACCCGGCTGGTCACACTTAACCCCGTGACGCGCGAAGACGCGGCCGAGGGCTTCGGCGGGCTGGCTCACGTCCCTCGGCAAGCCGTTTCTATGGGCATCGGCACGATTTTGGACGCGCGGGAAATTCTAGTTCTCGCCGGCGGCGCGGCGAAAGCGGAGATCGTGCAGGAAGCGTTTGGCGGCGAAGAAACGGCACTTGTTCCAGCCTCCCTGCTGCGCCTCCACTCCAACGTCCGCATTTACTTGGACCGAAACGCCGCATCACGCCTGTGAGAAAATAATTTTGCACGTTTCATGCAGAGTTATTGACTTCCGGGAAAAGCTGCGTTATAATGCATCTAACCGATTAGAAAGAAGCAAACAGAGGCTTCTATTCGGTTAGATAAACAATTATCGCAATGCCGACAAAAGCCGCCACAATCAAAGATGTCGCACGGGCCAGCGGAGTTTCCACCGCGACGGTCAGCTACGTTCTGAACAACGGCCCTCGCCGCGTGGTCCCCGCCACCCGCGCCCGCGTCCAGGCAGCAATTGACAGCTTGCAGTACCACCCCAGCACGATGGCGCGGGGCCTAGGCCGGAAGCGGCTGGACTGCCTCGGCGTTGTGTTCCCCCAGCCGAACCCCGGCCTGGTGGCAGACTCGTACTTCGGGGCGGTCTTGGACGGCATCATTCAAGCGGCGACCGAGCGCCGCCAGAACGTCACGCTTTACACGGGGCTGGAATGGAGCGGAGCGGAAAGCCTGCCGGCGTTCCGCGACCGGCGCGTGGACGGCCTGCTGTTAGTGGCGACTCTGACCGACAGCAGCCTGGTCCCGGCGCTGACCGAAGCCGGCCTGCCATTCGTGCTGATCAACGGCACATCGCTCGACCCACGCGTCTCGCAGGTGGACATTGACAATGCCGAAGCCGTTCGCCAGGTCGTCGCCCATCTGGCGGGGCTGGGCCACTCGCGCATCGCCCTGCTTGGCGGGCAGGCCAATTCACCGTCTACAGCGCCCCGCCGGGCAGGATTTGTCGCCGCAATGCAGGAGTTCGGCCTGCCGGTTGACCTCACCCTGATGCTGGAAGGCGCATACACCCGCGAATGGGGGCACGCGGGCATGAAGCGCCTGCTGACTCTGCCTGCGCCGCCCACCGCCGTGTTTGCGGGCGGCGACGGCATCGCGGCCGGGGCGTACACGGCCTGCGCCGAGGCAGGCGTCTCCGTGCCGCATCACATGAGCCTGGTCGGGTTCGACGACGCCCCCTATGCCAAAGATTTGGTTCCGGCTCTGACCACGGTGCGTCACCCGCTGACCCAGATCGGCGCGACGGCGGCAACGATGCTGCTCGACCGGCTTGACGACGGAAAAGGCCCAGACACTGACTTGTCGGGCGTTCAGATTTCTTTGCACGGCGAGCTGATCGTGCGCGGGTCCACAGCGGCTCCGCCCTTGTCTTAATCGCTTCCTCTTACGGCATTTCCCCCATTCATCGCTGAATGTTCTTTCGCATCGCGGCACGACTTTCTGCACTGTTGCATTCTCGCCCAGTCGTTCTCGAATTCTTGTCCCGAAAGGCAACCACCCATGCAGCGCACCACGCACCGCAAGACGGGCTTCACTCTTATTGAGCTGCTCGTCGTCATCGCCATCATCGCGATTCTCGCCGCGATTTTGTTCCCCGTCTTTTCTCAAGTTCGCGAGAACGCTCGCCAGACCACTTGCATCTCCAATCTGAAGCAGATGGGGTTGGCGATGACAGAATACACGCAGGACGCGGATGAAAAATTTCCGATGCTGCAATACTTTAATCCGAAAGACATGAATGATCCCATTGACTGGTATTCTGCCATTTACCAGTATGTGAAAAATGGGAAGGTCTCGACATCGGCACAGGGTGATACACTCTCTTATGGCGCGGACGGAGTTTGGGCTTGCCCGTCGTTCCCCAGCGCTCAATCCGCAGAATACGGGGTCAACTGGCAGCTTTGCCGAAACGGTTACGGCACTTATCCTCAAACAACTACCGAGGCACCAGGATTTACGCCTAAAACCGCAGGTCTTGCTCAGATCGACTCCCCTGCCGACAAAATTATGGTCTTAGAAAAAGGACAAGCAGTTGACGGGTATCAGCAGCCGGAATTTGATCCAGGTGAGCAGAATTGGACCGCAGGGATTGGTCCCATTGTCAATGGCGTACCGACAAATCAAAGCACCCACGTTGAAGTAACGACTGATGTGGACGCCGGGTCAAACACGCATTGGGCATCCTACGCTTATGCGACGCCGGGCGACATGCCTCGCTTCCGTCACCATCAGAACTGCAATTCGCTGTTCGTGGATGGTCATGTCAAGTCTATTCATCGAGGCCAAATGGACTGGTACAAAAACATCTACATTTCGGGTCTTTATTCTGACCTGTTTGGTAGCGATGCCTATTAAGCAGCAAGGGGCGCACAGATACCCGGCATAAGCAATGCCGGGTTCTACTGCCTGGCTTCTTTCTGACACGAACCCCCATGAACTACAGCCTTCTAAAACTCGCTCTCGTTCTCCCTTTGCTGGCGGCACTCAGCCTTCAAGCCGTCGCTGCTGCTCCGGTTAAACATCCCGCGAAGGCAAACCCGCTGTGGGTATCGGCGTATTACGCGGTCTGGGTGCAGAAAGCGGGGACGCTGACGCCTTCGGCAATTGATTACTCGGCGTTCTCGCATTTGATCCATTTTGCGGTCGTCCCCGCCGCGGACGGCTCGGTAGACACGAGCAAAGACAACATCACGCCGGCCGACTCAGCCGCCGTCCTTCTCCCGGCACACAAAGCGGGCCGGAAGGTACTGCTGTCGGTCGGCGGCTGGCTGTCCGCAGCGGCGTTTCGGGGCGCGTACAGCGATGCCCACCGGCCTGTATTTGTTCACAATTTGGTGCATCTCGTGACCTCGCGGGGCTACGACGGGCTGGACATTGACATGGAGCCGCTGGCTTCATCCGATGCGCCGGGCTACGAAGTATTCATTCAAGACCTCAAAACGCAGATGACAGCGGCCAGCCCGAAGCTGCTCTTGACGGCGGCGACCGCCGCCCAGCCCGAAATGTTTGCACGGCTTTCGGCCAAGTTTGACCAGATCAACTTGATGACTTATGACCTGGCGGGACCCTGGACCGGCTTCAAGACATGGCACAACTCGGCGCTTTACGGCAACGGCAAAGCGAGGATGAACCCCGGCCAGCCATTCCCATCGGCGTCCGGCATGGTGGAGCGCTTCATCGCCGCCGGAGTTCCGCGCCGGAAGCTCGGCATCGGCGCGGCGTTCTACGGCACGGTCTGGACCGGAGCCGACGCCCCCGGACAGCCGATTTCGGGCGTGACCATGCAGACCGGCGTTCCCTATGCGGCCATTCTCAGCACCTACTATCAGCCGGGCCGCGCCCGCTGGGACCCGCTGGCCCAGGCGTCGTATTTGAGCATTGACGGGCCGGCCAAGCAATTCGTGTCGTATGACAATGAAATTCTCTGCACCAAGAAAGTGGCCTACGCGCGGGCGCAGGGCCTCGGTGGAGTCATGGTTTGGGAACTCGGCAGCGGCTACTGCCCCACCCTGCCGGCAGGAAAGCGCGAGCCGCTTTTGTCGGCAGTGAAGCGGGCCTGGCTGGGGACACAAAGCGGCAAGAAGTGACAGCTTCCTACCCCGGCTTGGGTCGCCGGGCGAATGCAGTTGCGGGTATAATGCCCGTATGCCTCACCAAGTTTTTGCTCCCATCCTCGCCAACGACCCCGTGATCCCCGATCACCAAGTGGTTGTCTGCGAAGCGCCGTCGCTGGCCGCCGTGGCCCGGCCCGGCCACTTTGTCAATGTGCTGACCGCCGAGCGCACCGACCCGCTGCTGCGGAAACCGTTCTCGATCTACACCGTGGACCGGGAACGGGGGCAGATCAGCCTGCTGTACTCCATTGTCGGCCCGACGACCCAGGGCATGGCCCGCAAGCGGCCCGGCGACACGCTGGATCTCGTCGGCCCGCTCGGCGGCCGGGTGTTCCGGCCCGACACCTGCCCTGACGCCCTGCACGTTCTCGTCGGCGGCGGCTACGGCGTCCCTCCCCTGGTCTTTTTATCCCGTGAACTGCATCTGGCTGAAGTCAAGCCGAACCTCGTGTTTATCGTCGGCGCACGCCGCAAAGACCTCTTGCTCTGCGAAGCCGAGCTTCAGGAAGCGGGGATAGACACGCGGGCGGCCACGGAAGACGGATCGCACGGCACAGCGGGGCGCGTGACCGACGTGCTGGGACCGCTGCTTGCGGAGCATTCCGGCAGGCCGGTGACGGTCTACTGCTGCGGTCCGACCCCCATGATGCGGGCGGTCGGCGACTTATGCCAAAGTCTCCAAGTCTCCTGCCAACTATCCGTGGAAGTCGCCATGCCCTGCGGCATCGGAGTCTGCATGGGATGCGTGTTAGATTTGGCCGATGGCCGGCGTGTCCGCTGCTGCGTCGACGGCCCGGTGTTTGAAGCGTCGGAGGTGGCATGGTAACTACAGAAGTCAAAATCGGAAAGCTGACGCTGCGAAACCCCATTGTCACGGGTTCGGGAACGTTCGGCTTCGGCCCGGAAATGGCTGAGATTGTGGATTTGAATGCCCTCGGCGCAGTCGTCGTCAAAAGCACATCTTTAGAGCCGCGTCTCGGCAACCCCACCCCGCGCATTGTCGAGACCCCGTCGGGCCTGCTCAACGCTATCGGCCTGCAAAACAGCGGCGTGGACAACTTCATCGCCGAAAAGCTGCCGTTTCTGCGGCAGTACGATGTTCCGATTATCGTGAACCTGGTCGGCTACGAAGTCGCCCATTACGTCGCGCTGGCCGAGAAGCTTTCCGCCGCTGGGGGCGTTCACGGGCTGGAGATCAACATTTCCTGCCCCAATGTCAAGCACGGCTGTGATTTTGCTGCCGATCCTGTCCTCACTGCCGAGCTGATCCGCGCCATCCGCAAAGTCACCGACTTGACCCTCATTACCAAGCTGTCGCCGAACGTTACCGATTTAGTCCCCATTGCCCGCGCCGCGACCGATGCCGGCTCCGATGCGCTTTCTTTGATCAACACCCTGCTCGGCACGGCGATTGACATTAAAAAGCGAAAGTTCCGGCTTGCCAACATCACCGGCGGCCTTAGCGGCCCGGCCATCAAGCCCGTCGCCCTGCGCTGCGTCTGGCAGGTCCATCGCGCCCTGCCCTATGTCCCCCTCATCGGCATGGGCGGCATCGTCAATGTCACCGATGCCATTGAGTTCCTTCTCGCCGGAGCCACCGCCGTCGCCATCGGCACCGCCACCTTCGTCAACCCCACGGCAAGCACCGATTTAGTGAAGGGACTGGAACGCTACTTAGAAGAGAACAGTATTGAGAATGTAAATGAGTTGATTGGAGCCGTCAGCTAAGGGAGCAGCCATGATTGCCTTTGAATTTGACCGGCCCAAGATGCGATTTGCCCGTGCTAAACTTCTGGTCACCTACTTTGGGCTAGTCGTGCTTGCTGCTTCCGCCTGGGGCTTGCTTCAGCCTCATCTACATGAGAACAACTGGCTGAGACTACTCTCGACGGTGCTTCTTCTTCTGGTAGTGCGGCAAGTGATGGTTCTCGTAGAACCAATAGCCATTATTAGCAGCGGGCTAAAAAAGAAAATGCCAGCGATCATTGTTGACCACGCGGGACTGGTAGATAATGCTTCGGTGTTTGCCGTCGGACAGCTTGCATGGGATCAAATCGAAAAGATGTACCCAAAGAGTTGGACAATGCGATTATTTAAGAACCGCTGGCTAAGGACGCCTGTGATTTATAACGGGCGTGGGGTGTTAATCATTCTAAAGGACAACGGCGACCTACAAGCACGGATACAGAGCAAGTCATGGCTGAAAAAAACGTCGTTTGAAACAGGGTTCGCAAGGGGCAGGCGCTGGCTGTTTATCCCAGAAATGGTACTGCCTATCACAGCATACGACTTGATGAGCCAAATCAACAAGTTTTATGTCGCTGAAGTGCGCGGGTACTGAGTTGCAGGCTGATTTTTGGCTCGATCTTGAGCACTTATGCTTCTACAATCTGTATTGACAGAATTGCATAATCATCCAGCACTTCAATCTATGGAGGACATCACTCCTGCCGTTGAGGAACTGAGCCATGACTGGCATCCGCATCTGCATTTTACAGCGCGTGTGAAGGCAACAAGTCTGCCGGTCATCATCAAAACCGGCGTTGCTGAGAGCGAAATGTATTGGACGGAGCATCTTGCGGCAGCCGATCCAACTCTTTTTCCTCTGTTTCTCGCGGCAGGTTGCGTTTCTGTTCCAGAGAACTGTAACCGGATCAACTTTTTCGCGGCGGAGCGGCTGCTCTACAGCCTCATCGGATCGCTTTGGCAAGGACGGCAAACGGAGATGCTGCTGGATGCAGCGGCGCGTTTCCATCAAGCCGCGCAACAGGTCGCGGCCCAGCCTCTTTCCCAATTGTCATTAAAAGACGTGATGCAATGGCTGGCGGAAGGCGGAGCACGTCATCCGCCGGGCGACTGGGTTTCTGTTGCCGCTTTTGCCGAACAAGATTACGACTGGCTCTTGCGAACTTGCCCCTTTGTGATCTGCCACGGCGACCTGCACGTTGGCAATGCGTTCTCGCGTACCGCGCCACCTGACGGCTCGGCGCTGCTGATAGACATCAATCCGGTGTTGCAGCCCTGGGTCTTCGATGCTGCTTGGGTGGAAACGTGCTTGTGGAAGAATCAGGGACGACGGGGAATTGGAGATACGATCCGAGAACTCGCGGCCCGGCGGCGCATTTTGGGACTTGAAGCATTGCCGCCGGAGGTGCAGGAGAAAGCAGGGCGCATTGCTTTGAGCTGGTTTGCGATCCGTAACTGGGACCCGGATCACCTGGAGTTTATGCCCGGCTTTCAAGAAGCAACTGAGGCGTTAATTAACTCAGGGGCCAATATTCCCAGATAAAGGCTTTCGCCATGATCTTCTTTGACATTGACGACACACTTGTCACCCATGACACGGCGCAGGCCGCGCGGCTGTTTCGGGACGGGCATTCGGCGCGTCTAATCTACTCGCAGCAGGAGTTCCCGGCGGTTTGAAAAACCACATGAAGCGACGGCTGTTGATTGCATTTAGTGTTGCGGCGGCGATGGCAGCGGTCAGCCCGGCACTGGCCCAAACAACGGTTCGTGCGGCGATAGCCAAAACTTATCCGAGGAACCAGGTGTCTGTCGTGTCACCGCCTTACTGCGCGGACATCAAAGGCCGTACACAAATTGTTCTCGCGGCTCCCGGCTTTCAGGCCGTGACGGCGAAATGCTGGAAGCAGGGTGGGAAGTTTGGCACAGACTCAGTTATCGCCACGGTCGCGCTGGATGCTCAGGGGCACGGCGTGTTTGTTTTTCCCGCCGACAAGTATCCGCATGGTCCCCTGACGCTGACATTGACCGGAACGGCCGGGACTTTGCGCGACAACTGCTATCTCCAGCTTTACAACACCGGCGGCGTGTCTTGGAACGAAGGAATGCCGGCAGACCCACCACCGGCGGCACAGGGAATGCATCAGGTCTTTGCTGATGACTTTAAGGGGCCGCTTTCGGTTTCCACCACCGACCCGAACGCGATATATTACCCCCACAAGCCGCCGAACGGCAGCCAGGACTTCAGCACGCTGCCGTTTACGGGGCCGGAGGCGGCAGGCAATCCCTTCCAGCAACGAGACACGTATCTGCGGATACGCGCCAGTGAAAAATCCCATAGCGCCGGCTTAATTTCTTCCCTCAAAAACGACGGGCATGGGATCAAGGTGTCGCTCCCCTGCTACTTTGAGTGCCGGCTGATCGGTCCAAATGCCATTGGGACCTGGCCGGCGTTCTGGCTGATGACCGATTATCTCACCGATTATAAAACCCTCGGCGACAAAGCGCCGGTGGATGAGCTGGACATCATTGAAGCTTACGGCGGGGAAGGCCCGCACGAGCCGAACTCTGGGGACCGTTACCAAATTACGCCCCATGCCTGGAACCAGGGCGAGGCCGGAAAAGCGCTGGCTGACAAAGCGTATGCCGCGCTGCACAACCCGGCGACGATGCACACGTTCGGCATTCCCTCCACCTGGTACGAAACATTCCATACCTACGGCTGCAAGATCACCGCGACCGATACGATTTACTACTGCGACAACATTGAAGTCGGACGTCATGCGACCCTGCCGGCCAGCAAAAAGCGTCCGTTTTTCTTTCTGATCAATCTTGCCACCGGCGGCGGCTGGCCCGTAGACCTGTCGCGCGATGGCGGCCTAGCCGACATGTATGTGGATTATGTGCGGGTTTATCAAAAACAATGAACATTTTGGCGTGGGCGTCGTCTTTCTAAGTGCCGCGAAGAATGCGGCAGGAAAGATGAGCAGCTACCAATGAAAATCAACACAATAAAATTACTTGCAGGCGCGGCGATTCTCAGCGCGGTCTTTTTGCCGATGGCGGCGCAGGCCCAGGGCATTAACCAGCGCCTGCATGACCAGCATGGACGGATTCATCAGGGCGTCGGGAGCGACCAGCTCACGCGCGGTGAGCAGTACCGGCTCAACCGCCGCGATGCCCGCATTCACGCGCAGGAGCATTTGGACCGCCGCTTTGACAACGGCCACCTGACCGGCGGCGAGCGCCGGAACCTGAACCGCGAGCTGAACCGCACCAGCGGCGCGATCTACCGCGACAAGCACAATGCCGCGGTCCGCTAGGCATCATTGAAAGGCAAGCAAATGACGCGATCTTTTATACCGGCAGTGTCGCTGGCGGTTCTCGGCGTGATGATGCTGCCGCTGGTGGCTCATGCCGACGGACGGCTGGATTGGAGCGGGGATGTGGACGATCGGGCAGCGGTTTCCATTCATGGGCGGGACGTGCAGACGCGCACCCTCAGCGGCAAATCTGTCGCCAGTGCCGACTCGCAGATGTTCGGGCGTCTGCCGACCGAGCGCCCGGTGTTTGTCAATGTGACTAAGCGCGGACGCGGCACCGTGCGGGTGGTCCAGCAGCCGGGGCCGTTCAACAATTACACGGCTGTGGTGCGTATCCATGACCCGCAGCCTGGCGCCGGCCACTATCGCTTCCGGCTGGAATGGTAGAAAGCCCCCCGCCCCAATTCTGGGGAGCCGGAATAAGAAAAGACGGTCCAGCCTTGGCCGGCTCTTCTCTGTATCCCCCCCCAAAATTGGGGCGGGGGGCTTCTACTTCTCCACCCCATACCACAGCGTCTTAAACTGCGGCCCAACCGTAAAGGTCAGCGTGCTGTTTGCATAAGTCGCCGGGACGCGCTGGCTGTGCGCCCCTGTACCGTCCAATGCCCAGACCATGCGCGGGCCATTGGTTTTGAGCGAAACCATCGCCGGAATTCCCTCGGCGACCGTTGGCCCCTGTCCCCATTGGTCGCCGACACTCGTGCGATCCGCGTTCCACCCCATGCCCTGATTTTCCACTTTCCCCACCAGCGTCAGCAGCAGTTTCTGCGACAGTGCTATTGGTTCTTGATCCATCGCCGTCAGCGTCATCGAGGCGAAGTTGTTGCCGAAGGCGGGAAACATCAGCGTATTTTCTCCCAGCGTCACGGTCTGCCCGCCGACATAACCCACAACAGTTTGAGTCGAGCCGCTGAGCGCAAGGTATTGGCTGCTGCTTGCTGTCTTTAGGGTCGTAATCCCATATTCATATTTTGATGCATCCAGCCTAATTGCTTTTGGCTCATCGTTCAGCAAGAGCGCACTCGAGAAGATATCCGGCACTTGCGGATGAGTCTGCGGCGCAAAGCTTAAGGCATCATCAATGCTGACTGGAGGAGTGCTGCCGGGCGCGAAGCGAATCTGCGGGAGCGGTTTTTTCCAAAGGGCAGCCACAGTTTCCGTACTGATCATGTCCTGTTTTGGGACGGTGATGCTGGATGGAAGCTTTGCACGGTCGAACTGCATCCCCCGGAAGATCATGGCGGCGGCGGGCAGAAACGCCGTTTTGGCGGGATCGCTGCCGATGCCGAAGTAGTTGTTGATTTTGTCGTTCTGGACGCCGGCACCGTAAGCGCCATAGTCGAACAAGTAGATCGCGTCCCAGTCTTGGAAAGCCGCGAATGTCGCGAGTTCGGGCAGAGTCTCAGCACGGTAGTCATTCGGCGCGGGGTGGTTGTATTCAGACACAGTGTACGGCTTGCCGGCGACCCGGTTCTCGGCAAGATCGCGAAGCGTCCCGCCTGCGCCGGACGCGAGATCGGCGACCATCGGCGTATTGGGGATGTTCCAGTCTTTTGAGTCCCATTGTTTGTGCGGAAACGCCGGGTGCTGCCAGTAGGCGTGGTTGTCGGCAAAGTCCATATTCGCTTCGCGGCTCAGGCCGGTCAGCCCGCCCCAGGAGATTTGAGAGCAGATGACGTTCGCGTGAACGTGCAGCGTGTTTTTGAGGTAGCCGCGCATGTTGTCGGCATAAGACCGCTCGGTACCGGCAAGGAATGCAATCCAGTCATCATGCTGAACTTTCAGCGCAGAGACGGGGATGTCTACGGTCTTGGTTGCGAGCGACTGGCCGGGCAGGAGGCCCGTGCTGTCCGTGCCGGGGTGGATTTGCAGACCATCAATCCAGACGGTCCCGGTCTGGCCGCCCAGGGTAAACGCCAAGCGGGCATGGCTCGGCACGGTGTCATGGGCCGTGAAGACATACGAAAACGGCTTCCAGTCGGTTGTCAGCGCCGCATTTTCGTCCAAGCCGATGTTATGCCAGTCGGTTTGGTCCAAGCTCGCGGCAACGGGCAGGGTTCGGGCAGCGTCGGCTTTGGCGCGGAACGTCACCGTGTACGTCTCGCCATCGTGCAGGTCCAGGCCTGTTTGATGCGCCTGCACATGCCAGGCCGTGCCGTCGGCTTGGGTGATGGTAGCTTTGATGCCGCCGGTGTCCGGCGCAGACACGGCCTGCGACGTCCCCTGATGCTCCAGCCCCCACTCGGACGCCGGGGACAGCAGGCCAGGGCCAGGCGGCGTTAGCCCAGACGTCCAGGCCGCTTGCAGTTTGGCATCGGTGCCGTACTTCTGCGTCAGCCAAGTGTTCCACATCCCGGCAAGCTCGCCGCGAAACGGCTCTGGCAGAGTATCCAAGCCTGCACCGAGCGTTGCCCACGGGTCGCCGACCAGCGAGTTTTCGTTGTTGATCTCAACGACGGCGACTGCCGGGTCCGCCGTGTACGACAAATGCGTGTACGGGTTGATATGGGTTAAGAGGTCATGCGCGTAGTTCTTCTGAAGCTGGATCATGCGCGGGTCGAACTCGTCCACGCGCTTGTCAAACGATGTCGGGATCTGACCAACGCTGGCAGGGAAGCCGTCGGCGGCGCTGAATTGACGGCTGACGTGCAGGTTGAGGTTGACATACACGCCGTTCTTTTTACACTGGGCGACCAAATAGTCCAGCTTGTCTAATTGCACGGCGTCAAGATGCTGCCGGTCTTTGTAGCTGTAGTCCCAAATGCTCGCGTCCTGGCCCCAGTCGCTGTTATCCATGTGGTGCAGGCGGACCAAATTGATGCCGAGCTTGGCGATCCGGGCGGCGACTTTCTCGGCATCGGCGTGAGAGGGGAACGCATCTTTTCCGGCAAAATTCGTGCCGAGGAAGCGCACTCGTTTTTTCGTATTCGCCTCGGCGAAGTGACCGTTCGCGGCGACGATGTACCCGTGGACACCGGCGGGCTTGGCATTAAGAAACGAGACATCCGTGAGCGTTCCGGGCGAAGCATCATCCCACGGCACGACGAACGGGAAAGAGTTGGCAGGAGCCTGTGCGGAAACCGGCGCGGACAGAGCGAGCATGGCGATGGAGAGAGGAAGAAGATAGTTTTTCATAGTGGTTGTTAGGAGAGTATCACAATATAAGGGGATTATAGCACATCAAGGCGCAGGAAGTAAAAGTTCCTAGAACCGTCGGGTACAATAGGAGAAGATGTCTCTGCTGCCGCTGCCGGCAGCCCGGCAAACCTGACCACACTGAGAGATGCTTCCATGTCCACCCCCGTTCTGCCGCCGAAGACGCGCGGCAACGCGCCCCAGCCTGCCGAGCCGACCGCCCTGCCGCCCCCGCATAAGTACGACAGCGCCCTGGGACTCCTCCGGCACCTGGTCTTCGGACGCGCCCTGCCGACGTCGGGCCTCGGCCACGGCAAGCTGCCGAATTTTTTGGCCTTGCCGATCTTTTCCTCCGATGCGCTGTCGTCGAACGCTTACGCCACCGAGTCCATTCTCGGCATTTTGATCCTGGCGGGAACCGGAGCTTTGCATTTTGCCTGGGCGATTGCCCTCGGCATCGCCGCACTGCTGATCACGGTCGTTTTATCCTACCGGCAGATCATTTTCGCCTACCCGGAAGGGGGCGGGGCCTACCCAGTTTCGCGGGATAACCTCGGCACGGTGCCGTCGCTTGTCGCCGCCGCGTCGCTCTTGATTGACTACATTCTGACGGTCGCCGTGTCTGTGGCCGCCGGGGTCGCCGCCATGATTACGGCCTATCCCGTGCTTCAGCCGGACCTGGTTCCCATGTGCGTGGTCGCCATTTTGATCGTGACGATGCTGAACCTGCGCGGGGTCAAAGAAGCCGGCTGGGCATTCGCCGGCCCGGCGTATCTGTTTATCTTCGCGATTTTATCCACCATTGCCGCCGGACTGATCACGCTGGGAACGCACCCCCTGCACACAGAAGCGGCAATTCAGACGGGGACAGCGCTGAACAACGCCAAGATGGGCCTGCGCGGGGTCGGTTTATATCTGGTCTTGCAGGCGTTCTCGCAGGGCTGCACGGCGCTGACCGGCGTGGAAGCGATCTCAAACACGACTCCGGTGTTTAAAGCCCCGCAGGACAAAAACGCCGCGCTGACGATGGCCTGGATGGGCGGGCTGGCGACGACCATGTTTCTCGGCCTGACCTTTCTCGCGAACCGTTACGGCATCTACCACAACATTGACCAGAGCCAGCCGGGGTATCAAAGCGTCGTCGGCCAAGTGGCCCATACGGCCTGGCCGCACGCGCTGGGGTTTATGTTTTATGTGGTTCAGTATGCGACGGCTTTGGTTTTAGTCATCGCCGCGAATGCCGCGTTTGCCGGCTTTCCGCAGCTTGCGTCTATGCTGGCCCGCGACAGCTTTCTGCCCCGGCAGCTCGCGAACATCGGCGACCGGTTATCCTATTCCAACGGCATTCTGCTGCTGTCGGTCGCCGCAATCATCTTGATTTTGGTCTTCCACGGCATCGTTTCCAATCTCTTGAACTTGTACGCCATCGGCGTTTTCACGTCGTTCACGATTGCTCAGTACGGCATGGTGCGCCGCTGGCTGCGGACCCGCGAAAAGGGCTGGCAGGCGTCGCTGTTCTTTAATGCCCTCGGTGCGATTGCGACCGGAATTGTCACGCTTATTATCGCGGTGTCGAAGTTCGATGATGGGGATCGGATCGTTCCGTTCCTGCCGCTGAAATACGGCACCTGGATTGTTTTGGTGCTGATGCCGCTGATGGTCATGTTCTTTCTGCGGATTAACCTTCACTACAAAGAAATGAAAGAAGAGCTGTCGCTAGACGACAAGCCGTTAGTCGCGCCCAAGCATAACACGGTGCTGGTGCTGGTTCCTCGGATGCACCGGGGCATCATTGAAGCGCTGAACTATGCGCGTCTGACTTCCGACGATGTCCGGGCGGTTTACATTGAAACCGAGCCGGACCGGACGCCGACGCTGAAAAAAGACTGGCAGGCCCATGTCGACGGGGACATTCCGCTGGTGATCATGGAGTCGCCGTACCGCTCGCTGGTCGGCCCGCTCCTGCGCTATATTGATGCCGTCCAAAAAGAGCGCTCCGATGATGTCATCACGATTGTCCTGCCGGAACTGGTGTCCTATAAGCTTTGGCACGCGCTGCTTCATAACCAGGCCGGGCCGCTGCTGAAGCTCGCCCTGCTGAACCGCCGCGACGTGATCGTGACGAACGTCCGGTATTTCTTGGAGCATTGAGCCAGGCAGTCTTGACAATCATGATATAATCTGCTCAGTTGCAATTTAACACATTTGCCCAGGAGAAAATCATGGCACAAACTCTGCATGAACAAGAACTTTCTGTCCCGACGCCCCTCACCGCGCCGGCGAACCCTGCCCCGCTCGGATTGTGCGCGTTCGCGCTGACCACCTTTGTCCTCAGCGCAGCGAACGCCAAGCTGTTTGTCGGCGCGGAAGTCGTCATCGGCCTGGCGCTGTTCTACGGCGGTTTGGCCCAGCTCCTGGCGGGAATGTGGGAGTTTAAGACCGGCAACACGTTCGGCGCGACGGCGTTCACGTCCTACGGCGCGTTTTGGCTGGCCGTCGGCGCGTCATTGCAGCTCAAGCTGATCCCGAACGAAGCCGCCTTCGGCTTCTTTTTGATCGGCTGGACCGTCTTTACCGGCCTCATGCTTCTGGCCAGCCTCAAAACAAATCTTGCCCTGATCACGGTGTTTGCGCTGCTGTTCGTGACGTTTCTGCTGCTGTCCATTGACGCCCTCGGCGGCGGCACAAAACAGATTGGCGGCTACTTTGGCCTGGCGACCGCGCTGGCCGCCTGGTATGCTGCGCTCGCCGGCCTCCTCAGCTCTATGCCGTCAGCGTTTACGCTGCCCATCGGGCCGCGCTAGGAACGAGCCGGGGTGGAAGCCGGATTGTTGACTTACACGCCGGTTCCGTGCTAAAATCAACTCACAAAACCCGTCCGCTTTTTGGCGGTGCGGGTCTTTTTTATGTCATCGGAAAGAGTGGAGAACGGGAATCATGCTGCTTGGCGGCCAGCGCATCAACGCGCAGGGACATTTAGAGATCGGCGGGTGCGATGCGTTAGCCTTGGCGCAGGAGTTCGGGACGCCGCTGTATGTGATGGACGAAGCGGTCATCCGGGATAACTGCCGCCGGTACAAAGCGGCGTTTGCAGCTCGCTATCCGAAGAACGACATTTCGTTTGCGTCTAAAGCTTACCTCAACCAAGCGATCTGCAAGGTGATGGAGTCGGAAGGCATGAGCCTGGATGTCGCTTCGGCGGGCGAGCTGTATACGGCCGTGAAAGCGGGCTTTCCAATGGGACGTGTTTTGCTGCACGGCAACAACAAGTCCGATGCCGAGCTTCGCATGGCGCTGGAACACGGGGTCGGCCATGTGGTCGTGGATAACTTATCCGAGCTGCGGCACCTCGCGGCGCTGGCAAAAGAGCGCGGACAGACCCAAAAGATTTTGATCCGGGTGACCCCCGGCATTGACCCGCACACGCACCGGCGCATCCGCACGGGGCAGGAAGACACCAAGTTCGGCCTGTCTGCCGCCGGTGGCGGGGCGATGGAAGCGGTCACGGAAGCCCTCGGCGCGGCCCCGCATTTGGAGATTGTCGGCCTGCACTGCCATATCGGGTCTCAGCTTTTGGACACGCAGACCCATGAGCAGGCGATTGACATCATGGTCGGCTTTGTGCGAAAAGTCGCCGACGCGACCGGCTGGATGCCCGGCGTTTTGGATATTGGCGGCGGCCTCGGCATTAGGTACACGGGGGATCAGCATCCGCCGACGTATGACGAGTTCGCCGAAACAGTTGTCTCAGCCCTCAAAACGGCCTTAGCTAAGTATGGCATTCCCGAACCGGAGCTGTGGCAGGAGCCGGGGCGCACTCTGGTCGGCGAAGCGGGAACGACGCTGTACACGGTCGGGGTCATCAAGAAAGTGGCGATCCCGGAAGCGCCCGGAACCCGCACCTATGCCGCGATTGACGGCGGCATGTCGGACAACCCGCGCCCGCAGCTCTATGACGCGGTGTATGAAGTGCTGGCGGCGAACCGGGCCGGGGAGCCGAAGACGCAGACGGTCGCAGTCGCCGGAAAGCACTGCGAGACAGATATTCTGATTCAAGCCGCCCAAACGCAGCCACTTGAAACGGGCGATATTCTCGCCGTGCAGTCTACAGGAGCCTACAACTACGCGATGGCGTCAAACTACAACAAGTTTGCGAGGCCCGCCTGCGTCTTTGTCCAGAACGGCCAGGCGGATCTAGTCACGCGCCGCGAAACGCTGGACGACGTGGTGCGCCTGGACATTGTCCCGGACCGGCTGGCTTAGGAACTCACGATGCCCGATAACTGGGACTTTTCGCAGCCCCGGCGGCAGGCCGACCCGCTGGCGTCCGTGCCGATCCTGACCTACCTGCTGATGGCGCTGTCGGTGATCCTCACCGGCGCGTCGGCACTGGGGGCGCAGGGCGGTCCGCTGATCGCCCGCCTCGGCACGTTTGGGCTGGTGGACACACAGGACATTTGGAACGGGCAGGTGTGGGGGCTGGTGACGCCGGTGTTCATCCACGGCGGTGTCCTGCACCTCTTGTTTGACATGCTTTGGCTGGTCCAGCTCGGACGTATTCTGGAGCGGACCCTGCCGCCGGCGATTTATTTGGGGTTCATTGTCCTGGCCGCGGCGGTTGGCTCGGCGACGGAGATGCTGGTGTCCGGCACGACTGGGATCGGTATGTCGGGGGTCGTTTACGCCATGTTCGGCCTGATGTGGGCCGGGCGCGGAGCGTACCCAGTGTGGGGCGCAATCGCCAATCGCGACAACCTGCGCTACATGGTCGGCTGGGGGTTGTTCTGCATTGTCGGGACGTATCTTCATTTTCTCAACATCGCCAACGGCGCCCATGTCGGCGGGTTTCTGCTGGGCCTGTGCATTGGCTATTTGTTTTTTTCGCCGCGGCGGCGCTGGGTGTGGGCTGCGCCGCTGGCGCTGCTGCTGACGGCCAATGTGCTGGCCTGCACCTGGCAGCCCTGGTCGGCGGAATGGACCTTCTGGAAAGGCAACAAAGAGTTTGACCGCAAGCAGTACGCCCAGGCGATTGGCTGGTATGAGGCAAGCCTGCGCCGCAATGCTGACCCACACGCCGCCTGGGGCAATATCAGCCTGGCTTGGCACGGCATCGCGGTGGAGGATCAAAGCCGCAAAGACCTTGCGGGCGCGGCTCGCGCCCTAATGGAAGAGCAAGACGCCGCGCAGAAGGCAGGGCCTGGGGAGTAAGCGACAGCCCCAGATTTGATGCTCTGAGTTTTTATACCCTAAGTGTTGGACCAACAGAAAGAGGCCCGAAATGATAGATCGCAAGCGCTTGAAGTCCGGCCATTCCCTCCTGTTCACCCCCGCGCTGCTGGCAGCGGCGCTTGCGCTCGGCGCGGCCCACGTGGCGGCGGACCCCAAGCCGCCCGTGGCGCTTCATCTGAAAGGCGTTATTTTGACCCCGGTGGGGAAGCCGGCCGCGGACGCGCAGATCGTCTACGCGCTGGTGGATTACCGGACGCAGACAGTCACGCAGGAGCAGGCACTGCATCCAGCCGCTGACGGGACATTCGACATTGTTTTGACAACGCCGAAGCCGGACACCGCGCAAATCCCAGTACTGTATGTCATCGCGCCGGAAGGGGTTGCGCTGCCTCGGATCAGCAACCACCCCCTAGGCGACGATCGCCTGACTGTGACGCTGACGCCGGCCACCCAAGTCCATGTTCGCCTGCGTGACGAGGCCGGCAAGCCGCTGGCGGGAGTGCGAGTCTTCCCACTGGCGCTGCTTAAAGACCGCGAATACAGTCCTTGGGATGGGGCCGTCACGGATCACCTCAGCGCCGTTACCGACGCCGACGGCACGGCGACATTCGCCGGGCTGCCGCAAGGGTGGACGCTGCGGCTGGCGGTCGCCGGCACCGGCTGGGTGCAGCCGGATTGGAGCCAGAACGTTGCGCTTGCCAAAGCGCCCGTGACGCCAGACGCGGCGGTGCAGGTCGCCCACGGCGGCTCGCTGTCGGGGATCGTGATGTACGGCCCCGCGCAGCCCGCCGCCCATGTGTCGGTCACGGCCCTGCCGCTGGGCGGCAGCGGAACCCGGCAGAATGGGGCGACGGACGCTTCAGGCCACTACCAGATTGCGGGGATGCCGCGCGGCAGCTACACCGTCAGCATTGACGGTTTCCAGGGAGTGCCGACGGCGGAACCGTGGCCCTGGACAGCGGCGGCGCAGCCTGCTGTCGTGGTCCCCGGCGGCGACACGCCCGGCATCAGCTTCACGCTGATTCACGGCGGCATTCTCTCCGGCACCGTTTCGGACTCTAAGACCGGCAAGCCGATTCCCGGTGTTGGCATTTCTGTAGACGGTCCGGGCGGCGGCGGGTATGCCCGCACGGACGACGCAGGCCGGTATATGCTCCATGTGCCGCCGGGCGGCCAGCAGGTCTTCTTAGAAGCGGACCCCGGTATGACTGCCGCCGACCCGCAGCGCGTGGTCGTTGCCGACGGCCAGACCCAGACCATCAACTTCTCATCCACGGCCCCGCTGCATCCGGCAGTCGTCCGCGGCATTGTAGTCGGTCCCACCGGCAAGCCCATTGCAGGCGCGAAAGTGACCGCCACGGGGCAGAGCCAGCAGGAGCAGGACACGGAGCAGGTCACCGACGCGCACGGCCGGTTCACGTTTGACGCGCCCGGCCTTATGCCCGACATGCGGCTGTATGCAGCAGGCGGCGGGCTGTCCACCCCGGCAGGAACCCCAGCGGCAGACGGCAGCAAGCCGCTGACGCTGCGGCTGGCCGCGCACGCTGGCGTGGTCGTGCGCGGGCGAGTCGTCAGCGCCGACGGCAAGCCCGTCGCCGGCGCGACCGCAACGTTGTACCGGGAACACGCTTCCGGCCAGGACGGCATTGGAGTCGGCACGGCAAAAACGAATACCGCCGGGCAGTACCAGTTTGCTCCGGCGGTTCCCGATGCGACCTATCAAGTCGGCGTACAGGCCGAGGGCTTCGGCTACCAATTCACAAAGCAGTCCAAGAAGGCAGCGGGGACAGTAATCGGCTTTGCGCCTCTGGCCCTGCCGCGCACCGACAGCTTTGTCGGCGGCACGGTGCTGGACGTGAACGGCAGACCGATTTCCGGGGCGGACGTCAGCCTCATGAGTGCCGGCGACACGCATACGCAGACCGACGCGGAGGGCCGGTTTCATCTCGCCGGAGCAACGCGGAATAAAGCTATCGTGGAAGTGCGGGCGGCGCAGGGCCGTTATGCGTCCATTCAAGTCGCGTCGGGCCGCGACGACCTTCAGATCACGGCCATGTCCGTGGACGAGCAGACCGTGGAAGGCAAGCGGTTTTCGGCGGCGCTGGATGCCGACAAGACCAACCACGGCGACGGCACGGATGCCCATGTCCTCCTGCGTTCAGCCTGCGCCCAGGCCGCCCAATCCAGCAAGAAAGTGCTTTTGGTCTTCCATGCGTCCTGGTGCGGCCCATGCTTCCTGCTGCACCGGTTTTTAGAAGACCCGCAGGTCAAGCCGATCATGGACGCCCACTTTGTGGTTCAGGATCTGGACATTTGGGAAAACAAGCCGACGAAAGCGTGGGAGAACCCCGGCGGCGCGGCATTTTACAAACACTACGGCGGCGTTCGCCCCGACGGCGACAAGCAGGGCGTCCCGTTCTTCGCCGTTCTGACCCCCACCGGCAATTCGCTTGGTGACGCCCGGATGAACGGCGACAACATCGGCTACCCATCCGACCCGGCAGCCGCTGAGTTTTTCCTCCAAACGCTCAAATCCGCCGCCCCGGACCTGACCACCGCCGAGATGGCAACATTAAAAGCGGGCCTCCAGCGCAACGCTAAGATTTAGGAAACATGATGACCTCCCATTATCAGTTCGGTGTCAGCGAGTTCACGACAAACCCGTGGACGTTTGAGCGTGATGTCGAGACTTACGCCCGGCTCGGCGTGTCGGCGATTGAAGTCTGCGAAGCGAAGCTTGATCCTGCCAAGTTCGCCGCGCAGGTGGACTCGGTCAAAGCGGCGGGGCTGGAAATTACGTCGGTGCAGCCGAGGACGCGGACGCTGTTTCCGAGCTTGTCCCAGCCGGAGCCGGCGGACATCGGCGCACGCATGGGCTTGTTCCGGGAAACGATTGAGCGGCTGTCGCCGTGGACACCAGGCGTCGCCTATGTCACCAACACGGGCATCCCGCCGGACGGCAATATGCAGGAAGTGGTGGACCGGGCAGCGACGGAATACCGAGCGCTGGCGGAGTTCGCGGCGGGTTTCGGCATCAAAATTGCTTTGGAACCGCTGAATGCTTCCATTGCGAACATCGAGTCCGCCATTTGGACGCTGCCGCAGGCGATGGAGATTGTCCAGGCTGTGGACCGGGACAATTTCGGTATTTGCCTGGACTCGTGGAATGTTTGGCAGAACGCGAACGTCCACGCCGAGATTGAAGCCTGCGGTTCCAAGATTTTTGTCGTGCAGATCAGTGACTGGCGGACGCCGCGCTCATTTTTAGACCGGCTGGTGCCGGGTCAGGGAGTGATCCCGCTGCCTGCGTTCCTGAAATCCGTCCATACCGCCGGGTTCCGGGGCGCGTACTCGGTGGAGATTTTCTCGTCGGGGGTTCCGGGTGCGCTGTGGGACGGCGATTTGGAAAAAGTCATCACGGACAGCAAAGCGGGAATGGACGCCGCGTGGGCGGCGGGAATTGGCGGCGGGTAAACGAGCGCAAGAAGATAGAGCAAAAAGACAGACAGAGAAGAAACGATGGCATGAATGCCCTCGCTGGGGGGCGAAGCGCCAATGACCCGCCTACGCGGGGCAAGAACAAGATTGTGCCGATGTCTTTCGCCACGAAGGTGGCAGCTTGGCGTCTGCGCCCCCCAGCGACGGCGTTTACGCCATCGGCCCTTCCGTGGCCCATTTGTTTCGTGGTCCGATTTGTTTGCGTCGCATTGGTCAGTAGTACTTTATGATTGCACTGCTTCGGTTCTTTCGGGGTCTCAACGCCCTGCTTGTTTTTATTCCTATCAGCGTCGCGCTGCACTACACGCCGCACATGAACCCACTGTGGGTATTTGTATCGGCGGCGCTGGCGATTGTGCCGCTGGCGGGGCTGATGGGACAGGCAACGGAGGAGCTGGCGAAGCATCTCGGCGCGTCCTGGGGCGGACTGCTGAACGCGACGTTCGGCAACGCCACCGAGCTGATTATCGGCATCTTTGCCCTGCGCGAAGGCTTGATCCCGCTGGTGCGGGCGTCCATCGTCGGCTCCATCATCGGCAATTTGCTGTTGGTACTGGGGGCAAGCATTCTGGCGGGCGGCATCAAGCACAAAATCCAGAGGTTTAATCAGGATCAGGCCGAGTCGCATGCGATCAACTTGCTGGTTGCAACACTGTCGCTGTCGGTGCCGGCGCTGTTTGCGATCCATTACGGGCAGCCGAATTCGCCGGCCAATCCCGATGTTGAAAATCTTTCGCTCTGGGTTTCCGGGATTCTTTTGATCACTTATGTCGCGTCGCTGTTTTTTTCGCTGAAGACTCACGAAGCGCTGTTTCGGAACTGTGAGGAAGAAGCCGAGGATGATCCGCCCAAGTGGAAGAAACGGACGGCGTTTCTTGTGCTTGGGGCAGCAACCGTGGCGGTGGCGTTTGAATCGGAGTTTCTCGTCGGC
>CAXUNT010000016.1:0-62696 GCA_964252595.1 uncultured Armatimonadales bacterium
GCAAGAACTCTTCGCGGTATTCCCGGACCACCGGACGGCTCAGGCGGGCCGTCGCCCGCCAGTCAATCGCGCGGACCGGGTCGCCTTCCCGGTACTCCCGATTGCCGATAAACTCAAACGAGTCGCCGAGCCGAAATGCCGATGCCGTCCCGCCAGGCTGATACCGCCGCCCGCGCGGCGTCTCCAACCGAGCCAGCGGTGCAAAACGCGGCGTTACCCAAAGTGTGCGCGGCTCCGAAAATATCTGCTGGGCCACCATTAATCCCAGTGGGAACGCCGTTTCCACCCGAAACCCGCGCAGGCGAAAAACGCCGCGTGTCTTGCACCGCAGCTCCAGAAAAACCCGCGCCGTCTCGCCTGCCGCAAGCGGCGGCAGCTCTGCGCCGTCTTCTGAAACGGCGTCCACTTCCGGCGGCAGGCGGTCCGGCAGCACCGACAGGCCGATCCCGTGCCGTCCCAATGCCTGTACGGAAACGTCCACGGCCAGCGTTTCCCCCGCCTGCACCCGGTCACCGTAACTTGCCGACAGCGACACGCCTGGCCTGCCGAGCCACATTCCCGCGAACGCCACGGCCCACAATCCTGCCGCATACGTAAACGCGACATAAAACTGCTGGTCCAGGGAGACCGAGCTGAACGCCATAAAGAATAGCGTTGCCGCGACAAAGTAATGCCCGGCCTTCGTAAACCGCTGAGTCCAGACCCGCCAGACCCACGGAAACAACAGTCCTTGAAACAGCGGATGGTAGCGGATGTCTTTGGTCGGCGTGAACGCCGACAGCGGCGGCAGATGAGTATTTAGTGACAGCGCGACTAACCGGCGGGGGCTGCTCTTGGGGAATGGGTTCGGCGCGGCAAAATCTCGGTCGGGAGTGGATGAGGTGGGCGGCGTTGGCATGACGGTATCAGTATACCGCGAACAGACAACTCTCTTACTTCAGCAGGGCGATCAATTCAGAGATGTTAACTCTTGCATCGTCTATGCTATTCTTCAGCCTCTTGGGATGAAAGATTTCCGGGCCACAAAAAGCCGTCTCTTTGAGCGGCACGGATCGTTCCGCAGGCCGCCCGCGCCGGAGGTGACGGTGGTTGTGCTGCCAGCCAGGCCGCTCCCGAATTGCTTTGCCATGTTACCGCGCTCGTTGAGGATGTGGAAGAAGGTCAAACGATTATTTTCCGGTCGCCGAACGAGTTGCCTGCCGCTATTCTCCGAGGAGTGACCTTACTTGCTGAGATTTCATTTGCCGTGCAATACTCAGTGCACTTTCCCCATGTTTGTCCTTTAGATACTTATCTGCTTTGCTGTCTAGCAGCAGTTTGACCGCAATGGGATCTTCCCGACGTACTGCATTCATTAGGGCCGTCGTGCCGTCATCGTAATGACCATTCACATGAGCGCCCGCTTTCAGGAGCGCTTTCATGATCGTGACATGATCAATATCTGCGGCTACAACCAATGGGGGACTGCCGTGATCAACTGGATTTAGGCTGGCACCGTTCTTCAGGAGAAACTTCACCATCGCCAAGTGGTTGTTTAGCACTGCGAGGTCCAACGCAGTGAGTCTGATAGAGTCAAAAGAGTTGATCTTGGCTCCATGGTTAATCAGCATACCGGCGATATGTGTGTCTCCATTTTCTGCCGCACACATCAGCGAGGTCGCGCCATCTATATATCCGGCGTTAGCATCTGCGCCCTGGTCAAGCAGAATACGAACCTGGAACACTTTTCTTGCTTGAACGACAGCATACAAGCCTCCTTGTGTTCGCCGCGTGTCTTGCCGTTTACTCGTGTTCGTCCGGGGTCTTGCGTCTCCACTTTGAACACTGCTGACTGACAAAAGAACCAGCGCCAGTGCGAAGACGGGTATTCTCGGTTCCATGATTCCACTTACCAATCTCAGTCCGGCTGGCGGGTGAAGCGCAGCTCGGAGGCCGTGTTGGGCAGGGTCAGCAGAAGCGAGCCGTTGTCAAAGCGGTAGTGAATGGTTTTTACATCGCCGTCAATGTGCAGCACTTGCCCGTTCTCAATGCCGCGCGTCATCGTTTCGGTCAGCACCCCGTTGTCGGCGGTGTAAGTGGCTTCGCGGCTGATGTTCTGCCGGGGCGACACCTGCGTCTCCGCTTCCATCCCGTTCTCCCGGAACCGCATGGTCAGCAGCGCTTGAACGCCGGTATCCGACGGCACATAGCCTGCCCATTTTCCGACGATCTTGTTGGACATCGGGGCCGCCGCCGCGTCGGAGCAGAGCGTGTACAAAGTAGACGGCGTCAAGCGCCGCTCCCGCGTGATTTGCCAGCCGTTCGGGCCGTAGGTCCACTGGTCCCGGACAGCTTCCTCCACGGTTGTTGTCTGCGAGACGCCTAGTCCTGCGACTTTGGACGTGACCGTGAGATGTCGGACGGCTTTAATTGTCGCTTCTTTGCCGGTTTTGTCCGACGTGAACTCATCCAGCGTCGTCGTTGGCGCGGACCACGGGATGCCGCTCCCGAACAGCTTGGTCAAATCTTCGCGCGGGCCTGCCGTCCCGCTGGAGGGGTTGCCGGCGGCGTCATAAATCAGCACGCTTGCGCTGTACCCGGCCAGCGCTCCCGCCACGTCTTTGTGCCGAAACGCCGTATCACGGGCCGTGTAAATCGCCGCTAAAGCCGTTTGGGGATCGGGCTTGGCCTGTGCCTGTGGCAAGCTGCAAAAAGAAAAAGCTGCAACTGAGAATACAAGCGAGAAGGGGCGGCGCGAAATCATGCGGGTTTTCCTCCTTTGCTATTATACCAGAGCGTGATAAAGATAGCCATAGAAGCGAATGAAAGGCAGATGGCGGCAGCAGGACTCCTGCCCGCTTTTCACGAACTTAATCGCTTCCGATGGGGGAGGATGTTTATGATCCGGGTTTTGTTTGTGTGCCTGGGCAACATCTGCCGGTCGCCGATGGCGGAGGCGGTGTTTGCGGATAAAGTCAAGGCGGCGGGGCTGGACACTCTGATTGAGGCGGACTCGGCGGGAACGGGAGACTGGCATGTCGGACAGCCGCCGCACCGGGGGACGCGGGCGCTTCTGAAGGAGCGCGGGATTGCCTGCACGCACACCGCGCGTTTGGTGACGCCGCGCGACTTGGACACGTTTGATTATGTGCTGACGATGGACGATCAAAATCTGGCGGATGTTCGGGCAATGGGAAGAAGCCGGGCGGTGGTACGGCCTTTGTTAGAATACGCGCCGCATCTGGCGCTGCGCGAAGTCCCCGACCCATACTTTACCGGCGATTTTGCCGAGACTTACGCCCTCGTGGGCGCAGCGGCGGACGGCCTGCTGGCGGCTATCCGGGCAGAGCAGGGAATTGAAGAGAGAACCTAAAACAAGCCTGCCGGCATTCCCGGCAGGGTCAGCGTGAACCGGGTTGCGCCGGGGCGGCTGCGAACAGTAATCGCGCCGCCGTGGGCTTCGGCGATGCGGCGGCAGGAAAACAGGCCGAGGCCCGCGCCGTCAGGCCGGGTGGTGAAAAATGGATCGAACAGGCGCTTTTTGTTCGCTGGCGAGATGCCTGGGCCGGTGTCCCCGATTTGAACTCGTGCGCCGCGCCTGCCGCCGTCCATCTTATAGGGTGCGAGCATGACCGACAGTGTCCCGCCGGTCGGGCGCATGGCCTGGACAGCGTTTAAAATCAAGTTCACTAACACTTGTTCCATCTGCACAGGGTCGGCGGAGACAATCGGCAGGCGCGGGGACGCGGTGCAGACAATCGCGACGTTCTCCAGAACCGCCTGCGGCCGGACCAGCCGCAGGATTTGGGAGACAAGCTCGGCCAGATCCGTCGGCTCGCGCTCAATCAGCTCCGGCTTGGCAAGCGCAAGCAGCCGGTGGGTCAAGAGCGCCAGGCCGTCAATCTGCCGGCGCATGGCTTGTAGCGACTCTGCCCGAAGCGCGGGGTCGTCCTGGTCTGCCAAAGACACTTCAATCGAAAGCGGCGTCAGCAGGTTGCGGATGTCGTGGGCGACCGACGCCGCCAGCAGGCCGACTGCGGAGAGTTTTTCGGTCTCAAATAACTGCTGCTGGGTCAAGGACAGCGTGTTTTCGGCCTTGTCCAAGCGTCCGGTGACGCTTTTCAGCGCCGCCACAAGCTGCCGGGATTGTTCTTTGAGCTGGGCAGCCTGCGCCCGGACTTTGTCTTCCATGCCCCGCGTGCGGGTGATGTCGAGAAACGTCCACAGCCGCCCAATAATGCCGCCGTCCTCGCCGATCACCGGCGCGGTGTAACGGCGCAGCAGCCGGTGTTTCGGCAGGGCAATCTCAACTTCATCCTCCAGCACTCGCCGAGGATCGGCATACACGTCTTCCAGTGTTTGGACAAACCCGGCGGGGTCTTTCAGGCGCGGTGCCAGCTCGCGGCGGACATAGTCCGGCTGGGTCAGCGTCTCGATGCTGTCCATCCCGAACATCTCGCAAAAGCGCCGGTTGCAAAGCCGGTCGGTTCGGGCCGAGTCCGACAGCAGCACCCCGTAATCCGAAGCACGAAGCAAAGCCCGCAGCAACAACAGCTCATCGTTTTCGGTCATAGCAAGCCCCCCCGCCCCAATTCTGGGGAGCCGGAATAGGAAGTCTCGGCCTGAACGACGACTCCTTGTCTTACTCTTCTCTGTATGGCTCCCCAGAATTGGGGCGGGGGGGCGGTCACTTGACGCCCATCTGCCGGCCCAGCGCGGACGGATCAAAGTAAGCCGACGACCGCGAGACTTTGCCATCCGCGATCTCTAAAATCGTGACGCCGGAATAGAAAAATGGCGAGCCGCTGAAGCTCGTGCCTTCGGTGGTCCATTCCAGCGCCGCGCCGCCATCCGTCGCGATCACATTGCGGAACTTGGATTTGGCCGTGTCAAACGATCCCCGGTACTCGGTCCAGAACGTCTTCGCCCCATCCGGCCCCCGGTACTGGTCCGGCGCGATCACGTTACCGACTGATGCGTCGTCTGTATACAGCGCCGTCAGCGGCCCGGCATCTTTAGTTTCTTCCAGAGTCCACAGCGCTTGGATAAACTCATTCGCGATTTGTTCAGACATATTCAGCTCCACACAATTTTTAGTATTATGCGAACAATCGGCGCTTGGTTAAACCCGAAAAGCCCGGCCTGTCTCCGAAAAGACAGGCCGGGCGCTTGCATTGCGCCTTTACTGGCCGTTCGCCAGGAAGGTGAACCCGGTCGGGCCGGTGTAAATTGGAATTTTGCCGCCAGGGCTGATCGAGGCGGGGATTAATCCAGGGGCAACCGTGCCGCCCGCGTTGAGAATCTGGTCGGGCGTTAGAGGATCATCAGCGCCACGCAACGGTGGGTTTGGTACAAGCGAACTCACATCCGTTGCCAGCGGTGCGGTTTGGATGACTTGTGAGCCAGCCATCGCGTTTACCACATAAGCCAAAGACGCTGCGTGGCGGGCTTCGACGCCCAGGAACGCCGCAGCGGTGGGCAGGAAGGGCGACCCTAGCAGCGGGCCGGCGCCGCCGACATAGGCTCCCACGCCGACCGTCTCGGCAACCGACAGGCTCGCGACTACGTCGGAGCGTTGCAGGCTGTTAATGCCGAAATCATACGCAAAGCCGAACGTGTTGGAAGACGTGCTGAGGAACGGGTTCAAGTTGGGAGCGCCGTAGAGCGTGGTGGCGAGGATGTCCCGCTGCTGCATCTCGGTTTGGGCGAAGCCATTGACCAGCAGAACATCCAGGTTTGCGCCGGTGTCGCCGCTGCCGAGGCCCAGGCCGGTGATCGGGTTGCCGAAATTGTCGACGCCGCCGCTGCCGAGGCGGGCAATGCTCTGGCGGTAGCGCTCGGCTTCCAGGGTTTCCACAAACAAGGCGAAGTTTACGACCTGAACCGCCAGCGCCGTGACCCCCGCGGTTCCTGCGGGGAAGCTCGTGGACGTGCTTGGAATCTGGAGCGCACTGGCGCTCGGCGTGGCCGGGGGCGCAGCAAAAGTCAGAGTCACATGGGTGGTGGGCGTGGCGGCCTGGGCGGAACGCGCAGACAGCAGGCCGGCGGCGGCGACGCCTGCCGCAGCCAGGGCCGCGCCGGAAAGAATTTTATCGCTCATGAAAAGAGGACCTTTCTAAAATTACATCACAAAGAACGGCTTGACCGCGGCCAGAATTTGGGGCGGCGTCAATGCAAACTCGGCGGTTCCCGGCAGGACGCCACCGGTGAACAGCGGGTCAACTGCCGCAGATGGGATTTTGGCATTCTGGGTCGGCTGAATGCCGCCGGTGGCGTTGTACGGGCCGGGAGCGGCCGTGGCGTTCGCCGAGACATTGCCCAGCGTCAGGTTGATGACCGCCGAGTGACGCGACTCGGTCGAGTAGATCGAGGAAGCCGCCTCCACCAGAGTTGGGTTGGTCAGGAAGCCCGCCGCGCCGAGGTAGGCCGAGACGCCGGTTTCTTCCGCCGTCAGGATGACCTTCAAGATCGTCGAAAGGGACGCGCCCGGAACGAGGCCCGCCGCCGCAGCGGAATAGCCCTTTGCGTTTGCCGGAACGGGCGTGCCGCCCAGGGTTGGGATGAACGCTTGAAGAAACGCGCCGTGCGCCGCTTCGACATACGCAAATTGCTGCAAATACAGAAAGCCCGCCTGCGCCTGTGCGGCGGTCAGCGTGCCGGGGGAAACAGCCAGAGTATAGCTGCTGGCGTTGTTCGCAGGCAGGGGCGCGGTAACCGGCTGGCCCGCCGCAATGTTCAGCGCCTGGCGGTACAAATCGCCTTCCAAAAGCTCCAGGGTCAGGGCGAAGTTCAGAACAACCACGTTCTCGTTCTGGCCGGGGATGCCGGGGAAGTTTTTGGGGTCGGCGAACGACGTCAAGCCCGCGCCGGGAGTGACGGGGCTGCTGCCGCCGCCATTGCTGGACCCGCCGCAGCCGGCGAGAAGTGCGGCGGCGGCGGTGCCGAGGCCCGCCGCGCTCATGCGGGCGAGAAAGACACGCCGGCTGACCGCATCGTGCAGAAGGTCATGGGACATGGGATAAGTTCCTTTTCTAGTACGAAGGTCTGTTGCGAAGGTCTGTTACGAAAGTCCGTAAACAGGGTGCGCTGCGTCAGCCGGGACTGTTCCAAGCTTGCGGCGCGGGCGCGAGAGAGGCCGAACAAAAAGTCTGTATCGGATTTGTACATTATACAGAAAAAATCCAATAAATTAGCTAAGTTGCTGAGAGTTCTTGCCATACATTTCTGAAGAGGCACAGGGGTAAGTTGTCTGAAAACCGGCACAAAAACGCCCGACCTGCTCTGAATGAGCAGGCCGGGCGTTCTCAGATCAATGTGTCATGAACTAAGGCAGGAACACAAAGCCTTTCGGGCCGGAGATCCCGTTGATCTTGCCATCACCCGCAACGGTCGTATCCGCAGCAACCGTGCCGCCGCCGTACAGGATGGCGTCGGGGGCCAAAGGAATGTCAATGCCATGACTTCCTGGCGGGGTCCCTAGGTCAGTTGCCAAGGGTGCCGAGGCGAGCTTCGGGGTCTCATTGAACAGCGGGCCGTTCAGCAGGATGGCGACCGCCGTGGTGTGGCGAGCTTCCGTGCCGAGGATGGACGCGGCGATGCCCAGGTACGGGCCGCCGGGGGTCAGGCCGCCGGGGCCTGCGCCGCCGAGGTAGGCCGAGACGCCGGTCTGTTCAGCCGCATACACAAGCTGGACCGTCTGAAGACGAGTCAGCGCTGGGGTACCGAAGTTGTTAGTGTCGGCGAACCCAAAGTCAAACAAAGCGCCGGCGGATGTAACCCAGTTGCCGCCCAGTGCGCCGGTCAGGAAGTCGCGATGCTCGGCCTCAATTGTGGCGAAAGTGGTCAAGTAGGTGACATCCGCGCCGGAAACGTTCAGGCCCGTGATCGTGTTGCCGAACATATCTTTGCCGCCGGTGGTCAAGCGCAGAATGGCCTGGCGGTAAAGCTCGGCTTCCAGGGTTTCCAGGGCCAGGGCGAAGTTCAGGACTTTAATGTCTGGGCCGGCGGCGGTCGTCAGAGACTTAAACACGCCGACCGGGATCGGGACGGAAGTGGCTCCGGTAAGTTTCGGGTCGGCAGTGAAATACAATGTCACATGCGTTGGCATGGGGAAAAATACCTTTCGTAATGGAACGGCGGTCTGCCGTGCTTAAAGGAAGAACTGTTTGACGGCGGCAAGCACGGCTTTGGGCGTTTGGGCAAACTCAAACTCGTTCGCCGCCTTGTCCGAGGCCGGCTGCTTGCCGCCGACATCGCCGGTCGGACCGGTGGGCAGGCCAAGCGTATAATTGACGCCGGACGAGTGCCGCGCTTCGGTCGTGTAGATGCTAGACGCGATCTGGACCAGGCCAGCATCGGTCAAGAAGCCTGCCGCGCCGAGGTACGCCGTGACGCCGGTTTCTTCCACTGTGCGGATCAGCTTCGTGATGCTGTAAAGGTCCGTGCCGGCAAACGGCGCGACACTGTAGCCGTTGGCGTTTGCGGGAACCGGAGTCGCGCCGGCGGCCGTGATGGCGGCGCGGAGGAAGTCCCGGTGAGCGGCCTCAACCGCTGCGTACTGCTGAAGGTACAGGAAAGCGATAGGAGCGAGGGTCGCGTCCGGGAACGCGCCGTTTGGAACGGTCTGCGTGTAGGACGCGCCGCCGTCCGCCGGGAGCGGCGTCGTGAGCGGCTTGCCCGCTGCGATGTTCAGGGCCTGGCGGTAAATGTCCGCTTCCAGGGTTTCCAAAGTCAGCGCGTAGTTGAGGACGACAACGTTTTCGCTTGCGCCGGGAATACCGGGGAAGTTGGTCGGGTCGGCAAACGACGTCAGGCCGTTGCTGGGGTTTCCAACATTGCTTCCGCCGCCGTTGCTGGAGCCGCCGCAGCCGGCGATCAAGGCCGCGGCTGCCGTGCCGAGGCCCGCCGCCCCCATGCGGGCGAGGAACGTGCGTCGGCTGACGGCGTCACGCATGAAATCAAGGGGGTGGGTTTTATCGAGGGAATCAGACATCTGAAGAACCTTTCTACTGTCATGCCGCGATGGGCAATCTTCGTAACAACCTAGTATACACCGGCTTACCTCGCTTTTCCTTTTTTTAGGTTGATAGGAGGTTACAATGTTCCCTAAGATTTCGCCCGCTTTTGGGTGTCGGCGGGTATCATAAAGGCGAGGGCCAAACCATGATCACTGTTGCGAATCGAATCTCTGTCAAGCCGGAATATGCTGAAGCCTTCGAAACCGCGTTCCGCGAACGGGCCGGGCTGGTAGACGGAATGCCCGGCTTCGTCTCGAACCAGGTCCTGCGGCCCGTCAATGAAGGTGATCCGTATGTCGTCCTGATGATGTATACAGATAAAACTGTCCGCGTGGTAGTATCTTAGTCAAGGGGAACATGCCATGATTACAGTTGCCAACCGCATCTATGTCAAGCCAGAATACGCCGACGCTTTTGAGACCGCGTTTCGAGAGCGGGCAGGGCTGGTCGATGGAATGCCGGGTTTTGTCTCGAACACCGTTCTGCGGCCTGTTAATGACGGTGATCCTTATGTAGTATTCACTGTTTGGAACAACCGTCAAGACTTCCTAAACTGGGTCCGGTCAGATGCTTTCACCAAAGGTCATGCCCAGTCTGGCACATTGCCGAAAGACGCTTATCCAAAGCCAAATGTTCTGGAAATGCACGAGATTGTTTCTGACTCGTCGCGTCCAAATATGGAGCCGGAACCGCATGGTGGACCGTTCAAGAGGCACAACCGTTTTCGCGCGGACGGAAAAACGCCTCTGGCATGGTGCTAGAGGCTTTTTGCCGTCAAGATTTATGCGGCTTTAGTGACGACAGTGTTCTGCGGCCTAGCGCGGCTGGCTACAAAGCAATGTTGGTTTCGTCTCGCTAGGTTCGCAGGATCGGCGGAGACAGAGTAGAAGGGATGCGCTGTCGGGGGCATTCTCACTAGGAACGGCAATCGCGAGGGGAACGGAATATGAGCGGTTAAAAAGCTGTCAAGCAATGCTTTTGATCGGTACGCCGCTTTAGTTCGTGTCTGTTCTGCCCGGCGTTCGTCAGCGAGAGCAGCCAATCGAAATGCCTCCCGGAAGAAGCCTGTCCAGGGAGAATATGGAGGAGCCGACGGCCCGCCGTTGATTGATGAAGTATCCAATAGTTTTACCTTGCACGGTGGATTCCTTCTGCGGCCTCAGCCTCTTTTGTGGGTTGCCCCGCTTGTCCAAAAACGAAATGCGAAATGCACGGATGAAAAGAAAGTATTATCGACTTGTCCCTCAATATAAGCACATCTTGCTGTTTCGTTTTATTCATCTAGTTGCAGGCTTTTACCCAAAAACTTTCAATATGTCAAGATGGTAATGTGTAAGTTACCCGATTATGTTCATAACACAGCGCGTGTTGTTGGAAGCGGTTTAAGCCGCTACAAATTACAACGTGGCACTGCTAGGTAAAATTGACATTCTGGTACATCGACTTACCCAATTTCATTAGAAGGCAGGTTCAAGTCCTTTTTCGGAGCGGGTCGCCTCGTTGTTGTGAACTACCCTCCCATCCAGTTTCCTGATTTTGAGGTCACAAGGCTAACACGCAACAACTCTCCGACAATTCTAGGCTCATAATCTTCTTCAACGCGAATAATTATTTATTGCAGAAGGTAAACATTTTTTTGAGGTACGCAGAGGATCATTGAGACCCTTAGCAACAGGAACAATGTTTTGATACTTCGTAGTTGAGCTATTGTAAAGCGGCGGTAACTACCTCCCAAACAACACGGCACGTCCCGGCATTTGGCGTAATTCCTTGCTCGCGTTCCTGGTTAGGGTGAACGAAATTGCGGTAATTTCTCACAACGACTGAGAAATCTTTCATGTCCTTCTTTATCCAGTCGCACTCGTGAGCCACTTGGATCAGGCTATCCAAACTCCAATCACGAAATGCAAGAACTTTACCGTCTTTCTTCGGTGAACTCGTTGCCTGGTTTGCTTGCTTAGGATTTCTTTCCGTTTTATCTAGTAATGTTCCTTCCAAGATGCTGCCAAGAAGAATCATTGTTGCCAAATACGCGCCCGCGCCAAATGCTAAGTTCGCTTCAATCCACCGTTGCGCTAATATCCTTGCTAAGTCGGCGTCATGGACTAAATTGCCGAAATTAGGGTTCGCGTACAAAAGAGCGCGACCCGGAATATGCGGTATATTATCGTGAAGGTTCCTTCTTGCCTGATGTCGGACGCCCCTCAGCAATGCTTTTAGATGTTCAGGATGCAACTTGGCTCCCCTGATTTGGTCGCTAAACACATCCGCCAGTTCAGGCCAGTTCATTGCCATTCCTTTGTCTGCGTAGCTCTCAATCTCTAGTACGCCATTCAAGATAGGCATAGTATTATAAGAAACTGCATCAGGAGAAAGAACGACTGGCCGACTATTGATGTCTATCCACTGGACTGGGATAATACGATAGGGAGTTTTTTGTTTAACCTCACTCGTCGCCAGGCTGTCACCGTAATATCCGTTTGCCTCTTTATTGCACCACTCGGCCAGCGTCGTCAGCCCTTGCACTTGAGCAAATCGCTCCATTTTGTATAGCGCGTCACTGAGCAGCCAATCGTGTTGTTCTAAAGCCTCTTCTACTTCTTGGGGAGTATACATAGGTTAATTATACCTACCTCTGTTCAGACAGCCGAAGACTGCCGCAACCACGGAATATCTTGACACTTCCTCCTATCATGCAGTTTTTTCGATACTTAGAGTCTCAAAAACATTGTCTTTCTTCACCCGAAGTGGCAATATATACTTCTCGAAGCCGTCATCATTAAAGCCTTCTTTATTGACTATGCCATCCCCTGTGCTACGAGGTGTGCCATAGTAGAGCAGGGCATAAAGAGCTTTGATCTCATCCGCTGCCTTAACTGTTGCAATGCTAGTCCCTTGTGAACTAATTTTGTAGGTATTTATTGGTTTTTTCCCTTGACTCTACCCGCCTGCCCGCTTTTACACAGTCTCTATCATTCTCTTCACCAAAAGAATAAGGCCCGGAGTCAGTTGCTCGATCTCATTCCTAGTTGTGATTTGAGAAGTCCCCAGTCTGAGATGACTTACCTCATTCCTGAGCCGTGTGTAAATTGTTTCTTTGTTACCCGCGCGAATAGGACTTGGCGTTTCTGGAACGCCAGACTCTTCCTGTCTGATGAAGGCGTCTAACCTGCTTTGACTGTCCTCAAAATGGGTCAGCAATATAAGATAGAGTAGAAGGTAGCGCCCAATCCCGTAAGTTTGCATCGCCACGCGAAACATCGAATAATAGCTTTCTGCGGGACTACTCAACCGACGCAGATGGGTTTCGAGGTCAGTGGCTATCTGCGGAACCGTCCGCCTTGCGCCTGGTCTCGACGTTACGATGTTTGAGAAGCCGCCAATCTTAACGTGGCCTTCTTGCTTGTGGCCGTCAAATATGCCGCGATTGAAATAAAGATGATGTATCGGCAAATTGGTTACAAAAGAGGCTGCAACGAGGACTTTTTCGGCGAACTCACCGGCGGCGTCACGGGCTTGTTCGTATGATGTCACTCCTGAAAGAAATAGCTCCAATCGAATGGGTATTTCCTGTCTTTCTTCTTCTTTATAGCAAGGAATGATCTCCGTGCGGAAACTATCTACAGGCGGCTCTGCTACGACGACTTCCTGAACGCCATTAGTCCAACTAGAAATATCAAAATAATACTCGAAATATGCGTTCGCCATTTTACTGCTATGCCTTATCTTGTAGTTCTTGCTCCGGCCAATTTGCGTGTCTAAAGAGAAACAGTATCGAAAGACAGCAAGTGCATTCTGCACCCGAACGAAGCTACGTTATTTCCGACATGACAAAAAGGGGAAGGTCTTTGCCTCCTATTGAAGCATAGCTGCCTGTAATGCCGCTGATGCGTAGCTCAAACAGAAACTATAACCCAGAAAAATCCGTGACCCGGATTTCCTTTTGGATTGCCTCCGCTAACCGCGCAATGGCTTCTGCTGATGCAATTTTGTAGGGCATCCTCGCTTCGTTTATTGCTTGGATTGCTTCAACACGCTGATTTTGCTTCCATTCTGCCTGGTGGCGATTAACTTGATGAAGCGAGTCATTCAATAGCCGGTCTAGGTTCCGCGCCGCTTGCGTTACTTTAGCTCCGAACAACCAGGAGTAGCCCTCTATAGAATAATCGAAGTCGTTGAGTTTATTTCGTAAAGCTCTCCAAGTTTCGTTAGGTATAGTGGTTCCAGACGGCAGATCAAAGTATTCTCCAACCTCCTTTACTAATGCTTGCGAAGAATCCATGATAGCACATGCTTTGGCAAACTTCTCAGGAAAAACAGTTTTGTAGAGTTCGAGCCTGCGGCTCAAGCGCCCCGCATGGTAGGTAAGAAGTCCGCCTACCAAGACGCCCAATAAACCAACAAAAGCGACGGTAATAGTAGTCTCGATGGTACTAACCCTCCGCACCTTTCGGATAGTCCTTAGCCTGATGCTGTGCCTCTTCTGAGAGGTCATCTAAATACGATGAGTGCGACCAAGCGCACCAAAAGCAAGACACAAGAAACAAAGAACATAACCACGGCGAAAAGTGCCAGAAAATCGCTGCTATGCCTGCAATAGAGCCTGTGATGCCAGTGGTAGTTGCATCGAGGCGCTTGTTCAGGTTAATAGAAACCCCGTGACGATCCTCTCCCTGAACATCAAGGATGTCTCTCACAAGAATTGGGATGGACAGCGCAAACAAACTGACCGCAATTTTAAGGCTCAGATCAAGATGTCCAATGCCAAGAAGTTGAACGACGCACACGCCGGTAAATCCTACAAGTCCCCCAACGATTAGCTTCCTGTTCTCACGCGGCTTCTGTTCTGACTTCTCTGCTATTATCTTGGAAGTGGAACGCATCGGTAGAAATTGCATTTGTCTTTTGTCCTCGGTTAATAATTGATGAGACCCGGAATGTGATAATAAGTTGCACCGACTTATGAAAGACCACGTTTTTATATCTAAGCTCACTCGCCTAATATGATTCGTCTGTTTGCTTGGTTCAGGTACAATAGCGATATGAAAATCCAATCTGAAAGAGTCGTGCATACGACAAAAGAAGCTGGGTGGCTCCTGGATAAAGGTCATGGGGACAGAGAACACAGAGAACGTGTCACATTCCAAGAGCCGTTCGAGGGAACACCCGAAGTTAGGGTTCCGCTGGCTCACCTTGATATTGTCAGTTCGCGGCGTGGGCGCAACGGTGAATATACGGCACTTAATACACGAATCGGTGTAGACGCATTTAACATTGATTCAAGCGGTTTTGATCTGGTTTTTCAGACATGGGAAGACACTCAAATCGCAGGTTTGGGCGTAATCTGGCTTGCCTACGGTAAGTGAGCAATCTTCTTTAGCTGCGTCTAGTCTGACCGTGCTTCGCCACAATGCAGCGAAAGCCAGATTACGGTCAACTAATGGCCGCGTTGAACAAATCGCGGATGAGGGACGAACATGGGAGAACATCTATGAGTATGATCGAGATCGTCCCGTACCAGACCCGCTGGCCTGATGAGTTCCAGCAGCTTGGAGCGACTCTGCGGCAGGCATTAGAATTGCTTGCCCTGCGGATTGACCACATCGGCTCTACGTCCGTGCCGGGATTGGGGGCAAAAGACGTGATAGACGTTCAAGTGACAGTTGCCGCTCTGTCCCCAGAGGAACCGCTAACAGCCGCGTTCTCGGCTGCTGGTCGCCCGCTGCGTCCCGGTCTTCTCGAAGACCACCGGCCTGCGGGCGACCACCGACCTGACGCCGAGTGGCAGAAGCGCTACTGCCCGGAGTTACCCGAAGGTCGGCGTGTTCATATACATGTCCGCGCGGCAGGCGCGGCAAACCAGCGCTATGCTCTGCTGTTTCGGGATTACCTTCGATCTGATCTTTTAGCAGCAGGCAGCTATGACCGGATTAAGCGTGAACTTGCCCGTCTGCATCCTGATAACGCCGATGCTTATTATGCAGTCAAAGACCCTGCGTGTGACCTCATTATGGCGGCGGCGGAGAGATGGGCTGAAGCTACTCATTGGAAACCCACTTCCTCGGATGCTTGAGTGGAAGCATTGGAGCCATGAGCGAGTCTACTACGAATGTCATCTCTGAGTTAATGTCTTAGCGTCCTGGTACTCCAAGAACGGAATGCCAGGATTTTTTATGCCTGCATAACTGGCTGTTCGCAGTTGCAATTATTTAGTTACTTTGCTATAATGTTACATATATAGCGAGGTAAGTATGGCTGATATAGATGACCATAAAGTAGGTGATGACGCCCGTGCGAACCTTCCCAGCCAGGCTGAGGAAGATGCTCGTCTTGCGGTAGAGCGGGTGCAGACAGGTTTCCGTATTGAGAAGCGAATGCTCAAAGTCCTCAAAGCTATGGCTGAATATCAAGATAAAACATTAAGCGAGCTTATGGAAGACATTATCCTCCACGCCTTCGAGGGAAACGGTGCAAGTGCCTTTGGTGAAAAAAGCCTAGAACGAATTGCTCAATTCAAGAAGATTTACGGCATGGATTATGAAACCCATGCGATTTCTCGCTCCGTGCCTAAAGGCAAAACTAAGAAGAACACCTAATCTCTGATAGCAAGGTAGACAAAAGCAAAAAGCCACTAAGAGAATTGAGGAACGATAATGCCGGACACATCGAACTTGTTTGACTTGAAAGCGACTATGCGCGTTGTTCATGCCGCCACAGCTTACACGCAACGCTATGTGCCTGGGATGAGCATAGATCAGGTAGGGCCACTGCGTCATGTCCATTACGACAAGCCGCTTTGGTGGAACTCTGACTATTTCCAGGCGATTGAGGTACAGCCAGAGGAAGCCGTACAGACGATCCAAGACTTTCATCCTGGCCCTCATATACTGGGTGTCATTACTGCTGACACTGCCGCCGCCATATCTTCTTACACAGCGCTCGGCTACAAGCCCATGCAGGGGAAAGCCGAACCCCTGATGACAAAGCGGCTTGAGGAATCTGCGAGTGAGAGAGCGCACTACCTCGTGCAGCAAGTAGAAACAGAAGATCAGCGCATTTTCTTTAACTCCGTCATTGATGCCGATGACCCGCATGGTCAGATGCAACCCCAAGAGTTGCTGGACATAAATCTGCGTTTCTACTTCGTGGAGCAGGACGATCAGTGCGTCTGTACTGGAAAAGCGATACAACCCTTTGCTGGGGCCGTTGTCGTTGAGCCGCTAGTGACAGATGAAGCATATCGGCGGCGTGGAATCGCTTCGGCTTTGATGAACCAAGTTCATGCAGACGCTATCGAGAAAGGCGCAATGGAGTGTGTCATCATGGCATCTCCAATGGGCGAACTACTTTATTCGACTTTAGGTTACGAAGTTGTGGGCTATCACCAGTCGTTTGTTCTTAAGGACGATTAAGAACAAGATTACCTATTCTTCGTATGGAAGTAGGTACATTAGCCATTTGTGTGCTTGCAGCGCAGTTTGATTTTTATCAGCCTTTTGACTAGCGACAGGAACCTATAACCACTTTTAGATCAGCCGATTGGCTCCCTCACCCACTTTCGGGCTGGCCGAGTAATCTTTCTCCATACATTCGAGCCTAGCAACAATGAAATGATTGCCGAAGAAGTCATCTGTGTTCTGCGGCTTTGAGGCGGGGTTCATAAACAGCTTGCCGACAAGTTCGCCGCCGAAATCTCGAACAAAAGCATCAAATGTTTCTCTGACTTCCATAGCGATTCGTCAATCCTATATTTTTCCATTCTTGCTCATACTCGCAGGCACAGGTATGGCATAATGAAAATATAGCAGGAATAGAACAGTGGATCAGCGATTCACGATGCACCGGAGAAGTGGAATAAATGGATCAACGAAAGCAAAGCATTGAAGACCGACAGCTAATGCGCCGCCGGTTTCTCGAAGTTATATACATCGCTTCTGAGGCAAACACATTGAAGTTTGTCGGCATGGATGTGGTTGGCCCTGAACTTGGTTTAGACCTACAACAAGCCTTCTCTGTCGGCAGCTACTTGTCTAGCAAGGGTCTCGTTGTGCTTGTCGGCGGCGAGGGGCTGTGGCGCATCACGCAGGCTGGGATAGATGCCGTTGAACAGCCTAAAAGTTCGAGTGCTGTGTCTGCGCTCGGTGCAACCGTCAACAACCATATCTTCGCTCCGAACTCCACAATCGGTGCTATTCAGCAGGGGACAACCCATAGTACGCAAATGGTAAACAATCCGCAAGCAGGAGCTTCCGACCTTGCTCATCTCGTTGACCAGATTTTCATGCACTTGCCTCACAGCAGTATCCGTGGGAACGACCTGATCGAAGTCGAGTCCAGCTTAGAAACCATTAAGGCTCAAACGAAAAAGATTTCACCTAATACCGTTATTCTGGGTGAAGCTGGAAAATCGCTCCGCAATATCACCGAAGGAGTGATTGCGGCAGGTATCCAACCAACGACGCTGACGCTACTACATCAACTTCTTCAACTGTTGCCAGGTCATTAGCCCACTGCCTTCACCGCTTGTCGAAAAACAGCATTAGGCATTGGTCTATGCAGGAAAAAACATACAAATGGTCGAATATATGTTCTGATTGAAGAAAACAAAACACGTTTTAATCAGCATGGCAAAACCATTACGCGGTGTGGGCTTTTAAGTTGGAATGTGAAGGCTTGAACCCGGAATTAGCAGAGAACCCAGTCTCAGGCCACAGCTATTCGGTGCTGCCTTCTCGCGGTTGCCTTTCATGCAGAACAGAACAAGAGATTATGCGAAAAAATCAACCAGTATCTTCTCGCAGTGCAGAGCTTCCCCAACCGGCGCGGTTGCGGATTGCGAGAACTACAGCCCTTGCCCAACTTCAAGGTAGAATTGACGCTGGTGAGGTCTTACTTGCTAGATATACAGACCCGGATGTAGATGTCGTGCTGCTGGCAAAGGAAAAAGCCGCGTGGCAGGAAATCAATCTGGTTCAGCTACGGCAAATGTTCACGACGGATGAATACTTAAAAGAGTATGAGCGGCAGTCAATATACCATCCGCCGTCGAACTTCCGAATGTTTGCCGTAGCTGGGCCGTCGAGACCGCAACTACCTCCGCCTCCACCAGCACCAGGCCCTAGCCAGCAATCTCTGGTTCACCAAGCGGTAGACTGCTTACGCTCCATTGGAAATCAAGTTGTTCATATTGAGGAAGAACTGCCCAAAATCGAATCGCCGCGCAGCTTGCCTCAGAGCATATACATCGAAAACATGCACAACTCAGCGATACAGCAGGGAACTTATGGCAGCAATCAATCTTTGAGCGTCGGTCAGCAACACCTTGATGACGTGACGGGTTTTGTGCAACAGTTGAGGCAATACCTGGACTTATTGCCACTGGATGCTGACGCCAAGCAGGATGTATCGGCGCAGATTTTCTCAGTAGAAGGTCAGTTGAAGTCACCCAGGCCAAGCGGTCTCGTTGTGAAAGAGAGTATTAGGGTAGTAGGCTTGTCCCTCGAAACGATCAAAGAGAACGTCATTGCCGCTGGGCTGCTTCAACGAGTGGCAACTTTGCTTTCAAGCCTAACAAGCTAAAGGATAAATATATGGCAGATAAGCTGACCGAAACAAAGCGCAATCGTTTTCTATACTTAGAAAAGGTTTACGAAGAAACAGGCGGCAACAAACACGCCGTCGTTGATTTATGGAATCCAGGAGTGGCACTTGGCTTCTCACGCGCCGAAACCGAAAACATTTACGATTATTTGGAAGGAGAAGGTCTAGTCGAGGCCCAGGCACTAGGCGAGGCCATAGGCATAACACACGCTGGCATCGTTGAGGTGGAAAAAGCACTTTCTGAACCCCAGCAGCCGACCCAGCATTTTCCCGCTAATGTCATTAGCATCGGAACAATGATTGGCGGCGCGATCCAGCAAGATGTTCAGAACAGCACCCAGACCGTCAACTTTGGCCCGCAGGAAACTCAAAGCATCGGCGACTTCGTGGCAAAGCTGAAACAGCAACTTCCCCAAGTCCCGCTTGAAGCTGATGATCATCAGGACGTTGCCACTCAAGTCGCGGCCATTGAACTTCAACTGAACGCCCCTAAACCAAACAAAGTCATCATTGCTGAGAGTCTGAAAACAGTGCGAAGCCTTCTTGAAGGAGTAGCGGGCAATCTTGTTGCAGCAGGACTGTTAGGGCAACTAACACCCCTTCTTGTCATGCTGGGATTGCCCCACCACTGACTCATAGCTTTTTCTTCATGTCCGATAATGCCTTTCAATGTTATTTATCGGTGGTCTATACTTAAATGTGTCCGGTTGGAAGCACTGGCCGCCCCTGGTCGAAGCATAGCGACAGACCAGGCGAGGTCTTTCAATAATGGCAATTAGAATTTTGCTTTTTTGAGATAGAATTGTCAGGCCAGCGGACAAGATATGCTTAAAGCTATGGATAAATTTGGCCTCGATCCCAATGGCTTCATCCTCTCGGAAGTAAGCCAAGACAAAATTCCGCCCGTGTATCGGAGCGTCATTGACGCAAGCATCGCTGCACTCAAAGCATCTTTGCCTGGCGTCGTCCACAGTGTTTATGCCTATGGTAGCGTCGCTCGCGGAAGTGCCGTGCAGGGAAAATCCGACCTTGATCTGCTCGTTGTTTTCAAGCAAAAACTCACCTTACGGGAACGTGACGCATTAGCTACCCTGCAAGAATGCCTGTCCAACCGCCACAAGGCGTTGGTTCGCGAGGTTGGCATTGATGATGCTACCTGCACCTACGACGAGATGACAGACCCGGCGAACAAGTACGGTTGGGGCGCGTACCTCAAAGTCCTTTGCGTCTGCGTGTACGGCGACGACCTTGCAGAGCTTTTCGAGAATTTTAAGGTATCGCCCGACATAGCGGTTGATTTCAACGGTGACGCAAGCGAAGCTATAGGAAACGCCGTTCGCAAAATTGCCGATGCAAAAACGGATGAGGAAGCCGCAAAAGCCGCTGCAAGCGTCGCCCGTAAACTTATTCGTACCTGCTACATGATGGTAATGACTAGAGCGCAGGTTTGGACAACAAAATTAAGTGAGCAGGCCGAGCTGTTTTTATGGTACTTCCCCGAAAAACAAGAGTTTATCCGCACACTACTGGGTTGGATTGACAGCCCATCCCTGAACCGAGAGAACATTCTCAAGATACTCCAAAGTGATTGTAGCTGGCTAATCAATAATTTCGTGGTGGAAGCAAAAAAGTATTAGAATCGGGCTTTCACTATCATGGTGAAAGCCGAATTCTTTGATGCCTTGTTCGCTTACTTTGCTTTGGAAGCAATAGAATAGGCGTATTGCCCCTTTGTAACTTTATACTGTATGCACACACGCTATATTGTCAACCCGCCAAGAACAACTAATCACCGTTCCAATGCAGGGCATGTTTTGCGTGTGCAGAGAGCAGAACCTGTTTCTGGAAAGAGGGGATATGGAGAAATTGCTTGACCTACAGCAGATAAGCCGCTGCCGCTTTTTTGTGGCAGACAGAACAAAAGCCGACATTCACTTGCTGTGAATGTCAGCTTTCGTAGTTCGCGATAAAGTCCTAATCCGGCCTAGAGGCAGCTATACTCATCCGTCAATCGCATATATCCCCTAAAAAGCCATCATCCGTTTCCACAGGCTCTTCTGCGACAAAGTGCGAAGCTGATGCTCCGTAGCAATAGACGCATTTGTAGAAACTTCGTTTCTAATCTGTATGAGGTATTGTTTTCCTTCGGGAAACTCTTTGCAGTATTCCAAAACACGCTTGAATAATTGTTCGTCTTGAGTTGCTTTTAGTAAATCAGCGACAGGCCACCGAAATACGCGAGCGTTATTAGCAACCGCTTGTAGCAGCCGCTCACATTTATCCCAATCTTTTACACCATGAAAGCTAGGAACTTGATGTGAGATAAGACGCCAGGAGGACTGGGGAACTTGATCCTTACCGGCAGCATGATAGACTATCGGGAATACACAAGCCATCAACTTAGAAGATGCTTGATCTGTGTTGTGGAAAGCAATGGATAACAGGAAAACCGCGCTTTTAATTAGTGGCTCTTGGCTCAACACCTTTGACCCATTCTCAGCGAGTCTCAGCCAAACCGAAGCTGTCAAGCGCTGAACATCGGGAGAATGTGGATCGAGAAGATTGGCGACGAAAGCCAGGACCGTGATCCGAGCATCTGGTACAGCGCACAGCCAGTCTATGAGTATAGAAGGTTTTGTTCTGAGTACCCTTTGCCATTCCTGCGATAGCTTCTTCTGATCAGAGCTTTCATTGTCTGAGTTAAGCCAGTTCAATGCTGTTGAGACCACATCTTTATCAGCATGATACACCAAGTCCTGAGCAATACCATCAACTCCTGCCTCAAGAACAGCAACGACGACAGAGTTCCAGACAGTATCTCCGTTCTGCATCAACACATCAAGTAGTTCTTGCTGCTGATTAACTGATCCTCTCCAAACCTGGGGCACTTCCGCGAGACCTGGGTGAGTTGATATGAACACTGGGAGCAACGTCGGGTCTTTTGTTGCTAGTTCAAGGGCGCTCTCTGCTTCTAGTCCTTCTAAAGCTCCAACAAGCACATCTTCACCCAATGGTGAAATATGAGATCGCAGCAAGAGCGAGATCATGCTACCAGCATCCCGAATGTTAGAGTTTGCCCATGACGAGGAACGCTGGCGTATTCCTAAAACACTACTGTCGTATGCTGAATAAGCGTCGGTCATTGCAAAAGAGTAAAGTATTAAGCGTTCCAAAAGCACATCTTGGACTTGTTTCGGCAATAATTTTTTATCACCAAAAAGCCCATATTTCAGCAAAATAGCCTCTTTAGGATTAGGGAACCGTTCTGAAACCTGGCTGATAAGACGCTCAATAGATGTTTCTAATGAGGACACACGACCCCTTGAATGAGGTGCCAGCGTCACATCTGGAATTGGGTCATGTGGAGAAAAGCTATCAAGGGAACTACTAAAGTTTCTGTGAAACTCAAGAAGGTCTTCATAAGTTTGAGCCAGGAAGCCAAATGAAGAGCGGTTTGCATTTACGTCTTCACTATACTCCCAAAGGAATCCTCTGGTTCCTTCACGCACAGGTCCTAAAGAACGCAGAGTAGGCGTTCTGATGTCATGTGCAACTCGTATAGTCCACATCTTGCGAGTGGGGTTACTCTCCTGCCGTTGCTGAGGGATAATTCGGTACTTATCAGGTTCACGGACGAACAATCTGGAACTGCTGGTGGGTACTATTTGCAGATCAAAAGGACATTCTCCGAGCAGACGTGGTGCAAACGCACCAGTGCAAAATGCAAAATTGCGTCGCAAGCGCGGCCATTGTTGTGACCAAATGCTTACTGCTAGGTCTTCGTGAGCACTTGATGTTTCCGCTGGAACAACTATGGCAAGCTCAGGCAGTTCATAAAGAGCTTGTAATACAGCCTGAGTCATAGCTGCATCGAATCGTTCAGGAATGTAGTCGGAGACTTCATTTCGAGTAGCATTAAGTGGCTGAGTTGTTTGGAACCCAGTAACGGTATGCTTTGGTCGCTGAAACATGGGCACAAGAACTGCGAGGTCTCGCAGATCATCAAGGTCAGTAAAGTCAACGATTAAAGTGTGTGTCCAGACACATCCTGGCCTTTTCATTTCGCCCGCGTACCACGTCATTGCGAAAGCATAGGCCCCAATTTCGGGCAAAGGATAACCAGTGAGGTATTTCTCGAACCCCTTAATCATACTCGGCCCCGACATGTCGGAAAGAAGCAGTAGTTGGCGCTTTGTTGAGGTTGGCAAGTTCCGTGAGGCGCTGAGTAGCTTATGGCCGTCGTCGTATCCGTGAAGGGTTTGATGGATGTTCATAGAAGCCACTCACAAAGTTCTGTACCACTGGTCACTGTATTAGCCATTTTAAGGGTTCAGTAATATCGTGAGAATCTTGCTCATCGAACACAACTTGGATACGATTTGCTTGCTTCATCTCACGCCGAAGCTGATCTATATCCGTTTCTAAGTCCCCACCTTGAGCACTTACACCATAAATCTTGCTTGTTATTGTCTCAGGATTTGCCCGCAAGTATTGATAAAGTAAAGGGACTTCCCGTTCAATGAATGATTCAGGAGTGATCTTGAGATGAAATGGATTACTTTCCTGTTCAACTTTATTAACTGTCTCAATTACGTCCCAAGCTGACACGATCACTGCAACCTTCATAGGTTGTGCATGGGCAATCTGAGAAACGTGGAACTGCAATAGTTCTACCATTTTGACTTGCTTGCAGGCTTTATCAGGATTATATTCCGGCAGGTTAGCGGCTTCTTGTTCCTCTGACGTATCCGCCTCTTGAACGAGAGGTGTATAATCTGTGATCATAGCTGGCTTGTATTTATGATCTGCATGAATAAACAAAGCAATTCCGGCGGTCTCATCCACTAAATCAACATACTCTTGGCTCCATCTACGTTCTCGCCACTGTTCATCATAAATCTCGCCTGCTAAATCAGGGAAAACTACTTCTGTTATGTTGGTAGTCTCTACTGCCTTCAATTTCATAGTTATAGCTTGCCGCGAGCTACTTTGTGTTCTGCTAACAGGTTCACATCTGAGCCAACTCGAATGCAAAGCCTCGACGTACTCGCGATTGCCTATAACTTTGTCCAGCTTTAGTGAATTGGGCAATCCACCCATCTGAACAACATGCCAGAGCGCGGCGATGAATGTTGATTTACCAGAAGAAGGCAACCCAACAAAAATTAGTTTTGTTCGCTCAGTAGGCATATCATCTCCTCTTATAGCAGCAATTACCCAAGTTTCCGCGCGTTCCGATCTTCTATAACTTCGCTTAGTGTCATTGGGATGGTCGGATGGGTATGCCAAGACCGCTCTGAAAGCGGCGACGCTCGCACCCAATCTTGAAAGACTTCCGCGAGATTGTATTCGATGGGCAACACCCTCGGATCGGGGCGTGCAGCAACTTCATAGAACTTTAGTCGGCCAACTCGATGGGCAAACTCATTTGCTAGTTCTTCTTTAACATGTGCAACAAAATCCTTAGTTCCCTTCGCATCTGGGCTTCCTGCCACTTTGTCCCAACGTGAAAAAAGAACATCTACGAAGGCGTCAGGCTTTAGGATGCCTTCGTCAAGTAAACTTCTGATTATCAGGTAGGCAGCCGCTTTTTCTGTTTGACGTAATGCAACATCATTTAACTTCCCGCCGTCAATCATCACGACGAAATGGTCAGCACGTTCAATGAAGCGCAACATCTGCACATCTTCTGTGTTGACTTGAGCATGTTGATACATTTCACCGGAGATGTCAGCAAACAACATTTGTTGTGCTGGTTGATCCAACTGCATATCGCGAGCCGATATTTGCAGAAAACGAATAGTCTCTTCTGGTATGGTTCGTTCTGTTGTCGGAAGGGTTCGCTCGGACGTGAGCCGAGCGGTGAAGGAACGTCTCTCAAATCCTCCCATAGTATCAGAGCGAGCAAACAAAAAATCCGCAAACGGACTTTGATTGAAAGCGTCGAACAAGGAAGCAATCAGAGTTGTTTTACCGCTGTTGGGACTGCCTGCAATGACAATTAGCCGCGTTAGGGAGGATCGAAGTATCTCATCTACCTCCTGGCCTGAAATAACTTCGTTCGAGAAAAATACGCCATCAGCTTTAGCAATCTCATCTTCGATTGGAGCATCTTCTCCTTCACTATTGTTCAATGCAGTCATTTCAGCCTCTTGTTGTTCAACTTGATCATTCTTAACGATAAGGGCAAAGATTAGGTGAAATGCGGCCCCGAACATAGACTTCACTCGAAGCCACTTTGCAAGCATTTTGTTCGCATGATGTCAGTGCTGCTTCGGTTATCAGTCCCTAGATTGGTGGTTGCTTTAATTCAGGCAGCGGGCAAGCAAACATTCTACATATACTTGGTACGCGAGTTGTGCAGCAGGTACTGCCTCGGTAAAGAGTTGTGTGTTTGCTCCCAGTTCTGACATCCAATCCTCCTGATGGCCTAATGAACGTATAGTAGCTGTTCTGACTGGGCAAAAGTCAAGCGATTTGCTTTCGTTCACCATAGATGAGCATTCAGTTCTCCACATTTCGGGAGCTACGTTTACTATGTCTTGTATACTAACAAGCATTCCATCGCTTGTCCGCGACCGGCCCAGTATCTCGTTGAGAAAAGCCTGAGCATAAGGATGTCCTGGAAGAACTTCTGTGAGTTCCGCCAACTCAATGCCTGCAAGAATTGCAGCGAATGGCAGTGATAGAGTAGACAATGGTTGTTGTGCTTGACGGCTCCACCCGGCGAGTAGCCACCAAAGAACCTGGTTTTGCTCATGCAAAAGTGAGTTGTTTCTCGTCAAACTTTCTTCTGCCTGATTGACCTTTGCCGAATACGCTTGGTATGCTGCGGACAACTTCTTGATAGACGAAGATAAATCAGTGATAGACGAAGATAAATCTACCACTGTTTGTGGTGTTGCTATCGCTGCCGTGCTTGCTTGTTCCAATGCTTGAAGACTATTGGAGACTAAAGCCAAATCGCCTCCTGGTTGGCCGATTTTTGCAATACGGGTGGTGGTGCGAACACGATGACCTTCTTTGATCAGATATTCTTCTGCATAACCGAGTAGATTCGGAACTAAAGGTCTGATCTGTTCTCGCGCTCGCCGGATACAAGATGTTGCAGTTGCAACAGTATCTGCGGCAAGAGAAGGTTGTCCTGTCACAAGTTCAACGACTATTGCACCGAATAGTACCTGCATTTCAGCATTATTGTTCTTCACCGCGAATGAAGCGTCTTCTTCTAGGAAAGTTGTCTTCACGCTGCGAAAGAACTCACTTGCTTTTGGATTCGCTCCCATATAAACTCGCAGTATGTCTAGTGCATTACTCGGCTCTATGCCTTTTACAATGCGAGCAATCGCTTTCTTACGAGCCTCCAAAAGTGCAGTGCTCGGATTGAGACTGACAAGACCATACCACTCCGCAAAATCCGATTGCACTTGTTTAGACCTCAGCTTCCGCTAGTTCAGTAAAAGGGTTCTGCTGGTTTTCGTTATCGTCATATCGCTCTTCAACCAGAGACCATAATTCAGCTAATTGCTGACGTTCACGGGCACGTTTGTAGAAACGCTGAAATCGCTCCGCATCTTTTGCTCCCGCGTCCTCATCAGATAGGAGATCAAGCCGCGCTGCAATTTTGACGATTTGAGCATAGGACAAGCCGAAAAAACGATACATGAGCCTGCGTTCAATATCCACAAAACGGCCCTCCTCTGCATTCATAACAGCCTGGTGTCCGTTTTGCTCAGGGACAGTGTAATCAGCAGGAGCTTGCGTATTCGTGTCAACATTTATCTGTTGTTGGGAAGATAGTTCCTTCCTACTTGCGATAGGCCCTTTCCAGGAACCCAGCGCCAACTTGAATGTTCGGAAAATTGCACCATCGGTTTCAGCATCAGCAGTGAACCGCCGCAAGTCGTCTCGCCATAAGCGCGGCCAAGCCATGAGCCGCAGATTCCGATTGTCATTGTCAGTCTCAACATCAATAGCCAAAATGTTGTATCGTGGTTGCCATCCTACTTCACTGCGAGTTGGCTGGACGGCACCCGCAACAATACGCACACCCTTGTTTCCAACTTCTTGAAATCTTTGCCGGTGTTTATGCCCAAAAAGTTGTATCGCCGCATTAGCGTCTAGGCCATCAATCATGTTATCAGCATCGAGTATCCAATCGGCTGGATGATGGCACATCACCAAATATGCGACACCAGGTTCGCGTAGTAGGTTTGACTGAAAGCCACCGACTACGAGCTTGCGATCTTCCTGATTATCAGTAGGCCCAGATGCAAGAGCCGAGTTGATTCCTCGTATTCTTAGGGAGGAACCGTCATTTAGCTTTAGTTCTTGTTGCCAATAAACCTCGGATGAATTACTTTGGCAGCCGAAACGCTGTGCAAAAGTATTGTAATTTTCGATGGGAGAGAACATCAAGTCTTTCGCCTGGGGATCAGAAAGCCATTTTTTTAACCCGGCATCAACATAAGCTGAGTCTTTGGGGCGCAGATCGCTATGTATATTCTGTATAATTGCGCTCGCCTGTATAGTAGCACGGTCAACATCATGGTTGCCGGGGACAACCCAAACATTTTCAGCCGGACATCCTGCTTGGTCACACAGGCGAGCAATCCAAGTAGAGGCATCATCATACTCACTAATTTTGCCTGAAAAAGCAATATCGCCGGAAATCAGGACACCATTCACATGGCCTAGCTCACGAGCAATCTCGTTCACATCTAGGACAAGCTCATTTCTAAGACCGCTATCGATGTCAAACATACTATTTCTCTCACGGTGGAAGTGTATGTCTGACAAGTGTATAAAAACGAGTTGATTTTCCGAGACCGCGTTAGGCATAGCGAGGACCTTCTTGTGAATTGCGAGTATCCATGAATAGTACCTTATCTATACCTACTTGACAATCCTGTACCATTCATGCCAGAATAGTGGACACAATACGAACAGACGTTTGATTCGCGCTTCGGAATGGTATCTTAGTCCTGATGAACGAACGCCAAGTCTCTCGCGCTCATCTATGCCCGCCGCAGCCTAATAACGTCTGAAAAAAGAAACGTAAAGACGCTTGTGCAGCAATTTCAGGACAATCTCCCGCCTGTTGCCGCATTTATTGTATACTTCACCAGATCGCGGAACATCGTGCGGCCTTGCTGTCGCCACCATGCCATATCCATACGTCCAATGCTGCTGTCGTTGACGAGAAAAATGTACCGCCAATCTTCACCAGTGGCTTCCCGCAAGATGTCGGCGTAGCGCTCGGCGCGGGACTGCTTGGCGCGGTCGCGCTCACGAATGCTGCCCTTGCTTTCTATAATGTAAAGAGTGCCGTCCGTCAGCCGCACCAGGAAGTCTGGGTAGTAGTAGGGCGTCCGGCCCTCGAAGCTGTATTGGATGCGGAAGCCGACACCTGATTGGTCGTTCCAAAGCCAGGAGGCCACGTCGTCGGCTTCGTCGAGCATCTGGGCGAACTTGAGTTCATCGCCGCTGTCGAAGCAGCAGAGCGTGTGAACGGACTTCGCCGGGTTCTGCATCATGTTCTGCGTCGGCGACGTTTCATACTCGATCAGGTCTTTGGCGTACTTGGTACTCACTTGCACGTCGGGCGTTTCTTTACCGGAGCGGGCCTGCCCAATGAGCTTGGCGACGTTCTGGATCACCTGCTGCTTGACGGGTCCGCGCCGGATGTTGTCAATGACGATCTGGCGTGTTTCTTCGTCGGCGTCAGCAGCAGCTTCCAAGCTCAAGGGAATGCCACGCAAGTCAAACGTGCAGCGTTCTAAGAAGGCTTTGACAATGCCCTTGATGGCTGGGGTGTAGCTGCCGGTCATACGAAGCTCGGCACGGATCGCTTCGGCATAAGCAGAGATGACCGCATCTACGGAGGCATAGCCGGTCGCCTGCACCGTGTATTTGAGCGGGGCTTCGGCGATCACGTCTGCGCCTGCCGCGCCCTCATGCTTGATGATGCCCTCGATCTCTTTGAGGTCCTGCACATAAGGAAACTTATGGGGTAGGGGCGGCATCTGGCCGCGCCCGATCTTCTCGATCCAGTCGTCATTGAGATCATAGGGTTCGCCGACAATGACAGAGATAGGTAAGTCGCGCTTTTCCCGTTCTTCTTCCGGCTCGACCATCTTCACGAGAACCCGCGTCGGATTGGGCCGCTTGTCGTCGTCGGGTTCGTCCTCAATAATATCCGAAATGTTCTTGATGATGCGCTCGAACGATGGGTGCCGGATGACGTACAGGCTTTCCGCTTTCCCCTGGTCGCGCCGTTCGCCCTCAGCAGTCCAGGCAGGCGGGTACATACGCCGCAGGCCGCGCCCTAAAAGCTGCTCGGTAAGCTGGCGGCTGTCACAAGGGCGCAGGGGAACGATAACCTTGACGTTTCGCACATCCCAGCCTTCTTTGAGCATCATCACCGAGACAATGGCCGTGTAGGGGCTGTCACTGCGGTCCACGCGGTTGATGTCATCGCGTATCTTCTGCCACTCTTTCTCATTCGTGGCTTCTTTACGTCCGATGTGGATTTCGATGACCTTCCCGTCAAACAGGCACTCGCCAGTCTCGGCGTCAGGAAACTCTTCCAGCCGAGTCGCGATCTGTGCGGCCTCGGTTTTGTTGCTGCACACGATAAACAACAGGGCTTTGCGAGCGATACCATTGGCGTCAAGCGCAGCCTGCTCCTTCTTCCATTCGGCGATCCCGGCTTGGATAAGCTGCGTGTATTTGTCAAAGGCGTTCGTGGCAGAGTCGTCCACTAATGGTATAGGCTCGTCGTGGCCGTCTTTGTATTGCAGGGCGATCTTGCCCATGAACGGCTGCTTGACGATGCCTTCTTTGATGGCCTGCTGCAAAGGGTAATCGTAGACCGTATGCTTGAACCACTGGCGGGTTGTTTCCTCAAACAGCGTCGCACTCAGGTCAATCTGCAAGAAAAGTCCCTGTCGCTTCTGGATCACCATCAGCACCCGGTTCCAGGCGATGCCTTCTTTTACATCTTCGTCTTTAATGGCGGCGATAGATTTGCTGCCGTAATGCACGGCTTCGTCATGGACATGGTGCGCTTCATCGTTGAACACGACCAGCGGCGATTCCACTGACTGCACGAAGTCCAAGAGGCGCGGCGTTCCGGTGTCCAGCTTGGTGGGCAGCGTATCCAGACCCTCGAAGTCAAGCTCAAATTCGTCTTCGGGAAGCGGCTCGGCTTCCTTTTTGCCTTCCGCGCTCTCGAACAGCTTTTGGATGTTGGCGACGACCAAGTACCCTTCGGAGGGTTGCCACTCGGACGGTACATTGTCCGGCGTGACGACCTGCAAGTTGAACTCATTTCGCAGTTCTGGTGGGAGAAGTGGGTCGGCGTCAAAGATCGCTCCGCCCCTAAAGTCGGCCAGCAGGCGTTCCAAGACAATGAGGTTCGGCGCAAGAAGAAGCTGCGTGTTGCCGAAGCCGAGCGCATTATCGCCGTCACCCATCTGCCAGTGCAGGTGCGCCCAAACCATCAGCAGGCTCATCACTTTGGTCTTACCGGAGCCGGTCGCCATTTGCAGGCCGATCTTGGCCCAGGGTGCCTTTTGTGCGGCTCGCTGTTCCCCAACAAGCTCGGCGTACTGCTCCGTGCGCCGCAGCGCCGCCACTTCATACAAATAGATCGTGGTCTCAACAGCACGGCGCTGATGCGGATGCCACAGAAAGAAACTCTTGCCGTCTGCCATCGGATGCGGCCCGCCAAACCAATAAGCAAGCAGGCGGCGCGACAGATCAGACACGCCGGGGTAGCCGGACTGCACCCAGCCGTCTACTTTGGCTTGCAGCGGAGCAATAATCTCTTTTTGTGGGTTGATGTCCAGGGCTGTTTGATCCGCGCCCTTATTTCGTGCTGTTGTTCGTGCCATAATGATCTTCCTACGAAAAACTAGAAGTCCTCTCATAAATACTAAACGTGTTTAATCTCTCATTAGAAGCTATCTCATAAACTTCTGTGCAAAATACGGCGAGCAATACTTAGGCAAACCACCTAAGCGCATCTGACCTAAGCACCTAGAGGGTTGGGCCGTGGCATCCGTACCCATCCTCACAGGCACGAAGTAGGAGGCATAGTAAAGCTACCACGTTCAATCGAGAACAACTGACATTGTGCCTCATCTAAATCAATCATTCGCTCAAAATCCATGCCGACTTTTGTTGCCACTCGTTGCGACATATCATTTCCAGGACGGATCAAGGCGATCAGTCGGTCAATCTTCATTTCACTAAAAGCCATAGCAGTCACCGCGAGGGAAACTTCCGTCGCTAATCCCTGTCCCCAAAAGCTGCGTGATACCATGTATGCTAACTCAACTTCCGTTTTCCCATCGAGTTCCCACGGCAAGAGACCACATCTGCCAATCATCTGACCGTTACTTTTCAGCACCAAAGCCCATAGTGAGTACCCGTAGGTCTCCTGCAAGTTGATAAGATATTTGATGTTTGCCAGCGTCTCATCATGCGTCCGAACACGAGGGAAATACTTCATGGTTTCTGGATCAGCGTATAGAGGCGCAAGAGCGTTGACATCATCAGTAGAAAGATGCCGTAAAATTGTGCGAGGTGTTTCTAATACAATCATTAAATCAGTCACTTCCTCTTGAAAAGTATGGAAAGCCACAAAGTTGCGAGTAGATGCGGATAATCACTGCGTCAGCTTCACTGCGCTGCAAGAACCGCGCGGTGGCTATGACTCAGGAGGAGCGACCTCTGCCCGTTGTCGTCAGCACCAGAAAACTGAGAAGCTAAGTGCTTGGCTACACCACTTTTGCCGGGAGACGGTCCACCAGGAGCAGTTCATCTAGCGCCCACAGTGATCCTGCTCAAACTTTTATGAGAGGACTTCTAGTAGGACCAAGCGAGGAGCCGTTCATCGATGATTCCTGGCGTCTGAGAAAACTAAGCGAAATCATTCAGTTCATAACATTAGGGTAGCTCTCCGTCCTGGACTTTTTCCAGATAAGTCATCACCCGCCGGTCCTGATCGTATGGGTACACAAACCCCAACCCTTCCCCCACCTCAACTGCGCTTCGGCGGAACAGACGGATGGTTGCCCACAGCGCTTCCCAGTTCTCCTGTTCTCCCGCCCCGACGTAAGTACGCTCTAGTTCCGAATACAGCGTCGGGTCTAGGCGCTGGCGCAGCCCCTTACCAGGGGCTTTGGGAGGAGCCGTCCAGCCGGTTTTAGTCCCTAATTGCCAGTCCAGCATCGGAAGAAGGCACTGGTGTTTCATTACATGGTCGAGGCAGAGCTTGGCAATCAGCAGGTCGCCCCGCCGCAATGATTTGGCGACATAGGCAGCATCATTAAAAAACTCTCCAATAAGTTCATGGAACGTGCTTTCTAACGGAGGTGACAGCCGGTATGCAGTGAAGGTAGGTGCAGGAAGCGACGCGGCCAATCCATCTTTGTCCAGTAGCACACGGTAGCCGTGGTCCAGGTCATCAGGAAGATGGGACTGCCCCGCAAGCCAGATCAAATACTCGGTTGCGACAAAAGCGAAGTCTGCCTTCACTCCATCTTCGTAATGCGTCACAAACAGCGAGGCGGGACGCCCCCCACGCTCGCCCAGAGGATTACGCAAGACCATGAGGACCGGACCGAAGCTGCCAAGCCAACTATCGTCGGTGTAAAAAGCAGGCACGTCCCGGACAGCGAGGAGAATATCATAATCGGAGAAGCGATCCAGCGGTGCGTCTGAGTTAGCGCGTGAGCTGTAAAGCAGCATGGCGCGTACTGCTTCTTGCCTCTGTGCCCACTTGATGAGGCGATCAACAACTGCTTCTTGGGTATCCATCTATTTTCCTACACTCATATGATTGTGCCATAAGCGCTGTTGTGGCCCCGCTTTGAGTAGCCGCCAAGCATTGACTAGTGATCCGTTCCATTCACGAGTACGATCCATTCACACGGCACGTCGTCGGCAAGTTCCAAGACCCGCCCGTTGAAATTACCGCCAGGGTGTGTGATCCAAATAATCTTCTCATCGGGAACGGTCACTTGCAACAGGCAAGCCCCGTCAAACGCCCAATCTTTGTCGTTGACACAAAGATAGATACGTCCTGGACAGAGAAGAGAATGATTTGATCGCTCAAGCATCAACCCTTCGGTAAGGATAGACTGCACATGCTCAGGCTTGGTGAAGTGGTAGAGGGTCATCACACTGTCACTCGAATAACTTTGAGGCCGTCGTTGCCGAAGATGTCGGTGACTTTGACGGCGATGCGCTTGTCGCCGCCCTGGGCGTAGGTGTGCGCGGCTTGGGGGGCGATCTCGCGGCTCTTGCGGGTGCGAAAGGTCTGCCAGTCGTTCTTGAACGTCTGCCCGTCGTAGTCCCAGTCCACGGCCCAGTAGTCCACCAGCGCCTTCCAGTCGGTGATGCGGTTCTTGATCTCGGTGCGCTTGGCGGCGTCCTGAGTGGAAAGGCAGTCGTCTAGGTCAACAGTTAGGCGGGTCAATGTCACGGTCACACCGCCGCCGCTCGGCAGGGCGCGAACCTCAATATCCGGCGGGGAGAAGAAGTGGATGTCGGGCGCGGCGTCCAACTTCGCGTCTTTGCGCTGCTTGCGCTTCAAGCGCTCGCGCACAGCTTCAATAGCGACTTGCGGGATGATCTTAGCCTGTACGGAGACGCCATACCTCGCTTCGATCTCGCCTTTGTTGAAGTCAATATCTACGTCGGCACTAAGAACGTCCACGGAACGAACATCGCTTGCCGCCGCTTCCTTGACGATGCACTCTAGCTGGGACTCGACCACCGGGGCGTTCATCGGGCCGACATGCACCCAGCGGTTCCCTTTGCGCCCATGCAGGTAAGTGAAGCCCTCAACGGGTGCGCCGCCGTAGACTTCGACCATTGCGTCGCGGTAGAGCTTGGCGGAGGGACTTTTGGCGTACTTGTCCTGCCATTCGCCCTGCCGGGCATAGAAGCCGACATTCTCCACCGCGAACGGGCGGGCGTTGGCTTCAATGAGCCGCTTCCGGGTGAGGTGGATGGCGAACTTGCCGTTATCAATGGCGATCCACCGGCGGGGGCCGCTTTGCCCTCAGTGTCCTTCATGGTCTCGGCAGCGACGGCGGTTGTGCCGGAGCCGGAGAAGCAGTCCAGTACCAGATCGCCGGGATTAGAAGAAGCCGCAATGATGCGTTGCAGTAAAGCAAGGGGCTTCTGAGTTGGATAGCCTATTCGTTCTATGCCTTGTGCTTGAACAGGTGGTATATCAATCCATAAGTCCTGCATCATTACACCGGGCATTTCATCAAGATACTGTTTTAGGCGTGGAAGACCAGTGCCAGAGTAATGAAGTAAGTTCTTTCTGTCGAACTCCTCCATGTTTTGCTTAGAATAAGCCCAATACCTGCCGGATGCTGGTCGTTTGCCCTTCCACTCATACGATGTGTCACCGCCTGCTTTTGCGGCGGTTAGATCAGTAGACTTATAGCGCCTACCGTCTGTGTCAACATAGTTGTAGCTGGTTTTGACGTAATCCTCGTCGTACTTAGTGAACGCAGTATTGAACTTGTAAATCTCGCCGACTTTGTACCATAGAATATAGTCATGCTGGCGACCAAGTTGCCGCGCTCCTTGTTTAGCATCACTATGGGCGCTTGTGCGCTTCCAGGTGATCTGGTTCATAAAGTTCTCGTAGCCGAACATCTCATCCATCAGTACCTTCAAGTAATGCCCCGCGTGCCAGTCGCAGTGAACATAGATGCTGCCGGTGGGCGCAAGCAGCCGTTTGAGCAGTTCCAGCCGGTCGCGCATCATGGACAGGTACGAGTCCAGCCCGTCCTTCCAGGTGTCCTTGTACGCAATCTCCTCAATCAGCGTCGGCAGCTTCTCGTCACTTAGCCCGTTCTCGATCTCCACGTTGATCTTGAAATCCGACTGCACCGCAAACGGAGGGTCAATGTAGATCAGGTCTACCTTGCCTTCCAGCGGCGCATGATGGCCGTCCCCGTGCAGCAGCGACGTGAGCGCGACCAGGTTATCGTTGGTCCAGATCAGGCGGCTGTCCGGGACGGCTTCATGGGCCATATCCAGCCCGCCCTGCGTATGGCTTTGGCCTTGCTTGTCGGCGGTAATCTCACTGTAAAACGGGCGGATAATCTCGACGGTTTGGGTAGGAAGCGGCTCGGCGGCGCGGCGCTTGTCACGGTCGTTCCAGAGGAGCCGGGGCTGCTTGGGCGTTGCGTAATACGGGGTAGGGGAAGACGGGTCAGGCATACACACAGTATACCCGGTGGGCGAAGCAGATGAAAGTACGGCCCATTCTATATCCTTACCAACTGTCGCTGGCTTCTTTTATCAGGTTGCCGAGTGTTGAAGCACTCACCGCATCACTGTCAATCGTCAGCACGACTTTTTTGACTTCCAGCGGCTCTCGCACTTTTTGCGTGGCTTCTGCATGAAGATGAACCTTTGATGGAGAACCTTTTGCGTCTTCATAGACAAGGTGCAAGGTGGCATTTTTGCCCTGACCTGTTTCGTGAACAATCGTTTTTGCTTTTCCTAGACCAGTAGTTAGCTCTGAGAAGGTCGTTTGCATATCAGGAAACCGCATATTCTCCCCAAAATCAAGAACTATCTTCTTGAGACGAACTGCGCGAAACCCAGCCACTTCTATGGTATGGTTTGCAAAACCAATCTCAGCGACAAAATGTATCGATTCCCCAGCGTGATCTTTATACAACTGGTTTAATTGCTCACCTAAATAGCTGTTTACTACGATGCTGACCCACGAAATTGGACTGCCAAGAGAAAGGTGCATTTTTCTCAGCGTCATTCTCCCTGTTAGATATGCGTCATTCAACTGCTGCCCACTGCTGTCAAAAAGCGTAAGACTCACCTTCTTTCCGTTCGGCTGCTTACTAACCCACCATTCACCAGGGTTGTCCTGACGCGGTTTTGAGAACTCGCCAGGCTCGCTAGACGCCAAACTTTTCAGCGTATGCAGCTCAAATCCAAGAGACCGCGCCCGGTCTGATACGGTTTGTGCGAAGGATTTTGCAACAATGATGACTGTATTAACGGTCACACCGCCTTGCGAATTATATTTGCCTATATATTGCTCAAGCGTTGTGGTTTCAATAGCGCGTGAAAGGTCTTTAGCTTCAACGGCGATCCGAACCGGATAAAGTTCCGTCTCATACTCGACAAGAACGTCAATTTCCCTTTCCTGGCCCGAAGCTGACATAACCATAGCGGAAGCGGTCACTTTGGCATTCTGCGGGGCAAAAAGCCTATGGATGAGTTCGACCAATTTCTGATAATCATTCGTTCGCTGGGGCATGACAAATCTGATCCTACTGTTAAGCATCGCATAGGAACGTATGTTCCTTCGAGTTGATGAATGGTAGCACATAGGCATTCTGCTGTCAAGTCTTCGCCGTGCTGCCAGAATGCAATGGTATATTATAATGTTACCATGCGTTCAGGGTAAAGTCTCTTGGTCAAAGCTCGAATATGATTTTCTCGACTGCTGGGTGAAGAGGTGAAGGAATGCAGGCTTTGTAGAACAAGTGCCGTAATCGCAGTGGGTTTAATGCAATTTACGGCAAACTGGCATATTTTGAGGTTTTCCGTAAGATTTGTTCTAATACCCTTCATCCCTTCACCTCTTCATCTGATAAGGAGAAGGTAGAGAGGTTTCTAATTTAGAAAACAAAAAAGCGGGGCAGAGCTTGATAGCCCTGCCCCGCTTTGAGTACGGACGATTGATATTTAAGGTTGAGGTTTGAGAGTGATATTCAGCCAGACGTTGCAAGTCTTGGTGTGCTTGGTCTCGTAGCCGCGATACTTAAGGCGGTTCGTGAGCTGCATTTGCGAGCAGGGCTTGTGGCCGGTGTCCTGGCACCACTCTTTGTAATCGTCATAAAGTTTCGTCGAACCCGTTTGACTGCCTGGACAGGCATCTACGCGCTCCGTCAGGTAGTGCTTGAGTACGTCCATCGAATCCCGATATTCGTTGATGGCATCACTGACTACCTTTGGGTCTTGTAGGCCGCCCTCCTCCTGCCACGCAAGGCAGCCGCGCACGGCCCAGGCGAGAATCCCCGGCAATTCAGCCGTGAGCTTATCCTTGAGATCAGCGTCGCGCTCCTCCACTGGAATGCTTTCGGTGAATGGAATCAGCTTAGGCCGCCGCCAGATGCCGTTGTCACTCCCGCTGATGCGCGGTTTGTGATTGCCGCACAGCCATAGCTTGAACTCCGGCAAATAGCTAAAGGGTCTACCATACGGTGAGCGAGCTTGGATCGGGTCTTCTCCGCCGGTCATGTTCTTGAGCGTATTTTCGTCGAAGGTATCGCGCTCGTCCACCTCCGAAACCGTCACCAGGCGTTGCCCCTTGAGTTCGGCCAGCGCATATTCATTGTCTTTGTTAGCCTGCTGCATGATGACCGTGCGATCTGCGTGGCCGTGATAAGCCGAGATTAGGCGCATCAGAACTCCCATAAACGTGGACTTGCCGTTAGCGCCGAAACCGTGCAGGAAGAAAAAGCACTGCCCTGTGACAATGCCCGTCAGCGTGTAGCCTACGGCCCGTTGCAAGTACGCTCGCAATTCCGCATCGGGAACGACCCGCTTGAGGAATGTCTCCCAGTTGGGACAAACGGCCTCCGGGTCGTAGGAGATCGGCACCTGCTTTGTGCAGAGGTGAGACTGGTCGTGCGGCATCAGCTTTCCAGTTCTCAGGTCAAGAGTGCCGTTCAAGACGTTGTAGAGCCACGGATCGCCGTCCAAGTCTTCCGGCAAGACGCTGATGCTCCCATTAGCGCGGGCCGCTTTGAGCATAGCTTCACCCTCGTGAACTTCCTCCGACTTCACGCCGAAAGCAATATGCTTTTTGCGTTCGGCGTAAGTTTCGCAGTTCTTCTCGTCGTCCCACTCCGGTGGAACAGTTTTAGCCTCGCGGTCCTTGATAGCCTCCGCCGTCTGCCCGGCTAGTTCCAGCAGATATTCTCTACGATCCTCGGCCCAGTACCCGCCGGTCCACAGGTAGTAGGTTTTGAGTTCCGCCGAGTAGCGCACTTTGTCGCCGTGCCGTTTGCAGAATCGTTTACCATTGCCCCGATCAGAACGCTCGAACTGGGAAAGCTCGCGCTCAAACTCCTCATCAAAATCGGCGGTAAGATCGTTTGACGATTTGTTCGGATCAAAGAGGCGGCGCACGTCGGCCCACTCCCTATCGGCGCAGCTATCGTGGAAGCACTTGAAGGCAACCGCACCGGATTCAAACTGGATCAATCCCGCATCGCCGTTCTTGTGGTCTGGATTGAACGGACATTCTGCCAGATGATGCGTCGTGCCTTTGCCGGACTCTTCTTCGACCCGTGCCACGACGATGCCGTACTTTTCGATGAAGCCCGCCAGGTCGAAAGAGGGGCCGTCGAAACGGCGGCTGCCGGGCGGAGCGGATGCCCCTGGCGGACTGCCTTCGCGCTGCACGGCCAGCGCCAGGATCATGTCGAGACCAGCGGTTTGGAACTTGGAAAGCCCAACTGCAATGTTCTTGGCTTCACTGCCGGTCGTCTGTTCTGCTAGGTTTTTCATGTTGTTCATGTTGGGACTCATTGTTGGATTTTCAGTTGTCATTGGAACACCTCCGGTATGTGGAGCAAGCGTGAGTTCCGGTGCGGACGGTCGGGCATATTGTCGCCTTTCACGGCTTTCGTACCCCACAGTTTGATGATGCGCGAGGCATTATAAACCACCTTATCGACTTTGACGGCTTCATTGTTAAAGCGCTCGCCGAGGCCCAGCAAGAAGCTCTTGATCGCTTGCGTGGTCGCCGCATCGTTGGGCAGGTCTACCGGGATGACCAAATGCGATCCGTTACCACTGTCAGCCACGAACATGTCGGGAAAGCCGTGTTCGTCCATCAAGAATGTCTTGATTGCGTAGGCCATCTCAAAAGCAGCCGCGTGTTCAGCATCGGTCGCCGAAACCCCTTTAGGTCTCTCCGGGTCGGCGTCAATCAGGATGAAGCGGCGGCGCGGGATGTCGGCATCCTGCGTCGTATCAGTCGCCCGCTGTTTTGTGCGGTTATTTGCACGGGCTAGGAGGTCTGGGTTGACTGGGTTGAGAGTAACATAAATGTTGCCTCTGCCATCCCAGTGTGCGGCTCGTTCGGCCAGCTTGATCTTGTTGTCGAAATAGCCCGACACCGTGCCACAATCGCGCATCTTCGGGATACGAAGCTCTACTACGTCGTCCGGGCCGAAGAGCGCCGAGACGGTCTTATAGATCGTCTCAGCGAGTTGATTTTGTTCCACTTGAGGAAACTCCTTTAGAATTGTATTTTTGTGAGATTTTTTTGTGAAGAAAGCCCGCCTGAACGTCTTTGCTTCTTGGGTCATTTTTGGTCGTGGTCTCCGTCATAGCGGAGCCTGCGACACTAAGCGGCTCAGGCTGAGGGTTCCTGAGCCGCAGTGTTTCTATTCGTCGCTATTTAGTTGTCAAAGTGCAAATCTGGCTGTATCTATGAGGCCGCTTCTCTTTGGAACTCCGGCTCCCAAATCTAATGTATCATGCGTTCTCGAAAAACGACCTGTCCATCGAATAACTTCCTGAGACATATATCTCTGTAAGGTCGCTAACTTGATGCGCTGGACTCAGATCGGTTCAACGGAACCCATGCTCTGACACCGCCGCCATAGTTAAGCAACGTAACCAGAACAAGCACTCCGGCTTTCGCCGAACTGCTGACCTTCCGAACCGAAGGCTTCTTTAATTGCCAGAGGCCCTTACTGTTACGCACTAGCGTGAGGCAGTGACTGGGCTGGTAGCAGTCGAAAACGCCGACATACAAGTTCATCGTCTCGCCTGGAAAGTCTGCAAGCTGCTCTTGGACTTTGTTGCGAACAGGGTTAAACCCAGCCCTGCCTAGCATACAGTTACGGAAGAACTCACCGTAATCGCCGTAGTAGCGCGTGTAAATGCGGTCGGCATCCGCTTGATCGAATGCGTACAATTCGGTCACAGCAAGACCCAAACGCGAGCGGGCTTCTGACAAGTACGACTGATTGCCGTAAATGTTTTTCGTGGACATAATTTTTTTTCTTTCTTTCGAGATGTGCTAACCGAGTCTTCATCGGGTTAGCAGGGAGTGATATTTTCACGCCGTATTTAGAGGATAACATGTGATCCGTTTTCTGACCTGTCTCACAACATGCTGACCCGTCTCATGGAGCGGCGAAAGTTCGTCGACTTTGTTGTCGAGATCATTTGATAACGCCGTCTAGCCCCAGGCTGGATGCGCTTTGTCTCAAGAAGCCGAGTAGGAGCCTGAAATCAAGGAATTTTGTCTCGAAAAATGAAGACAGGTCTTTGGCCCAGCAAGGATAGGCTTTGGTGGCCGAAAACCGTGAAAGAGAGGATTTTGTGGCGGCAGGGTCATCATGGAGGGCAGGAGGCCCTTGAAAAGTTGCCCCGGCTTGAGATCGTCCGCGTGGAAGGAGTTTTGCCCTCCCGCACAAAATGCGGCGACGGCGGAAAAAGGTCTATGTCCTAATCCTTGCCTTGCCCTGCTCACCGGAAACGGCTTTTGCTATCATGGGATGCAGGCGCTCCTCCGACATTTTGGTGCGTCTACCGTGCAATCTGCTATCAGAACAGGAAATAACGAGGTTCCGCAGAAGGGCCTCCCGAAAACTTGCTGCTGGTACGTTGGTCAAGGAACACGGCTCGAAGCAATTCTCAGGAGGAATGACTGCTCGAATCTTCAACTTCCGCAATCATTGTTTCCAATCGAGCCGAGAACTCAGACAGAGGAACACCAACCGCAAGGCAGATTTGGCGAACCTGCAACATGTCAAGTTTCCGGCTGCCGCGTTCGTAATAACTGACCCATGACTGATTCACGCCGAGAAGGTCCGCGAGTTGTGCCTGCGTCAGCCCAGATGCTTGACGTATTTCTCGCAGCAGAGAAAGAAGGATATTATTTTCTTTGGTATAGAGCGACTTTTTCACGCTCTAATCATGTTGTCATAATCTGGTTAGTGTTTTATGCAGTTTTTGTCATAATCCGCCGACAATAGAGACCACACCACCACTGAGGGAATGCCCGCATGAACAACCACAACCAGAGTCGTTTTGGACTGAACCCGCTGCCGAATGAAATATCCGGCCCGATGCCTACAATGACGGCTGCTTTACTGCCACTGGACGAGCCAGAACCCTGGATGCCTGAACCGCCTCGAACGACTCCTGAGACCACGCAGCCTGCGGGCGTAACTACGGAGGTGAGGCATTCTGCACAGGCTTTGGTCGGACAAGCGTTTTGCCAGTTCTGCGGCAAGAATGTTCCCTGCGATGCGGTGTTATGCACAGCTTGTGGGCGGCAAATCAAAGCCTTACAGAGCGTAGCAGCGCCGGTGGAAACAAAGGCCGAGAAGCCTGCATCCCCAGCCGTGTTCTTGCTGATGGTGGTGGTGACGTTTGCGTTCCCCATCGCAGGCTTTATCTTTGGCATCACTGGCCTAAGTCGCCGTGGGAAGCAAGCACAAGGGGCCGCTCTGATGGCACTTTCAATCATTCTCATCATAGTCTACTTCTTCGCATATATGGCTCAACGCCACTGATGGAGCAACCCTACAAGGAGAGGAAAATGAACTCAAATATACGACCGCGCAAATACGGGATTACTGAGACCCGCCGCAGGGCATGGGCGGTTTGGACAGCCGCGTTTGCCATGCTGTCGCTGCTCGGAACAGGGAGTGCAGATGCAACGCCTCACGCCAAGAGTACGCACAAAAAGGCAAGCGGCTTCCAACCTGTTGCACGGGAAACGCGGTTGTTCACCACAGGAGCAGTCAACCTAGACACGGCTTCTGTTAAAGCAATCACGGGCGACAACCGCTTTACATGGATTCAGATGCCTGCTAATGTCGTGATCGTTCAAGGCGGAAAGACTGCTACTGTAGATGCCATCAGTGAGGGCAGCAAGCTGTCATGTCAGGGGAAATGGGTGGACGACGCTTGGGGGCCAATCTTCCAAGCCAGCCGGATCGAAATCCTGGGCAACATCGGGGGGACGAGCCTGCAACAAAAAGTGGCGGCGGCATGTCAGGCTATTCAGGGTACTTCACAGTCCAATTCCGGTGGCGATACGGGCGATCCTGAGCCTAGCAGCGCCGCTACAACAGCAGATTTGGATGCTGATACCACGAACCTTGACGCCGAAACGGATCAACTAAAAATCTATAATGAGGCTTCGGATGTGCGACGTGAGGCAGCCAACCGTGCTTTCGATGAGATGAACTGTCTTGGGGATGCTGCCGAAAACGATCCGGCGATGCGACATAAGCCTGCGGCAGTCAGAGCAATGCGAGATGCCGTTGCTCAGTATAAACAAGCCCTTGACGCGGAAGACTCCCTTACACCCATTCCACCAGCATTGCGGCTTTCGGAAGAGTTTGCTCGGCGAGCAAACCAGCAGGAGAGGGTCTATGCAAATCTTCGGCTGCAATACTTCGGTCTAAAGGACCGTCAGGGATTGGGACTGATGAAGCAGGCATTGGCGAAATGCGATGCGTTTCTTGATGAAGCCAAAGCTGCTTTAGATAGTGACTGAAACGGTCGCAACAAACCGGAGATGGTCTCCAAATGAAATGGGTTCACCTCCGGTTAGTTCGTAATCTTCCTATTTGCTGTCCGCTCCATTTTGGTGAGTGCATTTATAATGACGGCTTCTGCCGCTTCCACTTCTTTGGAAGCGGCTTTTTTGTGCCTCGGTATCGAGCTTATGTTTAGGGACATAGCAAGCCCCGGCTGTTTTTCAGAATGGGTGATACAATGTTTACATGAACGGAAAAATGGCAGCTAGACCCTATTGGGGAAGGCGCATTCGACTGTTCTCAAACCAGGGCTTACACCTTTTAGGAGACATTCAATGACTGCTTACACCACAGACAAAAACCCCACGACAGCCATATCTGTGTCATTTGGCTCGGATACAACCGGGCCTGTGTCTGGCACGACGATTGGCTATTTAGCATACCTCGGCTACAAAGGTTCTGAGCCTAAGAATGGTCAGGAGACTAACGCCCTGCTGTGGGATTTACTTGGCATCGATCCCGATGGGGAAACCGTCATAATCAGCCACGAACATGACTAAGACATCGGCGCTGATCCCATCGTCACTGGAAATCAGTACCCCCGCATGAGCAGCCAAGCCGGAGCGGGAGGCAGGGCTGATAGCAAGACGGATTGACATCAGCCATAAAAATCTTGCCCTCGGTCCATATTTGTTCCCGGTGAAAGCTGCTGGCTCGACAGCCCCAGACTAATGGTTTCTTCCAATGGTTTGGGGCAATACCAAATAACACGAACTGCAACAAACTGTATGGCAACTCCAAGATTTAGATTAGCTCGAAAATCAGATGTACGGGTGAAAACTCAAACTCGGCAGGAGGTGGCCCGTTTGCTGCTGCTGATTGCGCTGCTGCACTTGTGCAGCCGGGACGAAGTAGACCTCATCCGCCTGTACCGGCAATGGCGTAACCGTGCCAGTGCGTTCTTCGACGCTTGCTTGTCCGGGGAGATTATGCCCGTCGCCAACAAGCGACAAGCCGATATGAACGCACTGATGCCGGAAAGCCAGACGGCGCATTTGTATCTGCCAGGGTGGGGCGGCTCAGAACCCGCGTACTACGCTTCGCTCATCAAGGGGAGCGACGGCCTGTGGCGTCTGCGTCATCGCCGCCTCCGTCCTATTCCTGGTACACCGGCTCGTGATGGGGTGCTTATCCTTTGGGGCGACATAACGCCCTCTCCTGATGTGGCCGTGGCCCGGACACCAATGCTAGAACGGGTGCTGACTGGCGGCGTCGCCTGCGCTGATTTTGGGGCCGAGGCCGAAAACAATTTTGAGGTCCGCCGCCAACTTAGCCATGCCGTCATTGTGGCCGAGCTATTCGACGCTTTGCACCACGACCGACTCATAACGCAACACGATCCAGGAAAAGTCATGTTGCACGTCAATACTGGTGTCGGTGACGGTTGGGTTCACCCGCACGAGTTTAAGACTTTGGCCGTGCGTCCTTACGCCCCGGCCCGCGACAAGAAAGCCCGTGTGACTATCTGGGCTAACACGAGCGATGAAGGCTTGTACGCGGCCCAGACGCCTCGCTGCATCATGCCCAGCGTCAAGGGAGCGACTACATATCCCATGAAACCACAAGATCAGACAGAAGCTAAATTGCTGGCTGAATTGCTGCTGTCCCGATTGCTGCCTTTGGTCGGCATTCTGAGACCAGATCAAACCGTGGACATGTTCGGCCTGCACTACGACGCCGATCAAGGGCGTGGAGGCATCGCTGTGTTTGCGACGCGGCTGCCGCTCAGGTCTTGTAAAGGCTTGCCTTTGGTAAGGCTGGGCCGCGACCGGCAGGGGCGGTGCGTGTGGATTCCAAACGCGGCGATGGTGTCCATCATAAGAGAGGCGATTTATGATCCAACACCGGATGCCGATGCTCGTACAGAGCGTTGGCACTCGCTGTGTGTGGTGATGCGCTGGCTGGGTGTAAATACGCGGCAAGACTACATGGCCTACTTTGCACACTATGGGCTGCCGTTGCCAAATGGGGCGGAGCAACACCTGAAAAACATCATTGCTGAACGTCAAAATACCTAGCTTGTGTAGCCTTGCCATGTTTTATATTTACTCCCTGTTCGCTGGGGGACATGGCATATAAGCAGTGCGTGATAATGCCCTTTATCACATAGTAACAGTTATGCTATACTCACCCCAAGTCAAATCGCTTAGAAAACGCCGGGAAAGGGACGACTATGAGTGACGCGCGGGAACTTCTGAGGAAACTAAGCAGCTTGGCCGGACCTCTCCCTGCTTTTGACACGTCAGCCAGTGCCTCAACGCCGCAGGCGCAATTCCTCGCCTGGCTCGATCAGGCAATCGCGGCGGGTGTTCAGGAAGCACACGCCATGACGCTCTCGACGGTGGATGACGACGGCTACCCCGATGCCCGCGTCCTCATCCTCAAAGATTTGGATGAACAGGGCTGGCATTTTGCCGCCAGCGCCGCCAGTCCAAAGGGAGTGCAGCTTTCCCGACACCCGGAGGCAGCCCTCACTTTTGATTGGCCGAAAATCGGGCGGCAGGTGCGGATACGAGGGACGGCTATCGCCCTTGACTACGATACGAATACCGCTGATTTTCTTGCTCGCCCGCAAGGATCACGCGCAGGCGCTCTCCTAGCCCGTCAGAGCGATGTTCTCGCCGTTACCGATGACCTAGATGCCGCACTTTCAGAGCAGTACGAGCGGATGGCGCGTAAGCCTGGCCTCGTAGCGCCTGCATGGACGGTATACGCTGTGCGTCCTGATTGCGTCGAGTTTTGGCAAGGCGACACTCAGCGGCGTCACACACGCCTACATTACCGCCGCACCTCCGCAGGCTGGGAAAAAGAGCTTTTGTGGCCGTGAGCATGAGGAACAGGAAAGATTTCAAGTCAAAACACAATGACCGGCAACGAAAGAAATCTGTATGACGAGACCTGAATGTAGGGTACGCATAATCGGTACTGGGGCGCGGATTATACTCACCGAGCCGAGAGCGATGGCATCTCCGCAATTGTAATCACACTGCTCGTAATAAAAACTAATTTAGAGCCATCCGAGTGTGCAGGGAGCGGAACCCGTTCTGGCGGAAGGGGGGCGGCGGGGGGACGAGATTGAGCTAAACCGCCAAGAGGTCGCTGCTGCTCAGAAACGTCGCTGCTGCTTTTTCATCCTCAACATTCGCTGCTGCTTTTTTTCATGTCTGTGGGGCCGCTGCTGTTAATTGTCTTGCTGCTGTCCCGATAGTTAGTTTCTGCCTTTCTCAATCCTTGTACCCTGTTCTGGCAACTAATAGGCCGCAGAGCAGGGATTAACAGAACAAACGTCGTATTGTAATCTAATCGTTGATTTGTGTCTTGTAATCCTTATGACTGACTTCCTCGAAGAGAATGCACCGCCATACCCGAACAACTTGCGCCAAGTTCGTGAGCAAGTGTTGTTGAGCCGGGCATCTCTTGTTCTCGCCTGCAAAGGTTTGGCAGAAAAGGATGCAGTCCGGTTTACAGCTTTGTCCATATCAACAATCCGCTCACTCGAAGTAGGGCTAACTAGGCCGCGCCTCACAACAGCGGCGACGCTTGCTGTCGCTCTCGGTGTATCTGCGGCTGATCTGTTTCCTGACGGACTCGATGATCCTGTGCGTAACCCTTCGGGCAACACCCGGATTACGGCCAACCGTCCGAGAGGCGGTCGTCCACGGACACAGTAAAACTACTAGAATTGCCTAATGATGTTTATTGAACGTGTTTTTAAGGTTTTTTTGTGGTAAAGTATTTGAGACGGCTGAGTTCCTTTACGCCAGCCACTTAAACTTAGAGGTTATGCTACATGCCGAACCAAGCCACTTTACAGGACCAATCAGATTTATCCGACAGCCTACACCTGACACCCACGGACATCGCCCAATATCTACGGTTGGGCGAATGCTTCCGGTACTTGAAACTGCGTATGCACGAGCGCAAGCATGGCTCCGGCTTCCTGCGCGAGTTCGGCGTCGCTCCGCAGCCCATCCCGCCACTGCTGACCCTGGCTGGTCAGGAGTTCGAGAGCCACGTCGAAGCGCAGGCACGGGAGCGGTTCCGGGTCGTCAACTGCGCGGTCGATAAAGGGGCCGATGGCATGGAGCCGGAGGGAGAATATCCCCCTAATGGGCTTGTAGCAGGGTTCGCAGCGTCGCTGCCCGCCGGAGACACGCTGCTGCTATTCCAGCCTCGTGTCGAGGCTCTGATTAGTGATTGGGCGTTCTCTGGGGACCTGGACATCCTATGGCTCCACCGGGACCACCAGGAGAGGCTGCACGTCCTCATCGTGGACATGAAAGCAACCCGCCAGGTCAAGGTCGAGCATCGCCTTCAAGTCGCCTTCTACCGGCAGATGATCGGCTCTATCTTCGCTGAGGCGGGGATTACCCATGAGCCGATCCGCTTGGGCGTCCTTTATCGGGGACCGCAGCAGGAAGAAACACCCACGGACATGCAGCAGACAGAGTGCGACGCGGCACAAAAACTGCTGGGCGTCGGCAGCGCATTCCTCGAACTCATCCCCGAAGATGCCGTGGAAAACTACCAGCATGAGATCGCGGACCTTGTGACGGGGCCGGAGGCAGTTGCTGCCCGCGTCACCCATGTTCATTTGGCCGAAGCACCCTTCCACCTGAGCCTCAAATGCGATGGCTGCCTCTACAATGAATACTGCATGAAGGATGCCTGCCTGCGGGCCGATTTGTCACTCGTGCCAACCCTCACGGCCCGCGAGAAAGCCAGCCTCCTCGCCCACGGGATCGCCGACATCTACGACTTAGGCGGGCTGATGCGCTTCGCGAAAGAGGGCGAAGAAGCCAGCATGACCAGCCTTGTCGTCAAGGCCAAACATGCGGGTCTCGTGAAGACGTTGCAAGCAACAACTCTGGGGCCACGGCTGGTTGAGCTTGTCCATCGGGCGCGGGCAGTCGTAGCAGCGCGGGAACGGGAGCAGGCAAGGACCCAAGCACGGCGGGGCGAGGCCATCACGGACGAAGTTCAGGAGGCGGAAGCATGAAGAATGAGACAACAGTGACAACCTCAGCGCAGGACATCCCGGAGCAGATCGTTACAAAGCAGATCATTACAAAGTCTCTGCCGTTCATCCCGAACCGAGGCAAAGGAACGCTGCCTGTCTGCGATGCCCGGACCCACCCGAACCTCGTCACGATTTACCTCGATGCTCAGTATGACCACCGCGCTGGCCGGCTCTACCTGCTGGCGGCGCGGGTTGCGGCTGCCGAGGACGGAGGCAAAGAAGCAGGCGGCAGAGCGGCGGCGCGGAACCTGGTCTGGCTGGCGCAAGAGCCGCCTAGCGCGGCGCAGGCAGAGGCCGACCTGCTGACGGAGTTCGCTCAAGCGCTGCTGCGGGCGATTGCAGAAAAGGCTGTCCCCGATGAGGCCGGGCTGCCCTCGGCTCCGCTCCATTTGGTCCTGTGGGACGAGTTCGCTTGGCGGACACTGCTGGACGGGCTGGCTAGGCATCAAGAAGCCGTGCTTGCGGCGGCTCCGGCACTGTACGACTTGCTGACCCAGAAGGCGGCGTTCGCCTCGCCCTGCGTCACTTTTTTGTCCCATGACATCCGCCGAAAGAACCTGCCGCTCGTCTGCCCCTCGCTGACCAATGTGGCTTCTCTGCTCGGCCACGACTGGACGGGGCGAGGCGACGAAGACCTGCGCCGCGTCTTCCGCAGCCGCTTGTTCGACGGAGTGCGGGTCCTGCGCGATGCAGGCAGCGACATGGACGGCAGCTTCTACACGGCTCGCGCCCGGTTCGACAGCCAAATCCCGCTGGAATATGCGTATGCGGCTTGGGACGCGCTGCCACAGCCGACTGAGGACGCGGCTGGCAAGAAAGGAGCTGATCCGTTTGCGGCTTTCCGGGAAGCGACGCCGGACCTGCTGCGGGAGCTAATGCGCTCGCGGGTGATCGCGCTATCGCATGTCACGGGCAAGCTGCTGTCGGAGAAGTTCCGGGGCAACCCGAAGATCGTCAAATCCTCGTTTAACCTCAGCGGCCTGCCGACCTTCCGCGACCGAGCGGACACACTGGCGCAAGCTCTGGGCGAGTTCGTCTACATCGAGCGGCACGTCGAGCTTGCGGACTGGAAGGCAAAGCGTCTGGCTCCGCCGGAGCAGCGCTGCCTTGCTGGGGATTGCCTCCTTGTCACTTACCGGGAGGCCGACCAGCGCGAGGAGGCAAGCGATGAAGGCGAAACGGACGCAGAGCAAGCCCAAAGAAACCTAGATCAAAGAAGCCCGGCAGCCGGAACGCTTCTACGGCTCCGGCTTTGTCCCCCGGCTGGCATGGACGCAGGCTACGCACTGGCCCTCTCCGGCATTCAGCCCGGAGACCGCCTGATCCTTGCTCCGCGCTGGGCGGATAACCACTGGACTGGGGACAACGGCGGCGGCAACACACTGATGTCCCTGAGCGCCGACCAGCTTCTGTACCAGACGCGGGTGGAAGTCGTGCGCGTCGGCGGGGTGCGGGACATGGCAGCGCAGTCCGCCTTTGTCCTCGTTAGAGTCGTCCCGAACTGGGGCGGCGACGGCATCTTCCTGTTCCCGTCCGCTGCGCCTTTGACGGTGCAGGACGACGGCGTTTACACGCTGGACCCGGACCCGAACTCGCCGCTTGGCAAGTGGCAGTCCGACCTCATGGACGATCTGGTCCAGCTTGAACAAGATTATCGTGAACAAGGCGAAGCCGAAGACACTGCGGGAAGCCATGTCCTTCTGGACCGCCTGAGCGGAACTGATGCTGCTGATGAGCTTCATGCTGATGCAAGGGACCACTGGGAAGAAAACGCGCAGGCGGGTCAAATGCGCTTCCTGCACGGCCTTGATGCACTGGCCCGTGCAGGACTGCTGCCAGAGCTTCTGTCTGCCGGACTGGAAGACGCCAAGCGCGACCTGATCGGCAAGCGAAGCGAGGAGTCGCTGCTGCTGGTGCAGGGACCGCCTGGCACGGGCAAAACGACCGCCACGGCTCTTGCGGTCCTGGCCCGTGTTCAAGGTGCGATCCTCGCAAACCTGCCGCTGCGCGTTGCCTTGTCCTGCAAGACCCATGCTGCCACAGATGTCCTGCTGAACAAAGTGCTGGATGTGCAGGAGAAACTGGCGGGCATCCGCGACCGGCATCCGGCCTTGTTTGCTCGCTACTTCGACGCCCGGCTGCTGTCTCTACCGCTGCTGCGCCTCGCCCCAAAAGCAGAGCCGCCGCTTGGAGTCCTGCGGCTGGACAAAGCGGAGAACAAGTACCGGGTGCGCCGCCTCTGCAACTGGGATACTTTCCGCGTCTATGACCGCTGCATTCTGGCCGGGACGCCGGGTGGTATCTGCGGCATGGTCAAGGGCAGATGGGGCAAGGAAGAGATGCTGGAACATAAACTCGTGGACCTGCTGGTACTGGACGAAGCCAGCCAGATGGGACTTCCCGATGCCCTGCTGTCTGCCCTTCCGCTTCGGCCAACGGGTCAGGTGCTGGTCGTCGGCGACCCGCGCCAAATGCCGCCCATCGTCAAGCATGAGTGGGATACCGAGCCGCGCCGCACGTTCCAGGACTACGCTGCCTTCCAGTCCCTATACGAGTTCGCCCGGTCGAAGGGGGTCCCGCAGATCAAGTTCGAGCGTTCCTTCCGCGTCCACCGGGACGTAGCGGAGTTCCTGCGGCGGGAGGTTTACCAGAAGGACGGCATTGCCTACTTCTCGGCAAATGACCAGCGGCTGCCGGAAGTCTATCATGTGGACCCGTTCGTAGCAGCGGTCCTTGACCCGGACCAGCCGCTTGTTGTCGTGGTGCATGACGAAGACAGCAGCCAGACCGTCAACCCCTTCGAGCAAGAGCTTCTAGCTCCGCTGCTGGATGCGCTGGCCGATCCGCTGCGCTATGGGCTAGATGCAGAAAAAGGGCTGGGGGTAGTCGTCCCGCACCGGGCGCAGCGAGCCGCCTTCAAGCGCCGGTTTCCTGGACTGGTGGATGCCATTGATACACCGGAGCGGTATCAGGGCGGGGAGCGGGACGTGATCGTGCTGAGTGCGACAGAGAGCGACCCGGCATACCTGGCGGAAGCAGGCGAGTTCCTGCTGAACCCGCAGCGCATGACGGTGGCTCTAAGCCGTGCGCGGAAGAAGCTGATCGTGGTGGCGGCGCGGTCTGTGTTCTCGGTCCGCAGCTTGGACGATGATCTGTTTGAGGCGGCGCAGCTTTGGAAGAGCTTGCTGCGTCGGGCCTGCACGGAGCGGCTGTGGCAGGGGCAGCATGACGGGCATGGCGTAACGGTTTGGGGCAAGCCGGCGGCGCAGGGGGAGAACAAGAATGGCTGAGAGAAAAGATGCGACGTTTTCGCTGGGGCGTGTTGTGGCGACGCCGGGCGCATTGGCCGCACTGGAAGAAGCAGGGCAAGAGCCTGTGGACTTCCTGGACCGTCACTCGTGCGGCAACTGGGGGATCGTGCCGGAGGAAGATTGGGAACTAAACGATGAGGCGGTGCGGCGCGGGAATCGTCTCCTGAGCAGCTACCGTCTGGCAAGCGGCGAGAAGCTGTGGATTATCACGGAGGCAGACCGCTCCTCGACTACGCTGCTGCTGCCTTCGGAATACTAAGAAATACTGTGTGCTTGCCGAACCGTACTAGGATCACGAAAACTCTACTCCATGAAAAAATGGTGTCGAAAAGGTGAATGTTTCGCTAAAACTGTCGCGTACTTTTACGGGTTGAATAATCGCAGTAAATATGTAAGACTAAACTTTGACCTGCGCTATTTTAGAAGTTGAACGGGGCTTAGTTTTACAACAAGCCACTTGAGGTGAATGAGCAGCAATGAGCCATCAGACCAATAAAATGAAATCTATGGGGGCCGTTTTATACGCCCGCGTCTCGACAGAAGCCCAGGCAGAGCAAGGAACGAGCCTGGACGAACAAATCGACGTGTGCCGCGCAAAGGCTTTATCTTTAGATTTGCCTGTTGTCAAAGAGTATCGGGACGAAGGGATTTCTGGGGCCTCGCTGCTGCTGCGAAAGGGGTTGCAAGATGCAATCGCTGACATCCGCGAAGGCCGCGCTGATACGTTAATCATTGCCAACATGAGCCGGTATAGCCGGGATACCGAACATCAGCAGAAGATTAAGAAAGAAGTGCAACTCGCTGGCGGGCGTGTCGTCTTTTGCGATATGGACTTCGACGATACCCCAGAGGGTGATCTGGCGTTCGGCATCATGGGCAACTTCGCCCAGTACGAGCGGCAAGTTATTCGCAAACGCACTATGGCAGGGCGTCGCCGCCGCGCCCAGCAGGACGGGCAGCAGCCGTGCCGTACCTGGTCGCCGTATGGTTATCACATTGTCAACAACGCCGAAGTGACAAATCACCTTTTTTCCCGTGACCAAGTTGGGACATACATCATTGTCGAAGAACAAGCCAAGTGGGTCCGGGAAATCTTTTCGCGGTATGCCGGCGGCGAGTCACTGCAAGACACAGCCAAGTGGCTGAACACTGCCGAAGTTCCTACGCCGCGCAACGGACGTTACTGGTCGCGGGCCACGCTGATGTTGATCCTCAAAAATGAAGCGTACAAGGGGACACCAGTATTTAGCAAGTGGCAGCGGCGGAGTGATGAGAGTCGTCTTGAACAAGGATTCAAGCAGCCTTTCAAGCAGACGATTCGACCGAAGGAAGAATGGGTTTATTTACGCTGTGAGCCACTTGTGGAGGAAGCTATTTGGGAACATTGCCAGAAGCGTCTTGCTGAGGGCCGCGCTCGGTACAGCGGCAATCCCAAGCGCAAATACCTCCTTTCTGGGATTTTGCGCTGTCCTTTCTGCGGACGTGGAATGAGCGGGACTTATGACAAGTCGCGCCATTATATGCGCTATCACTGCCGCGAGGCTGTCAAGTCTCGCCAACATACTACAAAAGCACAATGCGATCCACGCACCTACAACGGCGTACACGCGGAAAAATCGGTGGTCTGGACTTTGCAGGAAATCGTTCACAAGCCTGAGCTTATGGAGGAGGCTTTTCGGGTTTGGTGTAACGAGAAGTTGGGCTTCAATGGTCAACAGAAGGAAGAAGCAGACCGCTTGCAGAGAAGCATCCAGGAACTCGCGGTTAAAGAGCGTAGGACTGCCGAAGCGCATATTGCTTGCCTCGAAACCGGCGTAGACCCAGCGATCTATACTACCATCCTGCGTGAAGTCAAGGAACAACAAGCTGTCCTCACCGCGCAACTCAAAGAGGTCGGCAAACAGCAGGAGGTCCAGGAACACGCACGAGCCTCAGCATCGGTGCTGGATGCCCTTGCTGCTGTGGAAAAGGCGCTGACTGACCCAGAAATCACCGACGCCGAAAAGCACGACCTACTGGCCCGTGTAGTCGAGTCGGTCACGCCGGAAGAGGAAGGGTATCGGCTGCATCTTGCATCCTTGCCAGGTTCGTTATCTGTTAATATCGTGCTGACTGTCTGGAACAGCCGCGAGGACTTTCTGAACTGGGTTCGCTCCGATGCGTTCACCAAAGGCCATGCTCAGTCGGGGGCGCTGCCCAAAGATGCTTATCCAAAGCCGAACGTTTTGGAGATGCATGAAGTCGTCTCAGACTCGTCGCGCCCCGGTCTGACCCCGGAGCCGCCTGGCGGGCCGTTTAAGATGCATTAAATTTTTTTATCAGCAGGCTTGACATCCGCGGGCATCCCTGCTACAATTATTTCAACAGTTCTATATATAAAGAAATAACATGAGCGAAACAGTTGATCCCTCTGCCCAATTCAAAGCGCTGGGCGACCCAACCCGCCTCCGCATCTTTGGGTTTCTCTGCGCCTGCTGCTGCCCGGTCGCGGTGGAAGACACCGGCGACGTGAGACCGGTTCAGGGGCCAACCGTCGGCGAGGTCTGCTGCCAAGTGTTAGGCACGGACAAAATCCCGTCGTCGGTTTCGTTCCATCTCAAAGAGCTGCGCCAAGCTGGCCTTATCACGATGGAGCGGCGCGGCAAAAACATGATCTGCGGGGTCAATCGGGCCGCCGTCGCCCGGCTCGCCGCTTATCTCAGCGGCTCCCTTGCCGAGACCCAAAGCAGCGACCGCTGCGAATAACACGCCAGTCAACATAACAGAAAGAACACGCCATGAAACTCAGCCAGTTTACCGACCTGCTGCAAGCACACGCCGACAAGCCGTTCCATCTTGAACTGCCCGGCGGCAGCGCCGTCCCGGTCTCGTTCCACATCACGGAAGTGGGACATGTCACCAAGAAGTTCATTGACTGCGGCGGCAAGCTGCACACGACTCAGACCTGCCAGTTGCAAGCCTGGCTCGGCAGCGACACCGATCACCGGCTTTACGCGGGCAAGATGGCCGGGGTGCTAGGACTCGCCGAGGCCAAAGGGGTTCTGCCCGCCGGGGAAGATTTAGACATGGAAATTGAATACGAAGATGCCGTTCTTTCGCAGTACCCGGTGGCGGGGTATGCCGTCACGCCCGAAGCCGTTGTGCTGACTTTGGCCCAAAAGCACACCGACTGCTTGGCAAAAGAGTCCTGCCTGCCGACCCTGCCAATGCTCGCGGGAGCCGATGCGGGGTGTGGCTGCGGGCCGTCCGGTTGCTGCTAACTAAGCGAAAGAGTCTTCATGCAGAACGCCATGATGCGTCGCTATCTGGCTGAGTTCATCGGGACGTTCGGCATCGTCTTTGCGCCTGTGGCTCTTTCCGGGTCGGGCTATTTTTCAGGTGGCGACAGCAGCCTCATGGCGGCAGCGTGGGTTTCCGGCCTCGCCGTTCTTGCCATGATCTACGCCCTCGGCCATATCTCGGCAGCGCATTTCAACCCCGCCGTGACACTTGGTTTCGCGGCTGCGGGCCGCTTTCCCTGGCGGTATGTTCTGCCTTACGGGGCCGCGCAACTGATGGGAGCGATCACTGCGGCGGGATTGGCCGCACTGCTGTTCGGTGCAGGTCACGGAGCGCACATCCCCGCGCTGGAGCCGGCGATCCGTGCTGTTGTAGTGGAAGCTATCCTGACATTTTTCCTGATGCTGGTCATCATCGCCGTCGCTACGGATCGGCGGGCCAACGGCGCGGTCCCAGGGCTGGCAATCGGGCTGACGGTCGTGTTCGACGTGCTGATCGGTGGGCCGGTGACAGGTGGCTCCATGAACCCGGCCCGCTCGCTAGGGCCTGCACTGTTCGCGGGCGGTGCGGCCCTTACGCACTACTGGATTTACGTTGTCGGCCCTGTGCTGGGCGCGGTAGCGGCGGCGAAGCTGTACGAAACAATCCGAGGGGGCGAAGAACACGCCCTGAATGCGCCGAACGACTTGTATGAAGCGCTGGTCGAGATCAGACAGGAAGACGAAAGCACGAGATAAGCGGGAGGTGAGACAACATCGCCCATGAACCAAACCCACACAATCCACAGAATGCAGTCAGGCCACTGGGAGCAGGTACGCCGCATCTACTTGGAAGGTATAGCCACAGGTCATGCCACGTTCGAGACCGACGCCCCCGCCTGGAAACAATGGGATGCAGGACATCTCACCGGGGGAAGACTTGTTGCCTGCACGGAAGAAAACGTCATCGGCTGGGCAGCGCTCAGTCCGGTTTCTAGCCGCTGCGTCTACGAAGGCGTGGCGGAGGTCAGTGTTTATGTCAGCCAGAGCAGCCGGGGGCAGGGCGTTGGGGCGGCTCTGCTGGTCGCTCTGATCAAGGACTCGGAGGAGCAAGGCCTTTGGACACTTCAAGCAAGCCTGTTCCCGGAAAACACGGCAAGCCTGGCCCTGCATCTACGACACGGCTTCCGCGAGATCGGCAGGCGGGAGCGCATCGGGAAGATGAACGGCGTTTGGCGTGACACTATCTCCCTGGAACGTCGGAGTTCCATTGTCGGCATTTGAGGTTGCGGTACAAAGCTCACTTTTGGGAGGAACCCGGCATGACAACACGACTGGCGATATTCTCGGACATTCACGCGAACTTCCCGGCGATGGGGGAGGTCGCAAGCCACATCCGGGACAACGACTATGACGGCGTGTATTGCCTGGGTGATCTGGGCGGCTACGTGGCGGAGCCGAATGAGACGCAGGAACTGGTCATGTTCCTGGACTGTCCGGTTGTGATGGGAAACTATGATGAAGGGGTCGGCTTCGGCAAAGACACCTGCGGCTGCAACTATGTTAAGCCGTTCGACATCAAAATGAGTGATGTTTCGTTTTTATGGACGCGGGAACACACCACCGACGCTAACAAAACGTGGCTGCGGGCGCTGCCCCGCGAGATCCGCCTGGAAGCCGAAGGCCGGCGCGTCTTGCTCTGCCACGGCTCACCGGCTTCCACCACTGAGTACCTGTTCGAGACCCGCTCTGAGGCGTATCTGCGAAAGTTCACACTGGGCGGGCGCGATGACGCCCACGCGGACATCATTCTGTTCGGCCACACCCACGTTCCGTATCACCACATCGTAGACGGTGTGCATTTCGTCAACACCGGCAGCGTCGGCCGGCCCAAAGATGGCGACCCCCGCGCCGGGTACTGCGCTCTGACGATTGACGGCGACCGCGTGACGACCGAGCAGGTTCGCCTGCCGTATGATGCCGGGCTTGCCTGCTCGCGGCTTCTCGCCGCAGGTCTGCCGCACTACTTCGCCGACTACCTGCGAACTGGCGGGATGGTCATGCCTCCTGAGTAAGCATTAGTAGCCCTTGACCAGCCGCTGGAAGTTCTCGCGGTCAATGGAGCGGGAAGCGGCCTCGTCAAACGTAACTGTACCGTTCCGGTGCAGGTCGGCCAGGACCCGGTCCATCGCCTGCATTCCGTACTGGTGGCCGGTCTCAATGACCGAGTAAATCTGGTATGACTTGCCTTCGCGGATCAAATTGCGGAGGGCGCTTGTCGCGACCATGATCTCGATCGCGGCGACACGCCCGCCGCCGATGCGCGGCAAAAGCTGCTGGGCGACGACCGCTTCAATAGACGTCGAGAGCTGAATGCGGATCTGCTCCTGCTGGTGGGCGGGGAACACGTCCACAATGCGGTCAATCGTCGCCGGAGCGGACCGCGTATGAAGCGTGGCGAAGACCAAGTGGCCGGTCTCAGCGAGAGTAATGGCAGCGGCGATGGTCTCCAAATCGCGCATTTCACCGACAAGAATCACATCCGGGTCTTCGCGCAGGGCCGCCCGCAGAGCGTTGGTGAACGAGTCCGTGTCCGTGCCAAGCTCGCGCTGGTTGACCATGCTCTTTTTGTGCGAGTGCAGGTACTCAATCGGGTCTTCAATGGTCAGGATATGCGCCTCGCGCTCCGAATTGATAATGTCAATGAGCGACGCGATGGTTGTGGATTTGCCCGATCCCGTCGGTCCCGTGACCAAAATCAGCCCGGAATGCTTTTGAGTAAACGACCGGCAGACAGGGGGCAGCTTGAGCTGCTCCATGCTCGGCACGACATTTGGAATGACCCGCATCGCGCCGCCGACCGACGACCGCTGGCGGTAAACATTGAAGCGGAACCGCCCGACCCCTTTGACCCCGTGCGAGAAGTCCAGCTCATGGGTGCGCTCGAACTTCGTGATTTGGGACTCGTCCAAAATGTCGAAAATGATGCGCTGGGTGCTGCGCTCATCGGCTTTTTCGAACGGCAGCGGGACCAGCTTGCCGTCTTTGCGGACCATTGGCGGCAGGCCCACCGACAGGTGCAGGTCGGATGCCCCGGATTCGACCGTCAGCCGCAGCAGCTCGTCAATATGAACATCGGCCAGATCGCGCGTTTCCCCGCCGACCACGGCCCGCGCAGCGTTCTCGTCAAAATCTGCCCCGGCCACGCCGCCAAGAAAATCTTTCGCCGTAAGAGTGGTCTGCACGCACGACGCATCACTGAGGGCAGCGAGGTCGCTGCCGCCCATCCCGTCCCCCATGTTCATCGCAGCGGGCGATTCCGCTTCCAGCCCCACGCCGCCGGGTGACAGGCTGCCGAGCAGGCCGCTCAGTTTGCCGCCGGTCCCGGCGGCAACGTCCACAGTGGGCTTTGCCTGGTAGCCTTTTTTTGCGAACGGCAGCGGAGTTTCTCCGGCGGCTTTCGCGCGGGCTTCGGCTTCTTCGGCTTCCGCCCGCGCGGCCAGCAGCAGGTCTACGCTGTCGAATGTTTCGGCCACCCGTGCGGAGAAGTCTCCGAAATCGTCCGGCGTGTCGTGCGCGGACGGCACCGGGGAGTCGGAATAGATGCTTTTCTGAACACCCACACTGCCGAGCGGCAGCAAATCTTCATTATTCTGAATCATGGCGCTTGCCCTCTGAAAACTCGAAATCAAACAAATTCAACGTCTAAAATGCGAGGCCGCTGAGGCCCTTGTCCATTTCCGCCCGGCAGGCCCGCGTCATGCTTTGCAGGCCGGACTCGCTGATCCGCAGCGGGAAAATCGCTTCGGCGCAGGCGGCTTGCAGGACGGCAAAGTCCGTTTCCAGCGGCAGGTCTTGCAGGAAGTGGGCGATTTCGTTCGCCAAGCACACCGTCGCGGTCAGCTTTGGATTGAGTTCCGCAGCTCGCGGGGTGTGGTGAAATGCGACGGCTTCCGAGAGCATCGGCGGCAGGTTCCAGCGGGCTGCCAAGGCCGCGCCGATCTCGCCGTGGCCAAACGGCATGGCCTGCGGTTCTAACGCCGAATAGCGGACACCTTTTGATTCCGCCAGGCCCACCAGCGCCGTGAAAAGCGCGTGCCGGCTGGTGTCCAGCGCCATTTTCCCGATGTCGTGCAGCAGCGCTCCGGTGTATGCCTGGTCCGAACCGACTTCTTCCTGCACTGCCGCCGGCAGCAGGGCCATGATGGCTTTGGCGCACTGGGCCGTGTCCACCGAATGGCGCCAAACGGCGCGGCGCACCAGCGATTCGGCATCGGAGCGGCCAAGGAAGAGATTAAACGTTGTAATGGTCATCGCCATGTTGCGGAGCGTCTTGAAGCCGAGAAAAACGACGGCTTCCCGCAGGCTCGAAATCCGGCGCGGCAGGCCGTAGTAGGACGAATTGGCAAGCGTGAGCAGCTTGGCGGCCAGCGCCTGGTCCATGCCGATGACCCGCTCCAAATCGACGGGAGTCGCTTTCGGGTCGGCGGTCATGTCTATCACCCGCATGACAATCTGAGGCAGGGAAGCCAGCTCCCCGGCCCCGTCCAGAATATCTTCCAGCGTGTCAGCATTTGCTTTTTGCGGCTGCTCCGTTGTTGGCTGTTCCATTAAAACTGCTGTCATAAAATTTTCGTTTCGGTGTAACTGAGAAGGCGGCCTAAAGCGACCTACCCCCGTCTCTGGCCCTTCCTGCTTAGGGAGGGGTCGGCGAGGAACGAGACGGGGGTAGGTCGCTTTCACCCCGCATAAATCACGCGGAGCGACTCTTCCAGCGTTGTCATGCCGAGCAAAATCTTTTCCATCGCATCGTCTTTCAATGTTCTCATTCCCGCTTCTACCGCCGCTTCGCGGATGGCATACGACGAGGCGCGGGCCAAAATTAATTCACGCACTTTGTCCGTGACGGGCATCAGCTCGTAGACACCGACACGGCCCTTGTAGCCCGTGCCTTTACAGGTATCGCAGCCGCGGCCCCGGTAGAACGTCACTTCGCTTTTGTCGAGAATATCGAGGTTCATGCCGAGGCGTTTGATGGCGTCTTTGGGCGGCGAATACGGCTCTTTGCACTTAATGCAAACGGTTCGGAGCAGCCGCTGGGCCAAAACCCCGGCGATGGAGGATGCAATCAAAAAACTCTCAACGCCCATGTCTAAAAGACGCGCGACCGCGCCGGGGGCGTCGTTTGTGTGCAGCGTAGACAAAACCAAGTGACCCGTGAGCGCGGCTTCAATCGCGATCATCGCAGTTTCCTGGTCGCGCATCTCGCCGACCATGATGATGTTCGGGTCCTGGCGCAGCATCGAGCGCAGGCCGGCGGCAAAGGTCATTCCCGCCCGGTTGTTGACCATAGACTGCGTGATGCCCGACAGCTCATACTCGACCGGGTCTTCAATCGTCAAAATGTTCTTTTCGCCGGAGTTCAGCTTGGCCAGCACCGAGTACAGAGTCGTGGACTTGCCCGAACCCGTCGGTCCCGTGACCAGGATAATCCCGTAAGTGCGCTGGATCATGGACTCGAACATCTCAAATGTGTACGGCAGCAGGCCAAGCTTATGCAGGCCGACCGAGATGTTGGACTTGTCCAAGACGCGCATGACGATCTTTTCGCCGTAGACAGCCGGCAGGGTCGAGACCCGGAAGTCATACGGCTTGCCTTCAATCGTTGCTGAGATGCGGCCGTCCTGTGGGGCGCGTTTCTCGGAGATGTCCATATCGGCCATGATTTTGATGCGCGAAGTCACCGCTGCCTGCGCTTTCTTCGGCAGGCTCATGCCGTCGGACAAAATGCCGTCCACGCGGTACCGGATCCGCAGGCCGTCTTTGCCCGGCTCGATATGGATGTCCGATGCTTTATCGGTGATCCCGCGCGAGATAATCATGTTAGACAGGCGAACAACGGGCGCCTCGCCGGACAATTCTTTGAGCTGGTCAATCGAGATGTTGTCGTCGCCGGGTGCGTTGCCATCGGTCAGCAGGATTGTCGCATCGTCGAGGTCCTTCATCACCCCGGCGACGGCTTCGGTGACATTGACTTCCGTGCGGTAATTGGCCGAAATGGCATTGATGATGTCTTCTTCGGTCGCAATCACCGGCTCGACTTCTTTGCCAGTGATCAGCCGAATCTCGTCAATCGCAAAGATGTCCAGCGGGTTCTTCATCGCCAGCGTCAGCTTCTTCGCGCTGCGCTCGATAGGAACCACTTTAAACCGCCGGGCCAGCTCCTGCGTCACGGCCGAGATCACGTCTTCGGGAATCTGGATTTCCGTCAAATCCATGTACGGGACGCCCCACTGCTCGCCCAGGCAGCGCACGCGGTCGCGCTCTGTGATTAGGCCCATGGAGACCAGCAGGTCACCGACCGGCTCCTGAGTTTTGAGCTGGTGCTGTTTCTCGATGGCCTGCGCGAGCTGCTCTTCGGAGACGAGGCCGCTTCGGACAAACACATCGGTCTGGGCTATTGTCTGCATAGAACTTTCCTGGGAGCGTGCGGGGGGCGGTCTGAGAGTCGAGAAACAAAAATTGAAAAACAAAAATTGAGAAACAAAAATGGCAGGGGCGACGCCCCTGCCATAATTATCGGGCAATGGAGAAGGATTCTTTAGCAGCGAGCGGCGTGGATTCTACGCCGCATCCTTTTGGACGCTGACTTTGATGAAGATCATGATCTGGTCGCGGGTATGGCTCTTTTTGGTGTCGCGGAACAGCGCCCCGAAGAACGGGATGTCGCCGAGAATAGGAACCTTCTGGACATCTTTGACAATCTGATCGTTGATCAGGCCGCCGATGGCAAGAACCGAGCCGTCTTTCACCCGCACGGTCGTGGTCGCTTCGCGCACCCGGACATCCGGGGTCTGGACGCCGCCGGCGCCGGCGCTGCTGAGGGTGACCAGAGACACTTCCGGGTGGATGTTCATCGTGATGTAGCCGTCGTTGTCCACTTTTCCCGTCACATACAGCTTGATGCCGGCGTTGACCGTGCTGGTGGTGATGTTCTGACCCGTCGCCGACTGGGTCACCGACGAGATGTAGCTGACCGTATCGCCGACAAACGTGGCGGCAGGCTGGCCGTCAATCGCCGAAATGTTCGGCGCGGCCAGAATCTTCGTGTCTACGCTGGTGAACAGCGCATTGAGCTGCACCGTCGTCAGGGCCGAAATCGGGGAGCGCCCGAAGGTCTCACCCTTGAGAATCTGGCCGGGATAAGGGGTATGGTATATGGTGCCGCCGGGTGTGTCCCCCGGCTGAGACAGCTCGCCGATGGAGGTGTGAGCGCCGCTGAAGTCATAGGTCAGGCCCAGCTCATCGGCGTTGGCCATGCTGGTTTCAATGATCTTGGCTTCGTAGTTGATCTGCGCCGGGCGGATGTCCACCGTCGCCAGCACCTGCCGGGCGCGGGCGATGTCCGCCGCCGAGCCGGTGAGAAGCAGTGCCGTCGTGGTCGCTTTCACCGGCAGGTTGCCGGTGACCGCTGTGGTCGTCCCGCCTGCGGCCGTTGCCGCCGCGCCGTAGGACGTCGTTGTGGCCGTCACGCCGCTGGAATCCGCCGTGGCCGGTGCCGGCGGAATGATGCCCATGACCGGGGCCGGGGTCGTGATCAGGCTGGGAACCAATCGGTTCAGCAGCGACTGCAAATCATCCGCCGCCGCGTACCGAATGGGGTACAGCACGGTCTCGGACGTGCCGACATTGCGGGAAATTGCGCTTTCCGAGTCGCCGATCACCCGACGGACGCCTTCCACATCGCTTTCCGTGCCGGTGACAACTAGCACGCCGCCGCCCGCCGACCCCGAAACCGCTTTGCCGACCGTCGCTTTGACATTCGGATAGAGCTGCTTGATTTCATCGGCCAGGCTGCCGGGATCGGAGTAGGAAAACGACAGCACCGCCGTGACGGCGGGGGCCTGCGCCGTTCCTGATGCCGTCAGCGTTTGGATCGCCGCCGGGGTGCCGACCACATAGGTGCGTCCGACTTTGGCATACTGGTATCCCGACAGCTTGGTGATCAGGTCCAGGGCTTCTTCCAAAGAGACATGAGCAAGCGAGACGGTGATCGGGCCTTTCACATCGTTGCCCGACACAATGTTCGTGCGGGTCTGCATCGCCAGTGCTTTGAGGACATCGTTGATGTCCGCGCCGACGAAGTCCAGCGTCACGTCGTCTGTGCTGGAAGTCAGCGCATGGACCGCCGCGGGCTTTGCAGCGGCAGGCTTCGGTGCCGCCTGCGCGGCGGCGGGAACGAGCAGGCCGGAGGCCAGCGCCAGCGCCGCGATTTGTTTTGCCGCGATTTGTTTTGGCGCGATTTGTTTTGAGTTGATGGACATGGGTTTCTCCTGGGCGGCTTCGTTCCCGAAGCCAGCGTTCCTCCGTGATAATTCTGAGCCGAAATACTCTGAGCCGAAATACTCTGAGCCGAAATACTTTGCGTAGGCTTCTCATCCGACGCTTCTTGTGTGCTTACTCTTTACGAGGGGCCAGCACGCTGCCGTCGAGCAGGCGCAGGCCAAGAGAAATGGCGCGGGCGACCTGCGCCGGGACCGGTTTCGGCTGCGCGGAAGAGTGGACCGGAACAATCGCGCTGCCCAGCGCCGCTGGCATCTCAAGCGTCGGCTGGGGCGCGGCGGCGGGAACCGGCACGGGAACAAAGGCCGGCACAGGCGAAACGGACGCCTTCGGCGCAGGCTTGTCCTCGCCAAGAACGATCCGGTACACCGCCGCGCCGTGCCGAAGCTGAACCGCTGTGCGGGACACGCCGGTGACGCGGTACACGCCGTCCACAAAATCGCCGGCACGGACAATCCGCCGGGCATCGCCATTGCGTAAAATCGCAACTTCGCCGCCCGCGCCCATCAGCACCCCAGTGA
>CAXUNT010000017.1:0-60190 GCA_964252595.1 uncultured Armatimonadales bacterium
GAACCATGCGTCCCGACGTGCCGGTGCCGGTGTCGTTGATGACGTAGTGCGTCACATTGCCGTCTGCATCCCGCACCAGGCCCGTCGTGTGAACGGCATGGCCCGCATCATCCATTGGATAGTTCGGGTCGGCCGTGTAGTTTGGATCGCCTTCCCAAAGGCGGCCCGCCGAGTGGCCGGTGATGACTCCCTGGCCGTTGTCCAGCGCCCTTTGGATGTTTTCCGGGGTTTGCGCTTCGGTGTGGGCCGGAACGCCTCCCTGGGTTAAGATGTCGGCTTCGCCGCCCGCTCTGGTGCCGGTCGCCGGATCATAAGTGCCCGCGTCCTGCCCCATCTGCTCCATCGCGGCTTCAGAATGGTTGACGCCGGTGGCCTGCCGGATGATCTGCTGGCAGGACTGAGGAGCGCAGTTGTTGCCGTGCTGCTGGCCGGGGAAGTTTTCTTCCGGCGACAAGTCAGGCCGCCCGCCGCCGCTTTCGTCGGCCGCCCGCAGGCCGCCGGGGCTGTCGCCTTGATAAACGAGCGGGTCGGCAGGCTGCGACGCGCCGGGCGTGTCTGCGGTCCCGCCTTCGGCCCCGGAGCCGCCGGCCTGATCGGGCGGGGCGCTGCCGTCGCTGCCGCCGGGCGTCTCGCCGATTTGATGCACGGGGTTTTCCGCGGGAGGAGCGCTTTCCGGGCCGGAGCTTTCCGGGCCAGAGTTTTCGCTGCGCCCGGCTCGCACCGGCTGCTGGCTGGACGGCGCTTCTCCGGTCTCGGTCGCGCCGCCGTTTTCCGGGCCTCTGCCGCTTTGACCTGTTCCCCCGCTTTCGCCGGTTGATCCGCGTTCTTCTTCCCCGCGGCTGCCGCCGCCTCCGGCGCCGCGCACCGCATGGAAAATCGGGAGCATCGCCAAAGCCAGGTTGACTTTGTTGCGTGTTTCCTCATCCGGGATCAAGTTGACCAACGCGCCTTGAACCTCGCCGAACTTGTAATTGACGAATGTTTCCAAGCCCGCCGTGATCAGCCCGGCAGGCAAAGTCAGCAGGAACCCGCCGAGAAGGGCCGCTTTGCCGCCGTACTCGCCCATCAAGTCCGTGATGTGCTTGTCCGGGTCGTCGCCGTCGCCAATCGTGCCGTCGGTGACGGTTTCCCCGCCGATGATGACCGTCTCGCACCCCTGGCCGACCGTGAACCCGCAGGTTCCTTGATCGCCGACGCGGGCGGCGTGAAAGGAGCCGGAGCCGATCAAGACGCTTTTGCTGCCCTGGACAATCTGCTCTAAATTGTCATGCTCCTCGTGGGCGTCTTTGATCCCTTGATTGACATCGGCCACCGGGTTGAAGCGGCCGCCTCCAAACAGGCCGCCGGTAAACAGGGACACGGCGTCGTGGATCAGCCCGCCGGCGACGTCTTCGGCGACATCCACGGCAGTTTCCAGTGAGGACGCGCCGCCATGCTTGTGCCGATTGCACGACGCATAGCTGCCGAGATGGGCGGCCGCGTGCTTTTCGGGACCGATTTTAATAGAGGAAATGCCGCTGACGATAGGGCCTTCGTTGGGGCCGGGAACCTTGCGGCCTGCGTCCGCGGCCACATTCGCGGCTGCGCTGCCGATCATGGCGCTTGTCCCGCCGACGACCAAGACCGTACCGGCGACGACAAGGGGCGTCGCCGCGCCCAGCGAGACGATTTCCAGCGCAGCCAGGCCGCCTAAAATGGCGACGCTCGCAAGAGTGGCTCCGACCGCGCCCCAAAATCGGTATTCGCGGGCCTCACTATGTTTGACCTGATCGTCAACACGCGCAGCAGCGGCATTTGGCATAAGAATACTTGTGTCTTGCGTATCTTTGGCTTACGTCTCTGTGGCTTTAAGTGTTAAGCTTCATGGTTGTCAGCATGAGAGAAAGAGCGTCCCGGTGACGCGGGAAATCCGCGTCCAGCGCCGTGCCGGTCAGCGAGACGAGAATGACGCCGTGCAGAAAGTGTGTCTGCTGCTGGCGCATCACCGCCGCCTTGTCGCCGAGCCAGGTGAACTCCACCTGCTCGGCGGGCAGGTTGTCTACAGTCACGGCTTGACGCCGCAGCAAAGCAAAGTCCGGCAGCGCCGCTTCTAAAGCGTCAAGCTGGCGGCTGACAATCACCGGCAGCGCCAAATGCGCTGGCACTTCTTCGCGGGTGAGGATCACACTGAACTCTCCCGGCTCGCCGGGCGGCAGCGGTTCCACCGCCCCTTGTTTGGGAACAACGAACGCCGTGATGGAGCGGTCTACGCACTGGCTGGGCAGTAAAAATCGGACCTCGTTCGTGTAGTAAGTCTTTATGGCGGCGCTCCTCAGATAAAAGCTTACGAATAACAAGCCTACGAAAACGGTGTGTGGAAAGTCGGGGCGGGCGGCCCGGCAGGCGGCTTTGGAATCTTCGGCGGGATGGGCGGCGGAAGAGCGGCAAGCTTGCCGGCGGTCGTGTTGATGTTCACGACCCCGCCTTCCGTATGGACTTCTTTTGCGCCTTGTACTTCCACTGTCGGCCCGGAAACGCGCGTTGTCGCGGCCTGCGACTCTACCTGGACATTCTTCATCGCGCCGAGCGCCGCGCTGCCTTTCTCGCTTGCGACCGTCAGGTCTCCTTCGGAAACAACCGCAATCTGCCCGCCGGCGACGACCCGGAAGTCTTGGGCGGCAGTGAGGCTGATGTTCTGCGCTTGGAACTGCATGTCTTCGGTTGCGGTCACCCGGATGTGTTTGCTGACAATGTGGATTTCGTCGCCGGAGCCGATAAACATCACATTGTTGCTTTTCAGATACACCTTGCTGCTGACCCCTTTGCGCTCCATGTGCAGGAGGTCCTGGTCATGGCTGCCGTTGATCAGCGTCACCGAGTTGTGCGTGTTGCCCACTTCGGTCGCCAGCATGATCTTGTTCTTGGTCTCGATCCGCGTGTTGCTGAGGGGACCGTTGGAATGCATGGCAATCGCGTTGCCTTCCGGCGTCCGCCAGCGCTTGGTCCGCTTTTGGTTGTGGGCATCGGGAACATTGCCTTCGCGGATGCCGCCGATGACGACCGCTTCCGAATCCCAGTCTCCTAAAAACTCCACCAGCACCCGCTCGCCGACTTCGGGGACCGAGTAGAACCCTGTGTAGCCCGTGGATTTCGCCCCGCCGGAGCCGCCGCCGTAGGGAGTCAGCGTGTGCAGCCAGGCCCGCTCGTGCGACGCCTGCGGGTCCAGATGCTCCCATTCAAACTCCACCTGGATGCGCCCCTGGGGCAGCGGGTCATGCTCGTTGGCCGGGACATGAGACCACAATGCCCGCGACGACCAGACCGGACGCGCCCGTGCCGGCGCGAGCGGCAGGGTCAAAGGCTGCAACACAAACTCCTGAGTCGCCGTTGTCTGCTGCGGGTGGCCGACCACCCGCACCGTTCGGATCAAATGCTGCCCGCCCTCAAACGAGACAACTTCCCCCGGCGCAAACGGCAGCACGGCTCCTTCAAGCACAAGCCCGTAGCCGCTGGTATCCACGCGGGACGACGCTTCGCTGACGCGCTGGGTGATCGCGGGCGCGTCGGGAATGCCGTAGTACACGGCGGCTTTGCGGCAAAGCTCCGCGTTATGCGCCGACACCCGGCCCTGCGCGACCCCGACCGGACCCGCGCCGCCGCCCGCCAGAAACGGCAGCGCTTCCAGTGTTCCGGAGAAATTGATCTCGGACCAGCCGTAAGACGAATCGGGGAACGGGGCCCCCGCGTACCTGCCGCGGGGGGCGAAAAACAACAGGGCCGGCGCACGCGCTTCCGTGCCGCGTGCGCCTAAAATCACCTGGCCGGTCTTGTCGGAAACCAGCATCGGCACCGCCCAGGCATGGAGCATTCGGGTCAAGTACGCAAAATCTGTTTCGCCGTGCTGAACACTCAGCACCACCGGCAGGTCGAGGTCGCCGGGCGTTTCAATCTTAATCAGCGGCTCGGACTTCGCGATCTGGCTGGCGATTGCCAGCAGGGTCGTGGCTTGAAAGGTTCGGTAGCGGGGGATAAGGTCGGTGCGCTTGCTGAACGAGACGCAGGACAGGGACAGGCTGGACGAGGACACGTCCCGGCGGCCCTGTACGTCCTCAATGTAGCCATGGAAACAGGTGACGTGTTCCGTCAGATCATTGTCTTTCCACAGGATGTCAATCGGACAGTTCAGGAGCTTTGCCGCGAGAAACGCCGTTTGCCGCTCCGGGTACAAGCTGCCTTCCTGCCAGCGCAGGGTGAGCGACGCGCGGGCATGGTCGTACAGCGGGCGGTCTACCGTGACCTCCGTGAGCAGATGACGGCTGGAAAGCTCTTCCGCGCCGACGATTTGTATCTCAAATGCCATGAAACTACCTCACTGGAAACCGGAAACCAAAGTTCAAGACTGGAAACTCAGGCACGGCCAGAAAACCGGCCCTTGTTGTTACATAAGCAATTTTACCCTATTATTCCCGAACCGCAGAATTTCACCACCATCTTATTCCGTGCCGCTTCGGCAGCAGCCGTTCCTCCGGGGTATCCGTGTGCAGCCAGACGCGCTTGTGAGAGGACTGAGGGGACCAGGCAGGGCGGCGTTTCTCCTGCTGCCGGGCGCTGCTGGCGTCAGCGATTAAGGCCGCACTGGGCCGGGTCCGAGCGCAGGGTCATCGTTTGAATCCGGGCCGGGTAATTATGCAGGGCGTCATACGCGACGCTGTAAGTGTGCAGGCCCGGCAGCAGCCGGTACGAGCGTCCTAAATCCACTGTCGCCCGCCGGGTTTCGCCGGGCGCGAGCGGCGCAAACTGGCGCGGGCCGGGAACCGCCGGGCGCGGAGTTTTCCTGCCTGTAAACGGCACCGTCTGGCCGTCCGCTGCGACCAAAAACACGGCATCCCCAATTTTGCCGTCCAAGCACGCGCTGATCTTGTCGAGAAACACCGGCTGTGAAGATTGATTGGTGAAGCTGAGGGTCGCCTGCAAGTCACGGCCGTCCGGGTTCAGCACAAGCCCGACAGCGACCGGGGACTGGACCGTCACATGCGTCATCGCAACCGCTCGCCCGCTTCTCGGACTGTACCGATCTCCAATCCTCGCCTGGACCTGGAAGTAGTAGATTGTCCCCGGCGTCAGACCCGTTTCCAGCAGTGAGGTTTGCCCTGCATCCACGCCCTGGAAGACAGGCGCAACGCTGACGTTCTGGCCCGGCGCGGCGGAGCGGTAGACGATATACTTCTCAACGCCCGGCACGCCGCTCCACCCCACCCGGACCTGCGACGGCCCGTCCGCCCGTGCAGAAAGATTAGCAGGTGTCGGCGGCGGGGCCGGCGCAGGCGGCACGGCCTGATGGACCGGAGGCACAAAGGGGTGAACCGGAGGCACGAGGGAATGGACCGGTGGGATCGGCGTCACCGGCAGGTGCGGCCGTGCGCCAAGAAGGACGGGATGCGTCGGCGTGATAGGAAGCGGGACACGATTGCCGCTGGTACCTGCCGTAAGTGGCCCCGGCCCGGCAGAAGGACCCGCTTGCGGCGTCGCCGGCTTCGGTGGGACAGACAGGCCGGGCGAAGCCGGCGGGACAGACGGAGTGGGTGGGGCTGTGGAAGCCTGGCGCTTCGGGTACGAGGCCGGAAACGACAGCGTCTGAGTAAACGGCGTGTCTTGGCGGTGGACGATCAGCGCCTGGGCATCATATGACGACAGCCCTTCCGCGGTTACTTTGACCGTAAATTCTTTGGACGTTCCCAGCGGCACGGCGTCGGTCAAATCCAGCGTCAGCGGGCGCAGATGCCCCGCGCCGTCATGCAAAAGCTGGAACGTGCGCGGGGTCTGCTCCTCGCCGTCAAGCGCATACGCAACGCTGACACGGCTGAGTTCTTTGCCCGCCAGCGCCCCCAGATTGCCGAGCCGCAGGTTGACAAAAACGCCGTGCGCCGATTGAACCACATACGTCGCCGGCGTTACCCAAGTCCCGTAAGGAGACTTCGCCGTGGCGATGTCATACGCCGGAGCGCCGTCCGGCAGCAGCGTGTTCAGGTCGAAGCGCTTGAACGCGGCTTTTTCGGCCTCCGCTGGGGCAATCGTCACCCGAAAATGCTGCGGCGCCCGGCTGAAGCCGTTCCAGCCGATGTGGTCCCCGAACATCCAGCGGTAGCCGTACCAGCGCGGCGGGGCGGTGAACTCAAACGCATTATGGAGAACGACCCCTGGCAGTGGTGTCTGCCCTTCCAGGTCATGCCCGCGCTCGTCGGTCAGGATCAAGGTAGCGGTTAAATCTTCCAAGCGGCTGTCGGTCGGGATCTGGCCTTGGTCCAGCCCCGCAAAGGCCAGCGAAACCCGGACAATCGGCGTCTTGCGGACAGGAACGCCCCAGGCCAGCCAGCCTAAAAACAGCAGGACGCCGAGCAAAAAGAGCCAGTCGCGCCCCATCCGCAGCCAGGGCTTGTGGCGCACCACGACCGGGCGCGGCAGGGCCAGCGGCACCGAATGCGCGTCGGCAGTCTGCGCCGTTCCGCGCACCGCCGCGTAATACGAGCCGCGCTGGGGCATCGGCGGCAGAGTCATCTGCCAGACGCCCGCCGTCCGGGCGGAAAGCGCCTGCTCCACCGTCCCGACCGTCTCACCGCCCCGGTCCAGAGCGTCTTTTGTCGTCGCCCGCAGAATGGACAAGCCGATCGCAGGCGGCAGAAAGCTTTTGTTGGTCAGCTTCACGGCAAAGCGAGCTTCGCGCCGCCAGGGGCGGGTGACGACGAACGGCGGCACGGCGGTGATCTGGAAATCGGACGGCGACGGCAGGGCGACCCAGCGCAGGGGCAGATCCTGGACAATCTCGCCGGGATCGGCGCTGCGGCGCGGATCAAAGCAGGTCAAAACAAAGCTGAACGTCTTTGAGCGCGTTTTGGTCCCGCCGGGCGGCGGCACGAACACCACTTCAAACGATGCTTCCTCGTCCGGCTGAAGCAGCACGCCGCCGTCACGCTGAGGCGTTCCGCCGAATGCCGGCCGCCGGATATAAAACGCGGCGTCCAGATCGGTCACGGTCAAGTCAAAGCGCAGGGCGACCGGCTCCGGGTTGGTAATTTGGATGGTTTCGGTTTTCCCCGGCCACACCAAATCCCGGTCCGTGATCCGGGTCCGGCGATCCCCCGGTGTTTCTTCATCGTCCGGCGCGGACAGCGTCGCTCCCGGCTGGAACGCGACCTGTGCTTCGCCTTCGGCCTCAAAGCCGTCGTCGCTGCCGCCGGCATTGGAAAACCCGGACAAGCCGGACAGCCCCGGCACAAAGCTGAGAAAACCTAAAAAACGACTAAACATAACTGCGCTCCGCACGGCGTTGTGCTGTTTTTGTATTTTGTGTTTTCGCGGGATGAGGCCGGCCCAGCCGAAATTCAACCTGGTAAGTGATGGTGGAGTGCGGCCACGGGTTGATGAGGCGCGGCTCCGAATGGCCCTGCCACTGAAAAATCAGCCAGAGCTTTGAGCCAGGCATCCGGGAAATCGCCGTCAGCTTTTGGGGAAGTACCGACAGCGCTCCCTGGTCGCTTTCCGGGATCGGCTTGTCCCCGGTGCCACCGGTAGACACCAGCGCCGGCACCAGCGCCCGCGTCCCGTCTGCATAGATTTCCACCGCCCGCAGGTTCACCTGCACCCGCGCGACGGGCGGCGGGGGTGTTAGTTTTGGGGCCGGATGCCGGTGGGTAAATGCGCTGAGGACGATGCCGACGAGGGAAGCGCCGAAGAAAACCGCGAGCCACTTGGCAAAAAAGCGCGTCGGCCAGCATGTAGACGCGAGAAAAGAAGCCATACTCTTATTTTACCAGATATGGCTGTTGACTCAGAAAGTAATTTTGCTTAATCTTTGCGTCGCATGAACGAGGCCCCAATCCGGCGCGGCGGCTCCGGCTGCGGGTCTTCCGCTTGGCCCCGGCGCGGATTGGCAACCGCGACGGTTTCGTGATCAAGCAGGCGGCGCTCCGGCTGCGGCGCGGCGGCTTCCAGCGACTCCAGCAGCGGCGGGTACAAGTGCAGCAGCCGCTCGAAGCAGTCCCGGATCATCAAAAACGCCTGGCCGAGTGTCCAGTCTGCCGTTTCCAGGTAGGCCAGCGTGTCTTCCAAACCGTCGACCGCGTCTTGGTATACCCGCAGGCTGGGCGAGGGCAAAGCGAGAATCTGCGCCCGCTGGGCTGCCAGCACGCCGCCCATTTCGTCGAAATACGCGCGGGGATACAAATGGTCGTCTACCGCGCGGGCCGCCGGGCCGAGCGAGCCGGCCAAAGTCGCCGCCACCGCATAGCGCTGAATGGCCGGTGACGAATGCCGCACCAAGAGGTCCAGTCCCTGCCGGGCCAACGCGCGAAGCGTCTGCTGGGCACGCCACAGCCCGGCGAAGCTGGACAAAAACAGGCATTCCGGGAAAAAGTCGCGGTCTATCGCCAGCCCCGATGCTGTTTTCTCAAACTGCCCGATCTGCACCCAGTCCCAAGCGGCGTCGCTGCTGTCCGACGACAGCTTGTAAGAGCGGCGCAGGCCGCTGCATCCGAGCAGGCCGGTGTCCACCGACGAGTTGAGCTGCGGCTCGGCGGTCCGCTCGGCCTTTGCGACCCCGACATACAGCGGCACAATCGTGGCATAAGCTTCAATGACGCCTCGGAGCGCCAGCGCGGACTCGTCGGGGATGTCAATGATCTGCCCCGATTTCCCGACCGCCTGACAGCCGCGCACGACCACGGAATACAGCCGGTCACCTTCCGGGGAGGGCCGGCTGACGCCGTCTTCGGCCAAACTCAGCAGGCCCGCGATCCGCCCGCGCTGAAGCGACCAGCGCGAGAGTTCTTCAAGATAAAACGTTTCCTGCTTGAACTGGCCCGCCTGCATCAGCCGCACGCTGTCCCAGTCCACGGAAACAAGATCGAACTTACGCATGGGGAAACCTCTGCTGCACAGCTTTCTGCCTTGAATATACCCGAAACTTGGCGGAATCTCGTGAGGAACCCCTCCTGCCCTGCTTCGCGGGGTCCCTCCCCTGTTAGGGGAAGGCGTCAGAGTAGGAAAGCCTACGCCTCTTAATGGAGAGCAAGGGCTTTTGTCATCTGTTCTGTTTGCCCTGGCCCTTACCTAACAGGGGAGGGACCCCGCGAAGCAGGGCAGGAGGGATCTAAAGCGTCAGCGGATCACTCAAGGCCACCTCTTCGGACGCCACTGCTCCAAGCGGAGACAGGGACGTGCCGGACTGGAACGGGTGCTGCAAATAAGTCGGCTGGTCGAGACGCGCCGCCGACTGGCTCCACAGCACCTCTACCCGCAGCGAGACCGGCAAAAAGACGCGCAGCAGCAGCGCCAAGACCGCCTTTGCCCGCTCGCCTTCCTCGCTGCCGCCGTCTACCGGCAACTGAATTCGCACACCCGGATACAGCAGCAGAGCCGCCCCGCCCAGCACTGCCGTGCTGCCCGGCTGGGCCAGCAGCGTGCCGGGACGGCTCGGCGCAGGCGCATACCGGGTCCAATGCACGGCAGCATCAGGGTGGATCAGCCGCTGCGCCGCCGTTTCGAGCAGCGCCAGCGGGTCGGCAGTCTCGCGCCGCCACGCTGCCAGCGCCCAAAACTGCGTTTGTTCAATGGGGTCTAGGACCGCCAGATCTTCGGCAGTGACGCCCAGCACGCCGCCGTCCGACGCCGCCCATTCCGCCAAACGCGCCTGCATCAACGTCCGGCTGTTTTGGCCGCCGGTGACCGACAAAAACCAGCCGTCCAGCGCTCCCGGCTGCGCCGCAACGTCGGAAATCCGCCCATGCACCCAGCCGATCCCGTGCAGCGAGTCCAGCACGGCGGTTGCCAGAAACGCCTCGGTCGTCATGATCTCCAGCATCTCGCGAATCAGCTTTTCCCGGCCCCAAAGAGTCTCATATGACAGCACGATCTCCATCTCGCGCAGCAAAAGCCGCTGGTGCAGCAGGTCACCGGGGCTAAGATCCGCCCAAAATGGATAGGGTGGGGCGGCTTCCAGATTGGGACCATGTAGGGCATCCGCCCACTGCCGGAAAACGGCGAAGGCGGCGGGCAGCGCGGCTTCGGAGATGCCGTCGAGATCACGCGCGGGCAGCTTGTCGCTGAGGCGGAGCCAGGCGGCGTAATGCGCGGCATCCGTGTCCGGGTCCGTATTTTCCCGTGCGTGCCGCCGAAGGATCGCCGCCTGCTCGTCCGCATCCGTCGCCGTGATGACGGCCAGCGCCGCGCCGACCCCGATTTCCAGGGCACTGCGGGCTTTGTCCGGCAGCGCCGCGACAAGCTCCGGGTAGGCCCGGCTCATCTGCCGAGTTACGGCTTCCAAAAACGGCAGCGCCGGATCGGCAGGCTCCCCGCCAGGCAGCCCCGCCAGCAGCGGCGGCAGGAAATGCGCCAGCCGCCCGACAGTCCGGGTCTGGTATTCTTCCTTGCCCGTATCTGGGTTCCGGCGCACCGTATCCACGGTGTCCGCCCGAACACTGACCGTCAGGCGCGGGCGGACTTCCAGCGGGTCAACGCGGCGGACAATTAAGCGCTCGCCGAGAATGTCGTAGACCGGCCCCGGCGGCTCCTGTGCGCTGATTTCGGGAACCGCGAAATGGCCCAGCTCCGGCACGAGCCGGATGTTTTCTTCAGGAACGCCCAGCGCGTACAACGTCCGCCAGGCTTCCAAAAGATACGACGGCCAGTTCAGCCCGGACAACTGTGGGAATGCAACGGTCTCGCTCATAGCACCTGGCCTTCAACCTGAAACGTGGACAGCACGAAATACTGAGACAGCACGGACGCTAAGTAGTGCGCCATGTCGGACACTAAAAAATCGGGGATGTCCGCGCCGGCGACGCGCTCAAACGTCAAAATCAAGCTCTGGATCAGCGGCATCGAGTCCGGCGCGGGCATCTCCCCGCCCGCGCCGAACGCTTCCGCGCGGGCCAGCAGGGACGGCCACAAGTAGGAGCGCCAGTGAGCGCCTCCGAAATTGGGGTCGTGGACAATGCGCCGGGCGGCGGAGCGGAAGCGAAGCGCTTCTTCAAGACTTCCCAGGCCAAGGCTTTTTTGGCGCTGGCGGATGATCTCGATGAGATCCCCTTCCGACAAAAGCGGCGGGCGCAAAACGCTCTGGTACCAGGCCGTCCGTGTCCATTCCAGCCGGGACGCCGGGCTGCCGACTGAAACGCCGCCGGCCAGCGGAAACGGCGCCGTGAACCGCAGCGGCGCTTTTTCCAAAGTCGCCGGCAGGTCCAGCGTGTCGGCGGCCTCCGCGCCGAGCGACCCATAATACAGCCTGACCGCCGTGACGCCTGCCCCCGCCTGCGGGAACTGCACCTGGACATCGGGTTCGGCGGCCAGCGGGTCAGGAGAAGGCAGGCGAATCAAGGACGACGGCACGGGGCGTCCGTCCTGCCGGACCGACGCGGCGAAGAGGCGCGGCACGCCGGGCAGGCGCAGAGCGTGATCCTGGCCGACACGCGGAAACGGCGGAAAGACAACCGTGTCCGAAAGCGCGGTCTGCACAGCCGGCACGGCGTTCAAGAAGACAGACATCGCCCGCAGCGCTGCTGCCGGACGCGCCGCCGGGGCGGAAAGCAAGCCGGCGCACCGAAAGCCGCTTTTGAGATCCCGCCCGAGCCGCTCAATTTCGGTTGGCGGGGGGGCGCCGCCTTCGCCGAGGCTGAGGCAAAGAATCTTGCGGCTGTAGGGATAAAACGGCGGCAGCCAAAGGTCAAGCTGCCGCTGGCTCATGCGGGCCGTCTGGATGTCGCGCTCAAACTGTAGGTAGCCGCCATAGCGAGTCACGCGGAGCGGGCGCGGTTTGCCCCCGCCGGGCGTCCACACCCACCAAGCACCGCGCTCCAAAGCTTCCACAGCCTCTTCCGGCGCGGCGGCGAAAACAAGTTGCCCCTGCTTCAGCACCGGGTCAATCGGCCCGGTTGCGAGATAATCTATGTCCAGCGAGACCAAGCAATCCGGCCCCGCCTGCTGCACGCGGAAATCTCGCAGCGCCGTCGGCTGAAGCCAGCCGTCGCCGCCGACGATCCACGGATTGTTCGCCGAGTCGGTGAGGGACGTCCCAAACCCGATTTCCACGGTGCGCGGCACGGGCCGCTGCGGGACCGCCAGGGCTTGAGCGGGAAAATGCCAGTCGCCGAGGGGAAAAAACTGTTCTTCCAACCGCGCGACGGACGCGGCTTCGGACTGAAGATAATGCTCCTGCACCGCGCCTTTCCAGCCGGCCAGCAGCGACAAAAACGGGGCGTAGTGCGTTTCATAGTCGGCGAGAACCCGCCGCCGCATCTCGCGCGGCAGATGCGCCAGCACATCCTGGACGCCCGGCGGCAAGTTTCGTTCGTCGTCAGCCATAGTGAACTTTAGAAAAAATGCAACAAAAAGGGGAGAGGCCGCAAAGCCTCTCCCCAAACTCTAGAGATGCAGGCTATGTCGCGTTCTGCTCCGGCTCGCCGGCGGCGACCGACAAGATATTGTCTCCGCTGTAGTCCTGGTTGTTCTGGACCATGACGCCGCGAATCAGCACCTCGACAAAGTTGCCCTGGTCGGTGCCGTTTGTGGAGCCTTCCGGGAATTCCTTCTCGACGTAGGAGTGAACATAAGCTTTTTGCAGGGTCCACGTCTTTTTGACGGTCTTGGAGCGGTCCAGCGTTTGCAGCTCGACTGTCTTGAAGCGCTTCGGTCCCTGCGGTGCAAGCGCCCACATCGCGATTTGGGTCTCGTAGTCCAGCGGCAGCGTGACCGTAAACTGCATGATAGGGACTTGCACCGCCTCACGGACTTTCTTGTCTTCGTCGAGATCATGCAGGATCTCGACTTTGGCGTCGAAAACACGGTTGACTTTGGTTCCTTGAATGGTCAAGTTCGGCATTTCAGATGTTCCTTTCGTCGGTCGCCGTGCCTAGCGCGGCATGGTGGTTGATGCGTGTTAAACTGTGAGAAAGCAATTCAATTAGAAGCTGATCCCGAACTCGTCTACCAGTCCCTGCTCGAAGTAGAGAATGATCTTGAAATTGTTGCCGTTCGAGCGCTGGACCTTGAATTCATTGCCGGTCTTCAGCGCAGACGGGAACGAGTTCACGAGATGCTCCGGGTCGTACCACTTGGTCCACTTCAGGATGTAGGAAAGGTGATCCGTCAGCATCGCTTCGGCTTTTTCATTGTCTTCCGGCATCGCGCCGCCGTAGCCCAGCTCCCATGCCGAGCGCAGCAGGCGCTTCAGATAAGTCTCCTGGCGGAACAAGTGCAAATGGCGGTACGACTGCTCGCCGTCTTCCCGGTGCAGCCGGCGCAGGGTGCGCGGGACTGACAAAAACGGTGACCGGCCCGAAACGTGCGTGAAGGCCAGAAACGGCATTCCCGGAGAAAGCAGATCGCTCATCAGGCCGTCGTTGATGAAGTGGTCGGTCGGCAGGTCGGTCTCGCCAAGATACGGGTTGATCGCCAGGTCAATGCCGATGCCGGGCAGATCGGGACGCATAGACGTGACGTCTTTTCGGGCGTGCTGAAGCTTCCGGCGCAAATAGTCGGGGACATCATTCGCCATGAGCCGTCCGGCCGCGACAAAGCAGGAGCGAACCGTCAGCTCCGGCACGTCCACGCCGATCTCAATCCCGGTTTCTGCCGTCTTGCCGGTGACAAGCTTGCCGTCGGGCGGCATGATCGTGAAGTCCGGCAGGCAGATAATGCCGCAGTCACCCGATTCACGCTCGACCACTGAGTCGATTGCGTAGGCATCGTTCAGGCTTTGCAGGTATTCGCGCTTGGTGCGGCCCGCCCGGACGCGCTCCTCGGTAGAAAACAGAACCTGGAAGCCGTACTCGTAGCCCCAATCCATCAGCGGCAGCATTTCGTCGACGTAGGTGACTTTGCCGTAAGACTCGTCATCCGACGAGTTTTCCGCTTGGGCAGCTCGGATGCTCGCCAAAAACTCATCGTCCATCACATTGATTGGGTCCGCTTTACGCTTTGCGGGCCGCTTTTTCTTGAACTCGGCGACATTCGGCACGATCACAAACGAAACAGCATCGCGGAATTGGTTGTTCGCCTGAGCGCAGGCGTATTCAAAGTAGCGCTTCAGTTCATCGGGCCGGGACAAGAACAACGAGGGCAGGTCGGCGTTTGCAATCACAAGCTCCGGCTTCATGTCGTCGGGAACGCGCACATCAGCGGGAAACTCGTTGAACAGCAGGTAAACGCCCATGATCGTCTCAAACAGTGGGGTCACCGTCTGCAAAAACGACTCAACGGCGTTGGAATAGACGCCCAGGAACATGTCATGATAATGGTTGACATCGGCGATGTCGGGGTTCAGCAGGGCCAGCTCTTTGGGGTTCTGCAAAACCGTCGCGACCAGGTTGCCCATCAGCGGCGCGATCAGGCCCCGGTCAATCATCTTGTCCATGAACTTGCCGACCGCGATAGGGAAGCGCTTCTCGGGAGAAATCAGCGCAAGATCCTGCCCGGCGGCGATTTTGGACGTTTCGCGGATTTTGTCCAGCGCGTTGTCCAATGTCCGCGTTGCCAGCGCTGTACCTGCGCTGCCGTCGGTCGTCGTCAGGGCATTTTCTTCGGCGTCTTTGCCTTTTCCCTTGCCTTCAAGCTGTTTTGGCGCCTTGCCGCCCTCCGCGCCAGACGCTTCCAGGGCAGGCAGGGTCGGAAGCTGCTGCGGGGAAGCAATTAGCGAGCGGTTTTTGCCGAACTCGATTTGGTAGACGTTTGGGTCAATCGGCCCGCCGCTCGGCGCGAGGCGCTTGAGGTCGTTTGCAGTCTGCTCCAGGCCGTACACGACGGTCGGCAGAACCCGAATGGTATCTTCCAGTGCCCCTTGAAACTCATCTGCCGCCGTTTGATATGCTTCCAAAGCCCGCGCCGTGTCTTTCGACGATGGGCTGCGCTTGGCTTCCAACATCAGCCGGTCGTTCTTGACTTGAACGTCTTCGGCGATCTTCCGCATCAAAGTCCGCTGGTTGCGCGGCTTAAACGCGAACAGCGAGGCGTCTACATCCACCCGGAACGTGGAAACATCCTGGCGAACGCGCTTTTTGATCAAATCGCGCAGGCAGCGAACGTAGGGATGGTCGGCGGTGATGCGGATTTTGCGCCATCCCGGCCCGCCTTCCAGCGAAAAGTCGAGTTGCGGGGCGCCCGGCGCTTCATCGGTAGGAGCGTCTTCCCCTTCCACTTGGGCAGGGGCGGCTTGGGGACCGCGCAGGCGGTAGTAAAAGCCGGGCTGAAACTTATCCAAGAACTCGGCGAACGAGCGGACCGTGAGGCTTTCGCGCACCATGGAAAGAAACTGTTCCTCCGGCAGCTCTTCAATCTGAGCCAGCAGAGAAGTCAGAGACGGCGTATATTCGCGTTCCTGCTCCAAAGCGTCCGGGTCGAGATACTCGTCTAGATTGACTTTGGCGAACAAAACGGCCCGGTTGGTCTTGCCGAGCATCTTGCGGTTAGATTCCAGAATGGTTTCGTGGGTGATTGGCACAGATCAAGTCTCCTTGCAAGAACACAAAAGTTTTCAGCCGTGCGGTTTTATCCCCATAAGCGGGGAATGTTACACCTGTATCCCAAGAAGCGGGAAAAGATTTCCGAGCGAAAGATTTCCGAGCGCCAGGGAAATTACCGTGCGTCAAGGCGCGGACCGAACCGCCAGCGCAATCCAAAGCCAGTAGCCGAGGCCGAGGCCCGCCAGCGCCGCCAGCGCGAGCAGGAGGTAGGCCAGCCAGCCGGTCCGGGGACGCAGCCGAAGCTGCGCCCGCGCCGGGAGCGGCTTGCCGTCTTCCCATGCCGGCCACAGCGCATGGAACGCCAGCGACTGGTCGCCAGCCAGCCGCCGCCCGCGCCAGTCGCACAGGTCGAAGCAGCAGGAGCGCTCGGCTTTGTTGAGGACGCGCGGGATCACCTTCTCGATCCGGTCTTCGGCGTCCACATAGGTGAATTCGATCTGGCCGTCCACGGCTTCTTTCGGCCCGATTTGGTATAAGTCCCGCCGCAGAACCAGAGAAATTTCGGCGGAGGCAGAAAGGACGCTGAGGGTTTCGTCGCGTTTCAGAAAGCGCTCGCCGGCCCAGAAGTGGCGTGAGACCCGGTCCAAAGTCTGCCGGGAGCGCCGGACTTCCTCGTGGTTGACGCAGTCCTGGTAAGCTCGGAGAAGGCTGCATGGTCCGGGCAGCCGCGCAGCCAAAAGGGACCGATGTCGGTCAGCTCGGAGATCGTGACTTTGACATCCACCCGCCGGTTTTGCTTTGTTTGCCCCGCCCCATAAACCATAACAAGATTATATCACACCCGTCAACTGCTGTCACATGTTTCGGTTTGGGTCAGGGCAAGAAAAAGCGGGCAATAGAAGTGGAGAAAAAAAGAGTGGAGAAAAAAGGAGTGGAGAAAAGAGGGGGGAAAGCAGACAAAGCCCACGAAGGGAATCGGACCCTTGACCTCTTCTTTACCAAAGAAGTGCTCTACCACTGAGCTACGTGGGCGAAGTTTCGCAGCGAAGAACTCCGAAACGGCGAAGCAATTATAGCATATCACTCCGAGTTTTGCAACCCTGAAAACACAGGTGGAAATATGCCCGGAAGAAGGCTGTTTTGGCGCCTGCGTTCCGAGGCAGCGAGTTTAAGCACGGTATTTGTATATCAAGCAGTACGGAGCAAGCGGCGCACAGCGAGGAAAACGTGCGGGCCGTCTCGCTGCCGATGGATTGCAGCAGAACCTGGAAGCCGCCGCGCCTTGATGCCTCGCGCGGCGCTGCCTCGGGTGTTCCTCACGCCGAAGTTTCGCGGCACAGCCAGTGCAGGCCGATCAGGATCCCGTGGTCGTTCTCAATCGCCGAGGCCGTGGCCGTGACAGCGGTGGCTCCGCTGCGTGTCCGCAGGCCGAGCGCCAGGTCGCTGACGTTTTCTGCCGCAAGAAGCTGTTCCGGCGCGGGAAGCTGGCCGTACTGCGCGTACTTTTTCAGCGGCCTGCTCAGCATGTATTTTGGATTGCGCCCCAAGACCTGTGCGGCTGCCGGGTTGACGGCGCGGATGATGCCGTGCAGGTCCGTCATGATCACCGCCTCGGAAACAATCTCCAGCAGCATTTGGTAACGCCAGCGCTCTTCCCGGATCGTCTGCTGAAGAAGTTCCATCGCATTGTTTTGAGACCGCAGCAGCTGTTCCGCAAACCGCAAAGCGTCCACGCAGTCATCCAGCTCTTCCAGGGCTTTGGCCATCAGGCGGCTGGGCTGCTGAGTTCCCGCCCCGCTTCCCGGAAAGTCTTCGGCCCGGCGCCACGCTTCCTGAACACGGTCCAGGGCGGTCGCTACGGCAGGGGACAACTCGGCGATCCTCGGTTTAGTGTCAGAGTGCGCGGTGTCCGGCATGGCTGAGAAACCTTTGCGTTCCAACGACGACGCTTCCGGGGCGGAGGAAAGACCGGCCGGCTCAGAAACCAGAGCCGCAAGAGTGGCCGCGATCTCTGGGAGAGTCAGCACGAAGTCCACATGCTCGCCTGCCGCCGCGCGGCGGGGCTGGCCCACGCTCCGGCGAGCCTTTTCGGCTTGAGCCAGCGTCACGCCGCCGGCGGATTTGATCGCCTGTATCCCCGCCGCCCCGATGTCCTCTCCGCCCGCCAGCATCACGCCGATCGCTCTGGCCTGGAGGCTGTCGGCCAGCGACAAAAACAAAGCATCCACGGCGGAACGGGAATGACCTTTTTCTGCCTCCGATAAAGAAAGACGGTCATCGGGGCAAACCATCAAGCGCCCCGCTGGGGGAGCCACATAAACGGTCCCCGCTTGAAGGCGGTCTCCTTCTTGAGCTTCTTTGACCCGCAGAGCCGTGCGGCGGCTCATAATATCCGCCACCCGACTCGGAGACAGCGGCGGCGCCGAAGACAGCGGCGTCCAGTGCTGGGCGACAATGATAGGCGCGGGAAAGCTGGCAGGCAGCTTCGCCAGAACCGCGCCGAGGGATTGAAATTCTTCTGCCGCTGCGCCTAGGGCGACAACCCGGGGGGCTGCGTCGGTACTACTTGTTTTCACGATGACTCTTGTTCTAGGCGGCTTATGTTCCATCCGCTCGATCTCTTTATGCCGCTTCAAGGCGCGGGTGCGGAAAACAATCTTTTGTAATCAGCAATGACATTTTCCTGCGCTCGCAATGCTTCTTCGGCAACCCGCAGAGCCTCGCTGTAGAAATCCAGCTCGGCCTGCGCGTTTGACTCCGCATTTCCACCCAGAGGTGCGGGCGGGGCTGAACCCATCACTAAAGCCGTCAGCGCCGCAGCGATGTCCGGCAGCGGCAGCACGAAATCCACGTCCCCGGAAGCGGCGGCATGGAAGAATTTTCACTGCTTTTTTCGTCCTGAGCAAACGTCACGCCGCCGGCGGCCTTAATTGCCCGGATGCCCGCCGTTCCGTCGCCGCCCGTCAGGATCACGCCGACAGACCGCTCGCCGCAGCTTTCCGCTAGGGACAGAAACAAAACGTCCGCCGAGGGACGGCAATAATGCACTTTGTCCGTATCCGACAAGGACAGCGTTTCGCCTTTGCGAACCAGCAGGTGCCTTGCCGGGGGAGCCACATACACGGTTCCTGGCTTCAGGCAGTCGCCTTCTTCCGCTTCTTTGACTTGAAGAGGCGTGCGGCGGCCGAGAATCTCCGCCATCTGGCTGGGAGAACGCGGCGAAAGATGCTGGACGATGACGATGGGAGCGGAAAAGCTGGAGGAAAGGTCTGCCAGAATGCTGCTGATCGCCCGCAGTCCCCCCGCTGATGCGCCGAACGCGACGACATGATCTGCCGCGCCGCCGCCGGCTGCAAGTGGGCTATAGGTCGTGTGCGGCATAGGCACCTGCTGCTGCTGATGAAGGTCCAAATTGGTTCACGCTGCGCTTTCATCCCGCCACGCGGCGGTGCGAGAAGAACTCTGCGCGGGCACCGCGATGTATCCTCATCCCAAGCAATCTTAGGATACATTTTATCGTACCGCTTATTGTACCGTAAAACTTCAATTCCTAAGCCTGAAATCAAGATTATTTTTGGCTGCATGAGCCTGGATGCTGCTAGTGCAAAAAGTGTATCCTAAGATTGGGGCGGCCTATAGCGGATCAAGCAGAACAGCAGGAGATGAAGCCAGAACTGTCGTAATGTGACGTCGTGACACCAAAATTCCTGCCGCTGGGGGACTGCGGGGTGCGGATAGAGTTCGGCAGCGAAATCCGCCCGGCTACCCATGCCCGCATTCGCCGCTTCGGAGCGGCGCTGGACGCCGCCCCCATTGACGGCGTGACCGAATGGGTGTGCGGCTATGCCGTCGTCACAGTCTATTACCGGCCCTGGATAATCGGCTACGAAGACCTCTGCACGGCGCTCCGGCAGCGTCTGCGGCAGCCGAACGCCTGCGCGTCCTCTTTGATGGAGCGGGTGATTGGAATCCCGGTCTGCTACGGCGGCGGTTTCGGCCCGGATTTGGAAGAAGTCGCGGCGCGGCACGGTCTGACGTCTGGGCAGGTGATCCGCCGGCATTCCCGCCCGCTCTACCGAGTTTATTTCTTAGGCTTCCTGCCCGGCTTTGCATATCTGGGCGGCTTGCCGCGCTCGCTGGAAACCCCGCGCCGGTCCACCCCGCGCCTCAGCGTTCCGGCGGGAGCGGTCGGCATTGCCGGGAGCCAGACGGGCGTGTACCCGCTGGAAACGCCCGGCGGCTGGCAGATCATCGGGCAAACGCCGCTGCGGCTTTACGATCCCCGGCGCAAAACTCCGGCGCTGCTGTCGGCGGGGGACCGGGTCAAGTTTGTCCCGATTGACGCCGGCCGATACCACGAATTAGAACAGACGGAATTGGAAGAAACAAATGCGCCGGGTTGACCTCAACGCTGATCTCGGCGAAAGCTTCGGCGTCTACACGCTCGGCGATGACGCTGCCCTGCTGCGCGTCGTGACGTCCGCCAACGTCGCCTGCGGGTTTCACGCGGGCGACCCAAGCACCATAGCGCGGGCGGCCCGCCTTGCCGCCGCGTCGGGGGTCGCCCTCGGAGCGCATCCGGGCCTGCCGGACCTTGCGGGCTTCGGACGGCGGCGGCTGGACATCACCCCGGCGGAAGTCCGTGACCTGGTCACCTATCAAATCGGGGCGCTGGCGGGCTTCGCCGCGCGGGAAGAACAGACCCTTCAGCATGTCAAGCCGCATGGCGCGTTGTACGCGCTCGCTGAAGAAAATCCTGCGATTGCTGCTGCGATTGCCCAAGCCGTGCAGGAATGGGACGACCAGTTGATTTTGTTCGGGCTGTCCGGCGGCGGCCTGGTCGCGGCGGGAAACGCGCTGGGCCTGCAAACCGCGTCGGAAGTATTCGCCGACCGCGCGTATCTCCCGAACGGCTCGCTGGTCCCGCGCTCCCTGCCGAACGCCGTGCTGCATGATTTGGAGAGCGTCGCCGCCCGGATGACGCATTGGGCGCGGAACGGAACGCTTCTTGCCGCCGATGGCCGCACGGCGCTGGCGCTGAAAGCGGATACGATCTGCCTGCACGGCGATTCGCCCGGCGCGACGGCCCTGGCCGGGCGCGTCCGGTCTGTGTTAGAGGCCGAAGGAGTCAGCGTGCAGGCTTTAAGAGGGGCATGACTTCTTTTCCTGTCATTTCTGTGGAAATGGGCGGCCTGCTGACGACGGTTCAGGATCTGGGACGCACCGGGCAGCGTCGCAGCGGGGTAGCGGCGGCAGGAGCGATGGACCCAGCCGCGCTCGCCGCGGCGAACCTGCTTGTCGGCAACTCGCGCGGCGCGGCGGCGCTGGAAATCACGCTTTTGGGGCCGCGCCTGCGTTTTCTCACGCCGGTGCAGATTGCTTTGTGCGGCGGCGACCTGTCCGCCCGGCTTGATGGAGAGCCGCTGCCCCTGTGGAAGACCGTGACGGTGCAGGCCGGTCAGCGGCTTTCGTTTGGCCGCCGCCGCGCCGGGGCGCGGGCGTATCTTGCGGTCGCGGGCGGCTTTGATGTTCCCGAAGTGGCAGGCAGCCGCTCTACCTTCCTGCGCGGGAAGCTCGGCGGCGTGGAAGGCCGTGTGCTGCGTCCCGGCGACCTTCTTTCGGCATTCAATTCATCGGTTCACGGGGGGGAGCGCGGCCTGCGGACGCGGGACATCTCGGCCTGCGATCTGCCGGCAGTTCTGCGCGTCCTGCCGGGACCGCATCTGTCCCACTTTACCGAGGCAAGCGATGCCAAGTTTTTTGAGAATACTTACACCCTGTCGCCACAGTCGGACCGGCAGGGGTATCGCCTGACCGGGCCAGCCATCCCGCGCCAATCGTCCGGCGACATTCTTTCCGAGCCGATGCCGGCAGGCGGCATCCAAATCCCGCCCGATGGCCAGCCGATCCTGCTGATGGCCGACTGCCAGCCGACCGGCGGCTACCCGCTCCTCGGCGTCGTCATCTCGGCGGATATTCCCCGCGCCGGGCAGCTTGCGCCAGGAGACGACGTCCGGTTTGTGCCAGTGAGCCTCGCGGACGCAGCCGCCGCGGCGATCCAGGCCGAGCGCCGCCTGCGCCTGCTGGAGCTTGTTTGCCGCGGCTGACGGACCCCGCTGCACCTTCTAGCGAACCGCAGGGCTGACTAGATCGGCGGCGTCATCTTCGGGAGCGTCTACTAATTCGGCCCCTTTGGGCTTCATCCACTGAAGGCCCCACGCGGCCAGCGACTCGAAAATGCCGTTTAGGGCCTGGCCTTTGGGGGTCAGGGCGTACTCGACGTGCGGGGGCATGGTGCTTAACACGGTTCGGGTGACGACTTCTTCTTCTTCCAATGCCCGCAAGCGCTCGCGCAGGGTCGCCGGGTTCAGGCCCAGGGCGCGGGCGATCTCGTTGAACCGCTTGGTGCCGCTGAGCAGGACACGGACGATGTGCAGGGTCCAGCGCTCGCTCAAAAGATTAAGTGCAGCATTAATCGGGCAGAATATCTCCGAGCCATGTTCTTCTAATTTGTGTTCTTCGGTTTCCATCATTGTTTCCTGTCAGCGATAACACGGCGGAGAATAGAAATGTGCCGCGAACCGGAACGATTCTTGCCGGAAGGCGATTATATCTCGTGTGCCGCGCACTGAAAAACGATGCGCTTCACAAATTGTACCCGTAACTTAGGAAGAATGTAAAATGCAGCGTTTGTATGCACCCTTTGTGGAAGGGCGCGGGGCCATTGGGATTTTGCTCCTGCGGCTGGTCTTTGGGCTGGCCTTGATGTTTCATGGGTTCCCCAAAATCCAGCACGCGACAAGCTGGATGGGACCGGGCGCACCCGTGCCGGGCTTTTTGCAGTTTCTCGCCGCCTTTTCAGAGTTTTTCGGCGGTCTGGCGTTTATCACCGGTCTGCTGACCCCGATTGCGGCGCTGGGCGTCGCCGCCACCATGCTGACGGCATTGATCACGGTGCATTTCAAGCACGGCGATCCGTTTGTGACCATGCACGGCGAGTCGTTCGAGTCCCCACTAGAGTACTTGACGCTGGCCGTCATGCTGATTTTGACTGGACCCGGCCGCCTGTCTCTGGACGCTTTTCTGTTCGGACGCACTGCTTCGGCCTCGGCTGCGCCCAGTGTGGCCCGTGTTTCTTGACCTGCTAGAAAGAGATAACCTGATGACGGATGTGAAGGTTTTGATTGCATTTTATTCCCGCGGCGGCTCGACCGAAGCGCTGGCGAAGGCGATTGCGGAGGGCGCAAAATCGGAAGGGGCCGAAGTGGTTCTGCGCCGCGCCCGCGAAGTGGTGTCCCGCGACGTGATGGCCCATGCGGACGGCTGGACCGAGAGTGCCGACCGCATGAACGCCGAGTACGAAGCGCCGACCCCTGCCGACGCCGAAAGCGCAGATGCGATTGTTTTCGGAACACCGACTCGCTTCGGCACCATTTCGTCCGAGCTGAAAGCCTATATCGACTCGCTCGGCGGGCTGTGGTTCCAGGGCAAGCTGAACGGCAAGGCCGGCAGTGCATTTGCGTCCACGCAGTCAGTGCATGGCGGCAACGAGTCTACCAGCCTGTCTCTGTATAACCCGATGGTGCATCTCGGCATGGTCCTAGTTCCGCTTGGCTACGCCGACCCTGCGCTGTTCAAAGCCGGCACTCCTTACGGCGCGTCCACGGTGACAGGGCAGGACAACGCCCCGCCGACAGCCGACGACCTGGAAGTCGCCCGATTTCAAGGCAAGCGGGTGGCACAAGTTGCAAAAGCGCTGAAAGCCGCCGGGATCACGCAGACGTCGTAGTCTGTACAGAAAGCAGCCTTTATTATGCCGCCTCTGAATGGAATTCATCATGTCACGGCGATTGCCGGAGATGCCCAAAAGAACGTTGACTTTTATGCCGGGCTGCTTGGCCTGCGCCTCGTCAAAAAGACCGTCAATTTTGATGATCCGCAGTCATACCATTTGTACTACGGCGATGGCTTCGGCCATCCCGGCACGCTCTTGACATTTTTCGCCTGGCCAAACGGGCGGCGCGGCAAGCCGGGGTTGGGACAAGTTACCGGAACGGCGCTTGCCGTCGGGCCGGACTCCCTGCCATTCTGGCAGGAGCGCTTTGAGGCCCACAGCATTGAAAGCGCTTTGGAGACACGGTTCAGCGAAACCGTGCTGGCGTTCAGCGACCCGGACGGGATGCGCGTGGAGCTGGTTCCGACCGCAGACGACCCGCGTCCCGGCTGGCCCGGAGGGCATATCCCCGCCGAACACGCCATCAAAGGTGTTCGCGGCGTCACGCTGCCGGAGCAGAGCGTGGGCGCAACGGCGCTGCTTTTGACCGAGACACTCGGCTTCAAATCCGTCGCTTCCGAAGGAACCGTCACCCGGTATGCGTCGGGCGCTGACCCCGCAACTTTTGCCGATGTCGTCTTCGCCCCCAACTTGGTGTCCGGCCAGATCGCCGTCGGCAATGTCCATCATGTCGCCTGGCGGACGCCCGACGACGCCGAGCAGGGCTACTGGCTCCGTGAGCTGGCTGCCCTGCGGTATGGGGTCAGCCCGGTCATGGACCGGGACTACTTCCACTCGATCTATTTCCGCGAGCCGGGCGGCATCCTGTTTGAGATCGCCACCGATCCGCCGGGCTTTGCGATTGACGAGTCGCCGGAAACGCTGGGCCATGCCTTGCAGCTTCCGTCTCAGTACGAGCCGATGCGGGCGCAGATTGAGGCCAGCCTGCCGCCGCTCCGGGTGCCTGTTCATCAAACGAGTCTTTAGAACAAATCTTTAATGCGATGGGTTTATGGGTAGAGTTCATTCGTCCCTGCTGTACGGGCAGTAAGACATCAATGAAGGAGCTATTCCCATGCTTGCTATGAGTTTTCGCGGGCCTCAGCGGGTCCGTATTGATCATAAACCGATGCCGGAGATTCTGCATCCTCAGGATGCCATTGTTCGGGTGACGCGGTCCTGTATTTGCGGCTCCGACCTGCATCTTTACAACGGCTCCGTGCCGGACACGCGGGTGGGGATGACATTCGGCCATGAGATCACCGGCGTCGTGGAACAAATCGGCCCGGAAGTCCAGAAACTGAAAATCGGCGATCACGTTCTAGTCCCTTTCAATATCGCCTGCGGCAAGTGCGTCTTCTGCCAGCAGGAGCTTTACGGCAACTGCCATGAGTCTAACCCTGAAGCAACGGCGGTCGGCGGCATTTTCGGGTACTCGCATACGGCGGGCGGCTACGACGGCGGGCAGGCAGAATATGTCCGGGTCCCTTATGCCGATGTCGGCCCGACGGTCATTCCCGCGGATATGGACCCGGATGATGCGGTGATGCTGACCGACGTGGTCCCGACTGGGTATCAGGCGGCGGAAATGGGCGGTATTCAGCCAGGCGATACCGTGGTTGTGTTTGGAGCCGGTCCCGTAGGGATCATGGCCGCCCGGTGCGCCTGGCTTTTCGGGGCCGGACGGGTCATCGTGATTGATCAGATTGATTACCGGCTCGACTTCGTCCGAAAATACGCCCCCTGCGAGGCGTATGATTTCCGGTCTCTTGGTGACCCGGTGCTGTTTCTTAAAAAGACAACTGATGGACTGGGGGCGGACGTCTGCATTGATGCGGTGGGCGCGGAAGCTAACGGCAGCCCGGTGCAGAACGTCATTGGCCGTGGCATGAAGCTGGTCGGTGGGGCGACCCCCGCCTTGCACTGGGCGATCAACTCCGTGAAAAAAGGCGGCATCGTCTCGATTGTCGGCGTGTACGGCCCCATCGAGGCTCTGGTTCCCATAGGAAACGTGGTGAATAAAGGGCTGACTCTTCGGGCGAACCAAGCGTCCGTCAAGCGGCTCCTGCCGCGCCTGATCGCGCATATACAAAGCGGAGTCCTTGATCCGAAAGCGCTCATCACGCACCGTATTCCATTAGAATATGTGTCGGACGGGTATCGGATGTTCTCGGCAAAGCTCGACAACTGCATCAAGCCGGTGCTGCTGCCGCCGTCCGTGCGAAGCTAGAAAGGAACGATCATGGCAAATACAGTGCAGGAAGCCGCCGAGCCGAAGATAGATTCGGCGCAGGTGAATGGATGGGGGCTGGACATTGACCCGAAGAACGACCCGACTTATCCGATGAAAAAGCGGACCAACGGGGAACATGCCGGCTATAGCTGGGAGCGCCCGCCTCAGCAGGCGGACACCGTTGAAATTCTGCATTCCAACGAGCGGCCGAACCTCACCGCCGTATTCGGAACATCCACGCCGCCGGCGGGCCTCAGCGGCATAATCCGCCGGTTCGCGTTCCGGTACAGCGAGTCCAGCTACGGCCACTGGCTGCCGCTGGTTCTGGCGGACCGGATCGGCGTCGTGGAAGGCGTTTTGGACGATCTCGCCCACGGCCACGTTCCGAATATCCCAGCGGAACTCGGTGTCGGAGCGGAGTGGAAGCACAACCGGAAAAACCTGGTCATCGGGATTTTTCTGGGAGCATTGGTCGCTGCCGGTACTGTTTATTCGTATCGCGGGCAGAAGAATCCGGGTGCGCCTTCTTAAGTGCAATCCGCGATGCAAAACCAAATTCGTTTCACGCACAACTACTTTCCTGAGCCAAGCGGCACCAGCGCGAACACGCTGCTTTTGCTCCACGGCACCGGCGGTGACGAACACGATCTGCTGCCGCTGGGAAGGCTGCTGGACCCGAACGCGAACCTTCTCAGTCCGCGCGGGAACGTCCTGGAAAATGGAATGCCGCGCTTCTTTCGGCGTTTGTCCGAAGGCGTCTTCGATGTCCCCAATTTGATCGCCCAGGCTCAGACGTTGTCGGAGTTCGTCTCCGGTGCCGCACACATCTACGGCTTCGACCCGGCCCGCGTTACGGCCGCCGGGTTTTCGAACGGGGCTAATATCGCTGCCGCGCTCCTGCTGCTGCATCCCGGCGTTCTTCGCGCCGCCATCCTGCTGCATCCGATGGTACCGCTGGTCCCCGAAGTTTTGCCTGATTTAGCGGGAACCGCCGTTTTTATCGGCGCAGGACGCCGCGATCCGATTGCGTCCGAAGAAGAAACTGAGCGGCTGGCCGCGCTGCTGCGGGCGGCTGGGGCCGACGTGACAGTCGCCTGGCAGCCCGGCGGACACGCGCTGACCCGTGAAGAAGCCGAGGCGGCGGCGACATGGCTCAAGGAGCAGCCCATTTGATCCTCGGCATCCACCACGTTCAGATCACTGTTCCCGAAGGCCGGGAAGACGAGGCGCGGGCGTTCTACTGCGGCGTCTTGGGGCTACCGGAAATTCCAAAGCCCGATTCGCTTGCCGGGCGCGGCGGCTTCTGGCTGCAAGTCGGTCCGCAGCAGGTGCATGTCGGCACCGAAGCGGACGTGGACCGGGCTGCGACTAAAGCGCATCTGGCGTACCACGTCAGCGACTTGGCCGTCTGGCGGAGGACGCTGGAAGCGCAATCCATCGCCTTGCTGGACAGCATCCCCATTCCCGGCTATGCCCGCTTCGAGTTCCGCGACCCGTTCGGCAACCGTGTCGAGCTGATCCAAATCCTCTAACTATGGCCGGATCTTCCTGGACATTCCTGACAAACCATGCCCGCGTCCTGCTGTGTTTGGCCGACGAACCCGACCTGCGCCTGCGCGAAGCCGCCGCACGCATCGGCATCACCGAACGCGCCGTCCAGCGTATCGTAACCGATCTGGAAGACGCCGGCATCGTCACCCGCACCCGCGAAGGCCGCCGCAACACCTACGCCATAAACGAAGATGCACCCCTGCGCCATCCCAACGAAGCCCACGCCACCGTCGGCGATCTACTGCGGGCGCTCCTCCTGCGCTGATCGGCAGAAGTCACTGGTTAAAGCCGAACAAAAATCTCACTTCCAGCCGGAAAAGTCGGTGCCTTTCATCAGGCAGTTCTCAAACTTGGTAAAGAGCGGGCTGCCGTCGGGATAGAGCTTGTCCTGGCGGGCGGGCCAAGCCGGGTCCGTATAGAACGACGCCCACGCGCGTTCCCGGTGCGCTAAGTTCTCAAAGACCAGCATATAGTGGAAGCGGGGAGCGACGCCGATATAGGTGGTCCAAAAGCCCATCGCGAACTGGCCGTGAGTCTCGAACGCCGGGGCAATCTCCCGGCCAAAGCACTCTACGGTCTGGGCCAAACTCGCCATGTCGTCAAAGTGATATGTTCGCAGCTCGAAGACGCCGCCGGCAAGGCGGGGAGGCTGGTTATTCTGGCGCGGGAGGCGGGAGTAGTCGGTCGGCTTTAAGATGGACGACGTGAACGTGTGGATCGGGCTGCCGCCCCATTCGGCGTTGGTATCGCGCCGGACTTCCTGCCATTCGGGGTCGGTCTCAAACATGTCCCAAAGCGTCTGGCGTTGAGCCAAGTCTTCCCAGGCTAAAAGGTAGGTCAGGCGCGGGATGGGTGTGCCGACAATGATGGACCAGAAGCCGGCCGGCTCGATGCCAATGCGCTTCCAGATCCGCAGAATGTGGTCGGCAAACCGCTGGGTGACTTGTTCCAGTCCCCGGCTACTGCGGATGTCGTAATGGCGAAGTTCGTAAAGCATGGTTGGCTTGCCTTAAATTTGTGAGAAGCGGGGTGGGTTCCTAATCGCTCCGGGCAGACGCGCCGCCGGTGTTCTTCAAGTGAAAATACGCTTCCAGCATGGCCCGGCTGACTTTGCCGGCGGTGCCGCCGCCGTGGCCGCCGTGCTCCACAATCGCGGCAATCGCAATGGTTGGGTGACGATACGGCGCAAAGCAGATAAACAGGCCGTGGGTCATGCTGCTGCCGTAGGTCTGCGCCGAACCGGTCTTGGCAGCGACCGCCACGCTGGGGAAGCTGACGACTTTGCCGGTTCCCTGCGTCACCGTCGCCCGCATCGCCATTCGCACCCGTTCCATATTCGCGGCCGAGACCGGCACATGGCGGACCAGGGCCGGCTTGGCCTGATACACGGCGGAATGCGAGCCAGCATTCATTACTTTGGAAACCACAAAAGGCTTCCAAACGTTCCCGCCGTTCGCCAGCGTCGCCGCCACCCGCGCCATCTGGAGCGGCGTCGTCAGCACATCTCCCTGACCGATGGACATGTGCAGCGTATCGCCGCCGTACCACTGGTCGAAGGCTGGTCCCAGCCGGTGAAAGTGCTTCAGCTTCCAGGACGGAGAGGGGATCGAGCCGATGTCCTCGCCGCCTAAATCAATGCCCGTTTTCTCGGCCAGGCCAAACTGCTTGGAGTAAAATGAAAGTCTGTCGGGACCGACCTTCTGGCCGTAGACATAAAAGAACACGTCGCACGACTCGGCAATCGCTTTGGTAAAGTCGGTCTCGTCGTGCGTTTCCCAGCAGCCGAATCGCGCCCGGCCCAGATGGTATGACCCAGAGCAGTAGACGCTGCTATTGGGGGTGATGACCCCGGTTTGCCAGCCGGCGGCGGCGACCACGGGCTTAAAGGTCGAGCCGGGCGGGTACATCGCGCCGATGGCCCGGTCAATCAGGGGATGCGCGGGGTTTTGGTGGAGCGGCTTCCAGTGTGCTGACGTGATCCCGGTCGCGAAGTCGCCGGGATTATAAGTCGGAGCCGAAGCCATCGCCAGCACCGCACCGGAGCGCGGATCTAGGGCGACTGCTGCGCCAACCCAGTGGTTCTCCCGCAGCACCCGCTCGGCGGCGGCCTGGGTCCGCGCATCTATTGTAAGCTGAACCGTCCCGCCCGGTGCGGCATCCTCGGCGTCGAGTGCCCGCACCGTCCGCCCGTGCGCGTCAATCTGAACATTCGTCCCGCCAGGCCGCCCATGCAGGTAGCTTTCGTAGGCGGATTCGACTCCGGTTTTGCCCAAGAAATCATCTTTGGAGTAAACCAAAGTGCCGTCATTATATTTGCGGTCGCTGAGCGTGTTCCATTCTTTGGGGTTGACCCGCCCCATCGTTCCGAGCAGGTGGGCGGCGAGCGAGCCGTGCGGATACCAGCGCACCGGGTCCGGCTCAGTGGAGACGCCCGGCAGGTACGGCTTGTTTTCCTCAATCTGCGTGACTGTGGTCATCGGCACGTCGAGCGCAATCCGCAGGGGATCGTAAGGATTGAGCTTGTTCGCGTCAATCGTCTGCTGGATGTCTTCCGGCGTTTCTTTCAGCAGCGCCGCGAGATGCGCCAGCACGACCGGATCTTTGGCCACGCTCGGCGTCGCGTAGATGGCAAGCCGGGGCCGGTTCGCCGCCAAAATCACCCCATGACGGTCGGTGATCACCCCGCGCGGGGCCGGGGTCCGAATGCGCCGGGCCTGGTTTGCCGCCGCCGCGTCCCGAAAATCGTCGCCGCGTGCCACCTGCAAGTACCAGAGCCGGGCCGCCAGTACGCCGAACAGCAGAAAGATGACAGTCCCAAACGACCACGCCCGACGTGCCGCCGCCCGCTGCGTCTGCTGCTGAGAAGGGGGCGAGTCCCGCGGGTCCGGGGGTCTGAGTGATGGTTTCGGGGTCGTGATCATAAACGGCTAAGTCTATCAAGCATTCTTTCGGCTGCGGTAGGCGAGCGTTCTTGTCAGCACAACCAATCCGAGTGACGCGGGGAGAATCCACGGGGGCATAACGGCGTCTGTAAAACTGGCAGTATAGTGACCGGGGCTAGTTCCTACGACAGGTCCGGCAATCGGCGGACGAAAACGCGACGTGCCGAGCGACATCAGCAGCACTGTTAATACGCTCCCTACGCCGAGTATCTGCCATTGACGCTTGCTCATGGTGACGCAGTTTCATGGTGGGCGGCTTGAGGCATGGTCTGCATCAGGGCTCTTAAAGCCGTATTGACCGCTTCCGCAGTTTGGAACACGGCAGCGACATCGGCATCTAGCCTGATCATATTAGATAGGCTCTCACGCCGCGCGAAACGGTTAGGCTTTGCTTTACTGTAATCAAAGTTGTACTCTGCCGGGATGTCATCCGCCATGAGTTCTGCGACTTGTTCATCGGACAGGGAAGCCCTCAACGAAAGCTCAGATTCAGCGTCAGTTAAAGTTGTTTTCATAGTTTTTGCGCTCCTGCCGCGTCACTTGACGCGCACTGATAAGTCGTATCGCTTCCTCATGTTCTACAAAACACACAAAAAGCAGTCTGTCTGTTTTAGAACGTCCAACGATGACTTCGCGCGGTTCCTGCTCAGAATGCGGCCGATCCTCTGCGGTAACGGCAAGCGGATCGTCAAAAACACTCTCCGCCTCATCAAACGAAACTCCATGTTTGCGGAAGTTGGCCGCCGCCTTGTAATTATCCCTTGCAAAATTCATGTCACCTCCCTGTATGCTTGTATAAGACTCTTACTGCTCACCGGGGGGTGGGGGGTACATGCGGCTGTGGCGGTGCGGCTCCTGGCCGCGCGGGAATGTTCGCGCGACCTGCTGGGGACACCACCTTGTCGCCAAAAGTCCGTCTTCGGGATTAACCATGACGGTGACGGTGTCCGTGTGGTCGGTGCTGCTGCCACTGTCTGCGCTGTCGCGATGGTGATGTCGGCGCGGCGGCGTCTGTGCAGCGTCGGCGGGAGGCGCGGAGATGTCGGTGACTGGGCTGGGGCTGTCTGTGCTGGGCGTGTCGGCGTGGTCGTTTGGCGTGGCGGAAGAAGGCGCATCCGACGTGGGCGTGCCGGAGCCAGGCGAATACTGTGGAGAAAGGGTCGTCGGCTCGCTGCCGGACGTGAACGTTTCTGAGTGAGACGCCGGGGAGCCGTCCGGCGCGAGCAGGCCGGAAGCATCGTCCACGTTGACCGTCACCGTGCCGTCGCCGTTGTCCTGCGCGTTACTCGCGTGACGGCGGCGGGAGTGCGTGGACGTGTCGGACTCCGCTGAGGACGAATCCGGGGCGGTGCTGCTGTCCACCGGAGAGCTGGAAATCGCGGTCGCCGTATCCGCGGCTGTCACAGGCTTTGCGACTGGAACTTGCTTGGACTTTTCTAAAGCCAGTTCTTTGACACGAGCTTGGTGAAAGATCGGCAGGCTGCGGCTCATGAACTTGGCCCAAATGGGAGCGCAGACCGTGCCGCCGAAGGCATTGGACTCCATCGCGTCGCCGTAGCCTGCGCTATGGTTTTTGGTTGCGGCAATCGGATGACCCGCCCAGACCGCGCAGACTAATTGCGGCGTGTAGCCGACAAACCAGACATCTTTGTGTTCCTGGGTTGTCCCCGTCTTGCCTCGCGCTTCGGGGACCAGCGGCGCGACCATTCTCCCTGTGCCGCGTGGGTCGGTGACGACCGCCCGGAGCATATCGTCAACCTGATGCACGGTGTCGGGCTGGAGAATATGAGTCTCGATGTCCGGCGGAACGTCTTCAATCACATTGTCCTGAGCGTCGTCCAGCCGGGTCCAGGCCGAAGGCTCCGGGTGGTTCCCGCCGTCGGCGATGGTCGAGTAGGCGCTTGCCATTTCCAGCGGCGAGACCGGGGAAGAGCCAAGGGCCAGTGACAGCACCGGATCTAAGTGAGCATGGATGCCCATCATGCGGGCGTACCGAATGGCCGCCTGCGGCCCAATCAGATGCAACACTTTGACCGCGACGACATTGACCGAGTAGGCCGTCGCTTCGCGCAGGTCCATGCGCCGGTCGGAGTAGCCTGTGTCGTCCTTCGGCGTGTAGGAACCGTGGCCGGTACCGAACGTCGTCCGGGCGTCCAGAACTTCGGTGCTTTCTTTGACCGAGCCGTCATTGATCGCCGCCGAATACACGACTGCTTTAAACGACGATCCGGGCTGCCGGCCATGCACGGCATAATTGACTTGAGATCTCTTGTAATCCGTGCCGCCGACCATGGCTTTGATCTGGCCGGTCTGCGGGTCTAAACAAACTAAAGCACCCTGGTTCGCGCCGTACTCGTGGGCATTCGCGATGCCTTGATTGACTTCCTGCTCGGCGATCTGCTGCATGGTCCAGTTGAGCGTGGTGTAGACTTTCAAATTGCCTTCATATAGCCGGTCCGCGCCGTACTTGCGGCGCAGTTGATCCACCACATAGCTTACGAAATACGGGGCGTGGAAGACCTGGCTGCCCTGCGGCGGGGCCTTTGCGCCGGCCAATGTAATCGGCTCGGCGACAGCCTGGCTGTACTGGGCCTGGGTGATATAGTTCTGGTCCAGCATCTGGTCCAGCACCCGCTTCCGCTGGCCCTGTGCCGCGTCTTTGCTTTTGTATGGGTTGAACTCGGCGGGTCGGTTCGGCAGTCCCGCGAGCAGGGCGCACTGAGCCAGGTCAAGCTGCTTGGCGTGCTTGTTGAAGTAGACTTCGGCGGCGGCTTCGACTCCGTAAGCCCCGCTGCCGTAGTTGACTTGGTTGAGGTAATCTTCTAAAATCTCTTGTTTGGTGTAGTTGTGATTGATCTGGGTGGCGATAATCAGTTCGTTGAACTTGCGCCCGTAGGACTTCTGGCGGGTCAGGCCGCCGACCCCTATGTTCCGGGCAAGCTGCTGAGTGATCGTGCTGCCGCCCTCGCCTTTCAGGTCACCGTGCGTAAAATTGGAATACAGCGAGCGCCCAATGCCCTTGAAGTCAATGCCGGAGTTCTGATAAAAGCGCCGGTCTTCAAACGCAACCGTCGCGTTCTGCAAGTTCTTCGGCATATCGTCAATGGAGATGACTTTGCGCCGCTCGGTGAAGAACTCCGCCAGCGGCGTGCCATCCGACGAGTATAAATACGTGATGCCCGGTGGATTGAACGCGAGGTCAATCGTGCGCGGCGTGCTGTAAAGACGCACGGCCACGACGATGATCAGTGTGACCAGAGCGACCATCACAAGCAGCGACAGGGCGGTGAAGAACGTCTTGATCTTTGCCCATACCGGGTTCCGCCTGCGCTTTGGCTTGGGCCGTTTTTTGTTGCTGACTGGCGCGGGCCGGGCCGGCGTGGCGCTGGGTTTGTTGCTGGAAGTTGTTGCCATACTGCCTCTGCTTTCATTATGGGCTAGGGTGCCGCCTTTGTCAAGCAAGCGCCCACGCACAACAAGAGTTTTGGGTATAATTCCAAACGGAGGCATTTGTCATGGAAACCGTATCAATACCCGTGCATTCACCGGAAACAGCGCAGGAGGTAGAAGACGCGATTGCTCATTTGATCACGCAGATCCGCGAAATCCGCGAGCAAATGAAAGCTGACGATGTTATTATCCGGCAAAGCAGCGCTGATTATGCAATTTTGCGGGCCGAGTCGCAAGCCCTGCGAAAACAAACGGAAAGCATTTTAACGAACGCATGGAGTCTGCTGTAAGCCATGTTCAAGCAGCTCATCGACATAACGGCGCAGATATTTTTTCTCGCTAAAGATACACAGCAGAACAAGGCGGACATCAAGGATGTGAAGCAGCAGGCCAAAGATATTCAGAATGATGTTAACGACCTGCGCCGAGAGGTTCAAGATTTAGCGCGTGGCTTTGAGCGACTGGCTTACGAGATTCGCCGCACGAGCGAGACCGAAGCGCAAAAGCGAAAATATCTAGCGCTTCAACTGGAAAATGCACTGCTAAAGTTTGAGCGCCGCTTGCCTTCCGAGAGACCCAGCGCGGACGAACGGGAAAAATGATGTGCTGTCGCTTGTCGGTGCTGATGCCGGTCTACAATGAAGAAGACACGGTGATTGAGATTGTCCACGCGGTTCTCGCCGTGCCGATTGATTTAGAGCTGATTGTCGTGGATGACGGCTCGACCGACCGCACCCGTGCCCGGCTGCACGCGCTGGAAGCCGAGCATAACCCAAAGCTCAAAATCGTTTATGCCCCGCAGAACGCTGGCAAAGGCGCGGCCATTCGCGCCGCGCTGTCCCATGCGACCGGCGACGTGGTGGTCATCCAGGACGCCGACTGCGAATATGACCCGCAGGACTTTTTACCGATGCTGGCCCTCATCACGCGCGGCGCAGCGGTGGTCTACGGCTCGCGCTTGTCGCCCGAAGCCGTGAAGCTCAACCACGAAGTCCGCGATAAGTTTTATTATGCACGCCGTCTGCTGCCGTTTTTGACCAACCTGCTGTTCGGCGCGGCGCTGACCGACGAAGCGACCTGCTACAAGATGTTCCGCCGCTCCGTCTTGAACTCGGTTCCCCTCACCTGCGAGCGCTTCGATTTCTGCCCGGAAGTCACGGCGAAGCTGCTAAAGCGCGGGTACAAGATTTACGAGACGCCAATCCACTACGCCGCCCGAACCGCCGCCGAGGGCAAGAAAATCGGCTGGCGCGATGCTTTCGACGCCGCCTGGGCCTTGCTGAAGTTCCGGGTGACGGGGTGACCTTTTCCGCTTGTCCCTATTATGCCAAACACTATCATTATTACCCAGACTCCCGCCGAGCGGGAACAATGCTACGACATCCGCAAAGCTGTCTTTGTGGAAGAACAAGCCGTCCCCCTTGAACTCGAATTGGACGAATACGACGATGTCGCCATCCACTTTTTGATGTGCGATGCCGAGGGGACGCCCCTTGCCACGGCCCGTCTGCTGGACAAGCACGGCCTCGCCAAAATCGGCCGAGTCGCCGTTCTGAAAGAGTCGCGCGGCCTCGGCTTAGGGCTGGAACTGATGCAGTTTGTTGTGGCCGAAGCCAAGCGACGAGGCTTCACCGGAGCCATGCTGGACTCGCAGACCTACGCTATCCCGTTTTACGAACGTCTCGGCTTTGTCGCCGAAGGCGACGAGTTCGACGACGCCGGCATTCCGCACTTCCTCATGCGCCGGAAGCTGTAGACAAATTATGGACGACGGATTAGATTATCAGCCTGCCAAAGATGAAATCTGGCCGCCGTCACCGACTTTGCCGCCGCCTGAACGAGTGCGCCCGCAGTCATTTATAACGTTGCACTCGGTCTTGTCGCGTGTCTTGATCAGTGTCGCAATGAGCCTGTTCATGTTCGCGGGGAGTGTCTTGTCCCAGTTTACTAATCACAAAAACCATATGATCAACTGGATCGAGGCTACAACCCTCGGCTTTCTTGGGTTCACCTTTCTAATGCTTAGCCAGTTTCGCCCTACCCCTCAGTCTCGGAAGATAAAGCGTACAAGATCGCGGCGCTAGAAGCGAGAGCGACAAAACGAGGCGCAGAGAAGTTTATCCCCTCGCTCTCCCATACAAATATCTCGCCCACTTCTACAATCTCCGCATCGCCCCACCGGAACACGCGCCCAGCCTGTGCCTGCTGTACCAGTGCTTTGACCCGCATGGTCGCTTCCGCTTTCATGTCCGCCGGGACCCAGAAGGGGTAGGGCAGGCGCTCGAGGTCCTTCCCCTGAATGTTCTTCGTATGGTTGATGACGTTCTTCAACAGCGACAGGCAGAGCGGCGAAAAGGTCCAGCCAAGAATAAAATACAGCTCGTCCGCGTCCATGCCGTCCCGCAGGAACGCGCAGGGAGCGCCGCTGTCGAGAATATAACCCGGCGGCAGGTAACGGGCGTTCAAGGTCTGCGAAATGAGCTGCCAAGTGATTCCCTCGCGCCCAAAGTGTTTCTGCCCGCCGACTCCGTGCAAGTACCACGGGCCGCTCTTTTTGTACGTCAGCACCGCGTCGCCGTCGTCTTTCCAGTAAACGGCGTGAGACGGGGGCGCGTAGACCAAGCCGCTGCCTGCTTTGTTGTAGGGTTTATATTCGGGATGGGGCAGGCAGATGTTAAGAGGCGTCTCACGCTTCGTGATCTGCACCGTGCGCCGGGTCTCGTCCCGGCAGATTTTGGCGGCGATCTGCGCCCGCTGCATCGGCGACAGAAATCCAAGGCGGGCGCGTTGGACTTCGGCTTCCAGCGTAATGGGAACATCGGCAAAGGCAAACTCGAACGGCTCCGAAATCTTCCCCTCGGTAATAGGCCGCACGAACAGCTTATTGTCGCCGATGGTCATGCCGCTGGTGGCGACCACAAAATCGCCGAGCTTCGGCCCGGCAAAGTACGGCGCGTACTCGCCCGTCATTTGCCAAGAGTGGTTGCCCGTCAGCGCGATCTGCTCGCGCGGGACGAGGCTGCCGTCCAAAACTAACGCCGGCGCGGGGCCGGTTTTGGTGAAGTCTAAGACGACCATCGCGAACTGGGTTTCGTCCGAGAACTCCGACATCCGCGTGACTTCGGGCGCTCCCGTGTCCAGCAGAAGCCGCCGCAGGCCCTGCATGGTGTTGATGGTCAGGAACGTATCGCTGCAAATGAAGCGCAGCCTGCCGCCCGGCTTCAGCAAATCCAGGCACTTGACGATGAAGAATGAATAGGTTTCTTTTTTAATCTTCCATCCGCCCCGCCGCCCCAGTTCTTTATCCAGTTTGTCTTGAAGCTCCGGCGCAATCGTCCCCCCAAACGGCGGATTGCCGACGACAAAGTCAAAGTACGCCGGAAAAGAAGCTTGGAAGAAGTCGGCGCAGAGCAGATTGTGACGCTCAGGGCAATCCCCATAGCACCGCGCGATGTTTTCCAGGCACTGGGTATGGAGCGCGGGGTCAATCTCAGTTCCAAAAACATTGCGCGTGAGGATTTGGGTCAGTCGCGCTGAAATGGAGCCGTCGTAGAGCGGCAGAAAGCGGTCAATCAGCGGCAGCAGAAACGCGCCGTCGCCAAAGCTCGGCTCCAAAACGATGCTGTCGCGGGTCAAAACCAAATCTGCGGTGAGGCGTTGTGCGAGAGGCCAGGGCGTGAGAAATTGACCGAGCTGGCGTTTTTTGTCGCGTAGAGTTTTAGTTTGGCTCATGGGTGGTCTGCCACGGAGTAAACTCTGAGGCTCGGATAAACCAGCGTCGCGGCGACGCAGGGGCGGCGAACGGAGATTGTTTCTTGTGTCGCTCCGACACTGTTTTGTTCAGCCTCGGAGTTTACTCCGTGGCTGTTATTCCGCCAGCGTTTCCCGATTTTTCGGCATTTGGAATGCCAAGTGGCAAAACGCAGGCCAGTTTTCCAGATCGCCGCTGTAGTCTTCGGGATCGTCGCTGAAGAAATAATCGTAGCCGGTGAAAACATGCTCGAACGGCAGGCCGACCGCTTCGGCAACGGCATCCAATGGGCCGCCGCTGAACTGCCCGGCTTTGGCGCGGGCGTCGGAAAGCGTCTGAGCGAACCGGCTGGCAGGAACTTGGAGGATTGGGGCCAGCGCCTCAGCATTGCCGGCGTAAAGTGCGGCCTCGGCGGCTGTTTCGGCGACTTCACTTGGGGCGTCGGCAAAGCGGTCTTGAACTTGGCCCGACTCATAATAGGTGTAGCCCCAGTGGATATCGTCGGCGACCCAGACTTCCAGCGTAGGAACGCTGAGGGCCGACGACACGGATTTCGCCAGGAGGCCGCTATCGGCCCAGTCATCTATGTAGACGGAGACCCAGCCGTGCTTGGTCTGGCCGCTGACGATGACGCCGTACCACTGGTCGCCGTCCGGCAGCCTGTCTTCGTCGTCCACGACCGCTGACGCCGACTCGTCGCCGAGCAGCCGAAAGCCTGCCTCTGCGAAAGTGTTTATCACAGCGGCTTTAACCTGCGCCGCGCCCGTTGTTTTAAGATGAATGCCGATGTAGTAGCCGCCCATAGGCCCAGTTTACCCGAAAACCCAGACAAGAACGTATCCCAAACTACCCCCCGCCCCGATTCTGGGGAGCAGGAAAAGACCTGGTTGCTCTGAGTTCGGTTCCCCCAGAATTGGGGGCTAGGGGGTTCTTTCCGGGCATTCTAAGATAGACGGTTAGTGTCCCCAATCCCACGCGGCCCGGCCGGTGCGGTACGGAAGCTGCACAATGCGGCCGGTGGCGGGGGTGACGGCGAACAGCTCGTCGTCAGGAACGGGCGGCTTGGCGACGGTGTAGGCAATTTGGGAGCCGTCGGGCGACCAGCGGAGGGACGTGATCGCGCGGCGGCCGAAGACCGACCAGCCCCAATGAATGGAAATGTCCGGGCCGGACGTATGAGATGCGACATCGTAGAGCCGGATGACGCGGGCCGTGCCGGGTGGCACGAACGCGATTTTTGCGCCGTCGGGCGACAGCGCGAACAAAGACGCGGCGGGGCCGGGCGTCGTTTGTTCTTTGGCCTGCGTCAGCACCTGCGGGCCGGTCGGGGTCTGCACGCCGTAAGCGAATGTCCCAGAGTCGGCCAGCGTGGGGGCGCGGGTCGCGGAAACGTTCGGGTCGGAAGCGAGTTTCAGGCCGTGCAGGTCGAGCGGGGTTCGGAGCGGCGGGTCATCGGTATCGGTGGGGACACTATACGAGACGCCGTCTTCCAGAAACAGCAAGGACGAATCGGAGTCCCAGGCCAAGCCGACGACTTGTTTGAGCTTCTGCGCCGTGAGGTCTATCACGAGATGGGGCGGATTGCGGGTTCCAGGGGCAGTCGGCATGACCCAGATCTGGTTGTCCACGCTTTGCTTGTCTTCCCCAATCGTAATAAGCTGTTTTTCAAACGCCACTTGCGAACCGTCGGGCGACAGCGCGGGCTGAGTGATCCAATCGCGTGCCCCGGCATCAATGTCCTGCGGCTCAGTCTCGTGCAGCAGCAGGCGGGTCGCGCCGCTCGTGTCGGCAGTAAACAGCCCGCGCAGGGTTGTGGTCTTTTCCGACGGCGCATCGGCTTCCATGTAGACGAGCTGCCCGTTCGGGACGCCTTTGAGATGCGGCGGCGATGTCACGGCCCCAAACAAAGTCAGCCCCAGCGGGACGGCCGCCGCTGCTCCCAGCAGGTACAGCCACACACGGCGATTGCCCTTGATGGTGCGCGAGCCGGGCTTGCCGATCAGCGCATCGTCGGCGATTTCCGGCTTCGGGACGTTGGATTTATTCACGGGTGAGCGCATAAGTATTTAAGTTGGGCCGCAGGTAACGGGCGATCAATGGGTACTTGTCGGCGACGGCGTAATACACGTCCTGGGCGATCTTGCGGTACGACGGATGTCCCTGCCGGGCAGAGCGCAGCTCGACAAAGTGGGCCACTTCGCGCAGGTTCCAGGTAAAGAGTACCCGAATGCGGGTCGCCAGCGGCAGCACATACGCGGCTTCGCGTGTCAATCCGGCGTCATACAGCCGCGCATAAGTCGATGCCGACTGCGTCATCAGCGCGTCGTAGCGCTCGCCATAGCCGAACTCTTCAATGTCTCGCGGCCTCGCAAAGCCCAAAGCCGGGGTCAGCGCCTGCGTTGTCTGCGTCGCCATCCGGTGCCGCTGAACATCCCGAAAGGCCCCATAATCCAGCGTCATCTCCAAGGTGCAGCTTAAGCGCTCCAAAGCCCGACCCGGCGCATCGTGCCGACCTCGGCGCTTCAGATATTCGTCCACGACACGCTCTTTATCGGCTTGCGGCAGCGTCTTAATTTGTGCCAGCAGCGCGTCCATTGGCAGGGAGGCCGCGCCGTACAGGATCGCGGCAACAAGCCTATCGTCGGCATCCGGGTCGGAAAAGACGAGGGAGACGCCCCCATTATCGGGGGCCGGGGGGTATTCTTCCAGCAGTTCCCGTGCCAGCGTCTCCATTGCCGCGCTGGTTTCGGCGCGGTAAGCATTAAAGTCGGCGTATTTCAGCAGGGTTGGGACAACATGCTGCGCTTCTTCCTTCATCCGCCGGCCAAGCTCGCGCCCTTCTTCCAGCGGCTGCGACAGCAGCTTCGTAATGAGATGCTCCAAAGTGCGGGCGTTCAGCGTCAGCCCGACGTTGGTGTAAGTCGCCGCCGGCAGCAAATAGCGCAGCAAATCAAACGCTGTCGCGCGGGACGCCGCCTCGTAGCCGCGCTCGGACTGCTTTTCCCCGCGCGGCGTCCGCACCTTGATCTGCGCCACAATGTCTTCCGTCCAGCCCGTGTAAGCATCCAGCAGCCCGCGTACCGTGCGCGTGTAGTCTTTCGCCAGCGCTGCGTCCTCCATGACGCTTGCCGGGTAATACACTTTGCTGGGATCAAACGCCACATAGCGCGTGCTTTTCTCCGTGAACGACGCCAGCCGGGCGTCTTCAATCAGCTTGGACGCCAGAATGCTGATGTCTTCCAGCGCCAGATGCACGACCCCATGCTCAGCGACCGAATTGTGACCGTAGCCCAGCACATATTTCTCGGCGAATGCCCGCGCCTTTTCCTGCAAGGCCGAGACACCCTCCACGGCATTGTCGGTCTGCCCCGGCCCAATCAGCGCCCCTAAGTCTTCCGCCTCGATCATCGCCCGCAGGTCATCGCGCAGGGACAGCCGCGAGCGCGAATAGCGGGCAAACAAGTACGCCACCACTTCTTCGGGCAGGTTTTGGAGCGCAAACACGCTTTTGTCCGTGTTCGTAAAAAAGCGGGAAATATCGGCATCAGGCATGAAAAAGACGTTCGGCAGGAGAAGTACAAAATCCTGCTCTCATCGGCCGGTTCCGACTATCCCTGGCTTGGACGCCGGCGCGAAGAGGACACCGGCGAGAAATTTCTTGACGGGTGCACGATTGCCCTGTATACTTTGGGCATACGCTTTGTGTGCAATGAATACGCCAGTGAGAAAAACGATGATAAAACAACGTTATGCCGGGTTCATGCGCCGCGAGCTGCTTGCCGCCAGCGCAATTATTGTTGCACTTACTGCTGTTTCAGCTTCGGCGTCTCCGAAGGCTGATGCAGACCCTCGCAGTCCTTCCCTGTCTTTGCCGGCTGCCGCGCCTCTGGTCCGCGCCGGCGACCCGAACCCGTTTGAAGAAGCGGTGTACTTGTACACCCAGGCGTATGACACGGACTTGAGCGGGTCGGCGGGCGCAGGGCGCGGGCATTGGTCGCGCTACAAAGGCCCCGGCTGGCTGAATGTCCGGCATTTAGGGGCCGAGTCCGATCCCGGCTGGGGGCCGGGCGACTGGTACGACTGCTGCCAGCATGTCAACTGGAACGCTCCTTGGGCCAAGCAGCAGCAGCGGGCCGGCGGGGGGCTGCCCGATGTGATTCTGGGTATCGGCCAGATGCCGTCCGACCCGAACGCCGGCGATTCCTGGGACCAGAAGCTGGCCTGGGAAAACAACACCTGGCAGCGCGAGGCCGACAACGATCCCGAACTCATGGCTTATTTCGCAAATTATGCCAAAGAAGTGGATGATTTGGGGTTTCAGAGCGTCATCATTCGTCTCGGCTATGAGTTCGACGGCGGATGGAACCCGTTCGGCAACCTCAATGTGATGTCCCACATGCCCGGCAACTACATCAAGTCCTGGCAGAACATCGTCAAAGTCATGCGGGCGAACGATCCCAAGCATATCATTCGCGGCTTCCTGTGGAACCCCACCGACGGCGCTGTCCAGATCAATCCGTTCGACTACTATCCCGGCGACGACTTCACAGACTTCGTCGGCTTCGACGAGTACGATTTCGGCTACAACGGCGACTACAAGGCTAGCCCCGACCAGCCGACCCAGGCCCAGCAGGACGCGGCCTGGGTACACATGGAGCTGCCGCGCATCAGCCGCTTCGCCGACTTCGCGCGGACCCGCCGTAAGCGCGTAATCGTCGGCGAATGGGGACTGTGGCAACTGAACGATCCCAGCCACCCCAGCGGCGGCGACAACCCCTCATATATCCGGCGGATGCGCGACTGGATGGCTGACCCGAACAACCATGTCTACGCCGAGGTCTACTTTGAGACGCCGTCCGATGGTGACAGCAGCCTGTCGGGCATCTTCCATCCGACGACGTTTCCAAAAGCGGCGGCGCTTTACCGGAAACTGTTCGGCTTGCCGGCTAAAACCCGGGTCCCGCCTGTTCCCCTCGGCCAAGCGAAAAAGTCCGGGTCTACTTCGGCCACGCCTGCCTTGTCATCTCCGCCAGATATTGTCCTTCGCCGTGCAGGGACCGCGCTAAACCGTAATTCGCCTGCGCTTCCTGCTGCACCGTCCCCAGCGTCAGCCCGCCGTAAACCAGCATCAACGCGCAGACCAGCGGCGGCATAACAGCCTGGAAGCCCCACACCAACCCCGCCGAGACAGGAACACGCTTGACCCGGCTCCTGATGCTCAGAATGATCGCGAGAAGCAGTGGGACTGCCAGGGCAAGCGCCGTGCCAAGCAGCGTTTGCAGCCCTGGGTTGTTCCAGATCGTCGCTTGGGCATTAGCATCACTGCCGGACATCGAAACCATCTGCTGAAGCGTTGAGACCGTCTCTGCGCCGCCGTGCATCTGCCAGGAGATCAGAACGCCGAACACTAGGGCCGCGCCAAAAGTAATGGCCGCCGTCAGAACGGCTGTTCCAATCACTCGGCGCAGGTGGCGCAAGGCCAGGGCAAGAGCAGCCGCGAGGACCAACGCCGCCGCTACCAGCAGCGCAGCGAGCAGCGAAAAAGAGGCCGTAGTGTCAGAGTTGACATAAGCGGCTGCCATCAGCAGGCCAATGACGACGACACCCCAAAAACCGACCGCCGCTCCGGCAGGCAGCGGACAACGCTCTTGAACTTGCGGAAGACGAACCAAGCCAGATGCGGCTAGTCCAAGAGCAAAGACGCTTACAACGCCGGGTATGAGTATCCAGCCTGCGATGAGTGCAAAAATGAGCCGCACCCCTCGGTTCAAGCCGATGCCGGAAAAATCATCCAGCTTGGAGGTGATGTGGTGAATTTTCTGCCAAGTTTGATCATCGCGCTGCGCCTCTGCCGCCGCTTCGGGATGACCAATTCTCGTGACATACTCACAGTAAAGATCAAGCCGCTTCTGCGCCAGCAAACCGGCCTCTTGTCCCGGAGCGGCTTTCAGCGGGGGCGCACCGCCGGGCCGTGTCCGTGAAATCGCATTGATCGCTACTCCAACGAGATTTCCAATAAGTGACTGAGCCTGCGTTCCCATCAGCTCGCCGCACTGGCCCAGCGCCTCACGCTTTGCCAAGCCCGCTTCAGGGTGTCCCGCGCGTTCGTCCAAGATCGCTTTAAAAACCACGACACGCGCTTCGCCGCGTAGAACCTGATACTGCGGGAACAACAGCGCCGCGGAAACCGCCATTGCGGAAACGGCTTCCTGACCGCCGTAAACACCGCTATTGATACGCCATCGGCCCTCTACTTCATCGGCGTAATACTCGCGCCATACGTGCTTCATAGACGCACGCTCAACTGCCGCAAGCCCTTCAGCGTCTCGGTGCGCGGCGAACAAGCCGAACGCCCGCATAAAGGGGAAGTAGGCATTGTCGGGATCAAGCCGCTCCCCGGCAGCGGCATCGGCGTCAAATGCGGCTAAATGGGCGGCTGTCGGCGGCGGATTATTGGGGTCCGGGCGGCGCACCGGAACCGGCTGGTCTTGCAGCAGATAATACTCGTCCCGATCTAGAAGGACTTCTTTCGTTGTGGCGTAGCGCAGGATGTTCGCGCGGAGCGAAGCGTTGTTTGGAAAGCGGGAAATCAAGCTACGGGCATATTCTACGGGGGAGCGCGGGTCGTCGCCTGCTTGCCCGCCAAGCTGGATTTGGTAGTCGTTTGGATGCTGGCGCACAAATTCCATCTTCTGCTGGTTGTAGCGATCCGGTCTCAGAACCACCGAGGGAAATGCTTGTGTTCGCACGAGCCAGCGAGTTTGGGGCGCAAGCAGCAGAGCCAGCAGGATGCCGCAGGCGATGCCGAGCAGGGTGAGACGAGTTTTTTGGGTGTTCATGGTGTGTTCCCCCAGGTGAGGACAAGTAATGAAGCGTGAGTATCACCGCAAGAGCCACAGAATAAATTCCGAGGCTAAAGCAAAACAGTGTCGCGGCGACACAAGACCCGGTTTGTTCGCTCTTGCGTCCCCTGGACGCTGTTTGTTCCGAGCCCCGGAATTTATTTTGTGGCTCTTGCGATGGCTTCTTCTAGGCTGTCAAGCAGGAGCGGCGATTGACTTGCGCCCGGCGGCGCGGCTCCGGCTTGCGGGGCGCGGGTTCCGGCGCGGCGTCAGGGAGAAGCGGACTGCTGTTCCAGGTGGCGGTGAGGGAACCGGCGCAGAGGCCCGGACGGTCTAAAAGCGCGTCTACCGACGGCAAGGATATGGGCGGCGCGGCGGCCAGATTTTGCACCGAGGCAGAGGTGGGGGCCGGAGCCGTCTGCGGGCCGGTAAGGGTAAAGTGCAGCAGCAGCAAGGTCACGGCGAGCGAGCCGGACGCGCCGAGCAGCAGTGGCTGGACAGGCTGCCACCAGCGACGCCACCACGGGATGGGAACACGCAGGGCGGCGAGAACGCGGTCGTCGAAGTCAGCGGACGCGGGGGGGATCGGCTGGGAACGCAGAGCATGGGCGAGAGTGGGCGGGCCAGAGTTCAAGGGTAGGGTGTTAGACATGGAAGTCTGCCTCCGCTTGGGCTGCCGTCCACAGCTCGCGGAACCGGGCGCGGGCGGCGTGCAGGCGCGACCGGACCGTGCCGACTGGGATTTGGAGCATCTGGGAAATCTCGTCGTACTCAAAGCCTTCAATCTCGCGCAGGACCAAAGCCGCCCGCAGCGGCGGGGTTAACTGGTCTAGGAGCGCGTCAATCAAGAGGCGGGTGTCGGGGGAAGCGTCAAGGGAAACGGCATCGGGGGCAGTCTCGGCAGGGATTTCGCGGCGGAAATGGACCGAGCGGCGGCGGTCCAGGCAGAGGCGGACAGTGAGGGAAAACAGCCACGCTGAAAAGCGGCCCTGACCCCGAAAGCTTCCAAGGCGCTGGAAGGCCCGCACAAACGCTTCCTGAGCCAAGTCCTCGGCATCGCCTTCCCCGTGCAGGACATGGGCGGCCAAACGAACGACGCGGGCGCGGTAACGGCCCAACAGCCAGCGGTAGGCGGCCTCATCGCCAGCCTTAGCCCGCTCAATCCAAAGCGCTTCCTCGCGGTCGTCCCGCGAAAGGCAGGAAAGATCGCCTCTGTCCCAGTGGCCGGCCATTGCGTTGATCATCAAGGAGAAAGACGCAGTGGGAAGGCGGAAAGGTTCGGCGGGAGACGAATATAATTTGCGGGGTGCGGCAACAAAAAAAGCGCCAGCCTGTGTGGCTGCCGCTTCCGATTACGCTCCAATTTTTGCAACGTGAATACAGTATGACAGGGTTCCGAGGCGAAGTCAATACCACGAATAAGCGGCAGTCCAGTGGAAGCAAAACATTTGTGGCTGGTCGCGGGGAAAAAGCAGTGCGACTTGACCCAAACAGCCTGCGTAAGCCAGTCTTTTACGAAAGCCGAAGTCTTTTATTCGTCTCACACATATTGCTGAAAGCAGGCGAAAAAACACCCGGTCTTCACCCAAGAAGGCCGGGCATCTCTCACAAAGACTACTGGCCGGTCGTTCCGCCGCCGGATGTCCCCGCACTGCCTGACGCACCGGCACCACCCGATGCGCCGGAAGCACCCGGCGCGCCCGGCGCACCGGGAGCGCCTGAGGCGCCGGGGGCGCCAGCAGGGCCAGGAGCGCCCGGCGCACCGGCAGGGCCGGGGGTTCCCGCACCCGGCACGACCACCGTGGTATTGCGCGGCGCAGGGGTCACCACTACGGGCGGCGTTGCACTGTCGTCTTTTTGGCCGCATCCGGCGGTTCCGATCACGCCCAGCCCAATCACGGCGGACAATGCCAGCGCCTGCGCCGGCGAAAGTTTGTTGACGTACATTTAATGTTCCTCCTCAGAACAAGCTGCCTTTGCGGCGTGTGTCTGAGTATGCCCGTATGACAAGAAATTCAAACGCAGGAAATCAAACAAGCAAGCGCGAACAAGCAGGCAAACTTCTCCAAAAGGAACCTGCCGCCGCCATGACACCCACCACCATCCAAATTGTCCCGTTTGCTTTTGCCGATGCCGCGGACGCCGAGTACGAAGCGCTGAACCGGCACTTCAACCGGGCCAAAGCGGAAACTCTGCCCGATGATCCGCCGACGCCGCTGGAAGAAACGGTGGCTCAGATGAAAAATGTCCCGCCGTTTGTCGGCGTTCACGCCTGGGTGGGCTGGAATGCAGACAAGACCGAGATCACGGCAGCCGGCGTCGTCTCATTTCTTCGAACGGAAGAAAACCAGCATCTTGCCCAGTTCGATCTCAGCGTTGATGCCGAATACCGCCGGCAGGGCCTCGGGCGCGAGCTGCTCCGGGCGGCGGTCCAAGCGGCGCAGGCGGAAAACCGGCGGCTTCTCATGACCGACACCAACGAGCGCGTGCCTGCCGGGGAAGCGTTCATGCAGCGGCTCGGCGCGGAGCGCGGTCTGGAGATGCACACGAACCAGCTCGCGCTCGCGGACCTGGACCGTGCTTTGATTGACCAGTGGCAGGCCGAGGGCGCAATACGGGCGGCAGGCTTCACGCTGGGCTTTTGGGACGGCGCGTACCCCGATGCCCAGCTTGATGCGATTGCGAAGCTGACCGATGTGATGAACACGGCCCCGCGCGAGAACCTGGAAATGGAAGACATGCACTTCACCCCGGACCAGATCCGCCAGCAGGAAAAGATGATGGCGGCAATGGGAACCGAGCGCTGGACCATCTACGCCTCCGAAACGGCCACGGGCCGGTTTGCCGGCTTCACCGAAACGTCCTGGAGTCCGCACCGCCCGGAGATTATCTCGCAGGGCGGCACCGGCGTCTTCCCGGAGTTCCGTGGCCTCGGCCTCGGCAGATGGCTCAAAGCCGCCATGCTGGCCCGCATTCTCACCGACCGCCCTGAAGCGAAATTCGTCCGCACCGGCAACGCCGACTCCAACGCCGCCATGCTCGGCATCAACCACGCCCTCGGCTTCACGCCCTACATCTCCCGCTGCGTCTGGCAGCTAGAAGCAGACACAGCCCTGGCCTATCTCAGCGAAAAGCCAAAGATTTAGCCTTTGGCGTTTTCAGCGGCTTCCCCCGAAGGGAAGCTGCTCCACCGCACTTGCTCATGGCTCCAAGCTGCCTCAAACGTGGTCTGGTCCCGGACAGCTTGCAGGAGCGGTAGCAAGAACACGTTCAAGAGTTGGATGCAGTCTTTCAGCGAGACAAACGGCTCACCAGAGAGATCACTTCGTTTCCAAAACGCTTGCCACTGTCTGGCTCGGCCTACGTCTCCATAGAACCCTGATGTCAGTGCAGACGGCGGCAGAGACAATATGACAGTGCCACGCTGCCTGCACGTCGCCGCGAGAGCATCATGAAGCAGAGTGCCATCAAAATCAAAGTGCATCGCCAGATACCGCAAATCATAAAAGTCTTTAAGGCGGCTGTTTCCCAATCCGAGGTCTATCATGGCCTCACATTTTTCCGCGACGACGGTTTCGCGCGGATAACTCAGCAGGTGTGCGCGGGATGAATTGAGCAGGGACGGCATCTCAACCTCCATTGCCGACGGCGTAATGATGTCCCCAAAGCCGATGTCTACCTGCATTGGAATAATGGCTTTGCCGAGTGACGCCTGAAACACCACATGCAGGCCCGCATATTTTTCGCCCTCACGGGTCGTCGTAGTAGAAACTGTGATTGGATCGAAAAGTAAGCCATCGTCTTCTACAGGCTGTCGGCAGAGGGCTTGGAAAGTTTGAGTAATTGTTTCCGTTTCCTGGCTGCCGAAGCCTAGCAAATCTAAATCGCGCGTAGCTCGATGAGGCGACCCAAGCCACAGGAGAAACAGACTGGCACCCTTGAGAACAAAGCGCCCACGAAAAGGAGAAACACTCAGCCGGTACAAAAAGCGCTCGGCGGCATAGCGGGTCAGCACGCTTTGAAACTCTTCCCGCTGCGCTCGCGCCAGTGTCAGCAGGCGGCTTTTGACGGAAGCTTCCAAATTGCGCGGTGTCTTCTCGCTCATGTGACTGCTTCCAGATAGGGCCGCATCACGGTAGAAACTTTATCCACACTGGAAAAATGCCAGAGGTCGTCCAATGTTGCCCGCCGCTCCCGGCGGCATTCGCGCAGGGCCTCCAAGGCAACATCAAGTCCAATTTTGTTGCGATACCGGAAGCAGTCCGCGACAGTTTTAGCAACGCAGTAGACACGCACCAAACCATCGCTGGTTTTGTGTTCTTCAACGCCTTCAGACAGCACCGAACCTGAAAAACGAACAACACGAAGCGGCGGAAAGGGGATTTGAGGAGTATCTTTCCTGACGGGGATAGCCATCCAAATCTGGTGCGGGTTTTGCGTTCCGATCTCGTGAAACCGAAGCGCAGAAAGCAGACAAATAACCCCGTGTGGAACGCGCTTGCAAGCCTCAGCAAGTGATGTATTCTGTGAGTACTCTGCATCTGCAAGGACATAAACACCACGTCCTAAACGAACTAATTCTCCACGCTCGTAAAGGCGTTGTAGATGAAGACGTGGAATGCCTTGCGCGATGAGGTCTCGTGGCCTTACCATCCCCTGCTCGCGTACCATGTCAATGACTTTTTGAGAAATAGATGCCAGCATTTTTGATACGTCAACCCGACAGTTAGCCCTGTCTATCGGGATTATGTATCAAATTGATAATTATGTCAATGACGGATTCGACGCAAAAAGCCCTCTGCCACTGGCAGAGGGCTTTTTGTTGCGTTTCACTATGCTTACTTGTGGACGCTTTCGCCTTTGACATCCTGGGCGGCTTCCATGACGGCTTCGGAGAGGGTGGGGTGAGCGTGGATGGTGTGCATCAGCTCGTCAATCGTGGACTCTAACTTGATCGAGACGCAGGCTTCGTGGATCAAATCGGTCGCGTGGGGGCCGACGATGTGAACGCCTAAAATCTCGCCGTATTTGGCGTCGGTGACGATCTTGACTAGGCCGACATTTTCGTTGATCGCCATGGCTTTGCCGAGCGACTTAAACGTGAACTTGCCGACCTTGACATCGTAGCCCGCTTCTTTGGCCTGCGCTTCATTGAGGCCTGTCCAGGCCATTTCCGGCTCGGTGTAGACGCAGTAGGGGACGGCGGTGTAGTCCATCTTGACCGTGTGGCCGAGCGCGTTCTCGGCGGCGACTTCGCCTTCGCGGGTCGCGACATGCGCGAGGCCGCCGCCGGCGGCGTCGCCGATGGCGTAAATGTGCGGGACATTGGTCCGCATATATTCGTCCACCGTAATCTTGCGGTCAAAGAAGACGCCGGCCGCTTGCAGTCCCAAACCGTCGGTGTACGCGCGGCGTCCGACACCAATCAGCAGCTTGTCGAACTCAATTTCGCCGTCGCCTTTTTCGGTGACGTACTTCAGCTTCTTGCCGGGAACGTCAATCGCGACGACTTTGGTGGAAGTCATAATCTTGACGCCCGCTTTGGTCAGCAGCTTTGCCAGCTCGACCGTGAGATCGGGGTCGGCAGCAGGGACGATGTTCGGCATCAGCTCGATCAAAGTTACGTCTGCGCCCAGCCCCCGGTACGTGTAGGCAAACTCGGTGCCGACCGCGCCGGAGCCGAGCACGACCAGCTTTTTGGGGACTTCCAGCGATGAAACCGCTTCATTCGAGGTCCACAGCGTTGTCTTGCCGAGCGTTCCCGCCGCCTTGCGGTTCTTGACTTCCCGGTTGTCCACAAACACGTCGGCGTCGGCAGTGTCCGCGCCGATCATCTGAATGGACGGGTGGAGCTTGGCGACGACGCTCCCTGTCGCCAGGATGATCGAGGCGGCCGAAATCCGCTCGGTCTTGCCATCTTCGGTGGCTGCTTCGACCGTGTGCGGGTCCACCAATTTGCCTTTGCCCTTGATATAGCGCACTCCGTTCTTCTTGAACAAGAACTCGACGCCGCCGACCAGCGTTTTGACCACTTTGTCTTTGCGGGCCATCAAGGCATTCATGTCAAAGCCGATCTCGCCGCCGATGGTCAGGCCGAAGTCCGCGAAGTGCTTGGCCTGCTCCAGCGCCGCAACCGACCCGATCATGGTCTTGGTCGGAATGCATCCCCAGTTGAGGCACGTCCCGCCCGCGTTGTCAAAGTCAATGCAGACGACCTTCGCGCCCATTTTCGCCGCGTGAATAGCCGCCGGATACCCGCCCGGCCCGCCGCCGATCACAATCAAGTCTACGTCATACTGCGCCATAAATCTTTGCTTTCTGATAACTATTTCGCTTCGCGTGCGAGGTCCGCACTGCGACTCGCCCGCCGCCCTGCTTTGCCGCCCACCGGGTCCACTTTTGCATGGCCGCGCTTGCTTTCAGCGTCTCTATCGTACTATACTCGCGCTCCAGCTCCACCAATGTAAACAGCGCGTGGATTTGCCGGTGACAATCCGAGCAGATCTCCACCGTGACCTCGCCGTCACGCGACTTCGGCACCAAATGGTGCTTGCTGGGCTTGAGAAAGTCGCCCGCTCGCTCGCACACAGGACACTGGAACGCCGCGTCTGCATTCGCTTGTGCGAGGTGTCTTGCCATACTTCTAGAACACGGAACAGGGCGGAAAAGTGCCTGGACACGGGAGTACCCGGCCATGAATGGCCGGGTACTGATGCAAAACTGCCTCAACATTGTGATGCCCTGGGCGGGATTCGAACCCGCACGGGGTTGCCCCCGGAGGATTTTACTTACCACTACCGCTTTCGCGGCCTGTCGCTCGTTTAAGAGCGACCGTTCGTGGTCTGGACTGTCTCTTCGCCATGCTGCCAACAACTCAGCAGTTTAGGCGGCTCCTGTACAGTCTCTACACACTTTCCGCTACTCCCTCGCGGGAGAAAGCGGGTTGGTTCGGGATTGTCATGCTTTGCTTGTCGCAAAGTTTAGAGTTCCCCGAATTAGGGAGCTGCTACGCTAGAATTTCTCCTCGCGCGACCCATATCTAAGTCCGCTGTGTCTGCCATTCCACCACCAGGGCATCCTCACCGGAAAGTATAGCACACGCTGGGAAAGGAAGTCAAACCGGCCAAGTGCCGGGGTTTTCCACAACCCCGGCACTTCAGCAGGAAACCTGCCCGCGCACCGCGAATAGACGCTTTTCTGGAGAAGACAATGTTCAAGAAAAAGCAACGGGAACTGACCGTGGAAGACGCGCCGGACAGCATTGCGCCGTGGGAAATGCTGGAAGAAGCGGGGATCGCCGTGCAAACCGCCCGCGTCGCGGCCTGGCTTCAGGGCCGGACGCTGGTGGCGTTTGCCAAGCGTCTAGACACAGACGCCGTCGCCTGTTTTGACAAAGGGATGGACGGCACTGGGAAAGCCGTGCTGGTGCTGGAAAGCTTGGACGCGCCGGAACTGGCCGCCGAGCGCCGCTATCCCGGCTTCAGCGCGTGGTTCGACGACGCGCTGGCAGAACATCAGGCCCCCCCCGCCCCAATAATGGGGAGCCGGAAGGGGAGGGCAAAGGCAGAGGAAACCCGGCATTAAAATGCCGGGCTACACAGCGAAGACACTACGAAGTACCGCTTCGCGGCACTGGGAGCAGATCAATCTTATCCTAACTCCGCGAAGCGGCGTTTCGTGGCGTCCGCGCCGTGTAGCCGTGTGTTTCAACACATGGTTCCTATGGCGCGGTCAGCCCCGCGCCACTCGCTTCCGCTTGTTTCGTGCTATTCGCCACTGGCTTCCCCCTTTCGCCGCAAACGCCGCAATCCCAATGACAATGATGTCCATGACGAAGTATGCTAGGTTTCTGTATTCAGCGGTTGAGTGCTCACTATTAAACGCAATCATGTGGGCAAGGAACCAAGCGAGATAGACCGTCAATCCAAGCGTCACTCCTGCCAACGCTCGTTTCGGAAACAGAAGCCCGCTGAGGCCACCAATCAACAAGCAATACGGTAGCAGCCAGAAAATCCAATCCATCCAGAGGAAGCCGGAGAACGGGGGCTGTGCAAAACTGCGGGAGGGACTTGGGATAAGGTGGGGCGGGACTAAGATAGTCATCCAGCAGAGCAGCGGCGCACAAATTGCCGCCCCCCAGAAGTCACGTCTGCCAAGTTTCCGCTCCCGCCGCCACGCCCAGACCAGGTTGCCACCTAAATCTTCCGCTGTTCCGAACTGCAAAACGGCGTTTGCCGCCGCGTCTTCCTCTGGTTGCCCCAGTTCTTGGTTGACCGTGACGGCGTTGAGCAAATGCTGACGTATCTCGCGCAGTTCTTCATTCCGGCGCTTAGTCGGCAACGCGGATAGGTGGGCGGCGACTTGTTCTAAATAAGCTTCAAGCAGGGTGTGCATGGCCGGTTCTCCCTAAAATCGTGTGGATAAGCGTGGCGTAGTCGTGCAGCGCCTGGGTGCGCCTCGCTTTTTCGGCCTGGCCGGTCTCGGTGAGCGTGTAGACTTTGCGGTCCGCGCCTTTGGGCTGCCGCTCCCAAGCTCCCAATATGAGGCCGTCTTGTTCTAAGACGCGCAGGGCAGGGTAGAGGGTGCCTTCCTTTAGGTGCAGAGCGCCGTCGCTGAGGCGCTCAACGGCGCGGGCGATGGCGTAGCCGTGGCTGGGACCGCCCGCCAGCACAGCCAAGATCAGCGCGGGCAGGTCGCCGTGGGCAAGTTCACGCCGCATCTTTTACCTCCGATTTCTATGTGGCTATTATACAGAGATTTGAGAGGTATGTCAAGCACAAACAAAAAGCCGCCGGACGGTGTCCGGCGGCTTTGTGCGTGCGTTTTAGGAAGCGAGCTTGGCAGCTTGGTCTGTCTTTTCCCAGCCGAACTCTGCATGGCCGAAGTGGCCGTTTTTGGCGGTTTGGGAGTAGATCGGGCGGGTCAAATCCAGAAGCTGGATGATGCCGCGCGGGGTCAGGTCGAAGTTCGCCCGGACGCGGCGGCTGATCTCGTCTTCCGGGATGGTATTGGTGCCGAAAGTATCCACCAAGACGGACACGGGTTCGGCGACGCCGATGGCATAGGCAAGCTGGATCTCGACTTTGGACGCAAGGCCCGCGGCGACGATGTTTTTGGCGATGAAGCGGGCGGCATACGCTGCCGACCGGTCTACTTTGGAGGGATCTTTGCCGGAAAACGCGCCGCCGCCGTGGCGGGCGTAGCCGCCGTAGGTGTCCACGATGATCTTGCGGCCGGTGACGCCGGTATCGGCCTGCGGGCCGCCGATGATGAAGATGCCGGTGGGATTGACATGGTAGGTGATGTCATGGGTGACATACCGGTCGTACTGGGCCAGCACGGGCTGGATGACATGCTGCTGGACCAGCGCCTGAACGTCAGCCTGTTTGAGTTCGGGATCGTGCTGGGCGGAGAACACAATCGTATCAATGGATACGGGCTTGTCGGTGGCGGGGTCGTAAGCAATCGTCACCTGAGACTTGGCATCGGGGCGCAGGCCCAAAGAGCTGCCTTTGCGGACGGCGGTATAACGCGCGGTCAGCTCATGAGCGATGGTGACGGGCAGGGGCATCAGCTCCGGGGTCTCGTCTACGGCGAAGCCGAACATCATGCCCTGGTCGCCGGCTCCCTGGGCCTTGTCGCCTTTTGCGCCGGCATCTACGCCGACGGCAATATCCGGGGACTGCTTTTGCAGGGCGACGAGAACGCCGGTCGTGTTGCCGTCAAAGCCGTAGTCGGTCTTGGTGTAGCCGACTTCGTTGATGGCAGCACGGACAACGTCGCTGATTTCAACATAACCATTGGTCGTGACTTCGCCGGCGATGACCGCGAGGCCGCGCGTCAGCAGGGTTTCCACGGCAACCCGGCTTTTGACATCCTGGCGCAGCAGCTCGTCTAAGATGGCGTCGCTGATCTGGTCGGCGAGCTTGTCGGGATGACCTTCGGAGACCGATTCGGACGTGAACAATTTCGTTTCGGGCATGGGTGTTGCTTCCTTTAGATGAACAGGATAGCAGGCGCGGGGTTATCAAGGGTTGCGAGAAAAAGCGGGAGCGGAAGATATTCGCTGAGGCTTCTTATCTTGCTCAGTCATTCCAAAGAATACTGAGCCGGATTTAGCACCTGCCCAATTGATTTGATAAACTGGGTGGTTGTTGTGGTTTCGTTGGGCCGTGTCCCTCCACCACTCTTGATAAGATCGTCGTGCTGTGCTATGGTTTTGTAGACGTCATGATAGCACGGCACAGCCAAATTTGTCAAGGCACGCATCAGGCCTGCCATGCTGCGTTTACAAGTTCATCAAAATCCGCTAAGGTACGACTGCTTGCTGATACGGACCATTGCGGATTGTTTTGCCTGAGATTGTTTTGCTTGAGATTGTTTTGCCTGAGATTGTTTCCGCGCGGTCTTAGTGAAAACTTAATCTTTTCTTAACATAAATGCCGCCTGCTTGCCGCCACAATAGAGAACTATCACTATTTTAGCGGAACATACAGGAGACATCACAATGAAACAAGTTTATGCGCTGGGCGCGGCGGCGCTCAGTCTGCTGGGCCTCGCCGGCGCTGCACAGGCGCAGTCTTACACGTTTACGCCCGGTGACCTCGTCGTCAGCCGCAGCGTTTATCAGGATGTCGGCCAGGCGGCGGCACTTCAGCCCGGCTCGGCCCTGCCGGACTCCAAGGACGGCACGACGCCGTACAAGGCCGTCGCTGACGGAACGTATCCGAACGTCTTTAACAACGCTTCGGTGGACGGCTCGTTTGGGGTCACGTCCGCAATCTACCTGGACCAGATTACGGCAAGCGGTGCTTATGTCAGCTCGTATGCCATTCCGACCAGCCAGATCGTCACTTCTTTTCCGTCGAAGTCTGAGCTGGGCCTCAACTTATCGACCGACGGCACGGCGCTGACATTTATGGGCTACACGGCCCCCGTCGGTGCGCTGGACGTCTCCAATTCCCTGACGCCGGGCAGCAGCGAGACCGGCAATTATGTCACGACGCCCCCGACTTACCGGGCCGTGTTCCAGATCAATGCCGACGGCTCTTCATCCGTCACACAGTCTTCGGTGTATTCCGGCAACAATGGCCGCAACGCCATTTTGGATGTCAAAAATAACCAGTACCTAACAGTCGGCAACGCGGGCAACGGCAAAGGTGATGGCACCATCCCCGTGGACAACGGCGTTCAAAGCATCAAGCCCGGCCAAAATCCCGTGACCGCCGGGACGACGCCAGTCGGCAACTACAACATCACCCAGAACGGCTATGCGCCGGACAAGCAGACTAAAGACAACAACTTCCGGGGCGAGACAGTTTTCAACAACACGCTGTATGTGACGAAAGGCAGCGGCGGCAACGGCATCAACACTGTTTATCAGGTCGGAGCGTCCGGCGCTCTGCCGACCGGCACGGGCAACCCGATCTCCATCCTGCCCGGCTTCTCCACGGCCCTTGCCAACGGCACGACCGGCAACGTCTTTCATCCGTTCGGCCTGTTTTTCGCCAACGCCACCACGCTGTATGTCGCCGACGAAGGCAATCAAAGCTTATCTGATACGGCAGCCAGCAACACCAATGCGGGTCTGGAAAAGTGGAGCTTTGACGGCAAGCAGTGGAACCTGGACTACACGCTGGCAAACGGCCTGGCGCTGGATACTCCGTACACGGTGCCTGGCTACACGTTTGGTACGGAGACCGACGGCCTGCGGAACCTGACCGGCAAAGTCAATGCCGACGGCAGCGTGACACTCTACGCCGTCACGTCCACCGTCAGCAACTCCGGCGACCAGGGCGCAGACCCAAACAAGCTGGTCGCGATCAGCGACACGCTTGGGTTCACCACCGCTTCTCAGGCATCAGGCGAAGAGTTCTCCACTCTGGAAGCCGCCGGCTACGGCCAGGTCCTGCGCGGCGTTTCCTTCGCTCCGCAGGCTGTCCCGGAAGCTTCTTCCGCTGTGGGCATAGGCCTTAGCCTGCTCGGCTTAATGGGTTTCTTCGTCCGCAAGCGTGTTCTGGCCGCAAAATAGACCGCGAATGGCTTCCCAAAAGGCCCGCCCTTGCTACTGCAAGGGTGGGCCTTTTGACGCTTGTTTGGTTTGCGCTTGTTTGGAAACCGCCGTATAATAACCTATGCCTTGGTGTCAGGCCATGTTTTCGCCTTCGCAGTCACGAAAGGGTTCCGAATGACTTCTTATGCTCGCGCTGTTCCCACGGTAGGCGCACTTTTTGCACTTGCAGGCATCTTCGCCTGCGCCGTCCCTGGCGTCGCGCAGACGACTCCCACGGTCGGCTCCGCCAGTGCCGCTGTCGCCGAGCCGCCAGTGCCGCGTCCGGCTTCCCATCCCGTCACGGTGCCGCTGTTCCACAATGTCACGTTTACGGATTACTCGTCGCACCCGTTCCAGTTTGTGCCGCCGCCGGGGGGGACAAGGCGCTGGGCGCGAATTGTCCTGGTCGGCGACTTTTATGTCACTGCTGGGCGGCAGTATGACCGAACCGGGGAGATCTCGGTCGGCCACACGAACATCTTTTTCGGCACGACCGCCGAGCCTTCAGACACTGTCAGCCCGGCCTGGCACGTCGAGCGGGATGTGACCGACTATGCGGCGCTCTTTCAAAAACCGCAGCCGGGGCAGACGCAGATCGGGAACATCGTCAATGCCACCTATACCGGCGTCATCCACGGCACTGTTTCGCTGCTGTTTTATCCCGTCGCCAAACATCAAGCCGCGCCGAAAACTCCTGATTTGGTGCTGCCGCTGCCGGCAGGCGGGAACGGCGGCAAGGGCATCAACAGCCCGAGCGACACGCTGACGGAAACCTACACGCTGCCGACCAATATCACGCGCGTGTACCTAGACTTGATCACGCAAAGCCAGGGCAGCGATGAGTTCTGGTACCTGAGCGTGCCGAACGCGCTGACCGGCAAACTGCAATCGGGCGGCGGCACGGCGTTTCGGGAAGCGGAAATTACGGTGGATGGGGTTCCGGCGGGCGTCGCGCCGGTCTTTCCCTGGATTTACACCGGCGGCATTGACCCCGGCTGGTGGCGTCCCATTCCCGCCGTGCAGACGCTTAATCTTGTCCCATACCGGGTGGATTTGACCCCGTTTGCCGGGCTGCTGTCAAACGGCAAGCCGCACACCCTGGGCGTCCACGTTTACAACAACGCGAACTTCTTCCAAGTCGCCGGGGCGCTGCTGATTTACCGCGATCCCGTGCTGCAGAAAGTGCGCGGCGGGATCATCAAAAACACGCTGACGACGAACCCCCATCCGGCAGTGTACGCGCCGCTGACGGAAGCCAATCACGAGGTCCGAGGCCCGGTTTCCGTGACTTCCCACCGGCATTTCACGATTGCCGGGTATGTGCTGACGTCGGCAGGCAAAGTGGTCACGACTCTGACGCAGACGGCCGACTTTTCCAGCGTTCAGCAGTTTGATGTCAGCGCGAAACGAGACCTTCAGAACGTCCGGCAGACCTCCACGCTGACTTCGCTTGTGCAGACCCAAAGTCCCCACTCCCTCGGCATCCGGCAGGACCAGTTTGTTTATCCGCTGGCGCTCACCACCCGCCGCCGGACGAACCCAGACGGCACGGCGACTCAAACCTCTTCGGTCGAGCAGGGAGTCCGTGCCTCGCACCAGACCCGCCGCAACGGGCGCATTGTTTTCTTCCAGCAGATTTCCGACATCGTTCATCCTGTCAGCACGCGCGTCTTTGACGCATCCGGCAAACCGATCAAGCGCCGCCACAGCAGTACGCAGGCCTACACTGAGACAGGTCCGCACGGCACAGAGACACGGACTTTGAACGCCGTTGACGGCGTGCTGACTGGCGTGAAAAACAGCTGCCAGCCACATATGGAGCAACGTAGGGAAAAAGTACTCGTGTTCAGCGCAGGCCGTACTCGTCGCAGGTAAGTGTGCGACCCCATTCCCAGGCGGCGTCGAGGGCGTTGGGGGAAAGCCGGGTGCGGAGGGTCTCGCGCAGAGGCTCATAACGCACAAAGTCCGCGTCTTCGATATCATAAACCCCGCACGCTTCGGCGGCAGAAAAATATCCGGCACTGTCGGCCCATTTCTCCTGGGCGGCGGCGGTTTCGGCGAGGCTCAGCCAGCTCAAGGTCCGGCCCAGCGGGTGTCCCATGCTCCCATAGACCAGAAGGGCCGCGCGGGCCAGCGCCGACGCTTCGGCGTAGTTTCCCGTCATCCGCCGCAACTGCGCCAGCGCCGCCAGCGATCCTGCTTCCGCAATCCGGTCCCCGACCCGGCGGGCCAGCGCAAGAGCTTCCTCCTGCGCTGATGCCGCGCTGGGCAGATCGCCCTGGTCGCGCAGGACATCGCCCAGAGCCTTCAGGCCGTAGGCCCGCTGCATCAGATTGTTCTGGCTGTCGGCCAGCATCAGGCTTTCCCGCAGCAGGACGGCAGCCCGATTAAGGTCGCCGAGGTCATGCATGATGGTGCCGAGGTTGTACAGGCAGACCACTACCCGCTGCGGGATGTTGAGACGCAGCAGCATCTCCAGCGCTTCCTCGTACAGCGCCCGCGCCCGCTGCTTGTCACCGCCGTACTCGTTGGCAAACCCCGCCAGGTTGTTCAAAGTCATTGCCGACCCGTACTCGTCGCCGATGCGCCGGCTGACCTCCAGCGACTCTTCCGAATCGGCTGTGGCCGCCGCCAAATCCCCCTGCCAGATCGCGGCCACCCCGCGCGAGCGCAGCGCCTGCGCCAGCCACTTGCCGCTGCCGCACCGCCGGTTCAGCGCCACCGCCTCGTCCAGATCCGGCATCGCCGCCGCCGGATCGCCCAAAACCGCCCGCATCCACCCGCAGTTCGTCAGAAGCTTGCCTCGCGCCTCATCCGGACCCGGTCCCGCCAGCGCCCCCTGCATCCAGCCCAGCCCTTCCCGCAGCAGGCCGCGCAGAATCCAGTAGTTCTGAAGGCTGCCGGCCAGCCGTATTCCGGTTTCACTGCTGTCGGAATTGCCGTTTGCGGCCTCGTCCCGGCAAAACAGCAGTGCGGCCCGCAGGTTGTCCTGCTCGGCGTCCAAAACTTCCGCCGAATGTTTCTGCTTGGCGCCGACCCACAGCGCTTCCATTTCGGCCGCGAGCGCTTGGAAGTACGCGGCGTGGCGGCGGCCCAAGGCGATTTTTTCGTCTGCCGTCAACTGTTCGCCGCCGAACTCACGCAGGGATTCCAGAATGCGAAAACGCATTCCCAGCGGGGTTTCTTCGGCGGAAATCAAAGACCGCTCGCACAGTTCTTCCAGCAGAACCAGCGAATCGGAGACTTCCCCAATGGCGGCGGCGGCTTCGGCGGTCCAGCCGCCCCGAAAGACCGACACACACGCGAAAAAGCGTGCCTGCTCCGGCGTCAGCAGATGGGCGCTCCATTCCAAAGCGGCCCGCAAAGAGCGGTGGCGCGGCGGCAGGTCCCGGCGGCGGGAGGTCAAAAAGTCAAGACGCGCAGTGAGCTGCGTCTGCATTTGATGCGGCGTCAGGGCCTGGATGCGGGCCGCCGCCAGCTCCAGGGCCAGCGGCAGCCCTTCCAAAGAGCGGCAAACGGCGGCAACGGCGGCGGCGTTGCGCTCAGTGATCTGAAAGTCGGGCCGGACTGCCTGCGCCCGGTCGGTAAAAAGCTGTACACTGGAATAAGCGGACAAATGCGCCGGGGACTCCACAGTGTCCTCCGCGGGGACCGGCAGCGGGGCCAGCGGCATTTCGTGTTCACCTTCCAAAGACAGCGTCTGCCGGGACGTGACCAGGCAGGACAAGCGCGGGACGCTGTCCAGCAGGGCGCGAACTTCCGACGCGCCGCCTTCGCCGAGATGCTCCAAGTTGTCCAGCACCAGCAGGCAGCGGGCCGCGCCGAGATGGGCGGCGACCTGCTCCCGCGCGGAGCGCTCCCCAGAAAGCGGCAGGCGCAGGGCAGCGGCGACGGCGGCAGGCAGAAGCGCAGGGTCGCCAGTGTCTGCCAGCGCGACAAAGCAAACCGGGCCGTCAAAGCCCGCTTCTGAAGAATGAGCTGCCGACCGGGCCGCTTCCGCCGCCAGCCGGGTCTTGCCCGCGCCGCCCGGCCCCAGCAGCGTGATTAATCGTACTTCCGGGTCGGCCAGCAGCTCCTGGAGCCGTGCCTGCTCTTTGCGCCGGCCGAAAAAGCGGGTGAACCGGCCCGGAAAGCTGAGCAGCGCCGGGGCAGGCGGGACACTTACGG
>CAXUNT010000018.1:0-57886 GCA_964252595.1 uncultured Armatimonadales bacterium
AGCTTATGTTTTGCGTCTGCCGCCGAAAGTAAAGCTGGAGATGACCGTCCGCGACGCCGACGTGGACGAAGTCGTTGCGATTATTTTAGAGCAAGCCCGCACCGGTGAGGAAGGGGATGGAAAAATCTTCGTCCTACCGATGTCCGAAGCGCGGCGCATCCGAACGGGCGAAGCAAGGCGGGAGGGGTTCTTACTTCGCATCCGCCAAATGCAGCACAATCGGCTGCTTGCGGAGGGTCACGACCTGGGCGAACTGAGCTTTCGCCGCCGCGTAATCGGCCGGCATGATGATGCCGGGGTGCGTCGTCACGACGAGATGCACGGTCAGCGTGTTGCCCGTCAAAGTCACTGTCTGGTCATAATCGCCGAGCGGCATCTTCTCATGCAGCGGGTCGGGCTTGTCTTCCAGCGTGTAGCCGCGAGGCAGCGTGACGATCAAATCCTGTACGGCTTCGCCGGTCTGGCTCTCGTAGATGGGATACAACCGCGCAGGCCGGTCATACGGAGCGCTGGTCATGTCCTTGCCGTCAATGATCAGCAGATGGCCGGTGCGGGTCGCCCATAGCGGTGCATGGTACGACAAGCCGAGAACAACCGGCTGGTCCCGGTCGGCCAGCGGCGACAGTGAGTAGTCTAGAAGCGAGGCATTTGGGCTGAACCCGCTGACCATGTTCTGAAAGCCCGGCCGAAGCTGGGCCGTTTGCAGCCCGCGGAACGACAGGCGGGCGCCGAGGCCGTTGTCGCCGCTCAGATCCACCTTGGTCGAGCAGTCCGCCGAGCCGTCGGCATGCAAATCTACTTTAGTCGTCGTCGTTTCGCAGTTGTCTTCCGGCGTTCCGACAGGAATAGTCTCAAATGCCCCGACACCCTCCCGAATGACGAAGGCGTGAACGCCCCGGTCGCCACCAGGGATCTGGCCGAAGGGACACATGGCCGCCGTCGAGTCAAACCAGTACGGCTTGCCGTCAATGTCCGCCCGGACAATGGCGTGGTTGAAGAACGTCGGCGCAGCCAGGTAGTTCTGCACCGGCATTTGGCTGTCCGCGCCGAGCAGCACCGGCCAAGAGGATTTGATCCCCGCTTCGTGCAGCATCGTCAGGAGCAGTGTCGCCATGTCTTTGCAGTCGCCGTAGCGGTTCCGGCAGACATCGGCAGCGGGGTGGGGCTGGAACGCGGACAAGCCTAGCTCCAGCGCGACATAGCGGGTCTGGCCTTCCACCCAGTAGTAGATCGCGCGGGCCTTTTCGGTGTCCGAAGTCTTGCCCGCCGTCAGCGTCTTAACTTCGTCTTTGATCTCCGGGGAAACGGCCATCTGTCCCGCGGCAAGGCCCTGATACCAACGGGCGATGACCTGCCAGGAGGGGACTGTCGAAATCTCCACCGACGGCATAAAGGTATAGCTCGGCGGCATCATCGGCTCCGGGACGATTGGGCTGAGGTCCGTCATCGTCCACACATAGGTTTTGCGCTTCCCATCTGGGGACGGCGTCACTTTTTCCGTCATGCCCGCCGTGTTCTGCGGCAGGGTGCGGATCGGCATAGAGGCCGGGGCGATCAAGGTCATTTTGCTGTATTTGACCGGATCTACGCCATCCCGGAACGTCCATGTTTCGCTGTACTGGTTCGGCAGAAAGGCTTTAGTGGTCGTGCGCGTGTAGACATAGTCAATGATGACGCCGTCCTCGACACCGGGCATGGAAATTCCGGTGACTTTGGCATCGTCATACATGGCAAATTCCGAATACGGAGCGCTTGTATGGATGTCCCCGCCTGCGGCGGTCAGCACGGTCCCGTCCGGTTTGATTGTCCGGGCGTGAACGTTTGTAATTTTTTCCGTGCCGGCGTCAAACGGGATCGTTATCTCGGCTTTGTCATGCGCCCGCTGGTTGAAGATCTTGAACGTTTCATGCGTCACATCGGTCGAAGTGCCGTCTGCGTTCAGCGTTGTCACGCTTTCATCACGCAGAGTCATTGCCGAAGCATCGGGAAATGCTGCTGCCGCCGGCGCAGACTTCGCCAGTTCCGCCGCCGATACATCAAAAGGGGACGCGATGGCTCTGACAGGCATCGCGGCATGGGCAGCGGTGGAAACCAGAAAAGCGGCGACTGTCGCGCCGAGCAGAAGTGAACGTTGCAAAAGCGGACGGTGTGGCATGAAGTGTCCTTTGGTCTCTCGGTAGTCAGTGTCTTTACTCAGTGTCTATACGCAGAAGCTGGCACGAATGTTGCAGATTCTTAATGCCCGCCCCCGCCGCCGGCCGGGGCACCTTTGGGCTTATGCAGCAGAAACACCGCGGGAACAGCGACAACAAAGGAGATGCCGAGCAGCAGAAACGCATCGTTGTAAGACATGGTGGATGCCTGCGCCATAACAGTGCCGTTCAGGACCCTCAAAGCTGCCGCATGCGCGTCCGTCGCGCTGGTCCCGTTTGCAATCAACCGTGCGGTCGCTCCCGCGATCCGCTGGTCATAAAGCGGGTTGCCTGGGTAGAAATTCGACACCAAGTTGACCCGGTGGTAGGCGCCCATGTTGTAAATGTAAGTGTTCAAAAAGGCGATGCCAAACGAACCGCCAAGCTGGCGGGCCAAGTTGATCAGGCCGGAAGCCTGCTGAACTTCCTGGGGCTTCAGCGACCCGAACACGACCCCGTTCAGCGTCGAAAACAGGAAGCCGAGGCCGAAGCCGCGGATGATCAGGGCAAGGCGCGTGTCCGGCTCACCAGAGGCCGTGCTGAGATGTCCAAGCTGCCACATGGAAACCATAAAAATCGCCATGCCGGACAGGATCAGCAGCCGGGGGTCAACCGGCCGGCCGGGAAGACTGTTGATCCGGCCGCAGAGCATCGCGGCGGCGGCGGTCGCCAGGCCGCCCGGCAGCAGAACCAAGCCTGTCGCGGTCGGCGAGAACTGAAGAACGTTCTGCGTAAACTGCGGGAAAATGAACAGGCCGCCATACAGCCCAAAGCCCAGTACCAGAAACAGCACTAGCCCGGATGTCAAATCCCGGTTCTTCATCACCCGAAAGTCAACAACCGGCGATTTATTCCGCGGGGACAGTTCCCAAACCAGCATCGCGACGAGGCTGACAGCCGCAAGAATGGAAAGCCGCGTAATCGCGACGCTGTCAAACCAGTCGTCGCGCTGGCCTTCCTCCAGCACATACTGCAATGAGCCGAGGCCTACCGTCAACAGGCCAATGCCCGCGAGGTCAATTTTCCCGGCTTTCGGACCGCCCGGCGCGTCGTGCAAATAGTTTCCGACCAGAAACGCCGATACGAGGCCAATCGGGATGTTGACGAAGAACACCCAGGGCCAGTTGTAATTGTCGGTGATATAGCCGCCCACGAGAGGGCCGAGCGTTGGAGCGACAACGATGCCGAGAATGAACAGCGTCTGCACCAATCCCTGCTGCTGGGGCGGGAAGATCTGCCGCAGGGTGGCCTGCGCCGTAGACAGCAAAGCCGCCCCGCCTGCGCCCTGCAAAATGCGCCAGAAGACAAGCTCAATCAGCGTCTTGGACGTGCCGCAGAAGAACGACGAGACAATAAACAGGCCGATGGAAAAAACTAAGTACCGCTTGCGCCCAAACCGCTGGCCGAGCCAGGCGGTCATCGGCAAAACAATGACGTTCGATAAGATATAGCCGGTCGAAACCCAGGCAATTTCGTCAATCGTCGCGTTCAGGTTGCCGGCCATCTGGGGCAGGGCGACGTTAATAATGGTCGTGTCTAGCACTTCCATGATCGCCGCGGTGATCAGGCCGACCAAGATAATCCAGCGGTGCGGATTTGCCGCTGCCGCCGCCGCGCCTGCCCCGGAGTTGCCACCGCCGCCTGGCCCATTGCCCCCTGAACCATTGCTGCCGCCGGACGGCGGCTGGGGACGGCGACCTCGACGGTCTAAAACTTGCGTAGACATAACTTACCTGGTTCTAGGGAGAAAAATGACTAAAAGAAAAGACGACAACCGGCACGTTCGGCACCGGTTGTCGTATCAACTGTGAAATTATCTTACTCGCTGCTGTGCCGCCCAGTGCTGGTGTCAATCGTTGCCGTGACCGACATACCCTGGCGCAGGTTGGCGATATCCGTAGCCGTTGCAAACTTCTTGTCTTCACCAGGCTTAGCCGGGGTCAGCTCAATGCGGACTGGAATGCGCTGAACAACTTTGGTGAAGTTGCCCGTCGCATTGTCCGGCGGCAGGAGCGCCTGGGTCGCCCCGGTCGCTTCGTTGATGGACGCAACTGTGCCGTGGAAAATCTTACCGGGGAACGAGTCCACCTCAATTTCCGCCGACTCGTGCGGCTTGACATCAGTCAACTGAGTTTCTTTGAAGTTCGCTGTCACATACACATAATCGCCCTGCGTGATCGTCACGATAGTCTGGCCAGGCGACAGGGACGCGCCGATGTTGACCGCTTTTCTGACCACGGTTCCGTTGTTCGGCGCATACAGGTAGGTATCATTCTCAATAATTTGAGCGTTGTGAAGCTGAGCCAGTGCGGATTTGGCGTTGGCGCGGTAAGTCGCGATCTCCGCCCGCCGAACGCTTACCTGGGTTTCTCCGGCCTGTGCTGTGGACAGATCTGCTTGGGCGCTGGCATTCTGGCCGACGTTGTTCAAGACATTAGACTGCTGAATCGGGATCTGGCTCAGGTTAGCGCGAGCAATGCCGAGGCCGGCACGGGCGACATCCACATTCTGAAGGGCCGCGTCATAAGCACGCTGGGCGGCGGTCAATTGATTAAGCGCTTGGGCGACCGTTGCCCGGCTGCTGTCGACCGCTGAGTGGGCCTGTGCGGCCTGGAAGCGGGCGGCATCAAGCTGAGACGCGGCGTTGACCGTCGCGGAATGCGCGGCGTCGTACTGCTGCTGCGTGACGGCGGCCTGAACCACGAGCTTCCTGTAGCGATCCTCGTCCTTCTGGTCCTTTTCGTAGGTCGCGACGGTGCCGCGGATTTGAGCATCGGCGGCATCGGCGGCCCGCTGGGCCGTGCGGACATTCTGCTGCTGGGTGACGACTGCCGAGCGGGCGGTCTGCGTCTGGGCGGCATATTGGGCGGCCTGAGCCTGAGCCTGCGCGACCTGGCTTTGAGCCTGGGCGACTTGGTTTAAGGTCTGATTTCGGCTCAAAGTCACCTGCTGCTGCGCCCCAGCGGTTTTGGCCTGCTGGGCGGCCAGTTCGGCCTGCGCCCGCCGAATGCCGGCTTGGGTCGCCTGCTGCTGATAGATTAAGTTCTGCTCGGCTTGCGGGAGCTGGCTGAGCGCCGACTGATACGCGGCCTGAGCCTGGGCGAGAGACGCCCGCTGGCCACTGTCTTCAATGCGTCCGATAAGCTGGCCTCGCTTGACCGGGCTGCCTTCGTCCACGGTCAGAGAGCTCAGGGTCCCGCTGATGATCGGGCTGACATTGACGAGGTTTCCCGTAATGTAAGCGTCGTCAGTGGAGGCATGGTTCTGCGCGTAGTTGTAGTACGACCAGCCGTAAATCGCCGCCGCGATCACAACTGCTGCAATCACCGCTGCCGTGATGAGGCGTCGAAGCGGGCTGACCGGCTTCTTGTCCGGCTGCGGAGGCGGGCCGCCCGCGCCATCTTTCGCCCCGTCTTTGGCGTCGTCTTTTTTCGGATCTTCTTTCTTTTCGGCGTACTTGTTGCCTTCGTGAAGCGTTTCCACGCCGTTTTTTTGGGCTTGGCTCGGAGCGGGATACTGCGCGGCATTGTGACCGTTGGTGCCATTCGTTCCATCGGGCTTGATGCCCTGGGACTGGCCCTGAATTTTTTGCTGAGGATCGTCTGCCATGTGTGTGCCTTCCTACTGTGCGTCTGTTAGCGGGTCTGTGGTGCGCCGATGGCGTTCTGAAACTGGGCGCGAGCCACTAAATAATTGTAAACCGCGTCCACTTGGTTGTTTTCCGCCTGGACCAATGCCGACTGAGCATCGGTGACTTCAAGATACAAGCCGACTTGACCCTCGTAGCGGAGCTGGGCAAGCTGCCGGGCCGCAATCGCCGACTGCAAAGCAGCGTTTGCCGCGCCGATTTGCCGCGCCGCCGTTGCCAGGTTGAGATAAGACTGCCGAACATCTAAAGCGACATCCGAGCGGGTGGACGCGAGGCTGGTCTGCGCGTTCTGCGTGGACAGCCGGGATTCTTGTATCCGGTCGCGCGTTGCGCCACCGTCATACAGCGGAATGTTTAAATTCGCCGTAATCTGGGCCGTCCGCTTGCGCGGAAATTGAAAGTTTGTATCAGGATAGTAATCCCCGGCAGCGGCAAGGCTAAACGTCGGCTCCAGTCCCGCCCGTGCCAGCTTGATCCCCGTCTGCGCGACCCGAACATTGACCTGCCCCTGCAAAATCTCCGGCCGCTGCTGATTGGCCGCCCGAAGAGCATCGTTGATGTTGATCGCCGCCACTTCACCCGGCGCATTGAAGAGCGGCGGAACGGCTTTGGGATCGGGTGCGCCGACCTGAGAAAAGTCCGTGACCGGCTGGGCGATGGTGACACCAGGCGCATCCTGCAAGATGACTGGAGCGTTCAGCGGCCTTCCGACCAAGTCGTTGAAACTTTCCAGTGCGACCCCATAGTTGTTTTCTGCCGTCGCCACATCCTGCTGGGCGGTCGCCACTTGTGTTTGGGCGCGGTAGACATCAATGCGCTGTCCGACCCCGGCGTTGTTCAAGTTCGTGGCGTCGGTGAGCTGCCTCTGTGCATTGGTCAGCTCGGCATTGGCGACATCCACCTGATGCTGAGCGCGAAGCGTATTAAAGTAAATCGTTTGCGCCCGGAGTATTCGCGCGTTGCGGACTTGTCCCAGGATAAACGTGTCCGCGAGGCTTTGCAGCCGGAACTGGTCGGTGGAAGCGGCGATCTGGCCCGTCAAGTCTAACCTTTCGGTCAAATTGAGCTGCAAAATCTCGACATGGGTTCCCGTCACCTGGATTGGCGGGCCGCTGCCCAGAGCGATGATCGTTTTTTGGTCAAAGCGCGTCGCCTGGCCGCTGGCGTTTAAGTTGGGCCGGAGGGCGGCGGCGGCCTCGTCGGCCCGCTTGGAGTCGATCTGAACATTGCGCGTCGCCGTCTGGACATCCGCGCTGCTTTGCACGCCGGCCTGGATCGTTTGGCTCAGATTGAAAACCTGCGGAGCGCCGCTGGCGCCGGGAAGCGGCAGGCTGCCCTGCGACCCGGACGTCCCAGACGCGCTTTGGCCGGAACCGCTGCTGCCGACGCCGCCGTTTCCATTCGCGCCACTACTGCCGACACCCGTGTTTCCATTGTTCCCGTTGTTGTTGGTTCCACTGGAATTGGTGCCATTGTTATTCGCGCCGCTGTTTGTGTTTCCTGTGCTTGTCGTCCCGGCGTTGTTCGTGCCGTTGCCATTGGTGCTGCCGTTGCCATTGGTGCTGCCGTTGCCATTGGCACCATTGCCCCCAGCGGCACTTCCTGCGCCGACACCGCCAGCTCCGTTTCCGGCATTCGTTCCACCGCCCGGTGCGCCGACGCCGCCGACATCGCCGCTGCCCGCGCCTGGCCCATTCCCCGCCGCTGCACCGTTGCTGCCACCCACTCCGTTGCCGGTTCCTGCGCCTGCGCCGGCTCCCGTGCCGGTGCTGCCGCCCTGGCCTCCGGCGGCCTGGCCGATAAAGATCGGACCGGGCAGCAGGGCATCCACGGCGAAGGCCGGGTGGACCGTGAGGCTGATTATTACCCCAGCGGCAAGTACGTGATATGTCATCTTGGTCATGTTTTGCGAAGTCCTCGTACTGCTAAAGCGACAATGGCAGCAATTTCAGTTTCTATCTCATCCGGTTCGGAAATGCTAGGGTAGGGCGGCATGAAGCCCATCGTCATCATCTTGAGTATCCGTGCCGCGCTGAGAGTATCCGGCACATCAAAGACGCCAAGCCGGTTGCCTTCTTCTAAAACGCCTGCGATGATTTCGTATTCCTGTTGTATCTGCGGCTGAATATGCTCGCGGATGTGCGGCTTGATCGCAGTGATCATTTCCTGCATCCCCGGTGCCTCGCGGCAGCTTTGACAGACATACAAAATCGGCCATTGCAACACTTCCGTTAGCTTCTCCAACGGGGATTTATTCGTGTCCTGGGCAATGCGGGCAACTTCTTTTAGTCCCCGGCGTTTATATTCCGAAACTATTGCCAGTCCAATCTCTTCTTTGCCGTCAAAGTAAAGATATACCGTGCCCTTGCCGACCCCAGCGTCCGACGCGATTTCGTCAATCGTGGTTTTCTTGAAACCGTAGCGCCAGAGCCGCTGCTCCGCGGCCTGGAGTATTTTCTGCCGCACATCCCCGTGCCGTGTCATTAAAAAAGTTCCTAACGTACTGGACGAATGACTAATTTGTTATTCTGGTCATGTTATACCACCCAAACACAGGTTTTAAGCCATTTGTTCCCCAATATTTTTCGAAGTTTTGCAGGTGAAGATTACGACAGTTCGCGGGAGCGCTCGGCAGCGGCTCCTACGGCGTCAATGAGGGCAGTGCGGAGACCGGCGCGTTCCAGAACGTGCAGGGCGTTGATGGTGGTGCCGCCGGGGGTGGTGACATTGTCCTTAAGCTGGGCGGGATGCTGGTCCGACGACAGAACCATTTGGGCCGCGCCAAGAACAGTTTGAGCGGCGAGGAGGCGAGAAGTGTCGCGTGTGAGGCCCTCTTTGACGCCGCCATCAGCGAGGGCTTCAATCATCAAATAGACATACGCCGGCCCGGACCCGGAAAGGCCCGTCACAGCATCTAAAAGCCGTTCGGGAACTTCCACGGAGAGGCCGACCGACGCGAAGAGGCTTTGCGCGAGGGCAAGATGCTCGGCCGTCGCCGCCACGCCCCGGCAAAGCGCGGTCGCGCCGCAGCCAACGAGGCAGGGTGTGTTCGGCATGGTGCGGATCACGGGGATGCTGCCGGGCAGCAGGGCTTCCATTTTGGCAAGCCGCACCCCGGCGGCGATGGAGATGACAAGTTGTTGAGGAGTAAGAGCAGGAGCAATCTCGGCCAGCACGTCAGCCACCATCGGCGGCTTGACGGCGATCAAGATAATGTCGGCATTAGTGATGGCAGACTGTGCCGACTCTGACGTCAGAGCGCCGGGACCGAGGTCCGCCGCCAGGGCCTCGGCTTTTGCCCGGTGCGTGTCAAACAGGCGCAGGCCCGAACTCTCCATAGCCCCGGCACGGATGAGGCCGCGAGCGAGCGCCCCGCCCATCATGCCCGTGCCGAGAACCGCCAATGTCTTGTCGCGCAGCATGGCTGAGGGTTAATCCCGATTGTAGACGGCAGCCCGAACCGGAGTTGCGGGCTTGTCTTCAATATCAATCACAACCGATGACGGCGTGAACAGATAGACCATCTCGCCGATCTTCTCGACGCTGCCGTCGAGGGCGTAAGTCGCGCCGTTGAGAAAGTCAATGATGCGCTCGGTCATATCACCCGAAGTCTGCTCCAGGTTGACAATCTGCTGCTGACCGTCTTTCAGGCCGTCGGCGGCCCGGCGGGCGTCGTCAAAAGTTTGAATGGCCCGGCGAACAGTGATATGTGTCTGGCGTGCTTGGTCCATACGCAGAGTTGTCCCTCCTCGCCGAAGTGGGCTGTAGGAGCCGCCGGACGCGCGTGTCTGTGCGGGGATCGGCTGAGGCTGGGGTTGGTCTTCGGTTTCTGCGACCTCCGACTCGTCCTCCCCGCCGTGACCGCTGAAATAACTAAAAAATCGCCCGAAAACGCCGTTTTCGCGGGCTGGTGCCTCGCCGTAGTCTTCCGCTTCTGCGCTGTTGCTCATTGTCTCGCCAAGCCTCCTGTCGTATAAAGAGAGTGTTATAAAGAGTGTTATCTTGCCCCGAAAATTGCTGTTCCGACGCGCACTGAAGTGGCGCCTTCTTCAATCGCGGCCTCGAAATCGCCGCTCATGCCCAGGGAAAGAATGTGCCGGTGCTGGGCAGGAAGCCGATCAAACAGCCGCTTGATCTGCTGAAAGTAGGGCCGCGGATCTGTGCCGTTCGGCGCAATTGCCATCAAACCCAGCAGACGCAAGTTTGGAAGTTCAGCGATTTCCGCCGCCGCGTCCAGCGCTTGCTCCGGCGCGAAGCCGCTCTTGGATTCCTCGTCGCCGAGATGCACCTGCACAAGTATCTCTTGATGCTTTTCGTCTGACTGCCGGCTCAGCGCCTGCGCCAGCTTCACGCTGTCCACGCTCTCGATAAGATCAAACAATGAAACGGCAAGCTTGGCTTTGTTGCTCTGCAAATGCCCTAGAAGATGCCACCGGCCGCCAGGGACTTGCTCGCGCTTTAGGGCGGCTTCCTGCACATAGTTTTCGCCGACATCGAGAACGCCGGCCGCCAGGGCTTCTACAACTGCACTCGCAGGCTTTTTCTTGGTGACTGCAACCAGCGTGATCTCGTCGGGAGTTCGCCCGGCACGCTCTGCCGCCTCCGCAATGGCGTCCCGAACGCGACTGATGTTGCCGCCAATTTCGCTCATTCGCCGGGCCGCGCTTCGCGCCGTCCCAGCGGCTTGCGGTCGCCGGTCTCGACGTAGTAGACTCGTTCGGCGATGTTTGTCGCGTGGTCGGCGATTCGCTCCAGATATACTGCGACCAGAAGCAGGTACGAGGCGGGAAAAATGCGTGACGGCTCGGCCTGCGTGAGCTGAAGCAGCTCTTCCCGCAGGCGTTTGAACGCTTCATCGGCCAGATCATCATCGTCGCAGACTTGAATTGCCAGCGGTAGATCGTGCCGCACCAGCGATTGCAGGCTCTGGCTCACCATCGTTCGGGCCATCAGCGCCAGCGGCCCGACATCTACCAGCGGCGCCTTCAGGTAAAACTCCTGGGTAAGTTTGCGGGCGATCTTCGCGATGTCTACCGCGTGGTCGCCGATGCGCTCTAGATCGGTGATGACTTTTAGGGCGCTTTCGACCTGGCGCAGATCGCGGGCCATCGGCTGCTGAAGCGCAAGCAGCCGGATGCACTGGGCTTCAATCCGCCGGTCCATTTCGTCTACCGCATCGTCCTGCGCGAGAACCGCTTCCGCCAGCGCCACATCGTTCTGGTGAATGGCTTCCACCGCTTGACCGAGCATTTCGCCGGTCAGGGTCCCCATTTGCAGCAGCTCTTGTTCGAGCGCCGCAAGTTCGTCACGAAAGCTTTGGCGTATGTTCGGCATCACTGCGGTTTATTCTATCCCATTCGCGCTTTTTTGGATTATAGCACAGTTGTTGCCATTTGACAAGCAGTTTTTGAGTTTTTTCGTCTATATCTATGCTACAATTTGGATGACTCCTACTAAATGTAGGCCGCTTTTCTTTGAGGAGGAAGTTCCGATGCGATTTGGAGTCTGCGCCCCGCCGAACGCGCTGGAAAGCATCACGGCCGCTGGGTTTGATTATTTGGAGCCTTCAGTTGCCGGCATGCTTCAGCCGGAGCGTTCCGATGTAGAAATCATGCCGCCGCTGCTGTCCCTGTTCGAGGCATCCCGACTGAAGCCGGAAACATACAATCTGCTCCTGCCGGGTGACTTGAAAGTGGTCGGCCCCGACACGGACAGCGACCGGCAGGAACGGTATTTAGAAGCCGCATTTGGGCGAGCCGGGCAGCTCGGCGGCCAGATTGCTGTGTTCGGCAGCGGGGGAGCGCGGCGCGTTCCCGGCGATTGGCCGCGCGAAAAAGCGCACGCGCAAATTCTCGCGTTCCTGACCCAGTGCGGCGATGCCGCCCACAGGCATGGGATGAGCGCGGCAATTGAGCCGCTGAACTTGTCCGAATGCAACATCCTAAACTCTGTCGCCGAGGCGGTCCAGTTTGTGGAAGAAGTGGCCCATCCGGCCGTTGGCGTTCTCAGCGACTTGTACCATGTGACTTACGACGGGCAAAGCTACAGTGAGACGCTGGAAGCTGCCGCTTTTCTGCGTCACGTCCATATCGCCGGACTCGGCAGACGCGCTCCGATTTCCGGCGATTCCGAGTATTTACAGAAGTATTTCGCGGTGCTGAAAGAAGCAGGCTACAACGGGCGCATCAGCATTGAAGCCAACTGGGATAATCTGGAGGAGCAGGCCGCCGAAGCGCGGCAGGTAGTAGGGCGAGCCTGGGAAGCGGCGTAAGCAAGCAAAGTAGTGTATGTGGGCGACTGAAGTCACGGCAACGAAAGCACCAAACCTGCCTTCGCAGGTTAATATAGAAGTTCAGAGGCTGAGTCCGCGAAGGCGGACTTCGTGTGCTTGTTGCCGCGACTTCAGTCGCCTGATCCCGTCACTGAGGAGAAATGCAGGCCGCGACCGGGGCGAACGAGCGGCGGTGAATGGGGCAGGGGCCATGCTCGCGCAGGGCATCCAGATGCTTTGCCGAGCCGTAGCCTTTGTGGCCGGCGAAGCCGTACTCCGGGTACACGGCGTCATAAGCGCACATCAAGCGGTCACGCGCGACTTTGGCGACAATGGATGCGGCGGCGATGGAAACCGACTGGGAATCGCCCTGCACCAGCGCTTTGCGGTGTTCGCAGGGAAACTCGCGCACCGGCAGACCGTCAATGAGAACAAAATCAGGGCAGGGGTCAATCTGAGAGTAGGCCAAGCGCATGGCTTCGTGCGTCGCCTGTAAAATGTTAATACGGTCAATGGTTTCCGGCTCGGCGCTGCCGAGGCCGATCCACAACGCCTCAGCCCGAATACGCGCTTCGGCCCGCTCCCGCTGACGCGCCGACAGTGTTTTTGAATCGCGAATGCCGTCCAGCGCGAACCCCGGCGGCAAAACGACGCAGGCGGCCGTCACCGGCCCGGCCAGCGGCCCGCGGCCGACCTCATCAATCCCAGCGACCCGCACAAAACCTGCACGCCACGCCATCTGCTCGTGCCGCCAGAGACTCAGGACGCTTTCGGTCAACGGATCACGCCGATGCGCGACGGCGGCCAGAAGATGAACTGCGCCCGGCCGACCACGCGCCGCGCTTCCAGCGGTCCCCATTGGGTGCCGTCGCTGCTGTCATTGCGGTTGTCGCCCATCATCAGGTAATGCGCGGCGGGCAGCGGCTCGGTCGGGTGAACGACATCAGCCTGATACTGTGCGGCGGAAATGGTCATTCCCGCCAGCCGGTAGTCTTCAAATGGACCGTAGACATGCTTCAGCGGCTCACCGTCAAACATTCTCATGTCGTAGTCAGCATCTTCAGCGACAAACGGCTCGTCCAAGCGAACCCCGTTCCTGACGGTGTAGCCGGGGCGGATCGTAACCGGCAGGTCTTTTTGATTGGTGTAAATCTCCGCCAAGCGCTCTTTCGTGATGAGCTGCGTGTGGCTGGTGTTGTCCGAAACCTGCACACCGTCCAGCACGAACTTCACATGGCAGTCGGCTTGAAGCTGAGACTCGTCATTAATATCCGCCTGCGCCTCTGGGCCACAGACCCCTAGTCCGGTGAGCTTCTGCCGGACATCCGTGTGCGTGTGCTGAGTGCCGTTGATGCTGAGATGACCAGCGAAAACTTCAATGGTATCACCAGGGAGGCCGATCAGACGCTTGATGAACTCCGGGTCCCCAGCCATCGCGGCCGGAGGCGCCAGAAATACAACCACATCGTCCCGGTGCGGCGTCCCCAGCCGGTAGCCGAACTTATTCACCAGAATCCGGTCGCCGGAATTGTTTTTGCCGAGCAGGGTCGGCTCCATTGAAGGGGAGGGGATAAAGAAGGCTTGGACGACAAAGGGCCGGATGATGAGAAAGACCAGCGCCAAGGCAATCATCCCAGACTCCAGTATCTCGGAAAACGACCGGGCGGCTTCGGACTTGGACGACACAAACGCGAAACGTACCAGCGACAGTGCGACGATGATGCCGAGAATCCACAAAATGTTCAGATTCGCCAGCGTTTCGGTCCATTGGGGCGTCGGAATAGTCTCTGTCAAAGTGGGCTGCATAGAGGGTTCTCAAAAATAAAAGCCGCCGGAAAGTTCCGGCGACTGTGCTTACGCGGGCGAATGCTTTAGAAGTTCCGCTTTTCTTTGATCCGCGCGGCTTTGCCGACCTTCTTGCGAAGATAGAACAGCTTGGCACGGCGTACCAAACCGCGGCGCGTGACTTCAATCTTGTCAACGCGGGGCGAATGGATCAAAAACGTACGCTCGACTCCGTAGCCGTTTGAGATCTTGCGGACCATGAACGCCGACCGGGACAAGCCCTGCTTGCGAAAAATCACGGTGCCTTCAAAGACCTGAATACGCTCTTTGCCGCCTTCGACCACTTTCACCGAAACTCGGACGGTGTCGCCCGGTCCGAAGTCCGGGACGCTTTCTTTGCGCTGGGCTTTTTCAATTTCCTGAATTAACGGATGCATTGGGTTCCTCTTCTCCAAGCTGCTCCTCATGTAATTGCTGGAGCAGCTTTTGGTCAGACTTAGACGGGACAAATTCCGCCCAGAGGTCGGGCCGACGCGCTTGCGTGCGGCGGAACTGCTCCTTGCGTCGCCAGCGGGCGATCTCGGCATGGTGGCCGGAGAGCAGAACGTCAGGGACGCGCCAGCCCCGAAAATCGGGCGGGCGCGTGTAATGCGGGTATTCTAAAAGCCCCTCAGAAAACGTGTCGTCTTCCGCGGACTCAGCGTTTCCGAGCGTGCCGCGCTGAAGGCGCGTCACGGCGTCAATAATGACCAGAGCCGGCAGCTCGCCGCCGGTCAGGACGTAGTCGCCGACCGAGATTTCCTCGGTGACGAGATGCTCACGGACCCGCTCGTCAAAGCCTTCATAATGGCCGCACAAAAGAACCAGATGCGGGCAGAGCGCAAGTTCCCGCGCGGCGGCTTGATCAAATCTCCGGCCCTGCGGCGTCAGCAATACCTTTCGGGCGTCTTGAAAGGACGGTAGACTCTCTACAGCGTCAAACAGCGGACCCGGGCGCATCACCATTCCTGCGCCGCCGCCGTAAGGCGTCTCATCCGTGCTTTTGTGGACGCCGGGCGCGAAATCCCGCAGATTATGGACATGGATCTCAACCAGCCCGGCGTCGCGGGCGCGTTTCAAGATGCTGAAACCGAGAACCGACTCGATCATCTCTGGGAAGATCGTCACAACGTCAATTCGCATGGCTACGCCGTGTCCGGCTTTTCGTTCGGGTCGTCTATCAGGCCCGGCACATCGCGGACAATGATTTTGCGGTCGTCCAAATTGATGTCAATAATGTAATCCCCGGCGACGGGGATCATTGCGCCGAGAGACGTCACATAAACGTCGTGCGCGGGGGAACTCAGCACATCCGACAGCGTGCCGAACGGCCGGCCCGTATCGGCGACCACGTCCAGCCCTAGAAGCTGGTCCACATAATACTCTCCGGGCGGCAGCGCCGCCCGCTCGTTTTCTTTGATCAGCACGGAGCATCCCAGCAGTGCTTCGGCGCCGTTCCGGTCAGTCACATCCTTGAACCGGGCGATCCAGACGCCCTTTGGCTGACGGCGCATCGCGAGCAAAGTCAGATCGGTCTGAAACGCATCGCTTGCCCGCACTAGGCGGACCACGCGGCCGATCTGGAGCGACCGCACGGCGGCGTCCGAAGTTGCGTCGGCTGCCGAGGTGCCGATCAGCCGCAGACGCAGGCTGCCGCTGACGCCGTGGGCACCGGCGACTTCCGCCGCCAGCACGGTATATTCATTTGTGTCTGTGATCGGCATATCTGAGATTACGCGATAATCTCGACGTAGACTTTCTTTTTAGCTTTCATCGCAACGGCTTTTGTCACAGTCCGCAGGGCGTTTGCGATGCGGCCCTGCTTGCCAATGACTTTTCCCAGATCGCCTGGGGCGACATGGACTTCATAAGTGGTTGAGTCTTCACCGGGGATTTCTGTCACGGTGACATTTTCCGGCTCATCCACTAGTTCCTTGACGAGATACTCGATCATGGGTTTCAACGTGCTACTGCTCCTACTGCGATCCTCTGGCCGGGCTACGACGCCGGGCAAAGGGGTCTTGCTTTTTACTGCTGAATCTTGCTTTCAATTCGTTCTTGTTGAGTTTCTAGGAAGCGACAACTTCCGAAGTCGCGGCGGGGGCAGATTTACCGGCGGCAATCTTTTCATAAACGCCCTGCTTCTTCAGAAGCGCCTGGGCGGTATCCGACGGCTGTGCACCGCAGCCAAGCCAGTAGGCTGCTCGGTCATCGTTGATCTTCAGCTCAATCGGCTCGACGCATGGGTTGTAATAGCCTAGCGTCTCAATGAACCGGCCATCCCGCGCCCGGCGGCTGTCGGCGACCACAAGGCGATAAAACGGGCGCTTTTTCGCGCCCATGCGGCGCAGTCGTATCTTAACGGACATTCAGTGTTGCTCCTGTAGTGGTAATGGTAATCTTCTAAAACTGGAAAGGAACAGGCTTGCTCTGTCCAGCGCAGGCGAGGCCTGTTCCCTCGTACAATGCTCATTAAAAGCGATGAGTTAGTTGCGTCCAAACGGCAGCTTAAAGTTTGGCGGTGGCTTGCGCTTGTTCTTCTTCGTGGCGTTTTTGCCGCTGCCGCTGTGACGCCCGCCCATACCGGCCAGCGACGGCATCCCGCCGCCGTCCATGTTTGTCAGCCCGCGCATCATCTTCTTCATCTGCTCAAACTGGGTCAAAAGGCGGTTGACATCCTGGACGCTGCGCCCGCTGCCCGCCGCGATCCGCCGTCGCCGGCTGCCATTAATCATGCCCGGATCGCGCCGCTCGCCGGGCGTCATGGACAAAATCATGCCCTCGATCTGAGCGAGATGGCTTTCGTCAATGTTCATGCCCTTCAGCGCCTCGGAGTTGCCGAGGCCGGGAATGAGCTTCAAGATCTGCTCCAGCGGTCCCATCTTTCGCATCTGCCGCATCTGGTCGAGATAATCTTCAAAATCAAACTTGTTGGCGCGGAACTTCTTTTCCAGCTCCGCCGCTTTTTTTTGGTCAATCGCTTCTTCAGCCCGCTCGATCAGCGTCAGCACATCGCCCATGCCGAGAATGCGCGACGCCATCCGGTCGGGGTAGAAAATCTCTAACGCGTCCATCTTCTCGCCGACTCCGACAAACTTGATCGGCAGGCCGGTGACGCCTTTAATGGACAGCGCTGCGCCGCCGCGAGTGTCGCCGTCGAGCTTCGTCAAAATGAAGCCCTTCACGCTGAGCTTTTCGTTGAACCCCTGTGCGACATTAACCGCTTCCTGACCGGTCATGGCATCCACAACCAGCAAAATCTCGTGCGGGCTTGTCGCGGCCTTGACCCGCTCCAACTCCTGCATCAAGGCTTCGTCAATTTGCAGCCGGCCTGCCGTGTCCAAGATTACGACATCGTGGCCTCGGCGTACCGCTTCGGCGACCGCCTCGCGGGCAATGACTTCAGGCTTCGCGCCGTCCAGCGTAAAAACCGGCGTCTTGACCTGCTCGCCGACCACTTGAAGCTGCTTGATTGCCGCCGGGCGGTAGATGTCTCCGGCGACCAGAAGCGGGTTCCGTCCCTGCTTCTTCAAAAGCCGCGCCAGCTTGCCGGCGTGGGTCGTCTTGCCCGCCCCTTGCAGCCCGCAAAGCATGATGACCGTCGGCGGCTTGGATGAGAACGTCAGCGGCGACTGCTCGCCGCCGAGAAGACCGGTCAGCTCCTCGTCAACAATCTTGATGACCTGCTGGGCCGGGTGCAGACCTTCCAGCACTTCAGTTCCGACCGCCCGCTCGCGCACCCGCGCCGTGAAGTCTTTGACAACCTTGAAGTTGACATCGGCTTCCAGCAAGCCAAGACGCACCTCGCGCATCGCTTCCGCCACGTCCGCTTCCGAGAGCGGACCTTTGGCGCGAAGGCGCTTGAAGACATCCTGTAATTTATCCGCCAGGCTCTCAAACATAAGAAATTTGTCTTGAAATAGAACAGTTAGGGTTAGACGCGAGAGAAAGTATACTTCTTGACGCAGGCAAAAGTCAAGGGACTGGAAGAAAACCGCTAGAGAAATGGAAGCAAGCTGTCAATAATAGCGGCAGGCCCTGCCCAAAATCGTTCTGCCTGTCCGAAGCGGTTTAGGTAAAAACGGGTACAAATACGAGGTAGGTGCATTCAATGACGAGCGCCTGCCTAGAAAAGAAGGATAAGTCTCATGCCGGTGCAGCGACCCTCGGTTTCCCTCTCTCCCAAGACCGTCAAGCTTTGCGGGCTTTGCGGTACGCTCAACCTAGACGCAAACAAGGAATGCTGGACTTGCGCCTGGCATGGCGGCTTCAGCCGCGACCCTCAGACTATCGCGCTGGCCTGGCAGCGCCTGGAAACCCGTTATGAAGGCGTGCGGATTGAACATGTTACCGGACGACGCGCCCGTGCGGTCGGCGACTTCGGCCGAGTCCGTCCTGCGACCGGCCCGCGCCGGCTGGTCACAGCCCTCGCCGCGTGGTGGCAGCGTTTCCAGGATGCCCGCGACCTGCGAATGGCCCAGCGTCAGGCCCGCTTGCATTCCCGGATGCCGTCCCCGCCCGACCAACTCAGTATCTGACTCAGCGTTTATCCAGCAATCCGCAGCCAGTCGTGGAACAGGAAATACATGCGGTCAATCAGCAGTGCCATGCGGGTCATAATGGTCGAGCCGAAGATCGCCCCGAATGAAAACATCAAAATCCACCGCCCAAACCGGGCCGTTCCGCGAACGGCCCGGTTTTGCTGTTCAAATGCGAAAAAGAAGTAGAACAACACCGATACGAGAATGATCAAGAACAAGGCATTGTTCAAGACAAACGAAATTTGATGCAGCAGAACATGGGTCTCGCCGGGAACGGTCGGCGGCGGCACGAGCGGCTTGAAACTTTTCGTCACCTGCGGCATGAACCGCTGGGAAAAGTCCCGAAAGATGGTTCCCGCGGTTAGGCCGAAGAAGACGCCGAAGATGAGGCGGCTCATCCAGGCGAAGCGCTGGGTGTAAATGCCGTAAAACATCAAGCCGAGCGGCACGGTCATGATCAGCGCCCACTGGCCGTCATGCCACATAGGGTCCCAGAACTGCGGCTTCAGGATTGAGCTGATCGTGATATAAACATCGTAGCCGAGCGCGAGGCCGAGAAAAATATGCTCAAACAAGCGGTAGAACTTGTTTTCCTTGAATACCAAAGACAAAATCGCGACAGTGCCGAGTGCACCGAACAGCAGGGTGGGGTTGAAAAGATGGCGCAGGTTGTCGGAAAGCTGAGGGGTCATCGAGCAGCCCTCCGCTCTGCGGCCCGGCCCGCGAAATAGCCGATGTTGCCGAGAGCGATCAGCCCGATAATCAGCGCATACACTAGCGACAAGGCACCCGTCGCGCGAGTCCCAAACGTTGAGGTGCCAAGCAGGTACTCGTAGTCTCCCGCACCTTTCACACCGGTCAGCATTCCCGAAATTTGCCCGGAGTCGAGATAAGGGTAGTAGGTTGGAGCGCCGACCGCCGTGGTTGCCAGCAAAAATGGAACCGGCTTCGGCCCCTGGCGCAGCCCGCCGAGACCGAGCCAAGTTTCGGCAGTGGCCGACGGCGTCACTTCCACAACCGCGCCCAGGTCCTGGATGCTGCTGATGCCCTTCATGGCCGGCATTCCCACCAAAGCTGTTCCATTCCGGTCTTTCTTCAGGGTGCCTGGGATGTTCGTCGCCATCGCCTGCACGGTCTGCGGGAACACGGCGCTGGGCTTGTAGCCGAAGTTCACATAATCCCGCCCTTCCACATAGCCGTACCTCGGCGCGAGCGCGTTGACCATGTTCTGGACAATCGTGTTGTTCTGCGGGTCAAACGACAAAATCGCGAACCGCAGATGCCGCTGCATCAGGTGCAGCAGAACGGCCTGCGTCTGCCACTGATTTTCCCCCCGCGTACCGGGTGACCACCAGCCGTCAATCAGCACCATTCCGCCGGGAGGAACCTGAGCCACAGTATTATAAAAGTCCTGCGACTGCTTGCTGGGAATAATCGGCAGATTAAACTTGCGGTCAAACAAAGGAATAAGAATGAACACGATTAAAACGGCATAGATCACGCGCCGGTCAATAGTCTGCATTCGCTGCCAGAATTTCGGGTCCATAATTTCTTAAAGTTCCTGGTCAAAGTAGGCGCTGCGCTCAAGGCTGAGCCAGAGCCGCAGAGAAGTGGCGAGCAGGCCCACCGTCAGGCCAAACAAAATGCCGCGCTGAGCGGGGGCGTTCACCTGCATGAGCAGCCACTGGGCAACGTTTTCAATGCGAAAATTGGACCAGGGATTATCGGGCGCTTTCGGAATCCAGTTCGTCAGCACAGTTCCGAAGAAGACTGCGCCCAGCATGACGATCAGGGCCGCCGCCATCAACAGGGTCGCCTCCATTGAGCGTATTCGGAAGGCGCGGTAAGCCGCCGAGGCAATATAAAATGCGATCATGGAAAATGTCGCCGCCCCTAGGTTCGTCAAGCCGCCTTGAAACAGAAACTTGAAAACATCGGTGGAAGTTACGCTGGTTCCGAAGACGTGCAGATGCGGCGCGTAGTCGTTCAGCAGGCCAAACACCAGCATCAGGAGGAACATAACGATCAGCACGATGCTGTTGCCCCAGCCGGGCCGCTGCCGGGCGACAGCCCGCGTGTGGAGCTGAAGCAGGGAGATGACGCCGACGCCGATAGCAAACGCGCTGACAACGTTGCTGACATTGGCGACGCTGTCCTGGTACGGGGTCAGCGGGTTGCTGCCATGAGACGCCGGCCAAAAGAACTCCGCGACATAGTACAAACCCGCCAGAAACGTGAAGAAAGCGATGATGCCGCGCCGGGAACGCCGAGGCGCGAATTGAAGAGCCGCCAGAATGGCAGCCATAAACAAGAAGCCGCCCGCCAGTTTGCCAAAGTAGGCCGGGCCATGTCCAGGCAGCGGCGCAAAGAAATGATGCAGCGCAGAAAGCAAATCGGCTCCTCGAGGATTTGGAATAAAACTTAGGATTTCAGCAGATGCGTCACGACGTCCAGCCAGTGGGGAACCGCGTGATGGTGCAGCAGAAGGGCTGCTCCCCAGGTTGCCGCCGCTGCGCCGAGCAGCACCAGGGCAAGCAGGATCAGCTTGCAGTAGTCCTGTGCAACGATGCTGCCGAGGAGGGTCCGGTTCCGGGACAAGTACGCCGACGCAGCATAAAATTCATCCCCAATAATGACATAATCGCAGGCCGTGATCAAAAACGGGATTTGATTGGTTTCCGTGGTTCCCGCCACCTGAACCGCGCCAATCTGCTGGCCGGTTTCGGCAAAAATCAGCGACTCGGCGAAAAACAAGCCGAACAAAAACGAGGCTGCCGGACGCTCGCGGTTAAGAATGCCGGCGACGCCGGAGGCATACGCAAACTGCTGGCCGGTCAGGTAGCGCACGTCCCCATCATCAAACAGCTCCGGGCGTCCCATGTCGGCGTAGGCATCCCGAATGGTTTCCTGCGCCACGCCGTTGAACACCGGGTCGGCTGTCGGCAGGATAGTCCGATTGCCGAAGCGTGCCACGGCCCGCGCAATGTAGCCGAAGATAGACAGCGCCTGCAAGTTTTCTACGGCCAAACCCTGCGGGCCGGGAATCATCAGCACAGGACGGCCCATTTCGGTGGCCCGACCCACGGCTTCATCAATGGCATTGAGACCGGGGATGCGGCGAATAGTCGGCACTTTGCCGGCTTGCGAAGTCAGAACTTTGTAAATGATGATCGCCGCCAGAACCAAGACCAAGATGCTGACGTACCAGTTGTCGCTTGCGTGCTGCATTTACGATTTTTCCTCGGCGGCTTCAGCAATGCGATCAATGAGCAGCCGCACGTTTTGCGGCTGTTCTAAAATCTTTTGCAGGCGCTGAACCCCTTGAATGCCGTCCGGCAGCCAGGGAGCGACAAATGGACAAAATGCGACCAGACCCTGGCCAGCGATGTGACTGAGCGGGGCGCTTGACTCCAACAGCAACACTGCCGGCACTTCCAAACGCCATTTGTGGATTGCTGCGGCAATCGTGTCAAAAAGCTGGTCCCGGTCTTCGTCCGAGACCGCCGCATCCCAGTCAAAACTCAGCAGGCCCCGCGCATTACGCATTCAGCGGCGTCTCCTGCCGGAAGCGGCGGACGGCAGCGACCGTCGCTTCTTTGTTGCGGTCGTCAAACCGCAGGAAGACGCCGCGCAGGGACTCAAAGCGCGAGTTTCTTGCGGAAAGCGGACTGAGCTTGATGCCGTCGTCGGTTAAATAGGCATGACGGACATCGGCCCAGCGAATTTCTAGCACGGACAGCCCGCAGCGGGCCGAGGCCGACTGCGCTGTCAGAGTGTAGCGAATGGGGAACACGTACTCCGACAGTGAAAGCAGCAGTGCCAGCATCGGCAGCAGGGCCGGCCAGAACGAGCGAAACAGCGCCGCGCCGAGGACAAAAACCGCCAGCAGGACCAGTCCGATCTGCGCCCACCGCTTTGGCTGACCGGCGCTCAGATGCACCGACCAGGAAAGAAAAGTTTCTTCAACGCAGGCTTGTTTCAACTTGGACGGTCGCTTTGCTTGTCTTTCGTGAGGATGTCCGATTATAACGGCTTTCCGGCCCCTTTGTCAAGCCATCTCAGGCTGCAAGCGCCCCCTTGTCCTGCCGGAACTTTTCGGGTATGATATGTCCATGCCGCTGCTGGATGTCCAGAATTGCACCAAACAGTTCGGCGGCCTCACCGCCGTCAACGGGTTCACGCTGTCTTTGGACACGGGGGAACTTGTGGGCCTCATCGGCCCGAACGGCGCGGGGAAAACCACGGCGTTTAATCTGCTGACCGGCGTTTACGCCCCAACGTCCGGGTCAATCAATTTTGGCGGCTCTTCTCTTGTTGGGCTAAAGCCGTACCAGATCGCCGCTGCCGGGCTGTCCCGCACCTTCCAAAACATTCGCCTGTTTCCAACACTCACCGTGCTGGACAACGTCCGCACCGCCGGACATATGCACTACCAGCCATCTCTGTGGAGCGCCGTTTGGCGCGGACCGAAATTTGCCGCGGCGGAAACTGCGACACTGGACGAATCCCGCGATCTGCTGAACCGTTTCGGCCTTTTGAAGTACGAACACGAATTTGCCCGCAACTTAGCTTACGGCGAGCAGCGGCGCTTGGAGATCGCGCGTGCTTTGGCAACCAAGCCGAAGCTGCTGCTTTTGGATGAGCCTGCCGCCGGAATGAACCCGCAGGAAAAAAACGATCTGATGCACCAGATTGAAAGCCTGCGAACGGACTTTGGCCTCACGATTCTGCTCATTGAACATGACATGAAAGTCGTGATGGGTATCTGCCGCCGCATTTTAGTGTTAGACTACGGCCAAATTATTGCGGCGGGAACGCCCGCCGAAATCCGCGAAAATCCAAAAGTCGTTGAAGCCTATCTTGGCGAGGCGGACACCGCCGCTGAAAACACTTTGCCTGAGAGTGTTCCTCCATGCTGACTTTAGACAATGTACAGGTTTCTTATGGAGCCATCCGGGCATTGCAAAGCGTCTCGCTTCAGATCAACGCCGGTGAAATCGTGACGCTGATCGGTGCCAACGGCGCGGGGAAAAGCACGACCCTGAGAGCCATTTCCGGCCTCGTTCCCGCGAACAGCGGGCGCATTGTTATGGATGGCAAAGACATCACAGCATTGCCTGCCGACCAAATCGTCAAGCGCGGCATCGGCCACTCGCCGGAAGGCCGCCGGGTGTTCGCCAATATGACCGTGCGGGAGAACCTGGAACTCGGCGCATACACTCGGAATGACCGCGCGGGCATCAAACAGGATTTTGACCGGGCTTTAACACTTTTTCCCCGCTTGCAGGAGCGTATCGGGCAGAATGCGGGAACGCTGTCGGGCGGCGAGCAGCAGATGCTAGCAATGGGCCGCGCCCTGATGGCCCGCCCGAAACTGCTTCTTTTAGATGAGCCGTCGCTTGGACTCGCCCCATTCTTGGTTCGCGATATTTTCCAGATCATCCGGGACATCAACGCTCAGGGAACAACCGTGCTTTTGGTCGAGCAGAACGCTCACATGGCCCTCGGCGTCGCCCACCGGGGCTATGTGTTAGAAACCGGCTCTATCGTCATGGCCGACGACGCAAAGGCCCTCTTGTCCAACGCCGCCGTCAAAAAAGCGTATCTGGGGGAATAGGGCAGAATGAAAGAAGCGCGGGATTAAAATCCTACGCTGTATGCCTGCGGCATTACTTCGTATGGGACGAAGCGCCAAGTAACCGCCTTCGCGGGTACAAGAAAAGAACGCAATTCATGTCCACTCCTTGTCCGCGCAGGCGGACATTCGGCGTCTGCGCCCCATAGCGTAGGATTTTAATCCCTCGCTTTCCACGCACCTTGATTAACTTATGAAACAAACGTCACTTTACGAAACCCATAAAGCCGCTGGAGCGACACTGGTTCCCTTCGCCGGCTGGGAAATGCCCGTTTCCTACGCCGGAACCGTCAGCGAAGTCGCTGCCACCCGCACCTCGGCAGGCATCTTCGACGTGTCCCACATGGGCGAAGTGACCGTGAAGGGCGACGGCGCGTTTGATTTCGTACAGTCCGTGACGACTAATGATGTGGCAAAGCTTGTTCCCGGCAAGGCCCAATACTCGCTGCTTCTCAATGAGTATGGGGGCATCATTGATGACATCATTGTTTACTGCCTGGGCGAAAATGACTACATGATCGTGCTTAACGCCGGCTGCAAAGACAAGGACTGGGACTGGCTCCAGGCGCAGGCCCTCGGTCGTCCCAATCTTGTACTAACGGACATCAGCGATCAAACTGCACTGATTGCAGTACAAGGGCCGCAAGCTGTTCGAATGGCAGACTCGCTCGTGATGCTCGGATATTTGGAAAAGACAAAGCGATTTCATTTCCAGGAAGCCGACCTTCACCATAAACCTGTTGTCGAGATTGATCTCAGGCCGGGGCCACGAGAGCCTAAGAGTGTTCCAGTGACGGTATCGCGGACTGGGTACACAGGAGAGGATGGTTTTGAGATCTTCTGCTACTGGGAACACGCCGCGCACGTCTGGAATGCCTTTGTTACTTTGGGCGCGACACCTGCTGGCCTCGGCGCACGCGATGTTCTGCGTCTCGAAGCTGCCTACCCTTTATACGGCCATGAGCTTGACGCTGAGAACTTTCCATCGGCATCGGGAACGGGTTGGGCGGTCAAGATGAAAAAAGGCGAGTTTATCGGACGCGATGCGCTGCAAGCGAACATCAGCACGGAGCAGCTTGTCGGCATTCAGATGGAAGGCCGGGCGATCCCGCGCGAGCATTACGCCGTCACCGATGCCGAAGGCCGCAGGGTGGGGGAGACGACGAGCGGGACCTGGTCGCCGACTCTCAAAGCGGGCATTGCGATGGCCCGGCTTCACTCCGAGGCCGCCGCGCCCGGCACCGAAGTTTTTGTGGACATCCGGGGCCGCCAGTCTCCGGCGAAAGTCGTCAAGCTGCCGTTTTATCGAAACGGCGTTTAACCAGAAAGAGAGTTTGTGATGCCGGAACCGACGGATTTGTTGTATGCCAAAACGCATGAGTGGGTACGCATTGAAGGCGACACTGCCACGGTGGGGATCAGCCAGCACGCGCAGGAAGAACTTGGGGATGTCGCACTGGTGCTGCTGCCGGAAGCCGGCCGGATGGTCCAGCGCGGCGAAAAGTTCGGCGAGATTGAAAGCATCAAAGCCGTCTCGGACCTCTATGCCCCCATCAGCGGTGAAGTCACAGAAGTTAATGCGCTACTGGAAGCGGCTCCCGAAAAAGTCAACGACGCGCCCTATGGCGACGGGTGGATGCTGAAAATCAAGATGGCTCAGCCTGCCGATGCTGATTTGCTCCTCACCAGCACGGATTACGACGCGACGCTTTAGATTATTAGCTTAGGAACTCACGAATGGCCTATATTCCGAACACCGACGCCGACCGGGCCGAAATGCTATCCGCGATCGGAGTCAAGACGCTTGACGACTTGTTCACTCCGATCCCGAAAGACTTGCAATACAACCAGCAGCTCAATATCCCGTCGCGGATGGACCAGATCACACTGGCAAAGCACCTCGGCAAGCTGGCCGCGAAGAATGTTCACGCCGAAGCATTTCCCTGCTTCCTCGGCGCAGGCATCTACGACCATTATGTGCCGCCGACCGTTGCCGCCATCACCGGACGCTCGGAGTTTTACACGTCGTACACCCCCTACCAGCCGGAAGTCAGCCAGGGGATGCTGCAAAGCATCTTTGAGTTCCAGACGCTTTTATGCCAGCTTCTGGCAATGGATGTCGCGAATGCCTCTATGTACGACGGCGCAACCGCGCTGGCCGAAGCCGCCATTATGGCCGCCGAGCTGACAGGCCGCAAGCGCGTTTCTGTCTTAAACTCCGTGCATCCGTCCTACCGGCAGGTGCTGGAAACTTATCTGCGGCATTCCGGCATTGCGATTGACTCTGTTACCGATACCACTGGGTTAGGGGACTTGAATATCTCCGACCAGACCGCTGCCGTGATTGTCCAGCACCCGAACTTCTTCGGCAACCTGGAAGACATGGAGCGCATCGGCGAAGAAGCGCACGCGAAAGGCGCACTGCTAGTTGCTTGCGTTGACCCCATTTCCCTCGGCCTCCTGACCCCGCCTGGCGAGTATGACGCGGACATTGTGGTTGGCGAAGGCCAGCCGCTCGGCTGCGCGATGGGCTACGGCGGGCCGCTGCTTGGTTTTTTCGCCTGCAAAACCAAGTTCATGCGCCGCTTGCCCGGCCGGATCGTCGGCCAGACGACCGACGGCGACGGCAAGCGGGCCTTCGTGATGACCCTGAGGACCCGCGAGCAGGACATCCGGCGCGAGCGGGCCACGAGCAACATCTGCACCAACGAAGCGCTGTATGCGCTCGCAGCTTCGGTCTATCTCGCGACGATGGGCAAGCAGGGCCTCACCGAAGTCGCCGAACTGTGCCTGCAAAAAGCGCACTACGCGGCGTCTGAGATCGCCAAGCTGCCCGGCTATTCTTTGGCGTTCCCTGACCAGCCGTTCTTCAAAGAGTTTGTCGTCAAGACGCCGAAGCACCCGGACATCATCAACAACGCCCTGATGGAGCAGGGCATGATCGGCGGCCTGGCGTTGAACGGCTTATACCCGGAGCTTGGCGATGCCCTGCTGCTGTGCGTCACCGAGCAGCGCACGAAAGAAGAGATAGATGCGCTTGTCGGCGTCTTAGAAAGCACCCGCTAAAGAACTATGATCAATGAACCTGAGCCTCTGTTGTTTGAACTCAGCCGACCCGGACGAATGGGCGTCGAGCTGCCTTCCTGCGATGTCCCGGCGCTTGCGCTGGACACCCTGATTCCTGCTGTCGCCCGGCGTCGGTCGCTGCCGCTGCCGGAGCTGTCGGAACCTGAAGTCATTCGGCACTTCACGCACCTGTCCCAGCGTAATTATTCTACCGACTCCGGGTTTTACCCACTCGGCTCCTGCACGATGAAGTATAACCCGAAGCTGAACGAGGAAATTGCCCGGCTGCCGGGGTTTGCCCGTGTCCATCCCGAACTTCCCGATACGGCAGTGCAGGGGACGCTAGAAGTCCTGTATTCTATGCAGAACATTCTTGCCGAGATCGGCGGCATGGATACGGTTTCGTTGCAGCCTGCCGCCGGCGCTCATGGCGAGTTGCTGGGCCTGATGCTGATCAAAGCCTACCATGACGACCACGGACAGGGCGCACGGGACACGATCTTAGTCCCGGAAGCCGCCCACGGCACTAATCCGGCGTCGGCGGCCCGCTGCGGCTACAAGACTGTCACGGTCAAATCTGACAGTCGGGGCCGGGTAGACTTGGCGCATCTCAAGACGCTGCTCGGCGCTCATGTGGCTGGCTTAATGCTGACGAACCCGAATACGCTGGGCTTGTTTGAGGACGACATTGCGGAAATCTGCGATCTTGTTCACAAAACCGGCGGATTAGTCTATTGCGACGGTGCGAACATGAATGCGCTGGTCGGACGCGCCCGGCCCGGCGACATGGGCTTCGACGTGATGCACTTCAACCTGCACAAGACGTTTTCGTCGCCGCACGGGGGCGGGGGACCCGGCTCCGGCCCAGTCGGCATCAAGTCTATTTTGGAGCCGTACCTGCCGGTGCCGCAGGTCATTCAGACCGACGACGGCTATCGCTTGGAGCATGACCGGCCTAAGACCATCGGCAAGATCCATGGCTACTACGGCTCGTTTTTGTGTATTCTCCGCGCCTATGCGTACATCATGTACTACGGCAAGGAGCGATTAGGCCAGGTCGCTGAGAATGCCGTATTGAACGCCAACTATATCCGGGTCCAACTTCAAGACTCGTTTGATGTCGCGTTCAGCGAGATCTGCATGCACGAGTGCGTGTTCACGGCCAAGCGCCAGCAGAAGGCGCACGGCATTAAAGCCCTGGACATCGCGAAGCGCTTGATGGACTTCGGCTACCATCCACCGACCATCTATTTCCCGCTGATTGTCCCCGAAGCATTAATGATCGAACCGACCGAGACCGAAAGCAAGGAAACGCTGGACCAGTTCATCGGAGCCATGCGCCAGATCGCGCGAGACATTGAAGAAGACCCAGAGATCGTGAAGTCCGCCCCGCATACGACCCCTGTCCGCAAGCTCGATGAAGCGACAGCCGCCCGTCAGCCCTGCCTTTGCTGGACCGGACCGGCGGAATAAGATGCGGTGGCTTCAGACCGACATACCCGGCAGTCCTGAAGAAAACATGGCGGAAGATGCCGCCTTGCTCGCCGGGATAGCGGCGAGCGTAGGGCCGCCGGTGGTGCGCGTCTACACGTGGGATGGCCCTGCCGTCTCTATCGGGCGCTTGCAGCACGAAGCGCCAGTGCGGGCGCTGTATCCCGATCTGCCGATTGTTCGCAGGCCGACCGGAGGCCGGGCCGTGCTGCATGGCGACGACCTCACGGTGTCTGTTGCCGTGCAGCTTATGCATTTGCCCGAAAACAGCCGCACCGTACTGGCGTCGCACCACCTCATCATGGGCGGCGTTCTTCGAGCGTTGCAGTCGCTTGGCATAGAAGCCTGCTTCGGCGGCTGCCCAATCGGCAGACAAGGCGGCATTATTAATTGCTTTGAGCTATCGGCGGCTTGCGATTTAATTGACAGCCACACCGGGAAGAAGCTGGTCGGCAGTGCCCAGCGCCGGGAAGGAAGCGCTCTTTTGCAGCAGATGTCTCTCCCACTCGGCATCCTGAGCAGCCGAGCATTGTTTTTGCGAAGCTTGAAAAGTGATTTTCAGCAAACGTTTTGCAGCGCAGGGTGTATTGACGCGGCAAATCCGGTATGATATACTGATAGCGAAGAGAGGGACGCCCGTAATGGCACGAAAAATACTGACCTGCGACGACGAAAAACATATTGTGCGCTTGATCCAGGTCAACCTGGAACGGCAGGGTTATGAAGTCATTACCGCTTACAACGGCGCAGAGTGTCTGGAAAAAGTCAAAGAAGACCGCCCAGACCTGATTGTGCTGGACGTGATGATGCCGGAAATGACTGGGTTTGAAGTGCTGGATGTTCTCAAAAAAGACCCTGAAACAGAGAATATCCCCGTCATCATGCTGACCGCCCGCGCTCAGGACTCCGATGTGCTGCGCGGCTGGCAGTCTGGCGTCGAGTGTTATCTCACCAAGCCGTTCAACCCGATGGAGCTGATTGCTTTCGTCAAGCGCATTTTTTCAATGGAAGAGGGAATAGCGGATGAGAAACGGATTACCCTTTAGCAAATTGACGCTGGTGGAAAGTGTGCCCGGCAGCGACGATGACAAGATGGATGATAATAATGATGCCTCGGCGGCTTATGTTCCGTACCAGTCGGACGCGAAGGCTGCGGTACCCGGCAGCAGTGAAAACCGTTTGTTTATTGTCATGCTGACCGCAAGCCTTGCCTGCGCGGCGGCGACAGTCGTTACCGGAGGTTACGCAGTGTGGCTAGCGCGTCAGCAGGCTGCGCGTCAAGCTCTCACTGATGTGAACGACATCCTGCGCTCGTGCCAGTCCCGCATGAGCCAGCTAGAGACAGACTTGCAGCGTCTGCCAAATCGCGGCACCTAATACAGCCGATTAATACACCCGAAAGGAGTCTTGCGGCAACTTACTTGCTAAGAGGCTCCTTTTCTTTGGCGATATTTGGTTCCGATAATATACATTAAGCAGGATCGGGCACTTCCCAAAGCTCGATCTTGTTGCCCTCCGGGTCCAGCACCCAGGCGAAACTCCCGTATTCTTCAACCATCTCTCCGACTATGGTGACATCAGCTTCGCGGAGTTGCGCCAGCATCCGCTACAAGTTCTCTACACGGTAGTTGACCATGCAGGAAGACCGGCTGGGATCAAAGTAAGTGGTTTCTCGCGGAAACATAGACCACATAGTTTGGCCAAGCTGTTCCGGCGCGTCTGCTTTCCGCCATTCAAAAATCGTCGGGCCATCTTCAGCAGCAGGCAAGCCAAGATTATCTTGATACCATCTCTGAAGTTCCGGAGGATTGTCGGCTTTGATAAAGATCCCGCCGATGCAGTCACTTTTTCCATATCGCCTCCTTGTCCGGTTGATTTCAAGATTATACTGCTTCCAACTTCATACAGCCCTACACATTGAATTTATGCAAAAGGAATTTCATTTTTTTCTCATCCAGTGATAATTGTGCCAACTCTATTAGAGTGTTTGTAACACAAATTAACAAAAAACTTTATGCTCAAAAGCTAAATTAATTCAACAAAGCCCCATATGCACTTAGGCAAATGGGGCTGTTTCACCGCTAAGGATGTTAGTGATAGGATACTAGTGATGAAATAACCGCAGCCCAGTGAAAGCCATTGTCATTCCATACTCATCGCAAGCAGCGATGATTTCTTCATCGCGGACAGAGTGGCCTGGCTGGGCAATGTACGATATACCGCTTTGCGAGGCGCGGTCAACGTTGTCACGGAACGGAATAAAGCCGTCTGAGCCGAGCGACACGCCGTTGAACTTGTCTAGCCATTCCGCTTTGTCTTCCGGTGTCAGGCGCTCCGGCGCTCGCTCGAACAGCGGCAGCCAGGCGGCTTCCTCCGCCTGAGATAATGTCTCCAGCAGGTACAAATCAATGCCGTTGTCCCGGTCAGTCCGTGACAGTTTCTCCCGGAAAGGCAAGTTCCGCACCTTCGGGTGCTGCCGCAGATACCACTGGTCGGCTTTGCCGCAGGCCAGCCGCGTACACAGGATGCGGGACTGCTGTCCGGCTCCGATCCCGATCATCTGCCCATCCACGGCCAGACCCACAGAATTGGATTGTGTGTATTTGATTGAGATCAACGCAACCAGAAGATCGCGCTCGGCTTCCGCCGATAGGTCTTTGGTCCGTGTTACCCTTTCCTGCAAGAAAGCGTTCGTGATCGGCGTCTCGTTGCGGGTCTGCTGGAACGACACACCGTAAACTTCCCGTGTCTCCGTTGACGGAGGCATATAATTGGGGTCCATTTCCAGCATCAGATATTTGCCGCCCTGCTTCTTTTGCAAGATTGCCGCCGCTTCTGGGGTAAAGCCCGGCGCGATAACGCCGTCGGAGACCTCGCGGCGAAGAACCTGCGCGGCAGCGACGTCCACGATGTCGCTAAGAGCCGCGAAGTCGCCGAATGACGCCTGCCGGTCCGCACCTCGCGCCCGCACATACGCAGTTGCCAGCGGCGACAAGTCCATGTCGCCGGCCGCGTAGGACTGGCGCAGTGTATCGCTCAGTGGAACGGCGACGGCGGCCCCAGCGGGGCTGACATGTTTGAACGAAGCCGCCGCTGCGAGGCCCGTAGCCTGCTTCAGCTCGCGCACAAGCTGCCAGGCATTCAGCGCGTCCAGCAGGTTGATATAGCCAGGTGCGCCTTGAACGACATTCAGCGGCAGTTTGCCCTGCGCCATGAAGACCCGTGCGGGGGTCTGATGCGGGTTGGTTCCATAGCGCAGCGCCAGTTCTGTTAAGTTCATTTCGTGTCCTCCATTTGGCCTAAGTAGGAAGCGATTTTGGTGTCATAGGCTGCCGTATGCGCGAACGCGGCGGCAGCGAGTCGGTCTCGCGTTTCCTGCGTCAGTCCCCCGCCCTGCGCCTGCATCTCAGCCAGCACCACCGGGTAGTCGCTTGGCAAGACGACAACACCTACTGACGCATGGTTCTTCGCAGCAGAGCGGATCATGGAAGGGCCGCCGATGTCTATGTTTTCAACGGCTTCTTCGCGGGTGACGCCGGGCCTCGCGATTGTTTCGGCGAACGGATACAAATTAACCACAACTAAATCAATCGGCGTGATGTTGTGCGCGGTGATCGTTTCCATGTGTTCCGGCTTGGCTCGGTCCGCTAAAAGCGCCCCATGCACCGCCGGGTGCAGTGTCTTGACCCGGCCATCCAGCATTTCCGGGAAGTGCGTGATGTCGGAAATATTCATAATCGGCAGCCCGGCGTCAGTCAGGCTTTTTGCCGTGCCGCCGGTCGAGACAAGCTCCACGCCAAGCGCATCCAGCCCGCGTGCGAACTCGACCAACCCGGTTTTGTCGGAGACGCTCAGCAGCGCCCGTTTGATTTGCATCATCTTTCATCCTTTCGTACCGCGTATTATATCAGACATAAAAACGCCTGGGAACCCCGACGCTTGAAGTGAAACAGACTTCAAGCGCCTTTGGGTGCCCAGGCGGACGGCAAAACCGGATCAGCGCTTCCTCGGAGTTTTTCTCCGTTTTCGCCAGTGACGCTGATTTCATATGCCGGCACCGGCAAAATTTTATTTACAAAACGATTATAGCACATAAGAAGGAATTTGAAGGCTTCTGCCGAATAGACACTTATCTATCGTCTTTCTCAGCGCAACATCTAATCCAACTGTCACATCTAAGGAGATGCCCCCCGTGAACGGCAGCCTCAAAGTCAGTACGTCACTCAGCCGCCCCGCTATCCCGTCCAGCCGGTACTTGGACGATGCCCTTTACGCCCTGCTGGAGATCCAGCCGGAAGCGACCCTGTCCGCCTCACGTCCACCATTGAACCTGGTGCTTGTGGTTGACTCTTCCGCCAGCATGCACCATTTTCAGCTTTCCGATGAAGAACGAGAATACTGGATGGGCGTGGCAATCTCGCGCGACGAGCTAGAGCGCGGTGAGGCTGACGAAGCGGACGCGATGTACTGGACCGGCCAGACTCTCTCCGAGATGCACACGCTCGCCAACACGCCGATGGCCCAGGTCACTGAAGCCATTAAAAACCTGCTGCTGACCCTGCGCCCCATTGATCAGGTTGCGGTGATTTCTTTCGCCGACCGCACGCACACCGTTTTCAACCAGCAGGACTGGGCGAACTTCCCCGACGGCTGCCTCACCCAGATGGATGCTCTGCAAGAGCGTCGCCTTCCTGTCGATATCGGCAGCGGGACCTTCATGGCCGATGCGCTGCGCCAGGCACTGGCGGCCATCAGCCAGAACTCCCTGGCACACGGCATTAACCGCCTGATTGTCGTTTCTGACGGCATCGTGCAGGACCAAGACGCTACATTGAAGGCCATCACCCAAATTGAGGCAGACGGTTATGCCATCACGACCCTCGGCGTCAGCGATGAGTTCGACGAAGAGTTCTTAACAAAAGTCGCCGACAACTCGCGGGGCGAATACTACTACGCCGCCAACATCAACGAGATCACCCAGCGGCTGTCACAGGAGCTGACTACCCTGGAAGCCACCGCCGTCACTAACCTGTATCTTGCCGTTCGCGGCCTTGATGGCGCGGTTGTTCAGGACATTTTTCTGGTCCGGCCGGCGATGACCATGTTTGACGAAGTGCATACCGAAGACGGCTGGCTCCGAGCGCGGGTCGGTGACGTGTCCAGCGCCGCTCCCGTCGGCGTCATGGTTCAACTCGCCCCACCTTTACTGCCCGCCGGGGAGCGTGCCATCGTTGAAACACTGCTGACTTGGAACATGCTGGACCCAGCCGATGCGGTCGTCCCCGGCAATGACCGCTCGCTGATCACCGCGAATTTCACCGATGATCCAGCCGTTCTTGCAGAAACCGATGCCGAAGTGCAGGACCTCGTAGACCGCTATACTGTTTACAAGTACGAGAGGGAAGCGCAGCGGGCGCAGGACAAGGGAGATTTGGACACCGCCCGCGAAAAGCTCGGCGCGGCCACTCGTCAGTTGCACCAGCTTGGTGAAACCGAACTGGCGGAAGAAATGGAAAGCCAATTGGCTGAACTCGGCGATGCCGCCACGAACCCATCGCGTGTCAAGCGCATCAAAGCGACGACGCGCCGGCTCGGCAGCATTCCCCTGGCGGAAGCGCCCCTGGCGGAAATACCCAGCGCATGATAGAATGGCAGCTTGGAATACAGGCGTATCGCGAAGGACGGATGCGGGAAGCCGCGGACCGGCTTCAGGCAGCGCAGGACGAGGGCGAGCTGACTGTCTCACAGGCAGTACGTTACCAAACATACGCCTACTTAGGAGCCGCGCTTTATGCGCTCGGCCTTCCTGCCCCGGCGTTGACCGCCTTTGAGGCCGCCGCCCGGTTCTCACCCTCAGCGGTTCCCCCGGCCGATCTGCTGATGAACCTCGCGCACGCCTACCTCGCGGCCGGGCGGCGCAGCGCGGCGCGGGAAACACTGCGCCTTCTGCTTTCTGAAGCCCCCGGCCATGTCGCCGCCAACATGCTGATTTCACGCCTTGATGCAAACCCGGAAAATGACGCCGTTTCAGGCAGTGTGCTGGGAACGTCCCCAGAAACCGCTCAAAACTACATTCGGACCTTGACTTTCTCCCGGTCGGCGACTGATGGCTATGATCCCGCTGAAGTGCAGGAAGCGCTCGCCCAGCTCGGACGCTACATCAGCGGCTTGACCCAGGAGATAGAACACGCCGAAGCAAAGCTCGCCGGGTACGAGCTGGAGATCCTGCGCTACCGGCAAATGGAAGATGCCCTCGTTGAAAACATGGTGCAAAGCCACCCCGCCTCCCCGGAGCACTCCGACAGCGGACTTTCACCCATCGAAATTTTATTTCGTCAAAAAACTTAAGAAACAAAAACAGAAAAAGCTGAGGCAGCAGAAACGAGCATGCTTCATGTTTCCGCCGGATGATCCCGTCCTCGCCGCCCTGCACGGAGCGGAAGAACACTATCAGCGCATTACCGCGGCTCTGCGGGATGAGGCAAATGCCGAGCGCCAGGAAGCCGAAAAACAGCACCGGTTTTCTGCTGTCAGACTGCTAGAAGCCGAACAAGCGGCGCGACAAGTTGGTCTGAAGCAGGTTTTCGGGGTCGGTCGCCTGCTTCAGCGCGAGAAACTTAGCGGTCCGCTCGGCTCCGACCGCTTCCGCCGCCGACATCCGGTGCAGAGCGCTGTCTTTGGCAAAGTAGAAGCGTCCGCCTGCCTCCAGTACAAGCCGGTCCATCTCGGCGGCAAGACTGAGCAAACCGCCGCGTTTTTCCGGGCGCACGGCAAAGTCAAGCGCCAGCGAATAGCCATCTACCGCATGGGTCATTAAAAAATCGTCGGGCCGGTGCTTCTTGAAAACGCCCAGATACGGGACTAAATCGTACTCTTGGGTCAAAGCAATCTGCTGGGCGAACACAGATTTTGCCTGTTCCTTCGGGACAAAGCTCTGGTACTGAATCAGGCCGCCTGGTTTGTAGGCGTGCTTCCAATTCGGCACATAATCCAAGAGAAACGCGAAGCCTGCGTGTGACTGCGTATGCACATGCCCGTCGCCTAGCTTTGTCGCGCTTAGGAACTTAGCGGTGTTGATCAGCCTCATTCCCGGATCATTGACAAACGGTTTCATAAAACGCCACATGACTGACTTCGGCACGATGCCGAGAATGCTGTCCGGCAGTTCTTGATTCTCGACCCGAAGCGTCTGCTGAGAGTTTGGGTCTTCGCCAGGCTGGAAGTAGTTCGCTTGATGTACTTGGCCGCGTCCCAGCCCTTTGCCTGTGCCGAAACAATCCACCCACCCGACTAAGTAATCCGACTGCGGCAGGCGCTCCTCAAAGACTTGAAACAAATGGTCCAGATTGCGAATGCCAATCGGTGTTACATGGAGCAGGCCGGAATAAACTTTTTTCAGCTTCAGCGTAAGCTGAGTAATCACGCCCAGCATCCCGAAGCCGCCGATCGCGGCAAAGAACAGTTCCGAGTTTTCGGTGCGCGAGCAGAGCTTGGTGTCGCCGGACGGCGTCATCAGCACAAACTCCACAATATGGTCCCCGATAGGACCGGCTTTGAAGTTATTCTTGCCGTGAATGTTCATGGACGCCGCGCCGCCGAGTGTCGGGAACATCGTGCCGGAAACGACGCTTGGCCACCAGCCGTCTTCAATCACATACTGCCAAAGCAGCTGGATCGTCACGCCCGCTTCCACGGTGATGATTCCTGCTAAGGGGTCCCAGGCGAGAATGCGCCGCATTCGGGTCAAATCCAGCAGAATGTTTTCGGCATTCAGAGATGCATCGCCGTAGGACCGGCCCGCGCCGCGCATCCCGACCGAGCGGCCCGTCCGCCGCGCCTGATCAAAGACCGCGCAGATGCCGTCGGCATTCACCGGACGCGACACAGCACTGAGGGCGGAGGACGACATCCCCCACCCTTCAACTCGTTCTAACTTCATACTGCTTGCTTCTAAATGTTCAGCCATTTGAATATCGGGGCGGGAACCGCACGGATGACCGCCATGATCGGCTTCCACTTGGCGGGAACGTAAGCGACGCGTGCTTTATCTTTGGCGGCGAGAAGGATTTCTGCGGCCGCTTGATCGGCCTCAATCATGCCTGGCATCTTTAACCCTTCCGTCATCGGTGTCCGCACTGGGCCGGGCTTGATGGTCACGACAAACGCGCCTTTGCGCTCAATGCGGTTCCGCAGCGACTCCAAATACGCATTCAGCGCCGCTTTTGTCGCGCCGTACACGGGGTTGCCGCGCCGGCCCCGGTCGCCGGCTACGCTGGAAATGCCGACAATCGTGCCGCGCTTATCCGTCTCAAACCGCCGCGCCGCTTCGTTCAGCCAGGCCACGGCCCCGGTGAAGTTGGCCGCAATAATGTCGGCATCTTTGACGATGTTATACTCTTCGGGGGCGACAGGAGGCATAATGCCGGCGGCATAGATGATTAAATCCAGGCCCCCTAGCTCATGGGTGATGATCGAAAACAGGGCCGCCGCGCTTTGGTATTCGGTCACATCATGGACATAATAGCGGGCGCCCGGCTCCCCGGCTAGCCCATCAAGCTCGGCTGCCAGCGTCCGCAGCTTGTCTTCGCGCCGGGCCACCAGCGCCACCTGGCAGCCGTCGGCGGCTAAAGCACGGGCCAGCGCCTCGCCGATGCCCGAAGACGCCCCTACGATAACCGCCCGGTTCCAAGTTGCCATGTTTAAGAGCGTCCCGCCGCCCACAGCACGCCGTTGTGCATAATCTGGCGGACATTCGGATCGTAGTAGGTCGGGAATGCTTCATGGCCCGGCCGGAAGTAAAACACGCGGCCTGCGCCAAAGCCTCGGTTCGCGCCCTTCCCGCTGCCGGTGGTGAACGCCGGGTCAATCCCATCGCCGACCGTCGTGACAAAAGACGGGAAATACTCACCGCCGAGCGGGAAGTACGACTGAAAAATCACAGTCTGCACCGGTGGGATGCCGAACGGCGCTCCGTACATCTCTTCCGCGGGCAGCACGAAATCGGTGACCCCCTGCGCGATTGGGTGCTTGGGCGCACAGACGCGGAGTTCTTCCGTATCGGCCGGGTCTGCCTCACGCCAGCCGCCGTACAGATGACCGGTGCAGTCCAGAACTTTGCGGAAGGGCTTGGAGTAATGCGCCGAGTGCAGCGGAATAAACCCTAAGCCTTTATGCACAGCGGCTTTAATTATCTCGGCTTTGTCGTCGGCCACTTCGTCGTGCCGGGCATGGCCCCACCAGATCAACACATCCGCTTCCGCAAGCGCAGCTTCAGTGATGCCCTGGTCCGGGTCGTCCAAATTGGCCGTCTTTGCGGCGATCCCGCCGCTCCCCATCTCGTTCAGCCCTTCGGCAATTGCGCCGTTGATGCTGCTCGGATAAACCGACTTTGGGGCATGGGCTGGGGCTTCGTCCCACACTAACACGCGCACTGGGCTACTTGACATAATTTTCTCCTGGTAATCTTTTATTCGCCGCCGACGCCGCCGCCTGGCTCAGTCATCTTCCGCGCATCCAGCAGGTCGTCTAGCTGGTCCAGCGGCAGGATGTTCTCGGAGACGCACAAATCGCGCACGGTTCGGCCCTCATCCACGGCCCTCTTCGCAAGCTTGGCAGCAGCATCGTAGCCGATGACCGGAGCGAGGCTGGTCACCATGCTCATGGACCATTCGACTAAGCTTTCCGCCCTCTCTTTATTGGCCGTTAAGCCTAAAATGGCCTTTTCAGTAAACACGGATACGGAGCCGGCCAGAAACGTGATGCTTTCCAGTAAGTTGCGGGCCATGACCGGCAGCATGACGTTCAGATCAAGATTACCGTGCGTGTTCGCCACAGTGACAGTCACGGCGTTGCCGATGACCTGCGAGCAAACCATGATAAGCTGCTCGCACATGACCGGGTTCACTTTGCCGGGCATGATGGACGACCCCGGCTGCACCGCTGGCAAAGATAATTCTCCGAGGCCGCAGCGCGGTCCCGACGACAGCCAGCGAATGTCGTTTGCAATTTTTAGAAGTGACGTTGCGACGGTAGAAAGCTGGTTCGCCAGCTCGACTGCGGCGTCCTGACTGCCCTGCGCCTCAAAATGATTTTCCGCCTCGACAAACGGCAGATCAAACCGGGCAGCCAATTTGGCGGCAACGCTTGTCCCGAAACCGACCGGCGAGTTGATCCCCGTGCCGACCGCCGTGCCGCCGATCGCAAGCTCGTATAAACGCGGCTTGACCGACTCTAAACGGGCAATCGCAAGCGCAGTCTGACGCGCCCAGCCGGACGCTTCCTGCCCCAAGCGGATCGGTGTTGCGTCCATGAGGTGCGTCCGGCCTATTTTGACAATGGAGTCCCATTCATCGGCTTTGGCTTGCAGCGCGGCGTGCAGGCTGCGGAGCGCGGGCAGAAGGCGTGACTCCAGTTCGGTCGCCGCCGCGACATGAATAGCGGTCGGGATGACATCGTTCGACGACTGGCTTTTGTTGACATGGTCGTTCGGATGCACCGGGTTCTTGGAGCCGACTACTCCGCCTGAAATCTCAATCGCACGATTGGAGATGACTTCGTTCGTGTTCATGTTCGTGGACGTTCCCGAACCCGTTTGATAAATGTCCACGACAAACTGGCTGTCGAGTTTTCCGGCAATTACTTCATCGGCAGCGGCATAAATCAGTCCGGCGATCCCTGGGTCAAGCAGACCCAGTTCAGCATTCGTTTCCGCCGCCGCCCGCTTGATCGCGCCGAGCGCCTGAATAAACGGGCGCGGGAACCGAACGCCGGAAACAGGAAAGTTCGCGACTGCCCGCGCTGTCTGAGCGCCGTAGTAAGCAACTGCCGGGACCTCAAACTCGCCCATTGAGTCTTTTTCGGTGCGTGTGGTTGTCATGGATTATTTGTTCGTCTCGCTGGAAAGATGGTAGGAAAGTACGGCCAGCTCCTGCAAGAACGAAACGTTGCGGACAACGATCCGCTCCGGCACCTTCAGCAGAATCGGCGCGAAATTGAGAATGACCCGGACGCCCGCACTGATCGCCGTCTCCGCCACCGCTTGAGCGACTGAGGCCGGGACCGCGATAATCGCAATGCGGGCGTTGATCCGCGCGTTCACCTGCCGCAGCAGCGTCCCGTCTTGGATCACTAAGCTGCCCTGCGGCCGTCCGATCTTCGTCGGGTCGCTGTCAAACGCCGCGGCGATATGAAACTTGTGTTCCCGCAGGCCGGGATAGCCAATCAAGGCACTGCCAAGATTACCGGCGCCGATAACAATCACCGGCTGCATCTGGTCAATCTTCAAAATCCGCGCGATGCGGGTTTGCAGTTCCACAACATTATATCCGACCCCCGGCTTGCCAAACTCCCCGAAGTAGGACAAGTCTTTGCGGAACTGAGCTGCGTTGATGCCGGTCTGCTTCTCGACATCGGTAGACGAGATCGTTTCCACCGCCGCGGCTTCTAAATCTATCAAGTAGCGCAGATAGGTCGCAAGCCGCTCTAAGGTTGGGATGGGGACTTTCGGGATCAGGCTGGTCACGGGATTATTTTCTTCCAAGGAGCCGCTTGTGAATGTCCTCACAGCTATTATACTGCCAACACGAAAGAGCGTCAAGCCCGAACAAGCCGCACCCGGATGCTCTACGCCCGGATGCTCTACGCCCGGATGCTCTACGCCCGGATGCTCTACGCCCGGATGCTCTACGCCCGGATGTCCGCCGTCGCCGACCACCAGGTATTTGTGAACGCTGCCGCCGCGTCTGCCGGCGGACCCGGCGCGGCAGACCCCGGCGCTTGAAGGGCATCCCGCGAAGCATCCCCGATAAATCCCAGCACGGCCCCGCTTGTCGCCCCGCCGCCCGTTGCAGGGATCAAAAAGCAGCGAGCCGTAAAGGTGTCTGCCGCTTGCCCTGCCGCGGCGTCCTGCAAGACATGCAGCGCGTCCTGCGAAACCTGCGTCTGTGTCATGCCCGCCGCCATAGGTACGGCGAACGTCACCGTCATGCGGCTCACACGCGGGTCAACCTGCACGTCATAGACGGCAATTTCCTGACGGCTCAAGTCCTGCGCCCCTTGCAGCGCGGTCAAGAGTGCCGCTTCCGAGGGATCATGGGCCGGCGTCCCATCCGGGTCGGCCGGCAGCGTTCCGGCGACCGGCGGCACGACCACCGGCTTCGAGCTGACCACGGCGTCCCCACCCAGTCCAAAATCCCGCAGTGATCTTCCGGGATGCATGAGCCGGTACGCGCACAAAACGGCGAGAACTAAGCCGAGCGCCGCAAAAATTGCCGCAAGCCGCAGAGTAAGCTCCGGGTCCCGACGCAGCCGGTGCAGCAGGCCGGGCGGAGATAGCTTTGCAGACGGCTCGGAAGGGACGGGCCGGGGCACTGAAGCATGATTGTGGAATGCGGCCTCGTGCCGGCGCAGGCGGTCCAGCTTCAGTCGGTCCGCCGGGCTGTCCGGGTTCGCATCCAGCGCCATTCGGTACCACTGGGCCGCGTCATCATAGCGTCCCTGGTTTTCGTAGATGTCGCCAAGCAGGCTGTTCGCCGAAGCGCTGTCCGGGGCAAGCCGCAGCGCAGCCATGCACTTTTCCGCTGCGTCGTTCCACTGGCCGCGCATCCGGTGCAGGTTGGCTTGCGCCAGCAGGCCGTAGGCGTCGCGCGGCAGCGCTGCATCTTCGCGCACCCCTACCTGAGTTCCATTTTTATCCTGTAGATCCAAATCCGCCTTCTCCTCGGCCTGTCTCAGCGTCGAGAGTTTTCACAGCCTCGGTCCAGACCACGCGGCTAACCGGTGCCACGACAAGCTGTGCAATTCGGTCGCCACGCTGCACCACCACCGCCGCCTGGCCCAAGTTCACCAGAGCCACTTTGACGACGCCCCGGTAATCGCAGTCTATCGTTCCCGGCGCGTTTAGCAGGGTTAATCCATAGCGCCACGCCAGGCCGCTCCGGGGCCGTACCTGACCTTCATAGCCTTCCGGCAGCGTCAAACGCAGGCCGGTAGACACCAAAGCTCGCGCCCCCGGCGCAAGGATCAAATCGGCTTCAACTGCCGCCCGCAGATCAAGCCCTGCCGCACCCGCCGTTGCATACTCCGGCAGCGGCAAATCCAGAGCGTCCGCCTCACGCTGTATGCCGACGGTCACTGTCACTGTTCGGACCGGCGGACCGGCAGCGTCACAATAAACACTGACCCTTTGCCGAGTTCGCTTTCCGCGTCCACTGAGCCTCCATGCCCTTCGGTCAGCGCTTTGACCAGCGCCAGGCCAATGCCCGTGCCGCCGATCTCCCGGTTGTCCCGGTTGTCCACCCGGAAGAAGTTCTCGAAGATTTTCAGGAGGTTATCACGTGAGATGCCCATGCCTTCATCGGAGACGCGCACTACGACCGCTTCAGGACTGCCGTCGGCAATGCGCCCCGAGACGCGCACGGTGCCGCCCTGCGGGGAGTATTTAATCGCGTTGTTGACAAGATTTGTCAGGATTTGGTCTATTTTATCGGGGTCGGCTTCGATGAGAGGAAAATCGGCGGGGAAATCCAGCGCCAGAATATGATCTTTTGCGTAGGCCCGCTGCGTCGCCAGCACTTTCTCGGTCACCGCCATGACATCTACGGACTGCCAGTTGATCTGCATCGCGCTGCCCTGCTCAATGCGCGAGATGTCCAGCAGGTCAGAAATCAGCCGGTGCAGACGGTCGCACTCGGAGTCAATGATGCCATAAAACTCGCGCCGGGTCGCTTCGTCGAAATAACCTTCTTCGTCAGTCAGCAGCGTCGAGATAAAGCCTTTAATGCTTGTCAGCGGCGTGCGAAGCTCATGGGAAACGGTGGAGATGAATGCCGTCTTCATCTGCTCGACGCCGCGTATCTCGGTGATGTCGTTGAAAACCGCAACAATGCCCGCCGGCTCGCCGTCGTCATCCCGCACCGTGGCGCACTGCACCTGATAAATGCGCTCGTGGAACTGCGCTTCCGGCGGAGCATCGTTAATCGCAAACGCCACTTCTTCGGCGACTTCGGCATGGCCGGAGCTCAAAGCGCGGTTCAAGATCGCCCGGACCCGTGAGTCCGCGACGACCCGTTCGAACGGCAAGTCAATCACAGGAAGCGCCGGAGAAATCCCCAAAATAGTGCGGGCTGAGGGATTGATCTGGACCAGACGCCCATTGTTGCCAACCATCAACAGCCCGGCGTACAAACTGTCAATCGTGTGCAGCAGCTCCTGCTTTTCCTGCACCACTTCCCGGTAGATCTGGGCCGACGCAATGACCGCCGCGCCCTGCCGCGCAAGCTGCTCCAACAGCCGCACGTCTTCATCGGCAAACGCGCCGCCGTACTTTTTGTTGAAAACGTGCAGAACACCAATCGTCGTCCGGTCCACTACCCGGTTGTCTTCGTCGCGCTTCTCGACAATCAGCGGCACGGAAACCGCGTTGCGAACGCCGAAGCGGGCTAGCCCTTCAGACGCAGCACGCGGGTCCAGCGCAGCATCGTAAGTAATGGAGGACGTGACCGTGCGAAAAACTTCGTTAGAGACGCCTTCCTCCGCCACGGGACGCTCTAAAGACAGCAGCTCTTCCCGGCTGAACCCCAGCGCAGGGGGCGCAGCGTACAGCAGAGCCGAGTCCGGATCGTGCAACAGAAAAACACATTTTTCCGCCTGCAAAATTTTCCCGACTCGGTCCACCAGGCGCTTCAGGATATGCTCAAACTCGCCAGGCGACGGCATGGGCATGGTCGGAATGGGCGGCGGGGCTTTGCCGGGACCGGCAGGATCAGGCTGAGACGGCAGAATGTGCGGCATGGCGGGAGCAGCGAACCTCCCCCGATTATAGCACGGGGTTCAGCGCGGCGTCAATGCACAGGATGGCCTAACTTAGCTTCTTTAACTGAGCAGAAGGCGGCCGCAGTTCTCGCAGGTCTGGATCTGCGCCTGCTCTTTGACTGCTTTGATGAGGGTAGACGAGAGCTTCATGCGGCAGCCGCCGCAGGTATCGCCTTCAACTTTCGCAATGCCGATCCCCGCGGCTTTCGCCCGAATGCCGTCGTAGCGCTTCAAAACCGCTTTGTCTTCCACCGACGCGGCGGCATTGTCCCGCTGCTGCATCAGGCTCGTGAGTTCCAGCGTCAGCGCTTCGTAACGCGACCGGTACGCAGCGATGATCTCCGCCCGATGCCCTTCCGCAGTGTGCGCCTCTGCCTCCGCCGCGCTGGACCCGACTTGCGCCTGCTCGACTTCTTCCATTAGTATCAAGATACGCCCATCTAAATCCGATTGCTGACGCCCCAGCGCTTCAATCTCCCTTTCGATGTTCGCTAGTTCTTTGGCATTTGTCACGCTGCCCTGGTACAGCTTCTGCTGGTACGACTTGCGCTTGGTCTCCACTGTCGAAAGCTTCAGCTCATTGTCTTTGAGGTCTCCAGCCAATGTATGCAGCTCGGCTTTCTTGGCCTGTGCGGCAGCATTGGCCGCCGCCGCTGCTGCCGCTGCTGCCGTGCCGTTATCTAAGTTTGATTGTGAGCGCTTCGCTCTGAGGATCTGCGTGTCTATCTGCTGAACGGCATACAATGCCGTAAGTGTTTCCGGGACGCTTGGCATGATTCGCTCCTTACTCCTGCTTACTCTTGATTTTAGCAGAAACGGCGGAGCGTGTCAAATCAGGTACAATCCACTATGCCAAAAGCGCAAACCAAATTTGTCTGCCGCCAGTGCGGCCACGAGAGCGCCAAATGGCTCGGCAAATGCCCCGCCTGCGGCGAATGGGGGACTCTCGAGGAAACAGTCACGGCTTCGGCCCCGAAAGCCCCCGGCACCCGAACCGCCGTGCCCGCGCTTGTCGGCGCAAGCCGGCCGCAGCGCCTCGGCGATGTCCCCTCGCCCGCCCAGGAAGGCCGTATTCAGAGCGGCATCGGCGAGTTTGACCGCGTCCTCGGCGGCGGCATCGTGCGCGGCGCCCTCACCCTCATCGGCGGCGATCCCGGCGTGGGAAAATCTACCTTATTGACTCAGGTCGCTGGCTACTCGGCCATGCGGGGCGGCAGGACGTTGTATGTTTCCGGGGAAGAGTCTGCAACTCAGATCAAGCTGCGTGCGGAGCGCCTCGGCATCACCGGCGGCGAGCTGCTGCTGCACAACGAGACCGATGTGATGCAGGTGGCGGCAGCCATCAGCGCCGAGCGGCCCGCGTTTGCGATCATTGACAGCATCCAGACCATGCAGCACCCGGACATCGAGTCCGCCGCCGGCTCGGTCTCGCAGGTGCGGGCGGCGACCGCGCATCTGGCTCAGGTCGCCAAAGGCGAGGGCATTCCGATCTTTTTAGTCGGCCATGTCACCAAAGAAGGCACGCTGGCCGGGCCGCGCGTCCTGGAACACATGGTAGATACCGTGCTGACGTTTGAAGGCGACAAGAACTACACTTACCGAATTCTCCGGGCCGTCAAGAACCGCTTCGGCTCGACCGATGAGCTGGGGCTTTTCGAGATGCACGAAGAAGGGCTGGTCGAGGTCCCGAACCCTTCGGAGATGCTGCTGGCGGAACGTACTCAAAACACCGCAGGCTCGGCGATTTTGGCGACGGTGGAAGGAACGCGCCCGATGCTGATCGAAGTGCAGGCGCTTGTCGCGCCGTCGTTCCTTGCAAATCCCCGCCGCACCGTATCCGGCGTGGACCAGAACCGTGTCAGCCTCATCTTGGCCGTGCTGGAAAAGCGCGTCGGCATGGGGCTGGCGTCGCAGGATGTGTTCGTCAACCTGGCCGGAGGCGTTCGTGCCGACGAACCGGCGGCGGATCTAGCCGTCGCTGTGGCTGCCGCCTCCAGCTTTCAGGAACGGCCTGTGGACCCGGCCACTGTCTTTGCCGGAGAAGTCGGTCTCGGCGGCGAAGTGCGAGCAGTCGGCCATGTCGAGCTGCGCCTGCGGGAAGCGGCCCGCATGGGCTTCAAGCAAGCGATTGTCTGCGCCCGCAACAAGGCGAGCTTGCGCCGGATGCCGGAGCTGAACGTCATCGGCGTTGACACAGTCCGTCAGGCGCTTGATGCGGCCTTGTCCCGCGCATGAAACTTCTTTTTTTTCTTTTCTGCCTGCTGTGCGCTCTGCCATGCCTTGCGGCTCCACCTGCCGTCGTGATCGTGCTGCTGCCACCTGCAACGCTCCGCGACTGGCAGACTGCTAATGCTCCTACCCTGCACCGCCTCATGCAGACTGGCGCACTCGGCGTGATGAACACGCGCACCGCCCATCAAGCAGGGCGTCAGGAACAGGAAACCGTACAAGCCACTCTTCTGACACTTGCCGCCGGGGCGCGTGCCGCGGGGTCTCCATCTGCCCACTTTCTAACGGCTTCCTCTCTCGTTCCCGGCATCGGCGTCAGCGCCGCCACGCTGTTTGAGCGACGCACGAGGATACGGGCCGGGTCGGATCAATTTGTTTGCTTGGATTGGCCTGCTGTTGTCGCCGCAAATACTGACCTCGGCTATGATCTTCGTCTCGGCAATCTTGCCGACACGCTGGCCGCGCATAGCGTCTCGGTCGCATCCGGCGGCGGGCCAGACGCCGACTGGCTCGCGGCGGGCAGCGATGGCACAACGCAGCACATCCCCACCCTCCGGACCGCGCCAGGCCACTGCCTGGTCTGGGATGCCGGGTCGGATTGGGCATCGGCCGATCAGGTTCTCTCAGACGCCGCAGCACAAATCCTTCCCCTGCAAGGCCGCTTGATCTTACTTTCACCGATCGCCGGTGATGCCGCGCAAAGACAGCTTGCCCCAGTGCTGGTCTGGGGACCGGGCATCCCCACCGGACTGCTCGGTTCGCCGTCCACACGTCGCCCCGGACTTGTGACTGACACAGATTTTGCACCATCCATTGCCGCGCTGTTCGGCATTCCGCGCACGCAGTTCGGGACGCTGCCGTTCGGTTTTGCCTGGTCTTTCGTATCGGCAGCAAACTCTCTCAGTGTCTGTGAGCGCCTGAACACGGAAGCCGTTCGGCAGTCAAACGGAATGCGCCTGCTCCCCTTTGCCGCCGCCGCGCTGGGCCTCTGGATTACCTGCCTAACCCTGCTGGCGGCACGCTTCACCGTCCGGCCGCTTCTGCTTTTTGTACCGGTCGCTGCGCTGTCGGCGGCGCTGCTTGCCCCATCCGCACTATGGTTTGGTCTGCTCTTGGTTGTTCTGCTTGCCTTGCTCACTTTGTTGTCGCGTCTTCTCGGCGCGGCCCGGACGCTGACGCTTGTAGGCATCTGCCTTGCCCTTGCTTTGTGCGCTGATATGGTGACGGGGAACATGCTAATGCACCACGGCCTGCTCGGCTACTCGGCGCTGGAGGGTGCACGCTTTTACGGCCTCGGCAACGAAGCGATGGGTTTGCTGCTCGGCGCAGCCCTGATCGCAGCAGCCGGGCTCTGGCAGCCAAAAAAGCCGTCCAGGTTTATCTTACTCGGCGCAATGGCCGGGATTGTGATTTTGCTGGGAACTGCGGGGGCAAAGGCCGGGGGCATATTGGTTTCCCTGGTCCTATTCGGCACATTTCTGTTCAGCGTCAGCGGGCGGCGCTGGACGGCAAAGACCGTCCTGCTGCTGACGGGCGTAGCGCTCGCCGGGATCGCAGCAGCCGCACTCGGCGACGCATTTGTTCACACGGGAACCCATTCCCATATCGGCGAGGCAGTACAGCGCATTGCAGCGGGAGGAATGGGGGAAGCTTGGGACATTGTCCATCGCAAGCTGGCTGTGGAAGTCTGGCTCATCTACCACAGCGCCTGGGCGATCTTGTTCTGGCTGGGACTGAGCTGTACGGGCTGGCTTTGGCGAGGTCAAACCAGCGATTTCCGGGAAAAGGCCTTGCGCTCGGCAGGCTTGGCCGGCGTTCTAGCCTGCCTTCTGCTCAACGATGCCGGGGTTGTCGCCGCCGCTATCTTCACCGCTCTGCTCTGGAGTGCGGCCATGACGCAAAAAAGCCTCCCGGTCCAGGACATTTCCTGAGCCGGGAGGCCAATGTTGCAGCTAAAGGGCTTACTGACCCGGAGTGGCCGGGGCAGCGGGCGGCGTCGCTGTCGTTCCCGGGGTCGCCGGGTCGGTGGTTCCTGGAGTCGTCGGCGTCGCACCGGCAGCTCCCGGGGTCGCATCGGTCGTTCCTGGCGCGGCGGGCGGCGTTGCATCCGTGGTTCCGGGCGTCGCCGGAGCAGCGGGCGGGGTCGCATCCATCGGCGCGGCGGGCGGCGTTGTGGTGCCGGTCGCAGGCGGCGTTGTCGTGTCGGTCGTTGCGGACGGCGTCGTGGTATCAGTCGTCGGCGGCATCAGCACCGCGTTGATAATGTGGATTGTTCCGTTGCTGGCTTTAATATCGGCCTTCGTCACAGTCGCATCATTGATCTTTAGTCTGCCCCGACTGCCTTTTGTGACTTGAAGAGTCGCACCTTCCACAGTTGGAGGCGAAGTCGGCGAAGTCATTGCCATCGCATCCGCTGCCATAATATTCGCGGGGATGACATGGTAAGTCAGCACAGCCTTCAGCTTGGCCGGGTCCGCTTCCAAAGCATCCAGGGCACCGGCCGGCAGTTTGGCGAATGCTCTGTCATCGGGTGCAAAAACCGTGAACGGGCCAGCGCCTTTGAGGGTTTCGGTCAACCCGGCGAGCTGGACCGCTTTGACAAATGTCGTCAAGTTCTTCGCCGTACTTGCTGTTTGGATGATGTCAAGCTGGCTGGTGCCGGAAGACGCGGATGTCGTCGAGTCCGCAGGAGTCACCGGCGTTGCAGTCGAGGACGAGCCGCTCATCGGCATAGACATCATATCGCTGTCGCTTTTGCCGAGAGACTTTGCATACTTATTCAGCGCATCGTAGTCAGAAACCTGCTGCTTCTCTTTGTCAATGTTGTAAACATCGGTGAGCCTCAGGTTGTACTGAGTCGCAATCGCTGGAAACGATTCTCCCCGCTCAACCATGGCACTGACCTGATTGAAGGGCAGGGAAGTTTCCCGGCTGATCTTGATAATGGTCGCGATCTGGGTGTCCGATAAGCCGCGAGCGCGGGCCTGCTCCAGGTTGGTGGCGTCAAAAACGCGGTTGTTCAAAACACTGTAATCAGTCGGCAAGTTCATCGGCGGCGTCGGAACAGTCGTTGAAGACGTCCCGGACATCGGCATCGAAGATGTGCTGCCGGACATCGGTGCGGGTGCCGTTGAATCCGTGCCAGTGGCTGGCGCGGGGGGCGTCGCGGGCAGGTTCGCCGAGTCCGCTGTCGGCGCAGTCGGATCGGGCGGTGTTGCCGTCGGAGACGCCGGGGCTGCCGACACGGTAGGCGTATCAGTCGTCTGGGCAAACGCGCCGGGTGCGGCGGAAGCCAGCATGGCAGCGATGGCACTAGCGAGGGCCAAGCGATGCAGCGTGTTTTGAGTGGACATGGATGGGAAAGCTCCTTTTTACTAAACCGTCTCAAGGCACTACTAAGACCGTCTCAGGCGGCTGCGAACGTACACAGCAGCCAGCCCAAGCGGATTTCGGTCAAGTTCTGCTTTGTTATACCTGCGAACTGCCGAAAACAAAACACTCTCAGCATATTTGCCGGTATAATTTTCTTGGAGAGAACTTACAATTAATGGCTGGACGCGCTTACCTAAAACAATATCTCGGTGAAAAAGGGGCCTTGAAACGCGCTCTGCCTGGCTTTGTTCCCCGCCCGCAGCAGCAGGCGGTCGCAGCAGCGATTGACTGCGCCATGTCTTCCCCCGGCGGCATCGCACTCATTGAAGCCGGAACCGGAGTCGGTAAAACCCTGGCCTACCTGCTGCCGGCGCTCAAATATGCGAAGCCGAACTGCCGAATTGTCGTCTCCACGCACACGCTGGCCTTGCAGTCTCAGCTTGCCGGCAAAGATGTCCCGCTCGCGCAATCCGTTTGGCCCATGCCCGGTGAAGCGGCCGTGGTCAAAGGCCGGGGCAACTACCTTTGCTTGCAGGATTTAGATGCCGCACGCAGCGATTTGTGGACCGTCGGCGATCCGCAGTTTTTGCAGGTGTCAAACTGGAGCAAAACAACGGGAACAGGCGACAGCGCCGAGCTGGACTTTACTTATCCCGGCTGGGCTGAAATCCGGGCCAATCCCGATACCTGCAAATCTCAAGAATGCCGATTTTATGACCGCTGCTTCTACTACCGGATGCGCCGGGAAGCGTCGGAAGCCGAAATTCTCCTGGTTAACCACGCGCTGTTTCTCAGCGATTTAGCTGTCCGGCGCAGCGGCGAGCCAGACGCCAAACTGCTGCCGGATTACGACTTCGTGGTCTTCGACGAAGCGCATCATCTGGAAACCGCCGCCGCGGCGGCATTCGGCATTGCGTTCTCATCCGCTCGCCTGCCGGGACTGATGGACAAGCTGCGCCGGACCGCGCGGGTGCTGGACATGAACACGGACCGCCTGAAAGCGATTGAAAATAGCTCGCAGGCGCTGTTTGAACCATTCCTGCACGGCGGACGCCCGGAGTTCGTCGTTTCCGACATCCTGCGGGGCGAGCCGGCTTTGGAGTCCGCCCGCGCCCAGGCCGCCGCTATCGGCGTTCTTCTCGACTCGACGGCCACCGAACTGCTGAAACAGGACACCGGCGGCCAGCCGGCTCTGAAAGACCGCGTAGACGGCCTGCGCCGGCAATGCGTCCGGGCCAAAGAAGAGCTGACGCTGGCGTTCGGCGGCGACGATGCCAATTTCGTCCGCTGGGGGTCGCTGGGCCGGACCGGTCGGCGCGGGCCATCAGCGACCATCAACTGGACGCCCGTGTCGGTCGCGCCGCTCCTCTCTGCCGCCCTTTGGAAACAGCCGCGCTCGGTCGGCGCGGCTTTGATCTCCGCCACTCTGTCCACCGATGGCGGCTTCGGCTATGTCCGCAAGCGTCTCGGCCTTTCGCCCACCGACCCCAATGTTACCGAAACGATTGTCGGCTCGCCGTTTGATTATGAGAAAAACTGCCTGCTATACTTGCCGCGCCACCTGCCGATGCCGTCGGATGACCCCGGCTACGTCTACGACGCGGCAAATGAAATGATCGCGCTGATTGAAGCGTCGAAAGGCGGCGCGTTTTTGCTGTTCACGTCTTACCGGGCGATGAACGCGGCGTATGACCACCTCACCCAGTCCGACCTTCCCTACCCGCTTCTGCGTCAGGGGGAGATGCCGAACCCGAAGCTGATCCAGACCTTCAAGGACGAGAAGAACGCCGTCTTGTTCGGCACCCAGTCGTTTTGGGAAGGCGTGGACATCCCCGGCGCGGACCTGCGCCTGGTCATCATTGACCGCCTGCCGTTCGCCGTTCCCGACAGCCCGCTCCACAAGGCTCGCGTGGACGAAATTACGGCGTCCGGCGGCGACTGGTTCAACGACTTCGCGCTTCCCCAAGCCCAGCTTCGGCTAAAGCAAGGCTTCGGGCGGCTCATCCGAACATCTCAGGACCGAGGCGTCGTCGCCATTTTAGACACCCGTCTCGTTCGCAAAACCTACGGCCAGCGATTTTTGCAGTTTCTGCCCCCTGCCCGCCGGGTTTACGACCTGGCCGAAGTGGAAACATACTATGCAGAGACGGCTGCCGAGAAGGACAAACACGCTGCTATCGCGAAATAGACTGCATACACCCGAAGAAGGAGTCACACCCCATGGCCTTTGAAGTCCCCTCCCTGCCCTATGCCTACGATGCACTGGAGCCGCACATTGATGAAGCGACGATGCGCCTGCACCACGACAAGCACCATCAGGCGTATGTCACCAACTTGAACGCCGCTTTAGACAAGCACCCGGAACTCGCCGGCAAGTCGCCGGAAGAGTTGATTAAGGACCTGAACGCGGTCCCCGAAGACATCAAAGCCGCTGTCCGCAACAACGGCGGCGGTCATGTCAACCACACGATGTTCTGGGAGATCATGGGACCCGGCGGCGGCGAACCGACTGGCCCACTGCTGGACGCGATCAACTCCGCCTTCGGCAGTGTGGATGCCATGAAAGCCGCCGTGAACGACGCCGGGGTTAAGCGCTTCGGCAGCGGCTGGACCTGGCTCGTTAAGGGTGCCGACGGCACGCTGGCCGTGGTCTCCACGGCCAACCAGGACAACCCGATGAGCGACGGCCAAACGCCGCTGCTTGGCAACGATGTCTGGGAACATGCTTACTACCTGAAGTACAACAACCGCCGCCCGGAATACCTAGCGGCTTGGTGGAACACCGTTAACTGGGACGCCGTTTCCAAGCGCTTCGCAGGATAGTCCAATGCCAAAAAGCCTCCGGCGATGAGCCGGAGGCTTTTTATGCGCCACGCTTATGTTCCTGGCGCGTACACTTCCACGCTGAACAGCGAGTAGCCGAACTTCGTCGCCCGCTTTGTCCCGTAGATGCGGACATACCGCGCCGCGACAGGCGGAAACTTGACCGTCTCCGGGTCTCCTGTCCCGCTGTCGGTGTGGTATACGTCAGTCCAGGTTTTGCCGTCTTGACTCACCTGCACCGTATACGCGGCGGCGTAGGCATCTTCCCAGAGCAGGTGGACATGGTCAATCGTTACCGATTTGCCCAAGTCAATCGCGACCCACTGCGGGTCCGAAAAGTCCGAACTCCAGCGCGTACTGTCATCGCCATCCGTGACGTTAGAGGCAAGCGTGTCGGTCTCTTGCACCGAAGACGCTGAGGCCGGACGCTTGTAGGCCAGGTCATGGGCATTCCGCGACGGCGGCGTCGGCTCATCGCCCAGAAGCGGGATCGGCTCAGTGAAAGTCGCGATTAGGTGCAGCGTCGCCCGCTGCCGGATGTCCCTCGAGGATGCGCCGACTTCAATCTCATAAAGCCCGGCGTCGGCACGCCACTGCTTGCCCGGAACATCACAGTAAGCCAGGTCGCGCGGGCGCAGCGTCAGTGTGACGATCTTTGTCTGCCCCGGCATCAGATCTACTTTCCCAAAGCCTTTCAGCTCGCGCACGGGTTTGTCAATGTGCGGCGCGGGGTCTCGGACATACATTTCGGCCACTTCCGCCCCTTCCTGCCTACCGATGTTGGTCATGGGAATGCTCACTGTCACTGTGCCGTCGGGCGAAAGCGAGGGCTGGGACAGCCGCGCAGGACCGTACTTGAAAGTCGTATATGACAAGCCGTAGCCGAACGGGAACAAGGGCGCAACCCGCGCTTTGTCGAAATGCCGGTATCCGACATAGATGCCCTCGGCGTATGTCACCTGGCCGTTGACGCCGGGGAAGTGGCCGTAATCCGGATAATCTTCGCGGTGGGCTGCCAGCGTCGTCGGCAGCTTGCCGCTGGGATTCACGTCGCCGAACAGCACGGACGCCAGCGCGTGCCCGCCTTCATCGCCAGGGAACCAGGCTTCCACCAGCCCTGGCACCCGCGACAGCCACGGCATCAGCACGGGCGTCCCGTTGTTCAAAACAACAATCGTCTTCGGGTTCGCGGCCACGACCGCCGCAATCAGCGCATCCTGATCGCCCGGCAGCGCCATGGAAGGCCGGTCCTGCCCTTCGCCTTCCGTTCCTGCCGTGGTGACGACGACCACCGCGACATCGGAATGTCTGGCGGCATCAGTCGCATCGGCGTACGATGAGCGGCCTGGCAAAACCCAGTTCAAGCGCAGAGACGCCGCCCCGGCCGCTTGGAAATACTCGATCCGCAGGGAATGCCGCGATCTCGCTGCCCAGTCCACGTCCACCGTCTGCGTTGAGACCCCGCCCTCGAACCAGTGGTCTATCACTTGTCTGCCGTCCAAGAAAAGCCGGTAGCCGTCGTCTCCCGACAGCGACAGCGCGTAATGACCGGCGGCCTGGGCCGTGATCGTCCCCGACCACCGGACGCTGAACTCCGTGCGCGGGAAGCCAGGCGCAGGCGATAGTTGGGACCAATCAAACCCAAGCGCCGGGTCAACGCGAACAAACGCCGGCGCTCCGGTCAGATTCCGATTGGAAAAATACTCTCCCCGCAGGCCGCTTTCCGTTCCTGCGAGTGGGTTCAGCGCGGACGACGGAACAGGGCTTCCAACTCGCAGGCCTGACGCATAATTCACGGTGACCCCGCTGCCGACCCGCGTTTTGATGCCGTCCAGCGGCTCAATCGCGTAAAACGGCTGGACGCTGGGGCTGCCCTGCGAGCCGAACTGCATTCCCATCGCCCCCGGCCCAATCACCGCGATGGATTTGATTTTCGCGGCGTCGAGCGGCAGAATGGCGTTTTGGTTCTTGAGCAGCACCATCCCGGCGCACGCCGCGCTATACGCCAGCTTTTGGTGCGCGGGCGAGTTCACGAAACGGTGATCCACCCGGCGTGGCCCGTCGAGCAGGCCGACCCGGATCACCGTCCGCAGAATGCGCTTCACCGAGTCGTCAATTTCGGCTTGCGTGATGCGCCCGCTTTTGAGCGCCCGCGCGACTTTGTCATGGGTCAGGTACGCCCCGCCCGGCATTTCCAAATCGTTCCCGGCAGCAATTACCCCTGCCGTTTCATGCACCGCGCCCCAGTCGGACATGACCAAGCCATCCCAGTTCCAATCGTCTTTGAGCACGTCCGTCAGCAAATACTTGTTCGCCGTCAGGTAGTACCCGCCGACCCGGTTGTATGACGCCATCACCGACCACGCATGGCCCTCTGTCGCAGCCGCCTCAAATGCCGGCAGGTATATCTCGCGCAATGCTCGCTCGTCAACATGGACGTTGACTGTGTTGCGGTCCACTTCTTCATTGTTGGCGGCGTAATGCTTGACGCAGGCCGCGCAGCCCGTACTCTGCATCCCCTGAACGTAGCCGACTGCCAGGCGTCCTGCAAGAAATGGGTCTTCGCTGAAATACTCGGAGTTTCGCCCACCGAGCGGCGACCGCTGAATGTTAACCGCCGGACCCAGCAGCACCTCCACGCCTGTTCCTTTGTTTAGGGCTTCCTCACCAATAGCCTGGCCGATGCGGCCGACCAGCAGCGGGTCCCACGACGATGCCATCGTCACTCCCGACGGAAACTGCGTCGCCGGCCCCTGCGTGCTGCCTTCTCCGCCGCGCACCCCTTGCCCAGCATCCGCCATCGCCATCGGCGGAACGCCAAGCCGGGGCAGCGGCTGAGTTGTAAACCCAGTCCCCGTCAAAAAGCCGAGTTTCTCGTCTTGGGTCATCCGTCCAAACAAGTCGGAGACCCGCGCTTCCAACGGCGCGTGAACGTCTTTGTACAAAGGAGCATTTTGCGCGTGACAGCCGGACACTAGCAGCAAGAGGGTGAAGGCAGCAAGTGCGGCACTGAAGCCGCCAAGAGGTTGTTTTGTCATAATAGATAGAAAAAGACCCGGCATTGAAATGCCGGGTTTGTAACGTGCCAAGTTCTAAACGGTACTACCGTGCGGATGCCAGCTTCTTTTGGCCGATCTCCCAGGTATGCTCCCAGGGCTGACGCGCCAGCTCTTCGTAACGCCCGGAATACGGCTCCAGCTTCCAGCCCATAAACGCCCAGCCGACATAATTGCCGACGTCCCAGATTTTCTCCGATGGGAGCTGCCCCTTGAACTGCGGCATGGCGCTGCCGGGAATGCCGTACAGGACGACATAGTAAATGTCGCCGTTTGAGATTGAAGACACTTCATTCTTGCGGTAGTCGTAATGGTAGCCCGGCTGCCCGCCTTGTGTAGAAGCGCCGGACGCCTGCACCAGCGTGAAGTCCATCGGCGGCGGGTTCAGATAGGGCTTGGAAGGCCCTCGGCCGTCTCCATGCTCCCCGTGACAGCCCGCGCAGTAAGCAACATACAAGACGCGCCCGCGCTCGACGGAGCCTTCGGTCACAGGCTCCGGGTTGGGCATGACCAGCCAGGAACTGGGAATCGTCGAGTTCAGATACGCGACATTCTCGCCGGGGCCTTTTTGATAATACTTGACTAGATTGACCTTAAGATCGCGCTGCTGGTTCGCCCGGCTCACGCCCATTTTGCCGCCAAGGCACTGAATGTACGCAATGAGATTGACCCGGTCTTCGCCTTTGATATACGAGAACGACGGCATGAACGACTGCGGGCGGGTGTAGCGCGGGTTCTGGAAGTGCGCCCAGTGCCAGTCATCTGGGTGATATCCAGCTTCATGCGCTAGGTCTGGGCCGTTTCGCGACGATCCCACTTCATGCGGCGAGTCATATGCATAGTCGCCCGGCTGTGAGGCCAGCCCGCTGCCCATGCCCCAGTCCATCGGGCGCGTGTCCTGCGAGTGGCAGTACACGCAGCCATTCTTGACGTAAATCTCACGGCCCTTAAGCTCCTGCGCCGTATATTGAAGTGCATTTGGCGTCGGGTTAGGATGAAAGACCTGCGGCGGCAGGATCGCCATCACGACAACCCAGCTAAACATCACAAACAGCGAGCCGAACAAAATTGTCAGCGGTGTCATTTTCATGGACGGAACGTATTTCTAAAACTGAGTTCTAAACCTAATCAACGACCGCCGTGCGGTCGTCAAACTCTGTCACGGGCGCACCGATTTCCTGCAAAGCAGCAATCTCCCGGTTGCGCTTTTCCGCCTCAGTCGGCATTTTCTGCTTGACGGTCATGTACAAGTTGATGAACTGCATGATGACCCCAATCATATACATGCCGCCGAAGACACTGCGAAGCACAAAGTACGGCTTCACGACCGGATACGCTTTCACGACCTGCTCGCCGAGCGTCACCCAAGCGCTAGCCTGTGCCAGACCGGCCCCGGTAATAGCCCAAAAGTAGCCGGTAATTCCGGCCACCATCAGCCAGTACTGCGTGTCCGCCAGGTTCCGGCTCCACAGCGGCTTGCGGACAATCTGCGGCACCATGTATAGCATGGACCCCGACGAGATAAACGCGAAGGCACCCAAGAAGGCCAGATGAGAATGCGCGATGACCCACTGCGTGAAGTGGATATACCGGTTGACCGTCATCAGCGCCTGCACTGATCCTTGAACCGATACAGCATAATAGCCAAAAGCGCCGGTTAAGATATAGCGGAGCGGGATATTCTCCAGCATCTGTCCCCACTGCCCGCGCATCGTCATCGTGATATTCACACCAAAAGAGAACACCGGGATAATCAAGGCGATGGAGCCGACAATGGAAATGACTTTCAGCCAGTTCGGAATCGGCGCTTGCAGCAGGTGGTGCTGACCAGTGTTGGAATACAAAAGCGCGATGGACCAGAACCCGACCAGCGACATGAAATGCGAGTACAGCGGGCGGCGCGACAGCTTCGGCACAAGGTAGTAGACCAGCGCAATGCCGCCGGTCGTGATGAACAAGCCAAATAAATTGTGCCCGTAGAACCAGTTCCAGACCGCATCGTTCAGACCTATCAGCGCCCCCGTCCGCTGGAACTGCGTCGCGCCGACCGGCAGGTTCGACGCATTGTTGCTCCACAAGATATGCTGGTGGCCGGCTGCATCCAGGTAAGTGTCAAATGGATGCCACATGACATTGCCGATGAAGTACATCATCGCAACCCACACAACCGAGCCGCCGATGTACCACAGCGACACATACAGCTTCGGCTCCCGCCGGGCGGCGATGGTCTGGAAGATGATCACGGCATTGACGCACATCAGCGTAAAGACCGGCCAGTCAATCCACCACGGAAACTCGGTGTATTCTTTACCCTGCGTGTCGCCGTTCAGGATTGCCCCGACCCCCAGCAGCAACGCCAAGTTCCAGAAAAAGATCAGCAGGTTGGCAGCCCGGTTTGTCTGCAAAGGCACCTTGCACAGGCGCGGCACGATAAAGTACCAGCCACCGAACATGCCCGATCCGAAAATCCCAAATAATCCCATTGCGATGTGCGCCGGCCGGATCCGGCTCCAAACAAGCTGCGGGATGCCCGAAAACAGGTCGGGAGTCGTCAGCTCATTGGACGCGATGAACCCGAAAATGGTCGTCATCACGATCCAGAACGCGCCCGAAAATAGCCCGTGCAGCGCCGCCGAATCCGGCTTGTCCAGCCGTGCCCAGAACGAAGCCCGCTTGGACGAAGAAGCCGGCGGTTTCGGTGGCCCGGAGCCGTTATGATCCGATGGCAGGAGTGAAGTAATGGACATGGCGGGAGGCTTCCTAAGTCAAAAGTGCAGCCAAAAGAGCAGCTTGCAAATCTCTGCCCTTATTATACTCAATGTCCAAGCAAAACAAAAGCCTTTGACGCTTAGGGAGAATAAAAGTAGGTAGAATAGACCTCTTGCATAAGTGTTAGTCGTCAAGCTCCTGGTTGTAGAGGGCGGCA
>CAXUNT010000019.1:0-55121 GCA_964252595.1 uncultured Armatimonadales bacterium
CCATTGCCTCCCCCGCCGCCGAAGCGCCCGCCGCCTATCGGCTGCGGACTGTCGGCGAACCGGCCTGCCGTGGACTCGTCCAAATCGGGCGAGAACTGCGTGCCGAAGCCGCACAGCGCCAGAGCGCGGCCTACCGCGCCCGTTTCACTTTTTTCAATGTAGTCGCCGAAGCCTTTGACATCTTCCTTTTTTGTCCCCGTCGCCATCAGCTTGCCGTCACCGTCGCAGATGCGGGCGCGGAAGATGGCGTACTGCTTTTCGTGGTTGATCTCGACCGCTTCGGTTTCAATGCTCCAATCGGGATGCTCCTGCCGGAACCAAACGATGCGGGCGGACACGGGGAGGTAGGTGCGGCCGCCCTGCACTTTGATGAGGTGCCGCTTGAAATCAAATGCCATTGCTGCTCTCCTTAAACCAGGTCAGATACTCAAATAAAACTTGGGATAAGCAAAAGACCAGCACATGAAATGCCGGTCTTTTGCGGCAATTTTATGCCAGGGCGTAGTCGGCTTCGTCTTCCGTCACATCCGCTTCCAGCGATGCCGGCAGCTTCTCTGGGATACCGATGGCGATGTCACGGACTTTGGTTTCCATCTCGAGCATCACATCAGGATGCTCGTCCAAGAACGTCTTCGCGTTCTCGCGGCCCTGACCGATGCGGGTGTCGCCGTAGGTAAACCACGAGCCGGACTTGTTGGCGATGCCCAGTTCAATCGCCATGTCCAGGATCCCTCCTGAGCGCGAGATTCCCGTGCCGAACATGATGTCGAACTCGGCCTGGCGGAACGGCGGGGCGACTTTGTTTTTGACGACCTTGACTTTGACCCGGTTGCCGACCATGTCGGTCCCCTGCTTCAATGTCTCGACGCGCCGAATATCTAAACGAACCGAAGCGTAGAACTTGAGCGCTTTGCCGCCGGGCTGGGTTTCCGGGTTGCCGAACATGACCCCGATCTTCTCGCGAAGCTGATTGATGAAGATGATAATCGTGTTGGTTTTGGAAACGCTGCCCGACAGCTTCCGCATCGCCTGAGACATCATGCGGGCCTGAAGGCCCATGTGGCTGTCGCCCATCTCGCCTTCAATCTCGGCCTTCGGCACCAGCGCGGCGACCGAGTCGACGACGATCAGCGCGACCGCGCCGGAGCGAACCAAGCCATCGGTGATCTCTAAAGCTTCTTCGCCCGTGGACGGCTGCGACACCAGGAGACTGTTGATGTCCACGCCGAGCCGCTTGGCATATTCCGGGTCCAGGGCATGTTCGGCGTCCACAAACGCGCAGATCCCGCCGAGCCGCTGCGCTTCCGCCACGAGATGCAGCGACAAGGTTGTCTTGCCCGACGATTCTGGCCCGTAGATTTCGGTGATCCGCCCTTTCGGAATGCCGCCGACGCCGAGGGCGATGTCCAGGGCGACTGAACCCGTGGAAATCGCTTCGGTCACCAGCTTTTCGGCCTGCCCCAGCCGCATAATCGCGCCTTTGCCGAATTGCTTGTCGATCTGGGCCAGCGCCGTTTCTAATGCTTTCTCTCGATCCATGTTCGCTTTTTCCTTTACCCTGAAACCTCAATTTTGCTGATCAAACGTTTGTTCGTGCTTGCTGAATTGTACCCTATATTCGGGGTGAAGTCAACAAAACTGTGACTTTTACTAGGTGATTTTGCTTGTAACAAATACCAACAAAGCGCTATAGGAATAAACATGCCTTGACTTATGTTTTGTTCCCGGCTATACTATCGCGGCCCCGAAAAAAGAAGCAAAGGTCGGCTCGCCCAAAGGCGTTCCGGCATGGCGCACGAGAAATCATTTTCTTTCGCTCTCGTGCGTGCAACCCAACCTGTAGGAGGAGACCATTTGCAATTGAAAACGGCCCGCACTTTCGGTTATGTGTCCGTCGCGACGGTATTTTCCGCGACCGCTCTTCTCGCACCCTTTGCGGCAGTAGCCGCACAAAATGCAGGATCTAAGAACAAGGCTGTTCTTGCTCCGACTCCCGCGTCTAGCACTGTTGAAATCACTCCCGCTTCTGATTTAGCGCTGATGCCGGACCCGGCGATCGGCACGATCCCTCAGCCGCCCTCTGTCATCATCTATGACGGCAGCCATCCGGCCCGCATGCTCACTACGGCGTCCGCCACCGTTGGCGACGCGGTGCAAAGCGCCGGGATTAAGCTCGGTTCTGAAGACCGCATCCTGCCCGCGCTCTCCGCTCCGATCACAAATGGCCTGAAGATTATTATTCGGCACGTTCGTACCGAAACGCAGAGCGAAACGCAGCCGATCCCGTTTAAGACCGTGTTCAAGATGAGCCGGGCCGTCGCGCCGGGCCAGATCACGGCGGGGAGCCACGGAGTCCCCGGCGTCCTGACCAAGACTTATGCCGCTCGGTTCGTCAACGATGCCCTGAAGTCGCGAACTTTGGTTGCCAGCCGGGTGACGACTCCTGCCATCAACCAAGAAACGCTGGCTGGTATCCGTGTCCGCGAAGCGCGTGCCCTGCCGTCCCGCTCCGGCTCCTACCAGCGGATGCAGTGCTTCCACATGGTCGCCACCGGCTATTCACCTTACGAAGGCAGCAGCGTGGGCCGCTGCGCGAACGGCATGCGAGCCGGCTACGGCGTCGTTGCCGTGGACCCTCGGCTGATCCCACTCGGCTCGAAACTCTACATTGAAGGCTACGGCTACGCGCTGGCCGGCGACACCGGCGGTGCGATCAAAGGCCACCGGATTGACCTCGGCCATACGACCTACCGTGAAGCGTCGGATGTTGGACGCCGTTCCGTTACTGTCTGGCTGCTGTCCGCCGCGCGTTAGAACAGACTCATGCGACAGGGAATTATCAATCAGTACCGGGCGTTCCTGCCGGTGTCACCCTCGACGCCGGTGGTGACGCTGTTTGAGGGCGACACGCCGCTGCTTCCCGCGCCCCGTTTAGCGGCGGCGATCACGCCGGGCCTTAATCTCCTGCTCAAGTTTGAGGGCATGAACCCGACTGGATCGTTTAAAGACCGGGGCATGACCATGGCGGTGACGAAAGCCGTCGAAGACGGTGCACAGGCAATTATGTGCGCGTCTACCGGCAACACCAGTGCGGCGGCGTCGGCCTATGCCGCGCGGGCCGGGTTAAAGTGTGTCGTGCTGCTCCCGAACACCGATGTCGCGCTCGGCAAGCTGTCGCAGGCTCTCATCCACGGCGCGAATGTGCTGGCGATTGAAGGCACGTTTGACGACGCCCTGCGCTTGACCCGCGAAATCTGCGGTTTGTACCCGATCACGCTGGTCAATCACATTAATCCTAATCGCATCGAAGGCCAGAAGACCGGCGCGTTTGAAGTCTGTGACGCGCTTGGCGATGCTCCTGATTTCCATGCCCTGCCGGTCGGCAACGCCGGCAACATCACGGCGTACTGGAAGGGCTACAAAGAGTACCAGGCCGCCGGCAAATCGCAAAAGCTGCCGCGAATGCTCGGCTTCCAGGCCGCCGGGGCCGCGCCGATCGTGGATGGCGCTCCCGTCTTAAATCCTCACACCATCGCGACCGCCATTCGGATCGGCAACCCGGCGTCGTGGCAGCATGCGCTGGCCGCCAAAGACGAATCCCGAGGCGTCATTGACAAAGTCACGGACGAGGAGATCCTGGAAGCGTACCAGATGCTGCCCGCGCTTGAGGGCATCTTCACCGAGCCCGCCTGCGCTGCTCCGCTCGCCGGCCTCAAAAAGCTGTACGCGAGCGGCTACTTCAAGGACTACGACGGGGCAACGGTCGCCGTGACGCTCACCGGCCACGGCCTCAAAGACCCGGACCGGGCTATCAAGACCGTTCCGCACCCGCCGACTGTTCCCGCCGATCTTGCTGCTGTGGTTCGGGCGTTGGGCTTTTAAGTGAGGCCGATGAACACTCCTCTTGAGAAGCGCCAGACGCTGATGGTGCGCCGGGTCGAATGGGCCTTTCTCGCCCTTTTCTTCCTGGTTGCGGTCGGCGCGTACGCGACGATGCAGCGCGTCACCGTGGATGGCCGCTCGATGGAGCCGACGCTGCACAGCGGCGACGCGCTCATTGCCTGGAAGCTGCTGCCAGGCGATAAGCTGCATGTGGATGATGTCATTGTATTCCGCGACCAAAATGGAGCGGAGCTAATCAAGCGGATTGTCTTTCTCCAAAACCCGCAGGGAACGCTTGCGCCGCCGGCGCTTGTGCAGGTTCCCGGCAGTGTCCGCCCCTGGAAGTCGCTTTTCCTGGAATACAACCAGGATGTCGCCAGGGGACGCCGTCCCAAACCGGGTCCCGATGATACCATTTATGTCATGGGGGACAACACCGACAATTCCGAAGACAGCCGCGTCTTCGGGCCGATTTCGTTAAAGCAGGTCGTCGGGCGTGTTTATGTCAAAGACATCCCGCTGCAATGATCCCGCTCCCGTCTCCCGAAAAGCCAAAGTCTTCTCTTCGCCGGCAAACCTGGATCGCCGTCGGCGTTCTCCTTCTGCTGGCCCTGCTGCTGCGCCTCAACGTCCGCCAGGGCCGCGTTTCCGGGCCGTCCATGTCGCCGACCTACGACAACGGGGACACGGTTCTCGTCTGGAAATCGGCTCCGCGTGCTTTGCTCAAGCCCGGCGTCGTCATTATCTTCCGGGACACCAACGGCGACGAACTAATCAAGCGCATCGCATTCATTGGCCCGCAGTACGCCCGGACCCCGCCGAATGCCGACTGGACCACCATCAACGGCAGCCGCAATATCCCGTTTGCCGACCTCTTCAGCGACTACTACGCCCGTGTCGCATCGGGCCAAACCCCCGTGCCGTCCGCCGATCGGGACATCTATGTGCTGGGCGACAATTTGGTCGAGTCCGACGACAGCCGCCACATCGGCCCGATCCGCGCGGCGCAGATTTTGGGCAAAGTGGTTCCGTAGGAAACACAAAGAAGGGCGAACACAAGGTTCGCCCCTACGGGATTCGGATGCACACGGTCGGGATGTAGGGCGCGAACCTTGTGTTCGCCCTTCCTATCTTCTGTCTTTTCCATGCTCTACTTGCGGTATAATGCACGCCATGAGCCAAGCCCTCCTCCAAACCGACATTCCCGGCCTTCCGAAGTTCATTCAAGGCAAAGTGCGCGACGTGTACGACCTCGGCGACGCGCTGTTAGTCGTCGCGACCGACCGCCTCTCGGCCTTTGATGTTATCCTGCCGACCGGCATTCCCGGCAAAGGGCGGGTCTTGACGGCGCTGTCTCAGTTCTGGTTTGAGAAGACCGCCGCCATTGTCCCAAACCACTTCCTTTCCAGCGATATGGACGTGATCGGCGAGCGGCTGCACTCGGCAGGCGTTTCCGTCACTCCCGACCTCGTTTCCATGCTGGAAGGCCGCACCCAGCTTGTCCGCAAGTGTGAGGCTCTGCCGCTGGAATGCGTCGTGCGCGGCTACTTAGACGGCTCGGCGTGGAAAGATTATCAAACGCTGTTCGGCCACGGCGGCGAAGTGGTTCTGTACGGCCTTCCTGTCCCCATCGGCCTGCGCCAGGGCGAGCAGTTTCCGGCCCCGCTGTTTACCCCCGCCGCCAAATCCCATTCCGGCCATGATACCAACGTCACATTTGCCGAGGCGTCGGAGATTGTCGGCGCAGAGAACGCCGCGCAGCTTTCCAAAATCAGCATCGCCCTGTACTCTTTTGCCCGCGCCTTCGCCGCCGAGCATGGCATCATCATTGCTGATACCAAATTCGAGTTCGGCCTGCTGAACGACAAAATCGTTCTCATAGATGAAGCACTCACCCCTGACTCGTCCCGCTTTTGGGAAGCGTCTTCCTACAAGCCGGGCCGCGCCCAAGCCTCCTTTGACAAGCAGTTTGTCCGCGACTATTTAGAAACTTTGGATTGGGACAAAACCGACCCCGGCCCGGAGCTGCCCGCCGAAATCGCCGAAAAAACCGCCGCCAAGTATTTTGATGCCTACCAGCGCCTCACGGGTCAAGAGCTGCCGCGATGAAAACGCTGGAAGCATTATTTGAGGCGTCAAAAGCTGTCGCGAAACAGGGGAAGCCAATGAGCTTGAGACGGGCCACCCTGACTGTCATCGCAATCAGCGGTCTAGTCGTTCTTTATGCTGCTGGTGGAATGCACTACATCTTGACGGGACAAAAGCATCTCGCGCTTCTTTACTGCGGGTTGGTGACCCTCATGCTGATAACGCTGCCGATCCATGTATATAATTTTTTGCGCGTCAAAAAGGGTGTCAGAGTAGTAACGCCTAACCCCTTGCCGCTCTTTGAACTGCTTCGCATTCCATTATTCGTTAAAGTTGCACTTGCCGGGTCCCTCACAACATTGGTAGCGGCTATGAGCTATTTCTCATTGTCTCCTCTCCATTTTTCTTATCTTCGAACCGCTCTTCATAATCACATTGCCTTCAACTTCCTAATGGTCACTCTTGGCTTCAATCTTTTCTTGTGGGTAATCGTAGCATTCACATGGTATCTGTTCGTCCTGACCCATAAGCAAGAACCTATGAACAACAAACCGTCCGTAGAACAAGGTAACGATATTTGGCCTCCGGCTCCCTCCATGCCTGATGGACGCTCCAAAATTGACGGGAACTTGCAATGAATAGCACCGGAAGAACTCATTCGCCTCAGTTGCCGCAGATGGTGTCGCTCATCGCCATTTTGATCTTCACGCTGCTTGTTGGACTATGCAGCGCGTTCACCATTTACATCACTTACCTCCACTTCAGCACGCAGAAGGGCTGGACGGTGTGCGCGATGTCCGTGGGGTCGGTTTGGTTCTTCGTCGGCTGCTGCTGGTCTCGCATTTTCGCCGAGCAAACGCCTCCGGCTATACCGGATCAAGAACAGCCGGAAGGGGTTTGGCCGCCTGCTCCTATTATGACGACCGAAAGAAATAACCCATGAAATACATAATGCTGGTGCCGGACGGGATGGCGGATTTGCCGATGGCGGAACTGGATGGGCAGACGCCGATGATGGCGGCGCGAACACCGAACTTTGACGCTCTCGCGGAAACATCGCTGGTCGGGAGCGTTCTCACGGTGCCGCCGGGGATGTATCCCGGCAGCGACGTGGCGAACATGGATCTGCTCGGCTATGATCCCCGCAAGTACTACACGGGGCGCGGGCCGATTGAAGCCGTGGCGATGGGTGTGCCGCTCGACACGGGCGATGTGGCCTATAGGTGTTCGCTGGTGTCATCGGACGGCACGACGCTGTTTGACAATTCGGCGGGGCATATCACGACCGAGGAAGCGCGGCCTTTGATCGAGCTGCTGAACCAAAAGCTTGGCTCGGACAAGCGCCGGTTCTTCCCCGGCGTCCAGTACCGGCATATCATGGCCGAAAAAGGCGGCTCGATAGACCTTCAAACCATCCCGCCGCATGACTTTGTCGGCAAGCCGCTGGCGGGCCACTGGCCGGAAGGAGCGGGGGCGGAGCGTCTCAAGAAGCTGATGTACGACTCGCTGGAACTGCTGGACTCGCACCCCGTCAACATCAAGCGCCGCGAAGAAGGCCGCGAGCCAGGGAACATGGTCTGGCTCTGGGGCCAGGGCTACGCGCCGTCCCTGCCAAACTTCCTGGCGACCTACGGCAAAGTCGGCGCGGTGATTTCTGCTGTGGATGTCGTTCGGGGCTTAGGCCGTGCGACTGGCCTTCGCATCATTGATGTTCCCGGCGCAACCGGGTACATTGACACGGATTATACGGCAAAAGCAAACTACGCTCTGGCGGCGCTTGATACGATGGACTTTGTGTATATCCATGTGGAAGCGCCCGACGAGTCCGGCCATGAAGGCAATCTGGACCACAAGCTTCAGGCGATTGAAGACACGGACAAAAAACTGCTGGGAACGCTGCGCGAAGGCATGACAAAGCGCGGCCCGTACCGCCTGGTGATTGCGCCAGACCATAAAACGCCGATCGCGCTCAGAACGCACGAAGAAGGCCCCGTGCCGTTTCTGCTGTTCGACTCGGAAAACCCGCACACGGCGTCCCATTTCCCCTTTGACGAACGGGCCGTGATGGAAGCGAAAACCCAGATTGAAGACGGTACGCGGCTGATCCGAATGCTGTTTGCATAATTGAAAGAGAAATACGTTTGCAAATTTTAGTCACAGGCGCGGCAGGGAAAATCGGCTCGAAGGTCGTGCTGGAACTGGTCAAGCACGGTCACCATGTTCGGGCGACGGACCGGCGTCCGGTCCCGTCCGAAGTGCGGACGGCGGCGGAAGTGGTGTACGCCGATCTCACGGACTCGCTCGCCATGCTAAATGTGGTGCGAGGGTGCGACGCGGTCGCACATATCGGGGCGATCCCGCAGCCCCATGCCGTGTCGCCCGATGAAGTGCTGCGCCTCAATGTCCTTGGTACGCAGAACATCCTGGAAGCCGCCCGCGCCGAGGGCATCAGAAAAGTCGTCCTGACTTCCAGCGTCGGCGCTTTGGGTTTCTCGTTCCCGACTCATCCCTGCCTGCCCGACTACCTGCCGATTGACACGGCGCACCCGCGCCGCCCGCAGGACGTGTACGGCCTGTCCAAGCTGATGAACGAGGAAAGCGCCGCCGCCATGACCCGGCTGTGTGGCATGACCACGATTGTGATCCGCCCGCCGTATGTCATGGATATGGACCATGCCAAAGAGCGCGGCTGGCTCAAGAACTTTTCGGGACGGACCGGCGACCACTACGACTCATCGTTCTGGTCTTATATTGACGTTCTGGACCAAGCCCGCGCGTTCCGGCTGGCCCTGGAAGCCGAGATGACAGGCCACCATGTTTTCTTCACAATGGCCGACGATTTCGCCGTGAACAGCACGGCAGCAGCTCTTGCCGAGCGTCACTTCCCTCAGCTTCTGCCCGACCTGCCGCGCCTCACCGGCCAGATGTTCTTTGACCTGGTCCCCGCCCGCGAACTGTTAGGCTTTACTGCCGAGCGGACTTGGCGCAAGGCGCTGGAAGAGATGGTCTGATCTTGATCCCCGTGGCAATACGGGTTTTCATTGCTTCTTCCTCTTTTCCTGTATTTCTCCTCTGACGAGGCTTTCTGGTTTTCCCGAACATAAGACCGCCGGCAAATCGTTTGCCGCCTTACACTGTTCACATCAGCTTTCACGCTGTTTGTATAAAAGGGAAACCAGAAATGAAGTCTTCTCTGCTCCCGCCGCGCTTTGTTTCACTCCTGTCACTGCTGGCCGTGCTGGCCTGGGCTGCCGGAAGCCGAACACTCGCCGCAGTTCTGCCGCCCGCGCCGGCTCAGACCGTTTACGCCGGGTCGCTGCAAAATGGCTGGCAGTACTGGGGGTGGGGAAACGACACTCTCACAAATCCCGCTCCGGCCCTCTCTGCCGCGTCAATCAAAGCCCAGGAAGGGCCGTGGCAGGCGGTTTATCTGCATCATGCGCCGTTCCGCACCTCGCCGACGGCGACGATTTCGTTTTGGATCAACGGCGGCGTGTCCGGCCGCCAGCTTCTGGTCGTCAGGGCGCTCCGCAGCGGCGTCCCGCAGGTGGCCGTGCCGCTGGCCCCGCTCCGAGCGGGCTGGCAGCAGGTGCGGATCGCCCTGCTGCGTCTCGGCGTCGGCGGGGTCCCCGACATGGACGGTTTTTGGGTCCAAAACAACACGCCGAACACGCTGGCACCATTTTACCTGGATGAAATCGTCCTCACGGGCCTGCCATCGTTTCTGCCGCCCGCGCCGCCTGCCCCGGCAGGCTTGACGGCAGCCCCGCAGTGGACGGCAAGCTGTCCGGTCTGCGGCGGCATGGCGATGGCCCATATCGTGCTGGCCTGGGACACGGTTCCCGGCGCGACGGCGTACACGGTTTATCGAAACGGCGTGAAGCAGATCAGCCAGCCCCAAGCAGGCTGGACCGACATGAACATTGCCAGCGGCCAGACCTATTCGTATGCCGTGTCTGCGACCGGACCCGGCGGGGAAGGCGCTCGCTCGGCATCGGTTTCCGCGACTGCCCCGAACCCGCCCGCGGCGAGCGCAGCGTTTACCGTGCCGGTCAACCTGTGCGTGTCCGGCCTCTGGTCCGGCGGCCCGACCGACTCGCTTTTCTGGTCGCCGGTTCCCGGCGCAGCCTCGTACAACGTTTACCAGTACACGACGCTGATTGCGAACGTGGCTGGCCCTTCCTACACCCTGCCGCTGACGGCGTGGGAAAACGGCATGACTTATTCTGTCACGGCAGTAGACCCGATGGGGATGGAAAGCCTGCCGTCGGCCCTCGCCGCCGCCCAGGGCGCTTTCAGCCCCGCCCAGGCGCCAGGCTGGACGCCGGGCGCTCCGGTCGCGCCGACGGCCCTGTCCGCCGTGCCGGAGTGGAACGCGGGAAGCCCGCGCCTTCATCTGGTCTGGCGTGGTGCAGGCAATTCCTACACTTACACGCTTTACCGGGACGGTCAAAAGTTCTTGTCCGGCTTGTGGGGCTTGAACGCTTACGATCTTAGCGTGCAGCCCGGCGAGACCCATTCTTACGCGGTGACGGCGTCGAACGTCGCCTGGACGCAGGCTGCCGAAAGCTCTGCCAGCGTACCCGTTGCCGTGACCATGCCCTTCGGCCCGCCTGCGGTTGCCGTCGGCTCGGTCACAGTGACGGGCGTAGACGCAAATGACGACAGCGCTGTCCTCTCGTTTGACGCCGTTCCCGGCGCGGTGGATTACCGTGTGTATGACGTAGCCCATCCGAACTCCGTGAAATACAGCGGCGGCAGCCTGAGCATTGAGATGAACGGGCTGGACCCTGTGGCCGGGGCAAACTTAGTCGTCGAAGCGGTGGATAAACTCGGCCCGTTCCAAACAATGGACGGCATGGCAGGGCCGGGCGCGATGCAGATGGACGGGATGCACCAGGCGATCAACGGCCAGGGCGATCCGTCTAACATTCCCGTCGTGCTGGCCCGCTCCGCCCCGGTCGCCGTCTCGCTTTCGCCGCGCAGCATGACCGGAGCGCAGGCGTTCTTCGACAATTTCCGCAGCGAACCTGCCCTGGCGGCACAGCCGCTGCCGGCGCTGACCCCGAACACATTCTACGGCGACCCGCAGTGCTTTAACTCGTTCGCGAACGTCAACTGGACGGTTCGTGACTACGGCGGCGACCTCAAAGACACAAAGATCTTCTTCATGGGCAATCACTTCATGGACACGCTCTATGACGGCGGAACACCCGGCGGCAGCGTGCCGATGCACAACAACAATGCATCGCTGGTGATGATGCCGAACACCGTCGCCGATATTTCCGGCGGCAAAGTGCTGCATGTCACGTTTGAAGTGGACCCGCACATGGATGGCCGCCGGTGGTGCGACGTGTTTGTCGGAGCCGCCGGGGACACGCTGGTAGACCCCGGCAAGTTCGCCGACTTCGCGGGCCGGAAGCCGACCGTAAGCGGCAAGCTGTTCCGCTGGGAAATTCAGGACAACCAGCACGCGCTGAGCTTGTTCCCCGGCACCCAGCCTGATGCGTTCTCCGACATCGTGCATCTGACCCACCAGGAAAGCGGGGTCGGACCGGATTCGTTCGGCATCTGCGCCCGCTCCGGGCCGTGGTGCAAAATTCCATGGAACGGCACGTCGGGAGATCTGGACAAGCGCCACAAGTTCGACTTGTACTTGTCGCAGAACCGGGCGGTCATCATGGAGCAGGGCCAGGTCGTCAAAGACGCCGTGTTCCCCGCCGGGGTGACGCTGCCCTTTGACAAGTGCCAGGTCTACTTCGTGCATCAGCTCTATCACACTGCAAATGACCGACCTGAGCTGCTGAATTATTCGCCGGACGATTGCTACTGGATCAACAACCGGCCCTTCAGCGATGAAAGACATTGGGATAACTGCGGTTTTAGTGTCTTGAATGCCTTTCCTGCCACTTTTGATGGTCAGTAGCTCGTTGACACTGCTTGCAACGGGGAGCATTGGCATCCTTACCTACGGCGTGACAATAGTGAAAGTCGGTGCGGGGCTTGATCTCCTCGCACCGACAACACTGCTTGTGTGTTTCTGAGCGGAAGCGATGTGTGCGAGAACCACCAGGTGTTTTACGGCGACACTCCTTGCATTGTGAATGAAGACCATCCGGCCTGTCATTACGGTGGTAAAAATCACTATAGCTTTTAACAACTCGGCATTTGGAGCACTGACGGTGCCAGACACTGCCGAATGTTGGGCGGTGTTCCTGCATATGATCGGACTGCGAAGCGAACAAAACAAGATTTTCCGGCCGGTTGTCCAGCTTATCACCGTTTATATGATGAACAACTTCCTCTTTTGTCAAAAAGCGCCCTAGTACCTGTTCCATAACGTACCGATGCTGGTAAATCTGTTTGCCATTAATCCGTATCCGCCGGTAGCCCTTATAAATGTAGCCAATGCGGCGGGCATCTGAATGGCACAATCGAGAACAATACTTCGATTGAGATGAAGGCGAACTAAACTCGGCTCTGCATTGCGGGCGTTTGTGGGAAAACACAAGCAGATTATACCAAACATAATGCTCAGAAGCTATGGGTTCAAGTAATTGAATGCCTTCCCTGTGCTGCCGTAGGAGACCTCACTCGGCCTCGTCTCACGGCGTGTTTGATTTCGCCGGAAATCAAGTATACTGTAGCCAACATGACAAACAGTACCCAGGGCTACTTGACGGAAATGGCGGCACTGCTGCTGGAGCTGCCCGTTGCGGAGATCGACTACGCCACCGAGTTGTTCTGGGAGAACTTCCAGAACCGGCAGCGAGTGGTCTTCTGCGGCAACGGCGGCTCGGCGGCAACGGCAAGCCACCTGCCCGCCGACTTCCAGAAAAATATGTTTCTGCATGGCGGGATACCCTGGGAATGTTTGTCACTGGTTGACTCTGCGCCGCTTTTGACTGCGTGGAGCAACGACACAGAGTACGCCGAAGTCTTTGCCGCACAGGCGAAGACTTGGCTTCGGCCCGGTGACCTGCTCGTTGCGGTCAGCGGCAGCGGCAACTCGCCGAACATTCTCGCCGCCGTCGAAGCTGCCCACACCTGCGGCGCAGTTACCCTCGGCTGGAGCGGGTTCGACGGCGGCAAGCTAGCGGGACTAGCTCACCATAAGATCGTTGTTGCCAAGCACAATATGCAGATGGTGGAAGATGCCCACATGGTGATCGGCCATTTGATCTACTGCGCCCTGCGTGATCGCCTCCTTTCCCTTTCACCCTCCACTTCCGGCTCTTCACTTCCGGCGTAAACCTGCCAATAACAGAAGGAGAAACAGCGCGTCTCGGACGCGATGAAGACATGGAAGTCGAAAGGCGGAAGAATGCGACTCGGTTTTGCTTTGGAATACTCGCTCGGCCATACGACCCACGCACAAAATTTGAAGCGGGAAATGATGCGGCATCCCGGCATCACGCCGGAATATGTGGATTTGCCGTATGACGGCATGGCCGGAGCGTGGACCCGCCTGCCGGGAGTCCGCTCCAACTGGTCGGTGCGGGCGTCGCTCGGCGCATGGCTCGGCCTGCGCCGCTCAGTCAAACAATTGGACGGGGCGCTGTATCACACGCAGGTCACGTCGCTGTTTGCCGCCGGCTTGATGCGCCAAACGCCGTCGGTTGTTTCCCTGGATGCCACTCCGCTTCAATATGATGCTCTCGGTAAGTTTTACGGCCATGTCCCCAGCACGAATGCACACTTAGAAGCAGTGAAAAAGCGGCTGAACCAGCGGGCCTTCGGCGCGGCTCGGCATCTTGTGACTTGGTCGGAATGGGCCAAAGCGTCTCTGGTCGCTGATTACGGGGTTGCGCCGGAAAAGATTACCGTTATTCCGCCGGGCATTGACACGGAACTGTGGCGGCGTGAGCGCCCGCCTCGCTCCGGCGGACCGCTCAAATTGCTGTTTGTCGGCGGCGACTTTCCCCGCAAGGGCGGCGAGACACTCTTGAATGCTTTTCGCCGCCTGCCCCCCGGCCTCGCGCATCTCACGATTGTGACCAAGACCCCAGATATTGGGAACAATCTTTCCGGTGTAACGGTCCGGCATGATGTTCAGCCAAACTCCGACGCGCTGCTCCATCTGTATGCAGACGCCGACTTGTTTGTGTTTCCGACGCGCGGTGACTGCCTCCCGCTGGCGGTTATGGAAGCTCTGACGTCCGGCTTGCCGGTGATCACGACCTCAGTCGGCGCTCTGCCGGAAGCCGTGACCCACGGAGAGACCGGCTGGATTGTCCCGCCGGACGACCCGGAAGCCCTCGCCGACGCCCTGCGCGTCATGGCTGCCGACCGTGCAGAATTGTCCCGCCTCTCCATGCAGGCCGCCGCCGTCGGTGCGGAGCGTTTTTCCGCCGCGACCAATTATGGACGGCTGATTGAAGCCGTGCAGGGACGCCAATGAACAGAGCTTTGCTTCTTATTCCGAGTGTCCTGAAAACCGGCGTGGACGCCGCAGTCGCCGCAGGCGAGCATCCCGTCATGGACTACTACGCGCTGGCCCATGTTCTGCGTGAGCGGTACGGCTGGGCGGTAGACATTCTGGATTATGCCGCCGCACAGGCGGCATCTTCGGGGGGTGTGCGCCTAGTTGGGAAGGCGGGCGGCTTAGATGCCGCACTGGCTTACATGGGGTTTCAGCGCCGCCGGGAGTATCAAACCATTTTCACGAACGGCGAAAATGTTGGTATTCCGCTGGCCCTGCTGCTCGGCACTGTTCCCAATCCGCCGCGGCACGTCACCATCGGCCACCGGTTGTCTACGGGCAAAAAACAGCTTTTCTTTTCCAAACTGAACGTGCAGCGGCGTATGGACACCATTTTCGTGTACGCCGAGGCGCAAAAAAAATGGGCTGTCACCCGGCTAAAGATCGCCCCGGAGAAGATTAGCCTGATCCCGTTTCATGCAGACGCCAGCTTTTACCGGCCTGTAGCGGACGCCGGCGTGAATCCAAACCAGATCTGCGCGGCGGGCCTGGAATGGCGCGACTATCCAACACTGATTGACGCCGTGGAAACCATGCCCGATCTTGAGGTCAAGCTGGCGGCAGCATCGCCCTGGTCCAAGCATGAAAACGAAACCGAACATCGGACCCTGCCGCCCAATGTAGACGCACGGCGCTATTCCTATGCCGACCTGCGGCACTTGTATGCCGGGTCGGCGTTTGTCGTCGTGCCGCTGAAGGAGACCGACTTCCAGGCGGGGGTGACGACGATCCTGGAAGCAATGGCGATGGGCAAAGCCGTCGTCGCCACGCGGACGACTGGACAAACCGATGTGATCACAGACGGTGAGAACGGCCTGTCGGTCGCGCCGGGCGACACTGCCGGCTGGCGGGAAGCCATCGCCTGCCTGCGCGGCGACAATGTCCTGCGGGAGCGGCTGGGGCGGAACGCGCGGCGCTGGATTGAAGAGAATGGAACACTGGACCAGTGGGCGGAGCGGGTTGCGGCGGCTGTCGCCTGTCAATCTATGTAAGAAATATTACATAAAATCATTTTCATGCGCTTTGCCTCACAGTTGGCATGAATTATGCACTATAATACATCAGGATCGGTATCCGTATGAAATCCTATACAGTACGTGTCTTAGCGGTGATCGCCGCCGTTTCGGTCATCGTCAACGTTCTTTTATTTTTCCGGTATTCGTCCACCCGGCCTATCGTGACGGTCGGCGGCACAACGGTGACGCGCAAGCAGTTCCAGGACCAGTTAGAGCATGACGCCGGCCAGGCCGTGCTGACGAAGCTTGTATTCACGGCGCTTGTGACCCAGGCCGCGACCCGCGCCGGGGTGCTGCCGACGAGCAGCGATGTGGAAGACCAGATGCAGGCTCTGGCCCGGAAAGCGCCCCAGGTGCTGGCTCCGTACAGCGGGGACCCGGTGCGGCTGGCCCAGTTCCGGCAGGATTTGGCAACGAACATGGCTTTGGACAATCTGCGGATTCAAGGAGTCGCGCTTTCCCCGGCTCAAATCAGCGCGTATTACGCGCAGCACCAGAATGACTTTGCGCTGCCGCCGCAGGCGAAGACGACCGTGGTGGTGACCCGAAACGGGGTAGATACCGCGACCGCCGCCGATCTTCTGCGCCAAAACGACCCGCCGGATGTAATCGCCCGTCAGCCGGGTTTGCGGGTCGTCGGCATCGGCGGCTACAATCCAGACTTGGGGACATTGCCGGTAGGGCTGAAGAAAGAAACGACTGACTGGGCCACCCATGCAAAAGTAGGCGTGGTCAAGAGTTTTCAAGCTGGGGCGTTTTATTTAACTTTTCGCGTGACCGGCAGCCAGCCAGCGGTAGTCCCGCCGCTCTCGCAAGTGCGTGGCCAGGTAGAGCAGGCCGCCCGCCTGGCTCTAGCGCCGCCGCCGATGGAAGAAATGGCTCGGCTTTACCAAAGTGCGAAGCCGTCATTCAATTCGGATAAATACCAGAATTATTTCGCGGCCATGCAGCAGTATCAAAGTTCTTCGGCCGCCGTGAAAAAAACTGCGATGTCTCACTAAATCTACCAGATTAACAAGTAACAGCTTGATTTAAATCAAACTAAATGTTACACTGCTATCTATCACTCAGTCATCAAAATTCATGGTGATCCAAAGGAGGTGAAACAAACACAATGAACACTAAAATCAATTCTCGTACCTTAATTTCTCCAAAGGAGACTAACACTGCAATGAAAATCAACATTCTCGCGACGGCGCTCGGCGTCGCAACTCTCGCCTCGCTGGGGCTTGCCCCAGCTCAGGCACAAACCCCCATCGAGTTTGCCAGCGTCAACGGCGGCGGAACCCCGCCGACATTCGTTTATACCGGCGGAGCAGGCGGCGGCTTAACTCTGACGCCCGGCAACTTTGACGCCCAGCTTGACTTTCCAAAAGTCGGCACCCTCGTTAACAATCCTGCCATTGTCACCTTCACCGGACTGAGCAACACCGGCGCAACTTCAGTCGGAACGCTCGGCACCAACACCTACTTCGATCAGGCGCTGACCGGCGGCACATTTAGTGTCACTGATGCGGCGACAAGCAATTTGCTGCTGTCGGGAACCTTCACCGGTGCACAGTTGTCCGGCGCGGTCGGCAGCACTCTCGCGGGTGTCGCCACAAACTTTGAAGGCGTCGCCTACACCGGCGGCTCCTACGCGACGGCGTCCGGGGTCACTCTGAATGGAACGCCCGTTGATACCTTCAATTTCCAGCTTATCAACACGAATCCTAGCTTAAGCGTCACCGACGGCGTTTTGGGCAGCTTCAATTCCGCAGGCAGCGGCCAGTTCACCGGCGAGACTCTTCCCGCCGCCGTGCCGGAACCGGCAACCGTCGTTCCGTTCCTGTTCGGCGGCCTGGGCCTTCTCGCTCTGGCAGTCCGCAAAACGCGCAAAGCTGCAAGCCTCACGGCTTAATGCCGCGCCCGCACTGCTCTTTCGTCATCATCCAGCGGCGGAGTTGTCTCGGCAGCCCGCCGCTTTCTTTTCATTTTTCTCTTGTACTTTGACGCTTCGTGCCGAAAACTGGTATATTTCCCGCGATTATCCCGGCGAGTTTCGCCGAAGATTACGTTAGTGTTTACTCTCATGGCTGTGGCGTTAGTGAAACCAAGTGCGGCATCAAAAGCGGTTTCTCAGAACGGGGCGGTGGCAGCGCCGTTCCTGCTGGCGGCAGTTCTCCTGGGTGTTCTGGCCTGGCCCGTGCTGCGCTTTTGGGCTTACGAGTACACCAAACCGGAATCGTATTACGGCCACGCGCCGTTGATCCCGTTCATCGCCGCACTGATGCTCTGGCACAAGCGGGCGGCGCTGCCGTTAGTCGTCAAAAAGCCGGCGGTTCAAGCGGCCTTGCTGCTTTTGCCGGGACTGGCGCTGCTGGTCTTCGCCGAAAAGATTGAAGCCGAAGCGCTGGAGTCTACGGGGTTTCTGCTGACCCTGACGGCAGGGATCTGGCTGGCGCTGGGAACGGCGTTTGTGCGGGCAGCCTGGTTCCCGCTCGGCTTTTTGTGGCTCATGGCACCGCTGCCCGGTCCGGTGCTGAATGACGCGACCCAGCGGGTGCAGATGCTGTCTACCGTGCTGGCCGACAAGATTCTGCATGGAATGGGCTTTGGGACGACCCTGACAGGCAATATCATTCGCATGGACGATTATTCGCTCTTTGTGGATGTGCCGTGTTCAGGCTTCAAGCTGCTGCTCGCGCTGCTGACCTTCAGCGCAGCGTTTGCGTTTTTAGTGGACGGGCCGAAAGCGAAGCGGCTGCTGGTGTTTGCGTTTTCTTTGCCGCTCAGTCTGCTGGTCAACAGCGTTCGCATTGCTTTGATTGGCGTAGTCGGCGAGTGCGTTGGGACATCGGCAGCCCATGTGTTCCATGACTGGAGCGGAATGATCACGCTTGCGCTGGGGTTCATCGCGTTGTTTACAGTGGCGAAAGGACTGGGATGCCGCACGTTTGCCGGATGGGCTATTTTTTAGCGCTCTGTATCGGCGCGGCCCTTTTGGTCTCGCGCCTCTGGAATCCAGTCCCCCCGGCCCGGTTCGCCGGTCTCGGCAGCGGGGATATCCCGCGCACGGTCGGCGGCTACGCGGCGGGACCGGATGATGCCGTCCCGCCGGACGTGCAGGCGGCGCTGTCGTCGGCGACCATGACATCACGCACTTATCGGCCGGCGGGAAATAACGCCGCCGTCAACTTTGTTCTCATCGGAGGGACAGATCGCAGCGCCCTCCACGACCCGCGCTCGTGCTTGATTGGGGCGGGGATGTCGGTTCAGAATGATCACGCCGAGCTGCTTCCGGGAACTGGTATTGACGCCCGTTCCTGCCGGGCGATGGACGCGAACAATCGAGCCGGCTTCGACATGATTTATTTGTACCTCGTGGATGGGAGGGTCGTCAGCGAAGCGACCCAGATCCGCGCCGCGATGCTGTGGAGCGCACTGCTCGGCCGGCGCGGAACACCGGTGTATTTTTTGCGCTTTACGCGCCCGATTCAGTCCGACCCGCGCGGCGACGCGCAGGGTCATGCCGCTTTGCTGCAGTTCGCTTCGGTGATGTGGAACACGCTTCAGCCCCGGCTGCTGCCGTCCGCCCAGCCCCAAGAGATGCGCCAAGCAGAAAGAAAAGCCTGTGTTTACTCAAGTTTCTGTCGCCGGCACAGAGTTTCATAATGTCACCATGGAAGAAGCCGTCACCTGCATTGTGCAGATGGCCCAAAAGACCGAACGGCCGCGTTACGTCTGTACGGGCAACCTGGATCATCTGGTGACTCTGGAGCAAGACCCTGAGTTCCGGGCGATTTACCGGAATTCGGATTTAACGCTGGCCGATGGCAAACCGGTCGTGCTGCTGTCTCAGATTGCAGGCGGGGAGCCGCTGGTCGAGCGTGTCACCGGCAGCGACTTGTTTTGGGAGCTGGCGCGGGCCTCGTCCGTCACCGGCCTGCGCCTCTTTTTCCTCGGCGGGGCGGAAGGGGCGGCGGACGCGGCGAAAGAAGCCGTCCTGCGCCGTTATCCGGCGGCGGTCATTTGCGGCACTTACTGCCCGCCCCGGTCGGTGTTTGCGACTGATGCCGAGCAGGCACGCATCCGCGAAAAAGTGCAGGCGTCCGAAGCCGACATTCTTTTTGTCGGTTTCGGCGCTCCTAAGCAGGAAAAATGGATTGCGGCGAATAAAGACCTGTTAAGTGTTCCCGTCTCCATCGGCGTCGGCGGCACGTTTGAAATGGCGGCAGGGCTGGTGCGCCGGGCGCCGGGCTGGATGCAGAACGCTGGGCTGGAATGGGCGTACCGGTTCTTGCAGGAGCCGACCCGCCTGTGGAGGCGGTATTTCGTTCGCGATCTGCCGTTCCTGCTGGTGCTGGTCAGCCGGACGCTGGCTGACCGCCGGTCTGTTGCCTCCTTTTCAGCCTTTTCAGATCCGGCTTTTTCAGACCGATTTTCGGAAACCCGTTAGCGCCGCTTCGGTGAGCGCTTGTTTTGAAAGCAGGTCCGCTCATAGCAGTCGAGAACTCTTCTTCCAGCACCGAGGGCGGCAGCGAGCCGGTGCCGCTTCTTTCGGGAATCACTCTGCGGCGGCCGCCCCTCAATCGGGGTCCGCTTTCGACTCTCTACCGGGGCTGGGACCGCACGCACCAGCGCGAAGTGATTGTGAAGGTGCAGCGGGCGACGGAAGACCCCGTCACCCTGAGCCGCTTTGGACGCGAGGCGGCGGTCATGCAGCGCCTGCGTCATCCGAGCATTGTTGCCCTTTATCTGTACCACGCCGGCGACCCGGCCAAAAACGATCCGGCCGCCCTGGTTATGGAGTATGTTGCCGGTCCAACCCTGGCCCTGCTTGTCTCCGGCGGCGGCTTCCTGTCGCCTGCCCAGACCGCACGCATTGTGGAGGAGATCGCCGAAGCGCTGGACTGCGTCCACGGGATCGGGATTGTTCATCGCGATGTCAAGCCGTCCAACATCCTGGTCCCGAAGCGCGGCCCGGCCAAGCTGACTGATTTTGGGGTTGCCCGGATTGACGACGACCTGCCGCTGACCGTGATGGGCGACATTCTCGGCACGATTGAATATGCCAGCCCGGAACAGGTCCACGGCAACGGCGTGGTAGATACCCGCAGCGATGTGTACTCGCTCGCCGCCGTGACCTACTTCGTGCTGACCGGCACGCCGCCGTTCCGCGCCGCCGACTCCTCCACCCAGGCCCAGCTTTCGGTCATGCACCGGCAGGTCTTCGCCGAGCCGCCGCCGCTTCGCCTCCACCGGTCGGACCTGACTCCTGCAATGGAATCTGTCGTTCTGCGCGGCCTCGCCAAAGCTCCCGCCGACCGCTACGAGTCTGCCGGACAGCTTGCGGCCGCTTTTCGCGCTGCCGTCACCGCTGCCGCCGCGCCGCATCAGGATGCGGCAGAAGTCTCCGCCCGCCGTACCGGCGCGATCGCCGGCGCTTTCGCCAGTGCGTGTCTGCTGCTGGCTGGATTTGCCGTGTGGAAAGGAAACGTTCCCCATGTGTCTCCGCCGCCGGTTGTCGCGGCGCAAACTCATCAAGCCGTGCCGCTGCCGGCGGCACCCCTGCCGAAGCCTGCCGTCGCCTCCCTGCCGAAGCCCGCAGTCAAGACAGCGGCCATCACGCCGAAGCGGATAGCGGTTCCGATGAAGCTGTCGGCGGCTGTCATACATCTGGCCGTAAAGCCTGCCGCGAAACCCGCACGAGTCGCTCTTGCGCCGACCCCGGAGCGTGTCAGGCTCGTCGCGCGTCTGTCTGCCGTACCGAAACCGAGGAAGCTTGCCGCTGTTCCGGCGGCGCACACTCCGCGTTCTGCCCCTACGGCCGCGCTCCTGCCGGTGCGGATCGCCCGGCATCAGCCTGTCCCGCGACTTATGCCTGTCCTTCCGCGTGCCGCTGCGCCCGGCGGCCTCAGTGCTTCTTCCGCTGCCACCCGCCCGATCCTGCCGAATCCAGTTCCCGGCGGCGTGCCAAGCCAGGCCAATCGGGTGGGGTGGTACACAGTTTCCGGCTGGATTGCGCTGGCCGAGCAAGCGCCCTGGCAAAAAGCGGCGCTTGTCCAGGCATCCTCGCTATGGATCAAAGTGGACGGCCAGCCGTCTCCGGCGCTGGCCCAGGGGCAGTGGGCGGAACTCACTGCCGGAAAGCACACGATCACGTTTCAGCCGTTCGCGGGTCTCGGCGTCGGCCCGAAGACGTGGGACGTTGACATCGCTCCCGCCGCCCATGTAAACCAGCAAATTCCCCTGCCGTCTGCGCCCCTGCCTGTGGTTCCCGTCCATCTGCGTAATCCTTAGCATCGCCACGCGCCGAAATCGCGTATAATAACGGCAGGGAGAACATTCATGGCCGTCACAACTCAGCCGCCCGCTGCCGGGCCGAGCGCGATTTCAAGTGCGCTGGCGCAGATCACGTCGCGCCTGCGTCTGGCCCGCTGGCTGCGCCATGCATCGCGGGGCGCTCTTGCCGGGACCGGCGTGGCGCTGGTCGCCGTCGTGCTGGCGCATTTTGACGTTCTGCCCGACTGGCTGCCGCTGGAAGCCGCGATTGCCGTTCCCATCCTGCTCGGCATTGCGGCCGGCACGGTGACGGCGTTTCTGCATCCGATCTCGCCGATGGACGCCGCGCGTCTCGCTGAAGCCCGTCTCGGCCTCAAAGAGCGCCTATCGTCAGCATTGGAGTTTGAGCGTTCTCCCCAAGCCAGTGATCCCGAAGCCGCGACCCTACGCCGCTTGCAGCTTGCCGACGCCGCGTCCCACGCGCAGTCTTTGAAGTCGGCGGACGCGGTTCCGCTGCGCCTGCCGTGGGAACTCAAAGCTTTCGCCGCCGGGCTGGTCTTGATCGCGCTGGCGCTTGTCGTCCCGAACCTGCCGGTGTTTGTCCCTCCCAGCATCAAATTGGAGCGGCAGATCGTCCAAAAGACCGGAACTAAGCTGGAACAGAACGCAAAGCTGATTGCCAAGCAGGCCGACGTGCAGCATCTGCCGAGAACGCGCCGCACCGCTGCCCAGATCCAGCGTCTTGCCCAGCGTCTGGCCGCCGGCCGCATGGACAAAAAGCAGGCCATGGTCCAAATGTCAAAGCTCACGCAGCAGATGCGTCAGCAGCTCCAAAAGACCGCTCAGGCCAATTCAAGTGCGGGCGCGGGCGGCAAAAGCATGGCTCAAGCCGGGCAGCAGCTCGCGCAGGCAATGGCAGGGGGCCAGAACGCGGCGGGCGCAAACGGCAAGCAGGCCGGCGCGGGCCAGAAGAACGGCGGGAGCGGCGCAAAGAGCGGCCAGAAGTCGGGACAGAACGCTGGAGCTTCCGCAAAAAGCGGGGCCGGCGACAAATTCAGCGGCTTCAACGTCCCCACGGCAGGCAAGTCTGCGTCCAGCAAGAACGGCCAAAATGCCCAAACCCCAACCACCCCAGAAATGCAGAAAGCCGCCCAGGCCATGCAGCAGAACGACAGCCAGGGATTGTCGCAGCAGCTTCGGCAGATGGCGGACAAAGTTCAGTCCGGGAAAATGTCCGCCGCCGAGCAGCAGCAAGCCGCGCAGGACACCCGAAAGCTGGCCGATGCGCTGAAAAACACGCCGATGACGGAGACTCAGCAGCACGCTCAGGCCGCCGCCGATGCCTTGAAGCGCGGTGACAAGCAAACCGCCGCGTCAGAAATGCGGAAAGCCGCCGCGTCCGCCGAGCGCGAAGCCCAGGAGCAGGCCGATCAGCAGGGCCAGCAGGACGCCGCGCAGGGGGTCGAAGATGCCGAAAGCCAGATGGCAGGCGCGAACAGCCCCGGCGACATTTCCGACGACAACGGCCCGCCGGGAAACGGCCAGGGAAAGGGCAAAGGCAAGTCCGGGACCGGGCAGGGGAGCGGGGAAGGGGATGGCAGCGGCCTCGGCGACGGGTCGGGTTTGCCAAGCAGCCAGGGCAAGCATGGCAGCGGCAAAGGCAACGGCGGCTCCGGCGGCGGCGGAGAAGCCGGCGGCAAGCCCGGCGACAACGGTGAAGGCTCCAGCCCCTTGAAGCATCTCGGCAAAGCCGGCGCGGCCCTGAATCCCAAAGGCGTCAAGCTTTACTTCGGCAAGCCGCTCAATGCTGGTCCGTCCAAGACCGGCCCGACCCGCAAAGTCGGCGCGAACCCAAACGCCGTCCCCGGCCAGACCGCCAGCCAGGTTCCTTACTACAATTATGTCGCTCCTGCCCGAAAAAGCGCGGAGTCAGCAATGGACAAAGAAGACATCCCGCCCGCCTATCGCAGCGATGTCCGCAAATACTTTGACTCGCTCAACCCTCCGGCAACAGGGAGATAAGAAGCCTATGACGGCAAAGTTAGCCGAAATTAACGAAGATAGGAAGAAGACAAAGACCGTGCCTTTCAAGGCATGGCATTAGTTTTAGCCGTGTATATCGCGGTGCAGGGTGCGGCAAAGGCGGGTCATCAGGTGGACGGAAAAGTCGTCGTCGGCATTTTTGAGGCCGGCTTCGGCGTAGGGCAGAGCGGCGGCGGGCTTTTTCTCGGTGTAGGACAAGAGCATCGCCATCTCGCGGTCCATTTCCCAGTCGTTTGGGTTGTGCTTGATGCCGTCGGTCAGCACTTTTTCCCCCTCGGCCAAGTGGCCGGTGCGGGGCAGGATCGCGCCGCCCATCAGCTCATATGCCTGCGTGAAGTGGGGGTCCAGCGTGATGATGAGCTGAAGCATCGGCAGCAGGCTCTCGTTTTTGGCCCAGTCGCCGCCCTGCGCCATGTACTGATGGTGGTAATGGTCAATCACTTTGTCCCAGATCAAATTGGCGGCGGCGATCCGAAACTCGCCGCCCGCCTGGGCCAAAGCGGCATTTTTCCCAGCGTCGGCACTTGAAACTAGGTAGCCTTGCGCCTGTCCCGTCGGCTGGAACACCGACTCGGCAGTCCCGGCGACGATGAAACAGCCGACGCAGAGCAGCAAGGCGGGAAAGGATTTACGCCAGCGGGCTTGGGTGCGGGTCACGATTAAGCCGCCTTTCGCGAGGTTGACTGAGAGGAAGACGCCGCCGAGGAGTCGAGCTTTAAGAAGTCTGCTTCGGTCGGCATTTGAACAATCTCGCAGGACAAGTCCCGGCGCGGGCGGCGGCAGGCATTGACGACGCCTAAAACGAGGAAGCCGACGGCGATGCCGCCGAGCTGAAGCCGCGCTTCGCGCGAGAATGCCGGATCACCCCAATGCTCCAAAAGCTCGTCTCCATCGCCGTCGTCATAGACCGGCGCTTTCTCGGCCGGCGCGTTCGGCGCGGCCTGAACCGAAGCCGGCGGCGCGGCCTGTGCGGCTTCATGCGGAGCCAGCAGGGTCACGCTGCCGAGGGTCAGCACAACGCACGGCAAAAGCAGCCAGGGCGCAAAATCGCGTTTTCGCAGCATCAGAGTTCTTTCCGGGCAAAAGTCAGCGACGCCAGCGTCAGCAGGGCGGCGGTGTAGAACGCGCCATACACGGCGGTCTGCCAGAGATAAGCGTTGGGGACAGTGAGGTGATGCACCATGGCGTCTTTGAAGTTGAACGATTCTAAGTTCGGCAGCAGGTGATACAGCGCAGCGATCGTGAACCGATTGAAAGCGTTCTGCGGATGAGCCGAGAGGGATGCATAAAGCGGGAACTTGACGTTGCCCAGAAAGCACAGCAGCACGGACAAAAACCACGCGAGAGGCCAGGACGCCCAGGTAGACAGCCACAGGGACATTGCGGCCAGGATTGCCGTTTCCAAAAACAAAAACGGCAGCACGTACAGCATGGACGGGTCTACATGGCCCATGTAGGCAACCTGCAAAAACGTGAAGGTCGCCGCCATAATGCCCATGCCGATCGCAACCGTCCCCATTGCCCCCGCATACTTGCCGCAGACAAACTGCCACCGCGCCACGGGTTTCGCAATCACCGGATAGATGGTCTTCTGCTCGCGCTCTCCGGGAATGCCAGTGACAGTAATTGTGATGGCGACCACGGCGGAAACCAGGAAGACCGAGAACAAACACAGATCATTCAGCATCTTCATTTGAACGTGCCGGTCGAACTTCGCCAGCGACGCCGAGCCGAAGATCAAAAAAACGGCGAACAGCATCAGTACATGGAACACTTGTTTCCGTGCGCCTTCCAGCATGGTGATTTTTCCGATCACGCCGATATTTCGCAATGCTTGTGTCACGTTAGCTCACCAATCTTCAATTCACCAATCTCAGAAACGCATCTTCCAGTGTCTCGCGCTGCGGGCTGACCGCGATCAGCCGGGCGCGGCGGGCTTCCAGCAGCCCCATGACCTTGTAAACGATGGCCGCCGGAACGCGCAGGGTCGCGCCGCCGCCGGAAAGGGACGGCTCGACTGCGCCGCCCCAGTCTTTGACTTGAAACGCCAAATAATCGTCGCGCTCGTCCTGCTCGATCTGCACCCGGACGTCTTCGCTGGCCCGCGTAATCTCCTGCGGCGTCCCGCAGGCGACCAGCCTGCCCCGCGCCATGACCCCGACCCGGTCGCAGACCGGCTCCATCTCCGACAAAAGATGTGACGACAAAAAGATCGTTTTGCCGTCGTTCTTCAGCGCATTTAAAAGTTTGCGCAGCTCTTTTCGCCCGACCGGGTCCAGCCCCGACGACGGCTCATCCATAATTAAGAGGTCCGGGTCGCCGACCAGCGCCGACGCGAGGCCGACCCGCTGGGTCATGCCTTTGGAGCATTTGGACAAGATCATGTGCCGGTTGTCCCACATGCCGACCTGCATGAGCGATTTTTGCGTCTGCTCTTTGGCCCGCTTGCCGCTGAGGCCCGACAGGCCCGCATGGGCTTGCACCACTTCAATCGCGGATAAAAACTTTGGGAAATACGGCTGCTCCGGCAGGTAGCCGACCGACTGCCGGGCGGAGACCTCCTCGACGGATTTCCCGAACAGCCAGGCGTCGCCGGAAGTCGCCGGCAAAAAGCCGAGCAGCATCTTAATTGTGGTCGTCTTGCCTGCGCCGTTCGGCCCCAGAAAGCCGAACAAGCCGCCCGCCGGGACCTCTAAAGTCAGATCGTTGACGGCCACCCGCTTTTCTTTCTGACGCGGAACAGGATATTCTTTGGTAAAATGCCGGATTTGGATCGCAGTTGCCATAACGTTGTTGCTCTGTTATCCTGTCGGTATTTGAACCGGGCGTCTTTAGGGTACAATGAGCTGAAATTATGCCTGTATCCTCTCAAATTACCCCGGCCGAAGTTCAGGCGATCGTTGAGCGTGGCGACGCCATCCGCCTCGTGGATGTCCGTCAGCCCTGGGAACACGAGAATGCTCACATTCCCGGCGTTCTGCTGCTCCCGCTCGGCGAGCTGCCGCAGCGGTTTGCGCTGGAGCTTGACCCTGCTGAAGCCGTCATCTGTATCTGCGAACATGGCGTCCGCAGCGCCCATGCCGCCCAATTTCTTGCCGCGCAAGGCTTTTCCAACGCCGCCACGATGACCGGCGGGATGGCGGAGTACGGCGGGGCGGTGGAAACGAACACGTCAGAAAGCTCTGCCTAAATGCCTCAGCCGCTCCGTGAACTGGAAACCGTCAAAACACCCGATGCTTTAGCCGAGCTTTGTCAGCGTCTTCATGCCGCCGGACGGTTCGCGCTCGACACGGAGTTTGTTGGCGAGCGGACCTATCTGCCTCGTTTGTGCTTCGTCCAAGTCGCGACCGAAGAGTTTATCGGGCTGATTGACACGCTGGCCTTTGCCGGCTTGGACCCGCTATGGGACTTGGTCGCCGACCCTGCTATTCAAATCGTGCTGCACGCGGCGCGGGAAGATTTGCGGCTGGCCTATTACGGCGGCGAAAAACGGCTGCCGCAGAATATTTTTGATACTCAGGTCGCTGCCGGATTTATTGGCCTGCCATCTTATCCGCTTTCCTATGCCCGGCTCGCGGAAGCCCTAATGGGCGTCAAGCTGTCCAAAGCCGAAACACGCTCGGAATGGGACCGGCGGCCTTTAACGCCCGCACAGCTCGAGTATGCCCGCGACGACGTGCGCTTCCTGCTCCCGATTACCGACAAGATCAACCGAATGCTGGACCGGCTGGGACGCACGGCGTGGATGAACGAGGAAATGGGCCGCTATTCCGACGCCCGCACCTACGAGACGGCCCCAGAAGACGCCTACCTGCGTCTCCGCACCGGGCGCGGCTTTACCGCCCGGCCGACGGCGCTTTTGCGGGCGGTCGCCGCCTGGCGCGAGGAAGAAGCGGCGATGCGCGACATTCCCGCGCGAAGCCTGCTGCGTGACGACGTGTTGATCGAGCTGGCCCAGCGCCCGCCTCGCCGGCTGACCGAGTTTCGCCGCCTGCGCGGCTTCCCGGAAACCGAAGAAGTCTCGTTTGGAGCACCGCTTTTGGACGCGCTGAACACCGCCCGCGCTCTGCCCGACGACAAGCTGCCGCCGCCGCTGTCCGGCACGGGGCCGGAAGAAACCCCGCGCGAGCGGGCTTTGGGTGACCTGCTGTACGGCCTCGGGGAAGCGCTCTGCCTGGACCGCAACCTGGCACCGGAGCTGGCCCTGACCAAGGCCGACGCGCTGGCGGTCGCCCGCGCTCAGTCGGGGCCGCCGCTGCTATCCGGCTGGCGACGCCAAGCCGTCGGCGGGGAACTCGAGCAGATCGCGTCCGGCCGAGCCTCCGTCCGCCTGCAAGTGACGCCGACGGCCCTGGCAGTGACGCTGGATGCTGCTGCGAGCGAGTAAATTTTCAAGAGGAAGTCTGCACGCTTTGCCATAATCTATGGTACACTGCATCGGCGATGCTTGTTTGTCCTATGGAAGACCCCACAACAGAAATCTACGCGCAAGTCGGTGACGCACCGTTCTACACACTAGTGGAAGCGTTCTATGCAGGCGTCGAGACTGATCCGGTGCTGCGTCCGCTGTATCCCGACGACTTAACGCAGGCAAAAGCGCATCTAGCCCTGTTTTTAATCCAGCGCTTCGGTGGTCCGGCCCACTACCAGAGCGAGCGCGGTCATCCGCGCCTGCGGATGCGCCATGTGCCGTTTCAGATCGGCCTGGCGGAAAGCGATGCCTGGCTGCGTTGCATGTTCCATGCCGTCAGCACAGTTTCGGCGTTCACGCCGTTCCAATCCATTATGCAAAAGTACTTCGCCGACTCAGCGGCCTTTTTGATCAACCACCATGAAGTTCCCGCACTCGGCGTGAGTTAATCCTTCATGGTTTGTATTCAATTGCTGTAATTTTGCGGTGATCTTTGTGTTTGTCGCTTTTTGGGACAACTTGGCATCTTTCTTGCACTTGACCTTCATATTACTACAGGCAATCGGTATTGGCCGGAAAGTTTGATGTCATGACCCGTTATTCCGCACTTGCCCTTCTGATTTTAGTCGGTGTTCTGCCGGGAGCGGCTGCGGCTGCGCCGATACAAGAAATAGTTCCCGTGGACTCGTTCATCGCGCAGCATGTCGGCACCGTGTCCGAGCTGCATCAGCAGATTTCGCTCGATCCAGTCGTCCGCCGCCGTTTAGCGCGGCACTTTCACACATCGGCCCCAGCGGTCACTCGCTATATCCAAGATAATCTGGTGCTGACCAAGCTTAAAAAGGCGGGCCGTTACCGGGTCTACTGCGTGGGGCGCACCGGGCAGGAATACACGGTCAACTCCCGCCTTGCCGCCGGTACGCCCGTGTTCGTCCTGCGCTCTACCGGTCAGCCGGTCCTAAAGCTTGCCTGCGGCAACCCGATGGTGGCGTCGCTGCCGCCGGTGAAAACGAAAGTCGCCGCGTACCAGTCGCCGGTCCTTGCTCCTGGTCCGGCATCTGTAGCCGCCGTGCCTGCGCCGGTTTTATCGGCGAACGGCCCGGTGGTTGTCGCGATGGCCGACACACCGGGAGTTGTGGTCATGCCGACTACCAAAGTCGGCGGCTTTATCGGCCAGCTTCCGGTCGTTCACAGCGGTTTTCCTTTCGGCTACCTCGCTGCGATCCCGGTGATTGCCGCCGTCAGCAGCCACGGTGGCAGCAATGGTTCAACGGGAACCGGCACGACTGGCACGACAGGGACCACCGGCACGGGAACCACCGGTACGGGGACCACCGGTACGGGAACCACCGGCACGGGAACGACCGGCGAAACGGGAACGACCGGCGAAACGGGAACGACCGGGACAACTGGAATTGAAACGACGGGCACGACCGGCAACACAGGGGTGACGCCGGTTCCTGAACCCAGTACCCCAGCGGCCTTTGCCGTCGGCGGCGCGGCTCTGCTGTACCTTCTTGCCAGCGCCAAGAAGCGGCGCGGCAAGGCCAGCTAAACGCCAAACGCCCCGAAGTTTACTCCGGGGCGTTTTCTGTTCTTGCTTTGCGGTATGCGGTAATCAAATTATGCGCCTGGCGGGTCGGCTCCGGCAGGCGGTAGCCCCGCAGACACTCCAAGACCAGGTGCGTTGCCGAAGAGATGCTGACTTTATGGCCCGGCGAGACATAAAGCGGGTTCGTCCGCGGCTTGGTCTGCACGACCGACCCAATCAATTCTCCACTTTTGTCCCGCAGCGGCGTTGAGTGGCCCGGCGGGAGCGTCTGCGCCCTGTCGTACACGCCGTACAGAAAGCTTTTTGCGACCCCGACACTGGGGATGTCCAGCAGAACCCCTAAATGGCAGGCGATCCCAAAGCCGCGCGGATGGGCCAGTCCCGCCCCGTCAGTCAGCAGCATGTCCGGCACGGTTTCAACTTGCTTTAGGGCTTCCAGCGCAATCGGCGACTCCCGAAACGACAGCAGGCCAGGGATATACGGCATCGGCGGCGTCGCCGTCGCATAGCGCGTTTCCAAGACTTGAAAGTTCGGGAATGACAGCACGACGACTACGGCGTAGCCTTCATTCTTTTCCTCACTATACGACAAATCCAATCCGGCGATTGTCTTGATGTCCCCAAAATCATCGAGGAGCGACACCCGCGAGCGAAGAGCAATTTGCTCGGCCCGCGCTTCTTCCGGCGTCATGTCCCACGAGTGGAGTTCCTGAAACTGCATAAAGCCTCATGCCTCCGTATCCTCGCTGGACTTCCGTAGGCTTCCCCTATAAAATATCGTCGTGCCTCGTGTGGCACCCCTCAGCGTTGATGTTGAGGAGCCTGCTGCAAAGCAGGCTCCTCGGCATTTACTGCACAGCGCGGCTGCTGAGACCGCTTTCTTGTTAGGCAGCTTTCTTTTTTCTGGATGCGGAAACGAGGCCGCCCAGGCCGAACGCCAGCAGCAGGCCGAACGAGACGGTTGTGGAGGCTTCAGGAACAGCCGCCGGGTTAAAGCGCAGCACCTGACCACTGCCCAGCCCCGCGCCCTGGCTGGTGATATAGAGGGAACCGTCGGAACCCGAAGTCAGATCCGCATAGGTGAAACCTGCCGCAAGATCGGTCAGATGCGTCGTGATGCCGGTGGCCGGGTCAAACTGGAACAGCTGCCCCGGACTGGGCGGTCCGGCGAGGCCGTTGGTCGTGTCATCCAGAACATATAAATCGCCGTTTGGCCCAAATGTGATGCCGGTGATCGTCGTGAAGCCGGTGGCAAACGGGGACGGCTTTCCCGGCGAATCCAGGCTGAACACGCTTGCTTTCCCTGCCGGGAACGGATAGCCGGTGAACTCACTTACGTAGAGGTTGCCTTTAGCGTCCTGAGCCAGCGCCGTCGGTACGGACTGATAGAAAGGCGGCCCAGGAACACCGGCTGGGGTCTTGCCGGGCGGGATGAAGCTTAGAAGCGAGGGAGGGCCACCCGCCGCCGGTGTTTGCAGCACGACATTGCCGCCGCCGTCGGACACGGCGAAGCCGCCTCCGGCCAGAGCAGCAAGGTTGTAAGGGTTTGACTCAGGCATCTGCGAGGTCCCGTTGTTCGCCGCGTAGTTCGCGGTCTCGTAGGGAACCATGTCGGAAATCGGCGTGATTGAGTTCATGCCGGGAACGAGTTGAACAACCTGGCCGAGATCGCTTGCATTGGTGCTTTTCTGCCCCGTTGCTTGCTCAATATCCGTAACAAGTTGGGTGCGCTGATACTCTTGGGCGCCGAAGCCAAACACGCCGTAGAGATTGCCGCCGACAAAGGTAATACCGGAAAGTCCGGCAGTCTCGCCGCCGCCCGCCGGGCCAAGCGACGGCAGGCCCGTGATGACCTCCGACTGGATGCCGCCTTTCAGTTCAGCGACCGAGCCGGTGTCGCCGAAATAATCGTGATTGCCGGCGCCGTCAATGAGGCCGGTGCCGGTGCTGAGACCGCCGTTGCCGGTCCCGGCTTCCGCGACATACAACCCGCCGTCCGGGCCGAAGGCAAGGCCGTAAGGGTTGTTCAGGCCGCTCATCACGACTTGCAGCCCGGTCTGAGCGTGTGCGGCTGACGGCATTAAAACGGACGTCAGCGCAAGGGCTGGGAGGAAGAGGTGCGTCTTTAACGACGCTTTAGGGAATGGCATTTTGCTGACCTTTCGTGGAGGAGCAGTGGGGAAAGAGCCGGGCCAACGCGCTGCCGGTCTGTGCGGACGTTCCTTGGTCTTCCAAACACCCGCAAAACTACCTGCTGCATAAAGTGTGCCAAGTCACATAGTCCCGGCCGTCAAACCAAACGCTCCGATGCCAGCGTGTCCAAATCCAAGCCGTCCACCCTGCCGGCCTGCCAGTGGTAGTAGCCGGCGCAGGCGATCATAGCGGCATTGTCCGTGCAAAGGCGCGGCGGCGGCAGGGTCAGACGCAGCCCGGCGGAATTGCAAGCCTCCTGCATCGCCGACTTCAAACGGGAGTTCGCCGCGACCCCGCCGGCCAGCAGCACATGGTTGACGCTGTGCATTTGGGCAGCCTTCAGCGTTTTCGCCACTAGCGCCCCAACAATCGCTTCCTGCACCGATGCCGCCCAGTCGGGAAGCGAGACCGCCGCTAAGGCTGGGTCGCGGTGGGCATTCAGCACGGCGGTTTTGAGGCCGCTGAACGAGAAGTCCAGCGAGTCCGGCCCAAGCTGGGCGCGAGGCAGGGGAACGGCGCTCGGGTTGCCGCCTTCTCGCGCGAGCTTATCAATTGAGACGCCGCCGGGGTAGGGCAGGCCGAGCAGCCGGGCCGATTTATCAAATGCTTCCCCGGCGGCATCGTCCCGCGTCCTTCCCAAGATAACGTAGTCGCCGTGGCCGCGCACGAGAAAGATCTCGGAATGGCCGCCGGACGCCACCAGGCAGATCACCGGAAACGCGATGTCCGGGTCCACCAGCCAGTTGGCGTAAATATGCGCTTCGATGTGATGCACCGCCAGCAGCGGGATTTGGAGCGCATATGCCAATGTCTTCGCTGCCGAAACCCCGACCAGCAGCGCCCCCAGCAGCCCCGGACGGTTCGCGACCGCGATGCCGCCTAAGTCTCCAAAGCCGATCCCGGCTTCCTGCAAGGCTTCTGCGATCACGGCGTTGATCTGCGTGACATGCTGCCGCGACGCCACTTCCGGCACGACCCCGCCGGTCTTTGCGTGCAGGTCAATCTGCGACGCGATCACGTTCGACCGCAGCTCGCGCCCGTCTCTTAAGACTGCTGCGGAAGTTTCATCGCACGACGTTTCAATTGCTAGAATATCCATAACATCTATAGTGTACCCCGCACAAGTCCCGGCGTTGACAAAAGCACCGCGTTACGGTATCATTTGAGCATCTTCATTTTCCACTCTAAGGAGCCACGCGATGGCAACACCCCGGCAGATACGCGGACGCATCCGCACGGCGAAAAATATCCAGCAGATCACCAAAGCGATGAAAATGGTCGCCGCCGCCCGTTTGCGTCGCGCTCAGGACGCGGTCGGCGCGGCCCGGCCTTACGCCGAAAAAATCCGTGCGGTCATGCAGAGCCTCAGCGCCGGCGGCACGGAAGGCCTCCAGCACCCGCTGCTGCGGCGAAATGATGGGGAGCCGGCGAACATCGGCGTTATTCTCATTACCGGCGACCGGGGTTTGTGCGGCGCGTACAATTCCACCGTCATCCGCCGGGCCAACGACCTCATCAAGCCTTACGGGCCGTCCCGCGCGAAATTAGTCTGCATCGGAAAAAAAGGCGCGACTTTCTTTAAGCGGCGCGGCTTTGATGTGGTCGCCGAGCATCCCGTTCCCGCCACCGGCATCTCGTTCGCCGAAGCCCAGGCGCTGTCTCGCACGGGCCGCGAACTGTTTGGAAACGGCGAGATTGACGCGCTCTACCTGATTTACACCCAATTTTTCTCTGCCATGACCCAGCGCCCCCAGACCCTGACTCTGCTGCCCATCCAGCCGCCGGCTGCCGAAGACGCTCCAGCCGACGCTCCCAAGCAGCAGCCCACCGACTACATCTTTGAGCCGGACCCCGAAGTCATTCTCGGCAGCCTGCTCCCGCGCTATGTGGACACCCAGGTCTACCAGGCCATCATTGAAAGTGTCGCGTCCGAGCATGGCGCCCGCATGACCTCCATGTCCAGCGCGACCGACAACGCCGGCAAGATGATTTCCAGCCTCACGCTGTCCCTGAACCGCGCCCGCCAGGCCACCATCACCAAAGAAATTGCCGAAATCGTCGGCGGCGCTGAGGCGCTGAAGTAGGCTGAGGCTAGGGAAACGTGGAACAGGAAGCGTGGGAATAAATTCCTGCGCTGTGGGGCGAAGCGCCCATTGTCCACCTGCGTGGACACAGAACAGGATAGTGCCACAGTCTTGTACCCGCGAAGGCGGCTACTGGGCGCTTCGTCCCACAGCGCAGGATTTCAATCCCACGCCTCTCACAGCAACTGCTATGGTAAACAAGCCGCCGCGCATTTACATCTCAGCAATGGAAACAGAAGTGACTGGATTATCGCGCTTTGACGCACAAGCCAATAGTCTTCTTGCAAAGCTGGCAGCGGCTGGCTACGATGTGGCTTGGGAAAAAGAATTTCGCGGATACGACGTGATTGAGCGGGACATTGCGGGCAGCGATGCCCTACTTGCAATTGTAGACAGCACTTGGACATCCTCTACCTGGATGGCGATTGAGATATATTATGCTAACGGAAATTGTAAGTCGGGAATGACTTCTAATCCGCTTATGGCTCCCATCCCAGTTTTCGTATATCCTGTTGTTTCTGGGTTGAATGACAATTTGCTAAGTTTGAAAGGACCTCATTTTCTTGCGCGTGACCCAGACGAGGCAATAATTCAGGTTTCGGATGTGCTGCCGGTTCTGGGTTGAGCATCTGCTTGACACTCCTTCCGCTTTTCGGTTATACTTGGCGCAACTTAGCGCACTTTTTCACAGATTAACAGAAGATTACACCTAATCTCTATTTCATCGGATTTTCATTCAAGGGAGAGATACTTTAGATATGGCTGTCGGTAAAATCGTCCAAATCCAGGGACCCGTCGTGGACGCGCAGTTTGCGCCCGGCGAGTTGCCCCAAATCCTGAACGCGCTGACCATTGCCGATCCGGCGCATGAGTCCAATCTCACAGTCGAAGTCTCGCAGCACCTCGGCAATGATGTCGTCCGCTGCATCGCCATGTCGTCCACCGACGGCCTCATGCGCGGCATGGATGTCCAGGACACTGGGGCCTCTATTACGGTTCCTGTCGGCAACGCGACGCTGGGCCGCGTGTTCAACCTACTTGGTATGCCGATTGATGAGCGCGGGCCGGTCAAGACCGATCAGCGCTACCCGATCCACCGGGCCGCACCGACGCTGGAAGACCAGTCGGCGAATATTGAGATTCTGGAAACCGGCATCAAAGTGATTGACCTCTTGTGTCCGTACCCGAAAGGCGGCAAGATCGGCTTGTTCGGCGGCGCGGGGGTCGGCAAAACGGTGACGATCCAGGAGCTGATTCGGAACATCGCGGTCGAGTTCGGCGGCGTGTCGGTCTTTGCCGGGGTCGGCGAGCGGACGCGCGAAGGCAACGACCTGTGGCTGGAAATGAGCGAAACCGAGTTCAAAGACGCTGAAGGCAAGACGGCCCACGTCATTGACAAGACCGCCATGGTGTTCGGCCAGATGAACGAGCCGCCGGGCGCACGTCTGCGGGTGGCGCTATCGGGTCTGACGATGGCAGAATACTTCCGCGACGAGCAAGGCCAGGACGTTCTCTTATTTATTGACAACATTTTCCGGTTTGTCCAAGCCGGCTCCGAAGTGTCGGCGCTTTTGGGCCGTATGCCTAGCGCGGTCGGCTACCAGCCGACGCTGGCGTCGGAGATGGGCGGCTTGCAGGAGCGCATCACGAGTACCAAGAACGGCTCAGTCACATCAGTTCAGGCCGTGTATGTCCCCGCCGACGACCCGACTGACCCGGCTCCGGCCACGACCTTTGCGTTCCTCGACGCCACCACCTATTTGGAGCGCTCGCTGGCCGCCATCGGCATCTTCCCGGCGGTGGACCCGTTGGTTTCCACGTCCCGCATCCTGGACCCCGCCGTCGTCGGCCAGGAGCATTACGATGTCGCGCGGGGCGTTCAGCAGATCTTGCAGCGCTACAAAGAATTGCAGGACATCATCGCCATTCTCGGCATTGATGAGCTGTCCGACGAAGACAAGCTGACGGTCGCCCGCGCCCGCAAGATCCGCAACTTCCTCGGCCAGCCGTTCTCGGTCGCCGAGCAGTTTACGGGGCTGCCCGGCCAGTATGTGCGATTAACCGAGACAGTGCGCTCGTTCAAGTCTATCTTGGAAGGCGAGCATGATGACTTGCCGGAGCAGGCGTTCCTGAACTGCGGCGCGATTGAGCAGGCCGTTGAAAAAGCAAAAGCGATGGGTGGGTAGCAGTATGCCCCCCCTGCCCCAATTCTAGGGAGCCAGAGCAGGAAGTCCCAGCCTGCACGGCGACTCTTTGTCTTATCCATATTGCTCCCCAGAATTGGGGCGGGGGGCTTATGGCTCCCCTATTATTGGGGCGGCTCCTGAAACATAAATTATGGCAGCAACGTATATTCTTGATGTGGTGACCCCGGAGCGGGTCATGCTCTCCGAAGAAGTAATCCAAACCATCGCGCCTGGCTCGGAAGGGCAGCTCGGCATTCTGGCACACCATGCGCCCCTGATGTCCGAGCTTGCGCCCGGCGAAGTCCTGGCGACGCTGGCGGATGGCCGGACTCTTTCGCACCTGGTCATTTCCGGCGGCTTTCTGGAAGTCGCGCCGCAGGACGGGCATACGACCATTTTGGCCGACAGTGCGGAGCGGGCCGATGAAATCAACGTGAGCCGTGCTGAGGAAGACCTTGCTGCCGCCCGGCAGATGCTGGCGGACGCGGATGGCGGCTCCGGCACCGCCGCAGAGGCCCAGCGGGCGGTCGCGCACGCAGAAACTCGCATTCGTGTTTCGCGCGGACGCTGAGGAGAGAATTTTGGCAGTTGACACGGAAATACGGGCGGACAATCAAACCGCTACCAAGGTCTGGCGTGGGATTTTTGTCAGTGCCCTGCTTGTTCTGGGCGGAATCTTGGGCTTCGTGCTGGGGCAGGCGATTGTCGCGGCTGTCAGCGACCCCAATAGCACAAATGCCTTTGTCGTAGCATCACGTGACAGCCTCGGCACGGGGGCGGGTCGAGTCACCGCACTGGCGGCGTTCACGCTGCTTGGCATCCTCGTTGCGCTGCTGATCTCGGCACCGGCGTTTCTTTGGCTGGTCCGGGCGGGTGACCGGCTGCGCGAGATGAAGCCGAACGAGAAAGTTGCGACATTTGTCGGGGTCGCGGTCGGCCTGCTCCTGACCATCATGCTGCGCTCGGCGTTTCCAATCATGGGCGTCTGGTTCACCGTTGTCGTCGGCGGCGTTTTAATCTATCTAGGCATTGTCGCGACCTGGAGCATGAAGGACGAGCTGCGGATCTTCCTGCCTGGCCCCGCGCCGCTGCCTGCCGATGGCAAAGAAGTCTTGCCAGAGCAGGTAAAGATTTTGGACACAAATGTCATTATTGATGGCCGCGTGGCCGACATCTGCCGCACCGGGTTTATTGAAGGCCCGATCTATGTTCCTGGCTTTGTGCTGGATGAATTGCAGCACATCGCCGACTCCGCCGACGGCCTGAAACGCGCCCGCGGACGCCGGGGTCTCGACATTCTGAACCAGATGCGGACCGAGAACGAGATGCAGGTCCGTACCTATGACAACACGGACCCGAACGACCGGGACGAAGTGGATGCAAAACTGGTCAAACTGGCGAAGAAGCTGCATGGGAAGATCGTCACAAACGATTACAACCTCAACAAAGTCGCTGAGCTTCAGGGTGTTCCCGTGCTGAACATCAACGAGCTGGCGAACGCTGTCAAGCCGATTGTGCTGCCGGGCGAAGAAATGGTCGTGACTATCATCAAAGAAGGCAAAGAGCAAAACCAGGGCGTTGCTTACCTCGAAGACGGCACGATGATTGTAGTGGAAGGCGCTCGGCGGCGCATCGGGGAGACCCTGCCGGTCGTCACCAGCAGTGTGCTTCAAACCGTCGCTGGTAAGATGATCTTTGCCAGCATTCGCGGCGAAGACGAGGGCGAGGAAGAAGACGGCGGCAATGGCCTCCGGGTCTACCCGCGTGGCGGCCCGCCCCAGGATCGCCGCACCGGTGGCCGCCGCTACTGAGCCGTAGTCTGAAAATAAGCCGTAGTCTGAAAATAAGCTGTAGTCTGAAAATAAGCTGTAGTCCGAAAAGCCATGTCAGCTAAGTATGTTCTTCTTCCCGCCGCGGGCCGTGCCACTCGCTTTGGCAGTGGGGCCGACAACAAAATCTTTGCGCCCCTCGGCAGCAAGCCGCTTCTTTACCGAACGGCTCAAGCATTTGCTGCCCACCCGCAGATTGACGGCATTGTCGTGGTCGCCGGGCCGGCAGAAGTCAGTCGCTGCCGTGAAGCGCTTGCGGGTGTAGACAAGGTGCTGGCGGTTGTTGCCGGCGGGCAGACACGCCAAGAGTCAGTTGCCGTCGGCTTGTTTACGCTCGGCGGCGATCCCGACGACCTAATCTTAGTCCACGACGCCGCCCGTCCACTAGTCACTGCCGCCGTTATTAACCGCTGCTTAGAGGGTGCGAAAAAGTTCGGCAATGCCGTGGCCGCCCTGCCCATCACGGATACGCTGAAAGCCGCTGACGACAGCTCTATCGTTCAGCGCACCGTAGACCGCGAAGGTCTCTGGGCGATGCAGACCCCGCAGGTGTTTCGCTTAGGGACGCTATTTGAGGCGCACGGGGCCGCGCGGGCGATGGGCTGGACCGGAACCGATGAAGCTGCTTTGGTGGAGCAGTTCAGCGACGAGCCGGTTCATCTTGTGCCGGGCGATCCCGCCAACCTAAAAATTACCCGTCCCGAAGACCTGCCGCTGGCCGAAGCGATTTGGCAATCACGGCAGCCTCGCTCTATGACCACCCAAACACGCATCGGCTTCGGCTATGACATTCATCCTTTGGTCGAAGGCCGCAAGCTTTTTCTCGGCGGCATTGAAATCCCTAGCCCGCGTGGTTTGGACGGCCATTCCGACGCCGACGTTCTGCTCCATGCCCTGTGTGACGCCCTGCTCGGCGCGGCGGGCCTCCCCGACATCGGCCATTTGTTCCCAAACACCGATCCTGCCTACAAAGGCGCGTCCAGCCTCGCGCTTCTCGCCGAGGTCGTCCGCCGCGTCTCTGAAGCAGGCTATGCCATCGGCAATGCCGACATGACCCTAATTGCTGAAGCCCCCAAGATTGCCCCCTATCTTGATCAGATGCGCTCCGTCATCGCCGCTGCCCTACATGTTGAGCCGTCACAAGTGGGTATAAAAGCAACTACCAACGAGGGGCTCGGCTCGCTCGGACGCGGCGAAGGCATTGCTGCCCATGCCGTCGCGCTTTTGACTAATTCTGCTTAATCAGGGCCGTTGCTGCGACGCCTCTTGCGACTATGGCAAGCGCGATGCACTCTGATCCTGCATCAACTGCATCAAACAGAGCGCTGACCCCAGCCCGACTGGGATTGAAACAGCGCCGGATCGAAAGGGGAAATACTATGTCCATTGCCGTGACCGTAAAGGGAAAGCATCTTCAAGTGACCGAGGGGCTGCGGGAACATGCCCAAAAACGCCTGCAAAAGCTGGAAACCTTCATCCAGAACATCCGGGAAGTCATTGTTGTGGAAAGTGTTGAGGGCGGCCTGCACCGGGTCGAAGTCACGCTGCAAGGCGATGGCCTCATGCTGCGCGGGGAAGAGCGGACCAGCGATATGTACGTCTCGCTCGACCGCGTGGTAGATAAGCTGGAACAGCGCCTGCGAAAGTTCAAGGCCAAGCACACCCATCTGCGGAACCATCAGCAAAGCCTGCGGAACGTCCTCACGGACAACGGCTCCGGTATGGCGGATATTCTGCCCGCAACCACCGAAGACGACGTAGACGACAGCCCGCGCATTGTCCGCACTAAAGCCGTCACCATGAAGCCGATGGGCATTGACGATGCCGTGCAGATGCTGGAACTGACCGACCACGACTGGTATGTGTATCTCGACATGGACACGCACATGACCCAAGTGGTCTACCGCCGCAACGACGGCAACTACGGCCTCGTCGTCCCTAAAATCTAACTCTTCCACGGAAGCAGGCACATCTTGTGCCTGCTTTCTGCTATAATCCTCAGTGCCTGCTGTTGTTCTTCAACCTGTCCAAAATGCGCAAACTGAAACAGTTGTCACACTGCTGGAAGACGCGCTCACAAGTGAGTCATTGCGCCGGGCATTGCTGGCCGATCCGGGCTTGACTTCTTACACAGCATACTGTGACAGCATAATTGTCGGCGCTGTTGTCGTGCGCTGGGGCGACGAGAGCGAAATTGAGCTGCTGGCGACCGATAAAATGCGGCGCGGACAGGGTATTGGTCAAGCGATAGTCGCCGAAGTAGTCGAAGAAGCGCGTCATCGCCGCGTCACGCGCCTGCTGGTCGGCACGGGCAATTTCTCGCTGGACAACATCGCGTTCTACCAGAAGTGCGGCTTCCGCCTAAGCCACGTCCGGCGCGGCTGGTTTGATGCCGTAGACCCGCCGGAGTTCTGGCAGGGAGTTCGTTTGCGCGACATGATTGTGTTTGACTACGATTTAGCGGAAGACGCCACGGAATAAATTCGGAGGCTGGGGAAAAACAGTGTCGCGGCGACACAGGATTTTGCCGACGATTAGTTCTTCCGTCGCCTCGACGGTGGTTTGTCCGAGCCTCCGAATTTATTCCGTGGCGGATTGAATGTTTTCATTGCTGACGGAGAAGAGATATGGATGAGCAGCCCGATTTTGTCACATACAATGGCAAAAAGATGGTTTCCTATTGGCCCGCGCTCATCGAGGCAGCGCAGCAGGAACTTAGTTATGTGATTAATGGACAGGTATACCCGCGCGTGCGCTATGGAGAAGAAGATGATGATTGGGGCGCTGACCGTCAGCCATGCCATGACTGCATGGTTGACAAAGGGCAGTTCCATGTTTCTTCGTGTGATGTTGAGAGATGCCCAATCTGCGGTGGGCAAGCCCTCTCTTGTGATTGCGAATATGAAGATAATGAAGTAGAAGCATTTACAGCTTCCAACTAAGAACAACGGAGACACTATGAAGATTGGTATGCTGACCGGCGGCGGGGACTGCCCCGGATTGAACCCGGCGATACGGGGCGCGGTGATGCGCCTCTTGGACTACGGCGACGAAGTGATCGGCTTCACGCAGGGCTGGAAGGGCTTGGTGGAAGGCAACACGGAGCCGCTGACTTTGGAGCGTGTGGAAGGGATCATCAGCGAGGGCGGGACTATTCTGCGGTCGTCGCGGACGAACCCCTTCGCAGCAGGAAAAGAAGCCCAGCTTGAAGGAGTTTTATCTAACATCAAGAAGTTTGAGCTGGATGCACTGATTGCCCTCGGCGGCGAGGACACGCTGGGCGTCGCATCCAAGCTGTTCACGCAGCACGGAGTCAAGACGGTCGGTGTGCCGAAGACGATGGACAACGATTTGGATCTGACCGATTACACGTTCGGGTTCGACTCGGCGGCGTCGGTGGCTTTGGAAGCCATTGACAGATTACGTGACACGGCAAAGTCCCATGACCGGGTGATCGTGGTCGAGATCATGGGCCGCCATGCCGGCTGGACTGCGCTGTGGGCCGGGGTCGGCGGCGGGGCGGATTACATCGCGATCCCTGAAGTGCCGCTAGACATGGACGTTATGTGCAAGCACCTTCAGGCCAACTACGCGCGGGGCAAGACGTGGGGCATTGTCGCGGTCAGCGAAGGCGTTGAGATCGCCGGGGCGCAAAAAGCCGAAGACGCCCAGCTCGATGCGTTCGGGCATCACCAATTAGGCGAAGTCGGCATTGGGCCGGCGATAGCCAAAGAGATTGAAAAGCGCACGGGCATTCCTACGCGGGACGTTGTGCTGGGCCATGTCGTGCGCGGCGGTGCGCCGACCCTGTTCGACCGCATTTTAGGCACGCGCGTCGGCATCAAAGCCGCCGATCTGGTGCATGAAGGCCAGTTCGGCGTGATGGTCGCCCAGCAAGGGCTAAACATCGTTGCCGTGCCGATTCAGGACGCAGTGAAGCAGTGGAAGCTGGTCTCGCCTGCACTGTACGACGAGTTCCTGACGACGTTTAACAAGTAACCGGGATGAACCCGGCATATTAGGACCCAGCGGCAAAAAACCCGGCACTGGAAGTGCTGGGCTAACGAAGCAAAGAAAGCCCCTGCGGGACCCAATGCCACTTGCGTCAGGCTGATCCTGCGTCCGCGAAGGCGGACATTTTGCACTTCTAAAGCCCGGCACTTTATGCTCAGGAGAGCATTACTTTGTATCAGTGCCGGGTCCTGTATGTCATCCTCGCCATTAAGCCTGACCTATGCCTACTGACATCATTACCCTCGGCGAAGCGCTGATAGACCTGCCGGCCACGCAGTCCGGGGTTTCGCTTGTGGACGCGCCGGGCTTCACGAAAGTCCCGGCAGGCGCACCGGGAAATGTCGCAGCAGCGGCGGCAAAGCTCGGCCTGCGAGCGGCATTCGTGTCTAAAGCTGGGGACGACCCGTTCGGAAAGTGTCTGAAGCAGCACTTCGGCGGGCTAGGCGTGGACACAAGCCGCTTTATCTTAGACAAAGCTGCACGAACTGGCCTTGCGTTTGTGTCCGTCATGCCGGACGGTGAGCGCGACTTTTTGTTTTACTTTGACCCGGCCCGTGACTTCGCCCTGCGCCCCGATGAGCTGGACGCGGAGTGGCTGGGAGCAACGCGCGTGCTGCACCACGGCAGTATTTCGCTGATCGCCGAGCCGGGCCGAAGTGCGACCTATGAGGCGGCACGGCTAGCGCGGGCGGGCGGAGCGCGGGTGTCCTACGATCCTAATCTTCGTCCCTGGCTGTGGCCGTCGGAAGATGCGATGCGTGAGGGTGCGCTGGCGGGCTTTGCCGCCGCCGACATCGTCAAGATCAGCGAAGACGAGGTCTTAACGCTGTTCCCGGATGCACCCAATGAAGCAACTGCCGTAGGCCGGCTGCTGGAGAGAGGGCCGCGGCTCGTGTGCGTGACGCGCGGGGCGAACGGCTGCACCGGATACCACCAAAGAGGATCGGTGAACGTGCCAGGATTCTTCGTGCCGTTTGTGGACGCGACTGGGGCAGGGGACTCGTTCACTGCGGGCCTGCTGGCGTTTCTCTTGCGGCAAGGGCCGGATTTAGGCGGAACGCTGATGCATATCAACAATGTCCTTCAAGACGCCCTGCGCTATGCGAATGCCTGTGGGGCGCTGGCGACGACGCATCTTGGCGCATCCCCGACGGCATTGTCGGAGAGCGCCATCCAGGTACTGTTAGAAAGCAGCAAATGATCCCGATTGATTTGACAGGCAAAAATGCGCTGATTACCGGCGGCACGCGCGGGATTGGCCGGGCGATCTCGCGGCGGCTGGCAGAAGCGGGCGCAAGCACGCTGGCGGTCTGGCGGGGCGATTCAGAAACCGCGCAGCGGTCGCTGGCCGAGCGGGAAGCGTTTGGTTTGGGAACACATGCAAACATCCAGGCGAACATTGGGGACGAGGCGCAGGTGGACGCGCTGATTGCCCAGACGAGATCGCAATTTGCCGGCGGTCTGGACCTGCTGATCTTAAACGCAGGTGTCGGCCTGTCCGGCAAGGTAACGGAAATCGAGCCGGCAGCGTGGCGGCGGATGCTGGATGTGAACTTAGGCTCGGCGTTTTTGCTGACGCGCGGCCTGGTCCCGGCCATGCGCCGGGGCGGGGCGATTGTCGCCATCGGCAGTGGCTCCGGGCATGATCCGATCCCCAATCTCGCGTTTTACGGCGCAGGCAAAGCAGCCTTGAATATATTCATCGCGGATCTCGCCCAGGAAGTCGGGCCGGACGGCATTCGGGCGAATGTCGTGTCTCCCGGCGGGACAAACACGGCGTTCCAGGAAAACGCACCGTCACCGTCTCTGATGCAAAACAGCACGACGCACAACGCACTGCGCCGGCAGGGTGTTCCCGACGATGTTGCGGGGGTCGTGCTGTTTCTGTGCAGCGATCTGGCGGGTTTCGTCACCGGACAGGCGATCCGTGTCAACGGTGCGGCGCTTTAGTCCGAAATCAAAGCAGGAATACGGCGTTTCGTGTCGTACCCTAAGAGTGTGACTTCCGACACTCCGAATTCTCTCTCTCAAACACCTGAAACTCCGGGGTTGTCCCGGCTGCAAGTCCGCCAAGCGCTACGGCTTTCCACTATTGAAGGCTGCGCGTCAACTGTGCAGGGGCAGCTCACGTCAGGAGCATTCCAGACAGGTTTTGCGCTGTTTTTGGGGTGCAGCTCGTTCTGGCTCGGCGTCCTCGGCGGCATTCCCGCCTTTGCCGGCCTGGTCCAGCTTTTCTCGTCGTTTCTCGCCCAGCGGTACGGCGAGCGCAAGGCGCTGATCGCCTGGTTCTCAGTGGTCAGCCGCCTGCTCTGGGTGCCGATTTTATTGATCCCCTTTTTGCTGCCCAAAACTCTCTGGGTCGGCGCATTCCTGCTGCTGACGCTGCTGTCTGCCCTTGCCATGAACGTTTCCGCGCCGCTGTGGACGGCCTGGATCACGGACATCGTGCCGGCCGGGAGCCGGGGACGGTACTTTGGCCAGCGCAACATGTATGCCGGGTGGGTCGGCCTTGTCGTGCCGATTTTGGGCGGCTATTTCCTGGATGCCGCCGTCAAGCACCATTCAGGGGGTGAGCCGGCGGCGTTTGCAACTCTTTTTGCAACTGCCAGCATTTTTGCGCTGGCTTCGTTCGGCCTTGTTCTCAGAAGTCCCGATGTGACGCAGGAAAAGTCTGGTGCGGACGGCATGCCGAGAGAAAGCGCTTTGGCGTATTACAAAGCGCCGTTCGCCGACCGAAACTTTCAGCGGATCACGGCCTTTTTGGCGATGATGGTCATCGGCCAGTCGGTCGCCGGGCAGTTCTTTACGGTGTATCAGCTTCAGTACCTGCACCTGAATTATACATCGTTTCAATTATTAACCGCCGTCGCGACTCTGGCGTCGCTCGCGTCCATGCCGCTCTGGGGCTATTTGGCCGACAAGTACGGCAACAAACCTGTCTTGATGATCAGCGCCATGCTGGTGCTGGTGCCGCCCCTACTGTGGATACTCGCCGCGCCGGACGGCATTCCTGGTTTATGGACTTACGGCAGCGACGGTGGCCTGCGCGTGTCCGTGACCAAACTGGTGATCGTTCTGCTGAACTTGTTTGCCGGCTTCGGCTGGGCGGGCGTGGGCCTCACGCAGTTCAACTTGATGATCGGGGCTGCTCCTGCCGAAAAGCGAACGGTGTATGTCAGCGCCATCGCCGCCGTTTCCGGTCTGGCAGGCGGCCTCGCGCCGCTTGCGGGCGGGGCGCTGATGGTCGCGTTTAGTCACCTGACGTTCCCGAAGCATGGCTACATTCTCAACAACTACCATCTGCTGTTTCTCATCGCAACGCTGACGCGCGGCTTCGCGCTGCTGCTGGTGCGCCCGATTGAAGAACACGGCAGCCGGCGGACGACCTATGTCTTGCAGCAGCTTAAAGCTTCTAAGCCGATCGGGTCGTTCGCCGGCATTCAGCAGTTGTCCAAAGCCGGCAGCGCGTCCGCACGGGTCCAGGCCGCCGAGCGATTGGGGCGGCTCCGAACACCGCTGGCGGTGGAAGAGCTGGTTCGTGCGCTGGATGATGTCGCTTTGCCGGTGCGGGAGAAGGCGGCGCAGGCACTCGGCGAGATCCGGGACCCCCGCGCGACCCTGCCGCTGGTCGGCAAGCTCTCCGATGCGTCGTCGGGCATCAGCGGGCCGGCGGCAACGGCCCTAGGCAAAATTGGGGACAAAGCCGCTCTGCCGGCCTTGGCGGCTGCCGCCCAGCTTGGCCCGCCGACCCGGCGGCTGGCGGCGATGGAGGCACTGGGGCGCATCAGCGACGGCTCGGTGACGGAAATACTCAGCGTTCTGCTGCGTGACCCCGATGGCACTATTCGCACGGCGGCGCTCCGGGCGCTGGCTGAGCGCGAAGACCCCACCAGCCTGCACAGCCTTCTGGCGCATCTTGCGCGGGAGCAGGAGCCTTCCAATCTTGCCATTTTGGCGGACGCTTTGGGACGGGTAGGGGAACCGGAGGCCGCGCCCGCACTTTTGGAAGCTCTCGGCAGAACGGACTCGGCGACCGTCCGCCGGGAGATATTAAACGCTGTGGGCAGCCTCGGCGGCGGGCGCGATGCGTTTTACCCCTATCTGGCACTGGAATCTTATGCCCGTGATGAGACGGTCGGGAAGATTTTGCTGAACCTCGCTCGCCGTTACCGGGCGCGGGCGGCGCAAAAGAAAGAAGCGGGCGCGGCGCGGATTTCGGTGTATGCTAAGCAGGCGTTGACCGCGTACACCTCAGGCGATTATGCGGACTGCCTGCGCCGCTTGGTCCACCTGGCGGCCTTGCTGCCAGCCTCTCCCGACAGCCCGGCACGGGCGATCCTGACAGCGCTGGGAACGCAGCCAGGCAGTGTCGGCGTGGAAGAAGCGCTCCTGGCAGTATTTTTGGTGCGGCGGCTGACAGGGTGAGAACCGGCACTTCCAGTGCCGGTCCTTGAATTCGCTCCCTCTACTTCAGCGGGTCAAACAGACCCGCTGCGAGGCTGCGCGGCTTGCCGATTGCGGATTGGACTGTCAGAACGTGCGGCGGGCCTGAGGAGGCCGACAGCAGGCGGCGGGCTTCGGTCAGGCCGATTGTCCCCGCGGATTTGCCGTCAATCGTCAGCACTTCGTCGAAGTCGCGGAGGCCCGCTTTCAGCGCCGGGGCGTTCGGCAGTATGTCGGCGACGGCGATGTGGGACCGGCCAATTTTGTCTTTGGTTTCCAGAAGGCTGATGCCGGTCGTCCGGGTCACAAATGCCGCTTTAGCCGGCGCAATGGACGCGAAGAAGATGCGGTTATGCGGGTAGTCAAAGGTCACCACAAAGCGAGACAAGAGGCGGGAGCCGAGCGCCCCGGCGTTGACCTGCGACGCCCCGCCTTTGGTATCCAGCGAAAAGTCGGCGGGGACATTTTTAAGGATCTGCCCGGCCAGCGAGAATGACGCGATACGTGTCCGGCGAGCGCGGGAAACGCCGCCGATGCCGCCGCCGACGGAGACAACCCCGCGCGGGTACTTTTTGTCCAGCCCATGCTTCGCCACATACGGTCCATACAGCCGAACGGCTGCGTCGGAGTCGCCAGTGTCAATCAAGAACTGGCCGGGCGGCAATGCGTCGAGAGACGCTTTCACGGTTGGCAGGTTGCTGTCCAGCGTCAGCGGAAGCGCCGCCCCGTCGGCAGGGGCCGGATGAAACGCCGCAGGCTGGGTGAACGTAATTTGTTTGCGCCCGTAGTCAATGCGAACGACAAAGTGAGACAGCAGATCATAGCCGACAAAGCCCGCCAGGGGCCGGGTGAAATAGTCGTTAATCTGCTGCGGCAGGTCAATCGCGATCCCGGTGATATTGGAAAGCTGCACGGCGTTCGGTACTTCCAAAGTCTGAATGGCGACCGGATGCTGGTCGGTCGAGCCGCCGTAGCCGCGCACTTCCAAAAAGCCGCTGCTTTTCAGACCGAGCGCGTCCGCTGTGGTTTGGGACAGAGCGATCCCGCCCGCACCGCTGTCCAAAAAAACGCGCTCTTGGGTGCCGTTGATCTTGACTTCCAGCCCAATCTCGCCGTCGTCCAGATCAAACGGTACTGTCGCCGAGGCTGCGCCGGGCCGGACGAAGCCGAAGTTCTTGGTGCCAAGCGGCTTAGAAAAGAGGCCCAGTTTCAGGGCGACATTATTTTGGAGGCTTGTGACCTGCCCGACAATGTCGTAGCGCGTGTTGCCATTGGTCGTGACCGTGTGGAACGGGAACGGAGTGCTGTCTACCGTCCGGTAGTCAGTATAAGTTGTCGTCACGAGAACGTCGTCGTCGAGATGCTGTTCCTTGACGATCATCAGCGAGTGCGGGTCAAAGAAGATTGTGCTTTTCTTGCCGCCTTCCGGGTAAGCGTCGACAATGTAGCTGCCTGTTCCCGGCTCGGTCTGCGGGCGCAGGGTCAAGGTACCGGGAATGCGGCCCGGCAGGACATAAGAATTGGTGTCAAAAAAGAGCTGCACCCGCAGGTCTTTCAGCTCTTCTCCGGCCAGATCGCGGACGTTGCCGTTCGCGTCCCGCTCCCAGGCGACATGGCCGTCGTAGCCTTGCAAACTGTCCAGGATGCCGAGCTTGTCTTCTTCGTATTCTTTATTCGGGGCGGCGTAAACCGTCGTAATAACTCCGTGAATGCCGCCGGTTTCGACATCGGAGATGATCTTCGTATTCTTGATGGCCTGAAGCGCAGACGCCCCGCCGAGTGCGGCGAGGTGCTTTTGCAGCAGCGTCTCCAATGTCATTGGGGGCGCAGCAACAGCGGCGTTGAAGAGGAGATAGGTTCCCCCTGCCCCCAATAATGGGGGAGCGTCCTGAAACACCGCAGGCGTCAGCGCCGGTGCGACAGGCGTATAGGGGCGCAGGGACATTGTGCCGCGCGTGTAATCAAACGTCACAGTAAAGTGGCTGAGGAATTGGTTGCCGATGCCGCCGGCCTGCGACGAAATTTGCGAAATTCCCGGCCCGCCGATGGTGGACAGCGTCAGGCCGGAAACCTGCTCGCCGCCGACTTTGAGCGAATGGCCTGGCGACAGCGTTTCAGTCATCTGACCGCCGACCCCGATGCCCTGCCGGGTTGTCGCCGCCGGGTCACCGGCTTTCGGCAGCAGGCCGTTCGCCTCGGCGTACTGCGTGTACAGGTGCGCCGCGCCGGAGTCGCCGGTGTCAATGAGAAAGCGACCCGGCGCTTTGCCGTCCACCGAGGCCAGCACGGTCGGCATCCGGTTTTCCAGCTTGATCGGCACGACGCTTCCGCCTGTCTGGGGCGCTGGCTGGGCAGACGGATCGGTCAGCGTCAGTGAGTGGTCGGCGTAATTGATGGAGACCGTCAGACGCGCGAACAGCTCGTAGCCGACCGCGCCGTCGAGATGACCGCGCTCGGCCAGCAGCCGCGTGATGGCTGGGTCCTTGATGACGTGCAGGGTCAGATGCGACAGCCGCACAGCGCCGCCGATATCCAAAGTCGTGTCGGAGGCTAGTCCCGTTACTGCCGAGCCGCCGTAACCCAGGGCAGGCAGGCTGCCCTGCGTCGTCAGCCCCGCGGCCTTTGCGCCGCCCTCGGTCACAAACGCCGTCCCGGAGCCGCTATCCAGCAGGAACCGCAGAGCATGGCCGTTGACCGTAACGGGCAGGACAATCTCGCCGCTGTCAGTTGCAAACGGCAGGCTTGCCGAGACGCGCGGACCCGGTGCCAGAAACTGCCAGCCTTTGGTGGAGGCAGGCGGAGCGAAGAACGCCGCTGTGACTGCCGGCAGCCGGGACACGGACTTCAGTTCGGCGTCAATCAGCAGCGGCAGTCCGGCATACTGAATTGCCAGATGGCTCGGAATTTCGGTGCCGTCTTTGACCGTGTAGGCCAGCACGGAAACCACGCCGGTCAGCCCGCCTTTATGCTCCACTGTCTTTTTGATAAGAAACGTGTTCGGATCAAGATAAATGTTCTGCTCGGAGCCGTTTTTCGGGTGAACGTCCACCACATAGCAGCCGGTTTCCGGGTCAAGCGCGGGCCGCAGCTTGACCGACGTACCGGCTTTGTTTTTGAGAGGATCAAACGTTTCCAGCGAAAACCCGGCATCGGCGCTGCGCTCGGCCAGCTCCTCGCCGCCGAGAATCCGCACATTCCCCGCGCCGTCCTGCTCCCATGTCACCTTGCCGTCGGTGCCGGTCGTCATGGCAATTGGCCCCAGCGCCATTTCCATCCGGGACTTGTGCGGCGGCGCTTCATAGGTCGTCATTGTCCCCGCCAGCCCACCCGCGCTGACGGAATACACAATCTGATGCGCCGACTTATCTTTTTGCGCGGCCGGCGTCGCTGCCGCGTTTCGGTGCCGCACCAGAAGCTGAGAAAGCGTCAGCGGCGCGGCCCCAGCGGGAGCGGAGATGACAACGGCAGAGACGAGGCACGGCAAAGCGCAGACGAAGATGCGCGAAAAAAATTGTTTCACGCCTTTATTTTACCTGATAACCGCAGGAACCATGCCCTAGCCCCACGAAGTGGGGGTTCGCGGCGTCTCCGCCCAATAGCCGTGCCTTTCAAGGCATGGATTTCTCACCCAACAAAGCGCCTAAATTGAATAATCGTCGGAGAACACTTGCAGGCGGCGCGGGGTGGCATAGACCGTTTCGCCGACTTTAAGCTGAAGCTCCTGAAAACGGTCGCGGGTTAACTCGGCGTCCAGCCGCTGACCGCTATCCTTGTATTCCAACTCTAACCGCACCGTCGGCCCAACAGCGTGAACATAGCGCACGACAGCCTCGACGCCCTCTTCCGTGCTTCCGACTTGGCGCGTGATCTCCAGCTCGTGGGGCCGGACATAAGCGACCGATGGAGGCGCGGTCTCTGAGACAGCAGGCAGAACTTCCCCAGCTTTCACCCGTCCGTGAAAGACGTTGACGCTCCCTAAAAAGTTCAGCACGAACGGATTTGCCGGATGCTCATAGACTTCGTCAGGCGTCCCGATCTGCTCGATTTTGCCGTGGTTCATTACCACGACTCGGTCCGAGACTTCCAGCGCTTCTTCCTGGTCATGGGTCACAAAGACGCTTGTGATGTGCAGGTCGTCATGCAGCCGCCGCAGCCACGACCGCAGTTCCTGGCGGACGCGGGCGTCGAGTGCACCAAATGGCTCATCCAGCAAAAGAACGCTCGGCTCGACCGCGAGGGCGCGGGCTAGTGCCACCCGCTGCCGCTGCCCACCGGAAAGCTGGGAAGGGAACCGGCCCGCCAGGCCGTCTAGCTGGACCAATCCCAGCAGCTCATGCACCCGCGCCTTGATCTCAGCATTCGTCGGGCGGGTCGCTCGCGGGCGCACCCGCAGGCCGAACGCGACGTTCTCAAAGATCGTCATGTGCCGAAACAGCGCGTAATGCTGAAAGACAAACCCAACCCGGCGCGAGCGAGCGTCCTGATGGGACGCATCCGCGCCGTCAAACAAGATGGACCCCTGCGACGCGAACTCCAGCCCGGCGATAATCCGCAGCAGCGTTGTTTTGCCCGACCCTGACGGTCCCAGCAGCGCTACCAATTCGCCGGTTCCGACCGTTAAGTTCACATCCGAAAGCGCCTGGAAAGCGCCGAACGTTTTAGACACTTCCCGTATTTCAATGCTCATAAGTTAATTAGCGCCGCTCCGTCTTCCATTCAATCAGCGATTTGGCGATCAGCGTGACGAGGCCGAGCATGGCCAGCAGCGACGCGGCGGCAAACGCACCCGTGAAGTTGTAATCGTCGTTGAACGCTTCCACTTGCAGGGGCAAAGTATCCGTCATCCCCAAAATCTTGCCCGATACGACCGAGACCGCGCCGAACTCGCCCATCGCGCGGGCATTGCACAAAATCACGCCGTACAGCAGCCCCCACTTGATGTTCGGCAGGGATACCCGCCAGAATGTCTGCCATCCCGATGCCCCCAGCACCCGCGCCGCCTGCTCCTCGTCCATGCCCTGCGCCTGCATTACTGGCAGGACCTCGCGGACCACAAACGGAAACGTTACAAACGTCGTCGCTAGAATAATCCCCGGCACGGCAAAGATGATTTGGACGCCGTGCGCTTCCAGCCAGCCGCCGAGCGGCGTGAAGTGACCAAGAAGCAGCACGAAGATCAGCCCAGACACCACTGGGGAGACGGCAAACGGCAGATCAATCAGCGTCAACAATAAGTTCTTGCCGCGAAACTCAAACTTCGCAATTGCCCAGGCCGCCGCAATGCCAAAGACGACGTTCAGCGGCACTGACACGGCCGCCGTAAGAAGAGTCAGCTTGATCGCATTGACCGTGTTGGGGTCGCGCAGGGCGTCAAAATAGACTTCGCGCCCCCCCGCGAAAGCCGACGCGAAGACCGTCACGAGCGGCAGGCCGAGAAACAGGCCGAGGAAAAGCAGTGTCCCCCCAATGAACACCAGGCGAATAGGCCAGGGTTCCGTCGCAAGCTTTGGGCGCGGGTTCATGTGCCGCTCATTCCCAGCCGCTTGCGGGTCCAGCCTTGCAAGACATTCACCAGCAGCAGCAGGGCAAACGAGGCCAGCAGCATCACTACGGCAATCGCATTCGCTCCGGCATAGTCGTATTGATCCAGCTTTTCCATAATTAACTTGGGGATGATCTCACCTTGCAGCGGCACATTGTTGGAAATAAAGATGACCGAGCCGTATTCGCCTAATGCCCGCGCAAACGCCAGCGTTCCCCCAGTCAGCACAGCGGGAAAGAGGGTGGGGAGCAAAACCCGCAAAAATATCTGCCCGCGTGTTGCTCCCAAGCTCGCCGCCGCTTCTTCAATGTCAGTCTCCAAGTCCTGCAAGACCGGCTGCACGGTGCGGACCACAAACGGCAGGCCGATAAAAACCAGCGCGACCCAAATCCCCAGCGGCGTGTACGACACGTCAAAATGGCCGCCGCGGACCAGTGCGCCATGTCTCAAATGCCAGTGATACAGCCGTGACCCAATCCAGCCGTTCTCGGCGTAAACTGCCGACAAGCAGATGCCCGCCACAGCAGTCGGCAGGGCAAACGGCAGGTCCACCAGGCCGTCCACAAGCCGCCGTCCCGGAAACGGGTAGCGCACGAGTGTCCACGCGACTAAAAGTCCGGCAAACGCATTGAACAGCGCAGCCAGTGCGGACGTGCCAAAGCTGAGATTGAATGCAGCAATCGTGCGCGGGTCGGCGATGACGCCCCCGAACTTCGCCGGGCTGAGTGTCGCGGCCTTGAAGAAGGTCGTGGACAGCGGGATCAGCACAATCAAGCACAGGTAGAAAATCGTGTAGCCGAGCGACAGTCCAAAGCCCGGCAGGATGCGCCGGGCTGAGTTTGTCTTGACTGCGGGTTGTGAAAGTGTAACGGCCATAAGTGTTTGCCGGGAGGGAGAGGCGACTGGGAACAAGCCGCCACGGAATAAACTCCGACGCTAAGAAAAAACACCGTCGAGGCGACGGAAGATAAACCCGCGAGCTATTCTCCGGCTTGTGTCGCTTCGACACTGTTTTTGTCAGCCTCGGAATTTATCCCGTGGCGGCATGGCTTTCCGTTGCTGCTCCTACTTCTTTACATAAATCTGGTCAAAGACGCCGCCGTCAGCGAACTGAGACTTCTGTGCGGCGGCCACCCCGCCGAGGATGTCCTGCACCGTGAACGTTTTGACGGCCGGGAACTGGGCAGCGTACTTTTTGGCGACCGCCGGGTCATGCGGGCGATAAAAATGCTGCGCTGCGATCTCCTGGCCTTCCGGCGAGTACAGATAATTCAGGTACGCTTCGGCGAGAGGCCGCGTGTGATGAGCATCCACGTCTTTGTCTACCACGGCCACCGGCGGCTCGGCTTGAACGCTGACGGAAGGGTACACAATGTCGTACTGGCCTTTGCCGATCTGCTTGCTGACCAAATACGCCTCGTTTTCCCAGGCTAAAAGCACGTCGCCGACATGGCGCTGGGTGAACGTAACGGTGGAGCCGCGTGCGCCGGAGTCTAAAATTGGCACGTTTTTGTAAAGCTGCGCGATGTAGGCTTTAGCCGCATCCGGGCTGCCTCCGGGGGCTTTGAGCGCGTAGCCGTAAGCCGCCAGGTAGCTCCAGCGCCCGCCGCTGGACGACTTTGGGTTCGGGGTCACGACCGAGACGCCGGGCTTGATCAAATCGGCCCAGTCTTTGATGTTTTTCGGGTTGCCTTTCCGAACAAGGAAGACCACGGTAGACGTGTACGGGACGCTGTTGTTCGGCAGCTTGGTCTGCCAGTTTGAGGCGACCAGGCCGGAAGACGCGAGGGCATCAATATCAGAGGAGATGCCGAGCGTCACGACATCCGCCGCAAGGCCACTTTGAACTGCCTGCGCCTGCTTGCCGGAGCCGCCATGTGACTGCTTGATCGTGACAGCCTGCCCGGACTTCGCCTGCCAGTATTTCGCGAACGCGACATTGTAGTCCGCGTAAAACTCCCGCGTCGGGTCATAGGAGACGTTGAGCAGCGTTGCTCCGCTTCCCGCTGTATTTCCAGGAGTATCGGCAGTTTTGTGGCCGCATCCCAGGAAGCTAGCGGCAAGGATCGGCAGCAAGAGGAGGACAGACAGACGTGTGTGCTTCATGCTTGACAGCATACCCGCGATTGGCTACAAATGCAAGTGAGAAACTGGTAAATAGAAAATAAAATTCTTTGGCGGCGTTTGAACCTTTTGCCGCCGGCTTGGAACAAACTGAATAGAAGCGACACAGTAGAAGCGATACAAAGGCGGCTTTCCGAATTGCAGCACGACCGACAACTTGCCAGGCAAATCCAAGACCGCGCCCCCGGCGCGTGGGCGGTGTTCGTAGACGCCTACGGCCCGCGCCTTCACCGGCTGGCTCGCCGCTATGCCTCCTGCGAGGCCGATGCCGAAGACTTGACCCAAGAGATTTTCGTCGCGCTCTACCAAAGCATCGCCGCTTTTCGCGGCGAGGCGTCGCTTGCCACTTGGTCCTACCGGATCGCACTGAACCACTGCCTGAAGTATAGCGGCAAAGGGAGGCCCGTCACCGTGCCGTATGACGACGTCCGCACTCAGCCCGCGCCCGATACCCTCAGTCCGGCGAGCCAGTCTGCCCGGCGCGAGCTGTCCGGCCAAATTGAGATAGCTTTGGAAGATTTATCACCGAGCCACCGGGACGCCGTGATCCTGCACGAGCTGCACGAGATGACCTACGCCGAATGCGCCGCCGTGCTGGGCGTTCCCGTTGGAACTGTCAAGTCCCGCCTGTCCACGGCTTTCCGCCGCCTGCGGGAGTCCCTCAGCGCTTATGTTTTATCCGACACCTTGCCGGAGTCTGCCCCATGAAGAACTGCTTCTTGTACCAAGACGACCTAAAAGCCTACACCGATGGCGAACTCTCGCCGCTTCGCCGCTGGGCTGTCCGCCGCCACCTGACGCGCTGCACGTCCTGCCAAAAGGAGATTACGTTTATGACACAAGTGACCGAAGACCTCCGCGCTTCCGAACCCGAAGAGGCACTTTCGCCCACGCTGCGGGAGAAGATGCTGGAACCCGGCACTGGAAGTGCCGGGCTATTATTACGTGAAAGTGCCTCCGGCACTGAG
>CAXUNT010000020.1:0-54376 GCA_964252595.1 uncultured Armatimonadales bacterium
GCGTCGATCGGGCGCGGCCTGTTCGACGCCTTGGCGGTGGCCGGCCGGGTGGCGGTGGCGGCTTCGGCGGTGGTGGCGGACGCCCCGGCGGCGGTCGTTAGGAGAAATATCAGAAATGTTAATGCCAAAGAAAGTCAAGTTCCGCCGGGTACACCGAGGCCGTCGCACCGGCCCGGCGTCGGGCGGCAACAAAGTGGATTTCGGCGACTACGCGCTGCAAGCCCTGGAAGCCTGCTGGATGACGAACCGGCAGATCGAAGCCGCGCGTATCGCGATGACTCGGAAAATCAAGCGCGGTGGAAAGATATGGATCCGGGTCTTCCCCGACAAACCGTTCACGAAGAAGCCCGCCGAAACCCGTATGGGCAAAGGCAAGGGCGCTCCTGAAGGCTGGGTTGCCGTCGTGAAGCCGGGCCGTGTCTTGTTTGAGATGTCCGGCGTTCCCGAAGAACTGGCGAAAGAAGCCATGCGGCTGGCGCAGCATAAGCTGCCTATCGCGACCAAGTTTGTGACTCGGCACGAGTCGCCGGCCCAGCTTCTGGCGCACACATTGACGGTAGATGAGCCGGAAGGCGATTTCGCCGAAGCGGATTTCTACGAAGTCGAGACGGAGGAATAAGATGGCTGAGAAAACTAAAAGCCGCCGGGCGGCTTTGCGCGGCATGAGCGATGCCGACCTCAACACGCTGATTGCCGATGCCCATAAAAGCATTTACGGGTTTCGCAAAGATCGCTTGAGCAAGCCTGTCGAAAACGTCAAAGTCGTCAAGAACGCCCGCAAGGAAATTGCGCGTATTCTGACGATCAAGCGTGAGAAGCAGCTTGGCATTGAGCATAAGGGATAAGCAATGGCAGAAGAAACAGTCGAACAGACAGAAGAAGCTCGGAACCGGCGCAAACTGCGTACCGGCGTCGTGTCCAGCGACAAGATGGATAAAACCGTGGTTGTCACCATCAACAATCTGGTGCGCCACCCGATGTACGGGCGTATCTTGAAGCGGTCCAAGAAGCTTAAAGCCCATGACGAGACCAATGACGCCCACACGGGCGACACGGTTGAAATTATGGAAACCCGCCCATTAAGCAAAGACAAATGCTGGCGCGTCATCCGCGTCGTCGAACGGGCGAAATAATTAATCCCTCTGGGGATGCTAGGGTCGGCCACAAAGCCGCTTGCCCTTTTTTATCAAGGGCAAGTGGAACTGGGCCGGCAGCGCAAAGGAACAATGAATGATTCAAGATTATAGCCGCCTCCGGGCGGCGGACAACAGCGGGGCCAGAGAACTTCTGACCATCCGCGTGCTAAAAGGCTCCAACGCGAAGTACGCCCACATCGGCGATATCATCGTGGCTGCGGTCAAATCGGCGACTCCCGGCGCGGCAGTCAAGAAGGGCGATGTTGTCAAAGCAGTCGTCGTTCGCACCCGCCAGGCCATCCGGCGTCAGGATGGCTCGGTGATGCGGTTCGATGAGAACGCCGCCGTGGTCCTGACTAACAACCTTGCGCCGCGCGGCACCCGCGTCTTCGGACCGGTCGCCCGTGAGCTGCGCGATTCCAAATTTGAAGGCGCGATGAAGATCATCTCGCTTGCGCCGGAGGTGCTTTAAGATGTATACACCGCCGAAAAAGAGCGGCCCACGCCGCAACAATGCCCAGTACACCGGCAAGATGCGTCTGCTTCTAGGCGATACCGTGCGCGTGCTGACGGGCAAAGACAAGGGCAAAGAAGGCAAGATCACGAAGGTTCTGCGGACCGAAGGCAAAGTCATTGTTGAAGGGCTGAACATCGTGATCAAGCACCAGAAGCCGCGCTCCGCCGGCGCTCCTGGTGCAGCCGGGCAGGGGGGACGCATCGAGCAGTCCATGCCGTTCCCTGCATCAAAAGTGCAGCTTATTGACCCTGCCGACGGCAAAACGGCCACTCGTGTCGGCATACGGGTCAACGAAAGCGGCGAGCGTGTGCGCTTCGCCAAGAAGTCGGGAGGAGTAATCACCAATGGCTGATGAGACAATCACAACCAAGAGCCAGCCGACGCTGAAGCAGAAGTACCAGGACGAGATCGTTCCGAACCTGCAAAAAGAGTTTGGCTACAAGAATATCATGCAGGTGCCGCGCCTTGAAAAGATCGTGCTAAACATGGGTGTCGGCCAGGCCGGCCAGACCGGCGGCGATGCCAAGCAGCTTGACGGCGCAGTCAGCGATCTTGCAACGATCACCGGCCAGAAGCCAGCAGTCACGCGGGCTAAGAAGTCTATTGCAAACTTTCGTCTGCGCCAGGGCGCACGGATCGGCGCCAAAGTCACTCTGCGCGGCGCACGGATGTACGAATTTCTGGACCGCCTGCTGAATGTGGCTCTGCCGCGCGTTCGTGACTTCGGCGGCATCAACCCGAATTCGTTTGATGGACGCGGCAACTTCGCGATGGGTCTCAAAGAGCAGCTCACGTTCCCAGAAATCATTTACGACAAAGTGGACAAAGTGCGCGGCATGGACATCATTATTGTGACCACAGCGCCCTCGGATGCCGAAGCCCGGTCGCTCTTGAAAGCCATCGGTGTGCCATTCCGCGGCGAAAAGCAGGGCGAACGACTGCAATAGTTGTTTAAGTGCTGGATTTTGCGCGGATTTCAGGTATACTATTGCCTGTTTCCGCGCTCCCGGCGCAACTTAGTGTTGATCAAGAAGGAAAAGACTTTTGGCAAAAGAATGCCTGATCCAAAAAGCGAAGAAGACCCCGAAGTTTTCGGTTCGCGGCTACAATCGCTGCCAGCTCTGCGGCCGAGCGCACGGCTATATGCGTAAGTTCTCGATCTGCCGCATTTGCTTCCGGGAGCTGGCGCATCAGGGGCTGATCCCCGGTGTGACCAAGTCGTCCTGGTAGACACTGCCGCGCTCACGCTCTATAACGGCCATATCGGGACTGTCGGAAGATAGCCCGCCTGATGGGAGAAAATCATTATGCCGGTCTCTGACCCTGTCGGCGATCTGTTGACGCGCATCCGCAATGCCAACAGCGCCAACCACGAATCGCTTGAAGTCGATTCGTCCAAACTTAAAATTGAAGTCGTCCGCATCCTGCACGAAGAGGGCTATATCAAGTCCTATGAGATCATCAAGCAGCCGGTGCAGGACAATATCAAAGTCACCCTCAAATACGGCGCTCGGAACCGCGAAAAGGTCATCACGAACCTCAAGCGCGTCTCTAAGCCTGGCCTGCGCGTTTACCGCTCGCACGACAAGCTGCCGACGGTCCTGCGCGGCCTCGGTATCGCCATCGTCAGCACCTCTCAGGGCGTCATGACTGCCAAGAAGGCCCGCAAGCTGGGTATCGGCGGCGAAGTCCTGGCGTTTATTTCTTAAAGGAGCCTCCCATGTCTCGTATTGGAAAGCGGCCTATTCCGCTGCCGCAGGGCGTGGAAGTCAAGGCTGCCGCCGATGGCACTTTGACTGTCAAAGGCCCTAAAGGGACATTGTCCCGCCGGCTTCATCCGCGCATGAGCGTCGAGATCGAAGAAGGCACGCTGCTGGTCAAGCGCCCAACCGATCAGGACGACGACCGGGCTTTGCATGGCCTGACGCGCTCACTGGTCAACAACATGGTTGTCGGCGTGTCCGACGGCTACAAGCGCGTCCTAGAAATTGAAGGCGTCGGCTACCGTGCGGCGAAAGACGGCGCGAAGCTGGTCCTAAGCCTCGGCTTTTCGCATCAAGTGCCGGTGGAGCCGCTGGAAGGCGTCAGCTTTGAAGTCGGTCAGGACACCAACACCCGCCGTCCGTTTGTAACGATCAGCGGGATTGACAAAGAGTCAGTCGGCCAGCAGGCTGCTGTGATCCGCAAGCTGAAGCCCCCGGAACCGTACAAGGGCAAGGGTATCCGCTACCAGGGTGAAATCGTCCGCCGCAAAGCCGGCAAGAGCGGCAAGGCAGGCGGCAAAGGCGGCGGCAAGGGCGGCAAGAAGTAGTACACACCTTAACACGGCCTTCTCCTTTATGCCTACGGCATTACTGCGTATCGGAAGGAGAGGGCTGGGGCAGGGTTCTTATCCGGCTCATAACGCGGACGTTTCAGCGTCCGTGACACGGGTGGGCCAAGAGGAAACTCGAAGTTATGGCACAAATCAACAAAAACGAGTCGCGGCAAAAGCGACATATTCGCGTGCGGAAACGTGTTCTGGGAACGCCGGAGCGGCCCCGGCTGAACGTCTATCGCTCATCCAACAATATCTATGCTCAGATCATTGATGATCTGGCAGGCCGCACTCTCGCCTCTGCGTCATCGCTGGATGCGTCGCTTAGGGGCGAGACAGCTTCGAAGAGCGCGGGCGGCAACATTGAAGCGGCCAAATCGGTCGGCGCGTTGGTCGCCGAGCGGGCGAAAACGGCTGGCGTTTCCAAAGTGGTCTTTGACCGCGGCGGCTACCTTTATCATGGGCGTGTGCAGGCTTTGGCCGACGCGGCACGCGAGAATGGACTGGATTTCTAAATGGCACTGATTAACCCGGATACGCTGAACTTAGAAGAGCGCGTCATTCAAACAAACAAAGTCCAGAAGACGCACAAAGGCGGCCGGACCATGTCCTGGAGCATTCTGGTGGTCGTGGGCGACGGCAATGGCTATGTGGGAGCCGGCATCGGCAAGGCGCGTGCCATTCCTGACGCGATCCGTAAAGGCGTGGAAGCGGCCCGCAAGTCGCTGGTCCATGTCCCGATGGTCGGATCGACTATTCCGCATGATGTTCTGCTGCGGCAGGGCGGCGCGGAAGTTCTGCTGAAGCCTGCCTCGCCGGGTACCGGCGTTGTCGCCGGCGGCTCAGTGCGTGCGATTCTGGAAGCAGCGGGAGTTCGCGACGTTCTGGCGAAGTCGCTGGGATCGTCCAACAAAGTCAACACGGCCTGGGCGACTATTGCCGCGCTGAAGCAGCTCAAGCGGGCCACCGATGTGGCGCGTCTGCGCGGCCTGAACGTCAACGACTTGGTTTCTAAAGCCGTCGCCGATGCCGCCCGCGAAGCGGAGCAGGAAGACTCGGCAGCAGGCATTGCTTCTGTCGTTTCCGACGAGCCGGCAGTCATTTCCACAACCGAAGGCGGTGAAACAATGACCGCTGCTCCGGCAGCCGCCACACCCGAAACCGAAGTTTCTCCGAATGCTGTCGGCACGGTAGAAGCCGCAGATGTCATGCAAACAAGCGCTCCTGTGACGAGTGCGCCGTCCACCGAAGAGGGAGCATAACCCATGGCTGAGTTGAAAATCACACTGACACGCTCATTGATCGGCTACGAGAAAAGCCAGCGCCTGACCGCGAAGGCGCTTGGCCTCGGCAAGATTGGCTCGTCGGTCATGCAGCCCGATTGTTCCCCGATCCGGGGCATGATCAAGAAGATTACGCACGTTCTCACCGTTGAGACGGCAGACGGCCAAAAGGTGTCGGAACCCGCCGCCAAAATTGGCCGTAAGAAACATTATGGTCCGCATGAAGGACTTGGGGTAGGACAATGAATCTCTCTGAACTAAAACCAAACGAAGGCGCACGCAAAGAGCGCAAGCGCATCGGGCGCGGCCCCGGCTCCGGCACGGGCAAAACGTCCGGCGGGGGACATAAGGGCGACAAAGCACGCGGCAACACCAAGCCCGGCTTTGAGGGCGGCCAGACACCGCTGCATCGCCGCCTGCCGCAGAACCGCGGCATCGCGGGCAAGGGCGGTTTCAACGCCCCGCCGAAGACCCCGTTTGCAGTCGTCAATCTGAGCGCGTTGGAGCGCTTTGAAGACGGTGCGACGGTGACGCCGGAAACGCTGTTTACAGCGGGCCTTGTCGGCAACATCAAAGACACGGTGAAAATTCTCGGTAATGGCGAACTCAGCAAGAGGCTGATCGTTCGCGCCAGCCACTTCTCAAAAAGCGCGATGGAAAAGATCGCGGCGGCCGGCGGCACGGCGGAAGTTCTTTAAGGCAAACACATGGCAGTCAAAAGACCAAGTGCAAACATCCCGCCGGCGTCTCCGCTTGCGGGGCGAAGCGGCGGGCGCGGCGGAGGCGGCGTGACACGAAGCGGCTCCAACACGCCGTTTATCGAGGCGATGATTGCGGCATGGTCGATCCCAGAGCTGCGGCGTCGGCTGCTCTTCGTCCTGGGAGTGTTTGGGGTTTATGTGGTCGGCCTGCATATTCCGCTGCCGGGGATCAACCCGGATGCGCTCAAGCAGCTCTTTAGAACATCCGGTATTTTGAGTTTGGTGGACGTGTTTTCAGGCGGCGCATTGTCCAAGTTCACCGTGTTTGCGGTGGGAATCGCGCCGTACATCAACTCCTCGATTATCATGCAGCTTTTGACATTCGCGATTCCGCAGTGGCAGGAGATGGCGAAAGAGGGCGAATCAGGACGCAAGCGCATCGCTCAGTATACGCGCTACCTGACAATGGGGCTGGCACTGGCGCAGTCTATCGGTTTTGTCGTGCTGCTGCGGCGAAACGGGGCGATCTCGACGAACATCGCGCTTGACATTGAAGTCGCACTGACGATGATGGCCGGCACGGCATTTGTAATGTGGCTCGGCGAGCAGATCACCGAGAAGGGCATCGGCAACGGCATTTCGCTGATTATTTTCTGCGGCATTATGGTCCGTCTGCCCCGGCAGCTTGTTGACACCGCCGCGGAGATTATTGCTGGGACAGTTAAACCGTGGCAGGCGCTGATCCTGATCGTCGCGTTTTTTGCTACCGTCATCGGCATTGTCTTTGTGACGCTGGGCCAGCGGAAAATCCCGATCCAGCATGTCCGCAAGATTGTCGGTAACAAGATGTCGCAGGGCGGCACCTCCTACCTGCCGTTTCGGATTGCCCAGGCCGGCGTCATCCCAATCATCTTTGCGCTGTCAATTCAGCTTCTGCCGGGAACATTCGCGTCCTTTGTGCCTGCAACCACGCCCCTCGGCCAGTTCCTGCACAACGCGACGAACTGGCTGTCACCCGGCAAGAACCCGATTTCCGGCTTGATCTACGCGGTAATCATCGTCTTCTTCACGTATTTCTATACGGCGGTCACGATGAACGTCGAGCAAATGGCGGATGATCTCAAGAAGTATGGGTCGTTCATTCCAGGCATCCGGCCCGGCAAGCCGACGATGGAGTATTTGGACAAAGTGATGACCCGCATCACCCTGGCCGGGGCTTTGTTCCTGGCGCTGATTGCCCTCTTGAACTTCTGGATTCCTGCGCTGACCGGCACGGCGAACACGTTCACCCTGATTGGCGGTACATCGCTCTTGATCGTCGTCAGCGTCGCTCTGGACACCATGCAAGCGATTGAAGCTCAGCTTCTGATGCGGAACTACGAAGGCTTTATCCGCTGATGCGTCTGGTTCTGCTCGGTCCGCCCGGTGCGGGCAAAGGAACGCAGGGAGAGGCATTATCTGCCATGCTCCATATCCCGCATATCTCCACTGGAGACATTGTTCGGGACCATGTCGCGCGGCACACAGAGTTTGGGCGTAAGGTCGAGGCAGCGATTGCGGCCGGGAACTTCGCGGCCGACGCTGACATTTTATATTGGGTCGGTGCTCGATTGGCGGAGACTGATGCGAAGAGCGGTTATGTCTTAGACGGCTTCCCGCGCGATGTCGCGCAGGCAGAAGCATTCACGCAGTCTCTCAATGCTGTCATAGATTTAGAGATCGCCGAAAATGCGCTTGTGGAGCGGCTTTCCAAGCGGCTCATTTATGATGAGAAGAGCGGCCGGATGGTGCGCCGGCCTGACGATGAGCCGGATGCCGTGCACCACCGTTTGGAAGTTTATCGGGAGCGTACCGCGCCGCTGCAAGCTTATTACGAGAAGCGCAGCCTCTTGAAGCGTGTGGATGCGCTGGGCGAACCGGCAGACGTGACTGAGCGCATCAAAAACGCACTTGCAATTTAGGATTTACAGGGGTATACTACGCGGATGGTTCGCCTCAAGAGCGCAGAAGAAATAGAAATGATGCGCCGCGCGGGCCGTGCAGTGGCGGAAGCTCTGGCGGCGATGTGCGATGCCATCGTGCCAGGAGAGACCACAACTCTGGATCTCGACGAAGTGGCGGCGGACGTGCTGAAGCGGCGCGGAGCGAAGCCTGCATTGCTTGGATACAAGCCGTCATTCAGCCGGGTTCCATACAAGCACAACACCTGTATTTCGGTCAACAACGAAGTTGTCCACGGTGTACCGAGTGCAAAGCGTGTGCTGGTCGAGGGGGACATTGTTTCTCTAGATCTGGATGCGTCCATTGACGGCTGGTGCGCGGATGCGGCCCTGACGGTTCCCGTCGGCGCAGTGTCTGCCTCCGCAAAGAACCTGCTGACAGTCTCACGGGAATCGCTTTTCAGGGGCATATCGCAGGCGCGGGTCGGCAACAATGTCGGCGACATCAGCGCGGCGATCCAAAAGCATGCTGAACGGAGCCGCTACAATGTTGTGCGAGACTTGGTCGGACATGGCATTGGGCAGACGCCGCATGAAGACCCGCAGGTCGCAAACTACGGTAAGCCGGGGCGAGGCGAGCGTCTGCGGGCCGGCATGACCATCTGCATCGAGCCGATGGTCAATATTGGAAGACACGATGTTGCCCACAAAAAAGGCGACGTTTGGACGATATTTACATCAGACGGTTCACTGTCCGCCCATTTTGAGCATACCGTTGCGATTACCGAGGAAGGCCCGGACATTTTGACCCTGCCACCTTCCGACGAGAAGTAATCAGGAGAGTAATAGACTTTATGCCCCGAAGACCACGAAAACAGCATGCTGCTCGCGACGAACGCCGTGCTGAAGAATCGGAAACTTACGCTAAAGAAAAGGCGATTGAAGTCGAAGGTGCAATTGCCGAGACTTTGCCTAATGCCATGTTCCGTGTTAACATTGAAAATGGACCGCAGGTGCTGGCTCAGGTCAGCGGCAAGATCCGCATGAACTTTATCAAAATTTTGCCAGGCGACCGGGTGAAAGTGGAGTTATCTCCCTACGACCCGACCCGCGGCAGAATTTTGTACCGCTACAAGTAAGGGCAGTGTTTCCCATTGCCCGTGAGGAGAAATCAATGAAAGTACGGCCGTCCGTCAAGAAGATTTGTGACAAGTGCAAAGTGATCAAGCGCGACGGTGTCGTGCGCGTGATCTGCGTCATCAAAAAGCACAAGCAGCGCCAGGGCTAGTTCCGCCCGTATTGACCATTTGCATTGACTATTTAGGAGGCATCTTTTGGCACGTATTGCAGGCGTCGATCTCCCCCGTGACAAGCGGGTCGAGTACGCGCTCCTTTCCATTTTCGGGATTGGCCTGACCAGCAGCCGGGACATTTTGGCAAAGAACGGCGTCAGCGTGGACACTCGTGTCCGCGACCTCACCGAGTCGGAAGTTAACTCGCTTCGCGAGACCATCGAGCGCGAGTTCCGGGTCGAAGGCGACTTGAAGCGCCAGATACAGATCAACATCCGGCGCTTACAGGAAATCGGCTGCTACCGCGGCATCCGGCACCGGCGCGGCCTGCCTGTGCGTGGTCAAAAGACCAAAAGTAATGCCCGCACCCGTCGCGGCCCGCGCCGTGCCGTGGCCGGTAAGAAGAAGATCAAGAAGTAAACACTGAACCCGCACTTTTGCGGGTCCTGTACCGCCCCTCACAGTGTCCGCGCTGAATGTTGGGACGGGATGATAGGAGACATCTCAGACCGAATGGCACAGAAGAAAACAACGCAGCGGCAGAAGCCGAAAGAGCGCAAGAATATCGCACAGGGGATTGTGCATATTCAAAGCACGTTCAACAACACCATCGTTTCCATCACCGACGTCAAAGGCGACTTGATTTCTTGGGCTTCCGCCGGCTCAGTCGGGTTTAAAGGCTCGCGCAAAGGCACTCCGTTCGGCGCACAGCTTGCCGCCGAGAAGGCAGGACGCATCGCCCAGGACAATGGTATGCGCCGGGTGGACGTCCATGTCAAAGGGCCCGGATCAGGCCGAGAAACTGCCATCCGCGCCCTGCAGGCCGTCGGCATTGAAGTCAGCATTATCAAAGATGTGACCCCGATCCCGCACAACGGCTGCCGCCCCCCGAAACGCCGCCGCGTCTAGCTTTTGATTAGGATTTTGGAGAAAAGACACCGATGACCGCCGTGAAAAAAGGACCCGTCTCAAAGTCGGGCGATGCCCGCTGCCGGCAATGCCGCCGCGAAGGCATGAAGCTCTACCTGAAAGGCACTCGCTGCTACACCAAGAAGTGTGCCATCGAGCGCCGCAATTATCCGCCCGGCATGCATGGCCAGGGCATGCAGAAGAAAACCACCGAGTACGCTCACCAGCTTCGCGAAAAGCAGAAGATGAAGCGGACGTACCGCGTGCTGGAACGGCCGTTCCGCAACTATGTGGATGAAGCCCTGCGCCGCAAAGGCGTCACCGGTGAGAACATTCTTTCCCTGCTGGAGACTCGTTTCGATAACGTCATTTACCGCCTGAACTTGGGCGCGTCACGGGCGCAAGCCCGGCAGTTCATCTCGCACGGTCATTTTCTGGTCAATGGTAAGCGGGTCGATGTGCCTTCTTATCAGATGCGCGTCGGTGAGACTATTACCGTCAGCGAAAGCAGCCGCAAACTCCAGCCGATGCTGGACTCCCTGCGCGGTATGGGCCGGCGCATTCCTGAATGGCTGACATTCGACGCGAACTCGCTGACCGCAAAAGTGATTGCCGTACCGACCCGTGACATGATTGATACGGACGTGAACGAACAGCTCATCGTCGAGTACTACTCGCGATAACGACCAGGCCCCGCCGTGTTTGCGGCGCTGTCGCCGGGACGAGAACCCGCCGTACCCCGGCGGGTTTTCGCCTGTTGCCTTGCGCTTGCCCGGCGGCCTGAAGGAGAGACGATGCCAGAGACAACTTTGGACCCGGCTGCGCCGCGTATTGAGACGCTGGAGCAGACCGAGACTTACGGAAAATTTGTGGTGGAACCGCTGGAGCGCGGCTACGGCGTGACGCTGGGGAACTCCCTACGCCGCGTCCTGCTGTCATCCATTCCCGGTGCAGCCGTAACTTCGATTAAAATCGACGGCGTCCTGCACGAGTTTTCCACGATTGCCGGCGTCAAAGAAGACACGACCGAGCTGATACTGAATCTGAAAGATTTGTTTGTGAAAGTGCATAACCGGGGCGGGGCCGTATCAAACGGCACGGCGCCGGAGCCGCGCACTGTGAAGATTGATGTCACCGGGCCAGGTCATGTGACCGGCGCGGACATTCAGTGTCCCAGCGATATCGAGATTGTTAACCCGGAGGTGCATATCGCGACTTTGGCTGACGACAAAGCCCATCTCTCGATGGAGCTGACCGTCAGCGAAGGCAAAGGCTATGTGCTGCCCGAAAAGCAGGACAAAAGCAAGCAGGTCATCGGGGTTATTCCCATTGGAGCCTCATTTACGCCGGTCCGCAAAGTCTCGTTTAACGTCGAGTCCACGCGCGTCGGCTTCAAGACCGATTTTGAGCGGCTGACGCTGGAAATCTTTTCGAACGGAACAATGGCGCCGGGCGATGCTCTCTCCCAGGCGGCGTACCTGCTGGAAACGTTCTTCCACCGGTTTGTCGAGTTCCCCCAGGGCTTTGCTGGGCGGCTCGGCGGCATGAACGGCAGCGCCTTTGCTGGCGGCGTGCCGGGTGCCCCGGATGCCCGGATTGAAGAGCTTGACTTCTCTGTCCGCACTTACAACTGCCTCAAAAAAGCGGCGGTATTGACAATCGGCGACCTGGTGAAAATCCCGGAAAGCGAGCTGATGCAGATCCGCAACTTCGGCAAGAAGTCGCTGACGGAAGTTAAAGAAAAGCTGTCGTCGCTTGGCCTAACGATCCCAGGCGCAACAGACGACGATGCCGCTTATGCCGATGAAGATGACGCAGACGATGACGACGATGCGGCGGATGCCGACGAAGAATAAACGAAACGTGAATAGACGAGACGTTAAAGGAACACAGTTATGAACCACCGTATTGGCGGCCGCAAGTTCGGCCTGCCGAGCGACCAGCGCCGAGCATTGTTAAAGAGCTTGGTCCGGGCGCTGTTTGTTTACCAGACGATCCAGACCACCGAGACCCGCGCGAAAGATGTCCGCTCCATTGCCGAAAAGCTGATCACCGGAGCGCGTGTGGACACGATTCATGCCCGCCGCTTGGCCCGCGCTTACCTCAGCGATGAGACACTGGTGCATCACTTGTTCACACAGATCGCGCCGGAGTTCAAGACTGGGTCGGGCTATACCCGATCGGTAAAGATCGGTCAGCGGCGCGGCGATGCAGCAACGATTGTGCAGTTGTCGCTGGTCACCGAGCGCGAGTTCGGGATGCCGGTGACGCCGGAGAAGACCGGCCAGCCGAACCGGGTCCGCTAGGCCGACGTGCCATTTGAGGACCCTGTGCGAACCCTGAAGCTGACGGTGGAATACGATGGGACGGAGTTCAGCGGCTTCCAGCGGCAGGGGCAGGGCGAGCGCACCGTACAGTCGGCACTGGAAGCGGCTCTTACCCAGTTGTCGCCGCGGGAAGAGATCATGCTGCATGGGGCTGGGCGGACAGACATCGGTGTTCACGCGCTAGGGCAAGTCGTGTCGTTTACGACGCAGAGCGGCCTGCCCCTAGGGCGCTGGGCGATCGCGCTGAATTCTATTCTGCCCCCCGACGTCGCGATCGCCCGGGCCGAAGAAGCCGAAGCTGGCTTTCATGCTCGGTTCTCCGCCAAGCAGCGCACTTATGGCTACTTGATTTGGACCCGAAGAACACGCTCCGCCTTGTGGGGCCGCTACAGCCTGCACTACCGGGGTGATTTGGATGTGGCTTTGATGCGCCGTGCCGCACAGACGCTTGTCGGAGCGCATGACTTTGCCGCATATGCACGTCAGGGCGGCAACCCGGGCCGGACAACCGTCCGCGACCTGCGCCGATTGTTGGTGCGCCCTGTCACAAACGGCCTTTTGGTGACGGCGACCGCGAACGGCTTTCTGCGAACGATGGTTCGCAACTTGGTCGGCGGCTTAATCGCCGTTGGCTCCGGCAAAGTGCCGGTGAAAACACTGGAAGAAATACTCGCAACGCGCGACCGGATCACGAACCCGATTGCGCCTGCCGCGCCGCAGGGATTGTTTCTATGGCGCGTTGACTACTGATTACTGGAGAAACTACGATGTCTACTTATAGCGCCAAGCCGCTGGAGATGGAACAAAACCGCAAGTGGATTGTTCTTGATGCCACCAACCAATCTATGGGCCGGCTCGCCGTCGAAGCCGCGAAAATTCTGCGCGGCAAGAACAAGCCGGAGTTCACGCCGCATGTGGACTGCGGCGATCATGTGATCATCATCAACGCCGCGAAGGTCATTTTGACCGGCAACAACAAAAAAGACGAGCCGATCTACCGTCACACGCTTTATCCCGGCGGTATTCGCAGCGTCACGCGCGGGCGTGAAATTGAAAAAGATCCCGTCGTCGCCATGATGCGCGTCGTCAAGGGAATGCTGCCGCACAACACACTGGGAGCGCAGACGCTCAAAAAGCTGCGCGTTTACGCCGGCGCGGAGCATCCGCATCAAGCGCAGAAGCCGCAGGACATCGCTTAGTTTTGAGAAGATAGGATAGTTGGAATAAACATGGCAGAAACAACACGCTACTACGGGACTGGGCACCGCAAAAACGCCACCGCCAAAGTCTGGCTGTCGTCAGGGCAGGGGAACATCACGGTCAACAACCGGACGACTGGCCATTATTTTGGCCGTGCTTCTTTAGAAGCATTGATCATGCAGCCGTTTGAAGTCACTGAAACAATGGGCCGGTTTGATGTTTTCATCCGCGCTCTCGGCGGCGGCATCTCCGGCCAGGCCGGTGCCGTGCGCCACGGCATTGCCAAAGCGCTGGTTGAGTCCGATCCCGATCTGCGGCCTGCGCTGCGGAAGCTCGGCTACCTGACCCGCGATCCGCGTGTTAAAGAGCGCAAAAAGGCAGGCCGCAAGCGTGCGCGGCGCGGCTTCCAGTTCTCCAAGCGCTAAAACCCATGCATGGGGAACTTTCCTAGGGGTCTTGCGTCGTAATAAAGCAAAAGGCTTGTTGACAGAAGCTGAGGTAAGACTATGTTTCCCATAGCATTCGGGGCCAGCCCGCCGGACATCGCGATTATTCTGGTGCTGGCGCTGATCATATTCGGGCCGAAGAAGCTGCCGGAGATCGGTAAACAGCTTGGCCAGGCGATGCGTGAGCTGCGGAAGGTGACGGACGAGCTGACCGGCGCGGTACATTCCGTTCATTCGGAAGTGGAGTCGGTTTACAAGCCTGTGATGTCGCCGCCGTATGAATACGGCAACCCGTATTCCGGTACCAGCAGCGCCACAGTTGAGAAGGCTGCGGCACGGAAGACCTACGATCAGGACCCGGACGATTTGATGCGCCCAATTGTGCCTTCTGCGCCAAAGGCAGAGATGCCGATGGAGACGGCTGAAAAGGCGGATCCTCTAGAAAAGAAAGGACACTGAGATGCTTCCACTTGCATTTGGTTTCGGCGGCCCGTGGGATATGGCGATTTTGGGTGGGATCGTGATTGTGCTATTCGGCGGCACCAAGCTCGCCGGTTTAGGAAAATCTCTTGGTCAGGGCATCAAAGAGTTCAAGAATGCGACCAATGAGGACGATAAGCCCGTCGTCACGCCAAACACGGCACAGGAGCCGCCGGTGGTCGTTGAAGCCGGGCAAAGGAAGAGCGGCGACTTATGAACCCATTCCAGATTATCCTGCTGGTCTTTCAGGCGCTGATTTCCATTGCTTTGGTCGCACTTGTTATGTCACAGCCCACTAAGAATGAGGGCTTGACCGGAACTATCGGCAACAATGCTACCGGTGCAAATTTCAAAGGCAAGCCGGGCTATGAAGAGCGGATGCAGGGGTACACGCGTCAGCTTGGCATTGCCTGGTTTGTGGTTTCCATTCTAGTCGGCATCGCCTTCCGTAACGCTTAAATCCAGTCTTCAGACAAAGCCTGCCGGATATTCCGGCAGGCTTTTTTGTGTCTCCGCCCATTGTGCTTATGCCGCTTTGCGGTTGTTCTGGTCGCGTGTCCATTCCCAGTCGTTTGTCTCGCTGAATGTTGCGGCGCTCTGGTAGGGATCTTCCTGCGCGGTAGCGACAATATAAGAATAAAATGCGACCGCGGTAAACATATAACCGGCGGCGATCCAGAAAAACATGATGGCACTCCTCTTTGCCCTTATTATCGGTAGTTCCTACTCTTTCAATCACGGTATTTTTACCGCGAAAATTCTCACGACATGAGAATTTCCCGAGATTGGTTCTCTCAGTCCTCGCGTTCTGCTGATAGTCGCTGCCACTTACGCTATAATATATATGTGCGATGTGATAGAAATATCCGTCAACAAGCGCGATGAGCTCTGAAACGGTTTAGTGAGAGGAACACAGTGATGGACACAATATTAGAAACAAATGCCGCCGTCGAAAGCGTTCGGCAAGCATATGACGGAACTTCCGACCGGCCCCGACCCGAATGGGTGCGCGGTGTCTGCCCCCAATGCGGCGACCAGCTTGTGGCAAACGCCTACTATGTGGGTGGCAGAGGCTATCTCGTAACACACGAGTGCTGGAGCAGCCTTGGTGATAGCCCGGCTTGCGCCTACCGCAAGATCCTTTGACGATTTGCTTGATAACTGACCTGGTTTAAGGAGAATTGACATGACAGAAGTAACGAAGATTCAGATTTACCGGCTTGTCGCCAAAGACAAGCTGCTCGACATCACCGACCTGCTGGCGTTTGACCCCAAGCGCAGCAAAGTCGCGTTCACGCTGGTGGAGCTGGATGAAAGCAACAAGGCGTCGTCGCGGGTGCGGCATTATGTGGACGCCGACGATATGAAGCTGGTGTGCCATGACCTGCTGGCGGGAACGTTCACCAGTTTTGAGGACCAGAAGGGGAGCGCTCACGACGATTATACCGAAGCGCGGACTCTGTCCTTCAAGAAGGAAGCTAAGTACCGGCAGCCGTTCGTTCTGCGGATTGACAACGGCCAGGGCGAAGTCTACGGCCTGGGCCAGGTCAAGATGGTGAAAGCCACCGACAGCCTGACTTTGCAGATGCCGGAGTTTGAGGCCCGCAAGATGGCCCTGACCGTGCTGGATTATATTCACCAGTGGGAAATGATCCATTTCCGCAAGCGCCAGGACGCCCGGACTATCACCTTTACCCCGGCGGAAAGCGCGTCCGAGCCGGTCGCGGCGTAACGCAGGCAAAACAAAAGCCCGCAGGCACTATGCCTGCGGGCTTTCTTGGCTTGTTTCTACTTCGCGACAGGAAGCGGCTCTTCGCTCCCCTGCCGCTGGAACTCGGTGGCGCGGCGCAGAAGGCGCGGGGTCTCGGTCTCGACCGCCGTGCGGCCGAACAGCATATCCGAGGTCCAGCCGGTGACGACCCGGAACTTACGGCTCAAGTGCGGGATTTTGATCAGGTAAGTCGTGCGCCACATCAGCCAGGCCAAGATCCCGGAAAACTTCAGGAATTTGATCTGCGCGACCGCCGTATGATGGCCGAGGTTCACAAACTCGCCCAGGGTGCGGAATAAAAACGGCTCAGGCTTCCGACCGCGCAGCGTCGCCATGATATTCTGCGCCAGCTTTTTCGCTTCCCGCTCCGCATTCTGCGCCGTTCCCATGTAGGGCCGGCCCTCTTCCAGCAGGTTGGGGATCGAGGCACAGTCGCCCATTGCCCAAACCCCGTCTCTGCCTTTGACCTGCATCGTCGGCTCGGCAAGAATCGCTCCTTTTTTATCTTTTTCGCAGTCCAGAAAGTGCGTCAGCGGCGACGGGATAACGCCCGCCGCCCACAGCACAGTGCGGGTTGGGACAAACTCGCCTTTGGAGAGGGTCACAGAGCGCTCGTCGATCGCTTTGATTTTCTGGCCCAGCCGCATTTCAATCCCGCGCTTCTGAAGCTGGCGGATGGCGTACTTGGCAAGGGACGGGTCAATCGTCGGCAGGATTTCTTCCGCCATATCCGCCAGCAGCACGCGGATTTCGTCGGGTCGAACGCGGTCATACGCACGGGCCGCTTCCTTCATCATGTCTCGAATCGCCCCTGCGGCTTCCACGCCGGTGTAGCCGGCGCCGACCACCATGACGGTCAGGAACGACCGCCGGGCGACGCCGTCGGTTTCTTCGTTCGCCTGTTCCAGCGCGGCCATCAGGTGGTTCCGCAGCAGGGTCGCGTCACTCAGGGATTTCAGCGTGAAGGCGTGCTTCTGGATTTCCTCCTGGCCGTGGAACGAGGTCGTGCTGCCGAGACTCAGCACCAGATGATCAGCCAGCATGGTCTCGGTTTCATCAGTCAGCGGACGGCGATAAGTGACAGTCTTCGCCTTCATGTCAATATTCGTCACTTCCCCCATGATAAACCGCGTCTTTTTGAGAAATGACCGGATCGGTGAAATGACATCTGCCTCATCCAGCATTCCGCCCATCGCTTCGGTCAGGAATGGCGTGAACAATAGAAAGTTATCCCGGCTGATCAGTGTCACTTCCACTGAGTCGCCGAGGCGCATTAACTTTTCCAGCGTTTGGGCGACTTTCAGTCCTCCAAAGCCGCCTCCGACAATGACTACCCGTGCTTGTGCCATGATTTCCGCCTGTCTCCTACTAAATCCGAAAAATATACGCCTTCAGTGTACCCAAATAGTCCGTGAAAAAAATCACAAGGTAGCATTGCTGGTCAAAATCCCGTATTATGCTCCTATGGCTAACTCACATCCCGAAAACCCCTGGCAGACGCGCGGCAGCCGGGAAATCTATGTCAACCCCTGGATTCGTGTCCGCGAAGACCATGTCATCCGCGCCGACGGCCAGGACGGCATCTACGGCGTAGTAGAGTTCCAGTCCTATGCCCTCGGCATCGTCCCCGTCGACGACAACGGCGATACGTTCTTGGTCGGCCAGTGGCGCTACCCGCTTGGTCTTTATTCCTGGGAAATCCCCGAAGGTGGCGGTTCGCTTTCAGTTCCGCTACTCGACAGCGCCCGGCGCGAGCTGGCGGAAGAAACCGGCCTCACGGCGTCCGTCTGGGCCGACCTCGGCCCATTCCACTTATCAAACTCTGTCACGGACGAAACCGGCCAGGTTTTTCTCGCTCAGGGTCTGACACTCGGCGATGCCCAGCCCGAAGGCGACGAAGTGCTGCGGGTGCGCCGCCTGCCGCTGACGGAAGCCTACGCAATGGCAATGGACGGCCGCATCACCGACGGCGTCTCGATCATTGGGCTGGCACGAGCAATGCGGTGGATGGAAGGGCATTAGGAACCATGTGTTAAAACACACGGCTATATGGCCTTCGGCCACGAAGTACCGCTTCGCAGCACTGGGAGTCGGAATTATCTTAACCCCGCGAAGCGGGTGTTTCGTGGCGTCTGCGCCAGGTAGCCGTGTGTTTTAACACATGGTTCTTAACGTCTATTGATATACATCAGAAACAGATGCCTTAAAAGTCGGCGAAGGGGCCTTGTACCCCGCCCTGCGGGCCTTAGAGCGCGAGGGCATGGTGGAGAGCGCGTGGGAAACTCAGCCGAGCGGCCCCGCCCGCCGCATCTACACCCTCACCGACGCCGGCCATGCCAAACTGGCCGCATCCCTCAAATCCTGGCAGCGATTCTCCACTGCCGTCAACGCTGTCCTTGGTGATACGCTAGGAGGTCTTGATGTTCAGCCCGCTTGAAAACGAAGAATTAGATCGCTGGTTTCAGCGCCTCAACGCCCCGCTGAAGCGTCTTCCTGCCGACGAACGTGCGGAAGTTCACCAAGAAGTGCGGCAGCATTTGGAAGCGTTAGCCGCCGCGAATGAAGAACTCGGCAGCACGCCGGAGGAAGCCTGGGAATTGGCACAAATACAGTTTGGCGATCCCGGCAAGTTTGGGCGAAGAATGGCACGAGAATGGCACCAGAGCAGAACGGGCTTCCGTGCGGAAATGTCAGCTATTCTATTCGGGCTGGAGATTCAGACGCTGATGTGGTTTGTCGCTGTAGGATTGCCATCAATAGGTATACCGATGCTCGCTGTTATTCTTTTATGGCTGAGTGTTACAGAAATTCTTCTCTACATCATCATGGGACGCAGGTATCCACTTCAAGCGATCAAGAGTGCGCTGTATCTAGACATTTTGCGCGGTATCTATCTGATTGGAATGTTTCACCCAAGTCTCACATCCTTGATAGGTCTTCTGGGATTTGGGGTTCATGTTGGGCTTGCCTACCTTGCCAGTGTCACAAAGCGCGGGTGGTACAAGCCGACGTGGGCCGATTTCAAGCTGACGTTGCCAAAGCGGCGGATCGCAAGGTGAAGGCGCGATGAGCGATGCCGCGAACGCGATGCCGTAAACGGCGTCGCTGGGGGGCGAAGCGCCAAGCTGCCGCCTGCGCGGCGGAAGATGTAAATGAAAACTTTGTTCTTGCCCCGCGCAGGCGGGTCAGTGGCGTCTGCGCTCCCCAGCGAGAGCATTCATGCCCTCGTAACCATTCATGCCCTCGTTCCTCTTTTCGGTATTGACAAAAAAGCCCGCCGCTCAATCATTGAACGGCGGGCTTTCCCGTCTCGGCAATCGTTTCTAATGTCCGGGGACCGGAAAGGAACCGGGAGTATGTGGAAGTCCGCCATGAGAAGCGAGAAAGACAAACACGACAACGTAATAAATAATCCCCAATATCCCAAGCACAGTACCGATAATGCCGCAGATGCGCCCTGCACTAATTTGGCCTATCTGCGCGGGGTCCACCATGCCGCCTTTCAGTGCGTTGTTGCCGAGTATCCAGGCAATGGGGCCTAAAATGATTTGGAAGCAAAAAATGCTCAGGATGCCCAGTACCAGAATCAGCGTGGCGTTGCTGCTGGACTGCGGCGCTCCGTAAGGCGACGGCTGACCGGGCTGGGGCGGCCAGACGGGCGGGGGCGTACTCATAGACATATGCTCCTTTAGGGTCCGGTGTAATTTCGTGTGCTTACTTGCTAATGTTGTTCCCCGACTTAGCTTTCGGTAAACGGCTGGATTGATTCGTTCGGGGCAGCCGCCGCCAGCAGCTCTTGTCCCGTTCGCTGGCCGGGATAGGACGCGCGTCCGAGGCGCAAAACGCAGGGGTGGGGGAAGGCCGCGAGTAGCTCGCCAAGATGGGCATGCAGGCGGCCGACAACAGTTTCGCGAGTCGCGCCGGTGTGCGGCAGCAGGGCGATCAGCTCACGCTCGTCGCCGCGGGCCACTAAATCCGAGCGGCGCATGCACTCTTTGGCAACCTGGGCGATACGGACAAACAGCGCGGCCTCGGGCAGATCACCCTCTACGCCCAGGCGGATGACGGTCAGCTCAAGCTGATGACGACTGGCACGGGACAATTCTTCGTCCAAGCGGGCGTCGAAATAAGGCCGCGTGTAAAGGCCAGTGACGGGGTCAACCACAGTCGGCGCAGTCGTTTCCGCATCTTCCCGCAGCGCTTCGGTGCCATGCGCGGCGACACGCCGCCGCTTGCGCTCATGCTGCAACGCGGCTTCGCGGACGGCATCGCTGCGAAACATCTGCTGGAGCTTCCGGGCGGAATTTTTGAGGATGTGGGAAACGTAGTTGTTGGAGACGCCGAGGGTGCGGGCGATCTCGGTCTGGCTATGGTCTTCGTAGTAGAACGAGTACAGCACTTTCTGCTCGATCTCTTTGAGGCGCGTCAACGCGTGTTCCAGCACGACTTTGTCTTCAATCGGCAGCTCGGTCCGGGCGGCTTGGGCATTGCTTTCCGCTACCTGCACCCGCGAAGACCCGCTTTCCTGGGCTTCATCCAAAGACTGCACGGCAAAAATAGAACGGGTAGACCGGATGCGGGCGACTTCCGGCTCGCCGAGACCTAAAGCCGCCGCGACTTCGGCGTCGCTCGGTTCCCGGCCAAGCTCCTGGGTCAGTGTCTCGGTCTCGCGCCGAACCTTCTGAGCCATCTCCTGAAGCCAGGCCGGTTCTTTGATGATCTGCGTCCGGTCTCGCAGAAAGTGACGCAGATGCCCGTCAATGTGATGCGTCGCGTAAGTGATCAGCTTGGTCTCGTACACCGGGTCGAATTGATCAATCCCGTGCATCAGGCCCAGAAAGCCTTCCTGAACCAAATCTTCCAGCGGAACCGCAGGCGTCAAGAACTTCCGGGCCTGCTTCTGGACCAAAGGCCGGAATTGAAGCACCAGCGCGTCGCGGGCCGCCGCCGCGCCGGGACCGCCCGCGCGTACTTCGGCCAGCAGTTTCCTGGCCCGCGTTTCATCATCCTGCCGGCTCGGCCCGCGCCGGTCAGGTCCGTTCCAGGTACTGCTTTCCAACATTCGCGAAAACTCCCGCCCCGCCGCTTCTTTCAGAAGCAGGGCGGGGTCTTCTAATGAATTGAGCTGACCAGTTTGAAGATCGGGGTCATGACCGAGATCGCGATAAAGCCGACCAAAACACCCATCGAGACAATCAGCATCGGCTCGATCAGAGATGTCAGTCCCTTGACCATCGCATCCACTTCGTCGTCGTAAAAGTCGGCGACTTTGCAAAGCATTTCGGACAGGCGGCCTGTTTCCTCGCCGACATCCACCATATGCGTGACCATCGAAGGAAACAAGCCCGACGACGCCAGCGGCTGGCTGATCTTGGCGCCTTCCCGGATCGAAGTCCGGGCATTGGCAATCGCCTCGGCCAGCACGGCGTTGCCCGACGTTTCGCCGATGATCTCCAGCGAGCGCATCATCGGGACGCCCGACGCAATCAGCGTGCCGAACGTCCGGCAGAAGCGCGAGATGCTGAGTTTCAGCGACAAGTCGCCGAAGATCGGCAGCTTCAGCTTGTACTTGTCAATCTGGTAGTGACCCTTCGGCGTTTTGTCGTACTGCTTGAAGCCGACAAACGCCGCGATCCCAACCATGATGACCACCCACCAGAATTTTTGCAGCCAGTCGCCAATCGCAAACAGCGCCAGCGTCACCGGCGGCATCTCGACGTTCATGGACAAGAAAATCTCTTTGAACCGGGGCAGGACAAACATGAACAGGGCGATGACCATGACCCCGGCAAAGTTCAGGACAATAATCGGGTACATCATCGCCGATTTGATCTTGCCCTTTATTTCCATTTCCTTTTCCAAGAATCCTGCTAAACGGTCCAAAATGACATCTAAAATACCGCCGATTTCTGCTGCGCGGATCATGTTGATGTACAGCTTGGTGAATGCATTGGGATGCTTGGCAATCGCATCGGTCAGCGACAAGCCGCTTTTGACATCTTTGCGGGTCGCATTGATGACCATTTTCATGGCATCTTCTTTGGTCTGCCCTTCCAAAATGTCCAAACACTTGATGATTGGGATGCCCGCATCAATCATCGTCGCGAACTGACGCGAAAAGATGACCAGCGTTTGCAGCTTGATCTTCTGCGCCTTGCCGCCCGCCATCTGCATCTTGAAGCCGGCCTTGCTTTCGCCGAGCGAGACCACATGGAACGACTGCTCATGCAGCTTTGCCAGCACCACCTGCTCGTTGTCGGCCTCGACTTTCCCCTTGACCATCCGGCCCGATGGGTCCACCGCATCATAAGTAAATGTTGCCATACTTTATTCCTCCTGCACAGGCAGATATATCAGCAAAAATGACTACTCCTGCTCATTGTCGGCACAAATGACTAGAGGCGTTAGGCCGGAAACAGCAAAAGGCCCGGATGCGCGTAAAGCGCATCCGGGCAGAAGGGTTCAGTCACTGGCTGCACTCAAGAAAAGCTTGTTCGCCCGCGTGTCTTTTTCAGTACGGCCCCAACCACTTTCGCCGCACTTAATCCAGAAGCTCCAAAGACGCCGCCGCCGGGGTGGGTGCTGGCTGCCGTCAAAAAGAGGCCCGGAATCGGCGTCTTGTACTCTGCTAACTCCGGCAGGGGCCGGAACGCGAACATCTGGTCCAAAGACATTTCCAGGTGCATGACGTTGCCGTTCAAAAGCCCCAAAGTGCGCTCCAAGTCTAAAGGCGTCTGAATAAACCGCTTTTCAATCGCGCCGCGCATATTCGGTGCGTGAGCATACAAAACTTCGCAGATCGAGTCGGCGACTTCTTCCCGCGTATCATCCCACGAGCGCCCGTCGCGGCGTTTGTACGGGAAATACTGCGACCAGAGCTGCACGATATGCTTGCCGGGCGGCGCAATGGAGCTGTCGAGCGCGGTAAACGTCATCGCCAGCACGGCGGGCTTCTTGGACGGATACCCGCCGATATAATCCGCGTAAGCGTCGGTTAGATACTCCGGCGTCGGACACAAAAGCTGCATTCCCTGATGCACGATATTGGGTTGGCCCCCGCCGTAGTCCGGCAGCTCGGACGCCGCGCACCGGACCGTCATGCCGAACCCATTGCCGACATTCAGCGCGTCCAGCCGCATACCCAAATCCCCCGGCAGGTCTTCCGGCCGCAAAAGCGTCTTGAACGTCGTCAGCACATGGCACGCCGCCACAACTGCGTTGGCATAATAGGATTGGCCGTTCACGACCACGCCCGTCGCTTTGCCTTTGCTCATGATGATGCGCTCGGCAGGCGCATCGGTCAAGACAGTCCCGCCGAGCGCCTCCAGCGCCCGGCGCAGAGCCACCGTCAGCATCCCCGATCCGCCTTTAGCCCGCTTCGCCCCGGTCTCATGGACGGCCGTATACCACGAAGCAAATGGCCCCGTTCCCGGCTCCGTCGGCGCGGGGCCTGACTGCGCCGCCAGCCAGCCCATCGCCGCTCGCATTTCCGTACTTTCAAACGTCTCTTTGATCAGCCGCCCGTAGCCCGACACGATCATCCGCAGAGCGTCGGCGGTCGAGCGCCCCGGCGACTTGGCAAAAATCACATGCCGCCCGAAGTTCGCCATCGTCGGCGGCTTTTGGAACGCCTCAAATACGCCCCGCGTCACGGGACTCCAGCGCTTGATAAAGTCTTCATAGGCCACGGCGTCACGCGGCGAGACCTGCGCGATACTTTGGCACGTCTTGCCTAAGTCTCTGTGGAAGCAGATCGCCCGTCCGTCCGGCAGCGGAAACGCCGCCCACGGGTCCATTTCAATATATTCCAGCCCGTATTTTTCTAATTCCAACTCCGCCACAATCGGTGTCCGGTGGATCATCAGATGCACCGACGACCCGATGTCTACTTTGTAGCCAGGCCAAATCTCCTCCGTGCAGACCGCCCCGCCGACCATGGAACGCCGCTCCAGCACTAGAACTTTATGGCCCGCCTTTGCCAAATAACAGGCGCACACCAAGCCGTTATGCCCCGCCCCAATCACAATCGCATCGTACAGTTCACTCATAGTTTTTGTTTTTCTAATGCTCTCAGTGTACCTCATGCCTCTATGGTATACTGAGGAAACGATAGGTAAGTGTTTGGCGTAGTATTTGTGTTAGACCATAGAGGAGACTGTTATGGAAAATGCACCCGTTAACCCGCAGCTCGTTGAGAAGTTGACAACAATTTTGGAACAAGCCAAGAGGGGCGAGCTTGTTGGATTTGCTGCCCTCACATTTAGGGAGAAAGGCGATCCAGACCAATGGGCGTTCATTACCCGACACGAAGATATGAACCGCCTTGCTGGTGAATTGGAAGCGCTGAAGGATTGGCAGAACAATTAGGACCATGACATAAATGTCACGGCTATCTGGCGCAGACGCCACGAAATACCCGCTTCGCTGGCCTCAGAGTTGAAGTGTCCGCATTATGGATTTTGATTGGGACGACGGGAAAGCCGAGGCAAATCTGAGCAAGCACGGCGTCTCGTTTCTTGAAGCAGCAACTGTCTTTGAGGATGACTTATCCATCACATTTTTCGATGCCGACCATTCTATGAACGAAGAGCGTTTCGTGATCATCGGGCATTCACAGCGCGGGCGTCTGCTCTTTGTTTCACACACAGATACAGATGACCAGGTACGCATCATCAGTGCGCGTGAGGCAACCCGGCGCGAGAGAAAGGTTTACGAAAATGCTTGAAAGCCAGTATAGCGAAACGGTGAAAGACGAAGAAAACGATCTGCGGGCTGAGTATAGAGAAGATGAGTTGCGTGGCCTGCTCCAAAACGGGGTGCGCGGCAAGTACACGGCGCGGTATCAGCAAGGAACTAATCTTGTAAAACTTGCGCCGGATGTCGCGGCGGCGTTCCCGACAGAGCAGGCGGTCAATGACGCGCTCCGAAAGCTGCTTGCCGCCGGCGCTGCGGCGTAAGAGCCACGGAATCAATTCCGAGGCTTGGGCAAACTACCGTCGAAGCGACGGAGTAACAATCGCTTTTGCCTTGTGTCGCTGCGACACTGTTTTTCTCAGCCTCGGAATTTATTCCGTGGCTTCCTCGCGCTTTTGATCTATGCAAAGTCCTATCGCGTTTGATCATCCCTGGCTCCTGCTTCTTCTGCCCGCTGTCCTCGCGGCCTTGTGGGCTATCGGGCGGCGGTCGTATGCGGGGCTGCCTTCGGCGACGGCGCAGCTTGCGCTTCTGGTGCGCGGGCTGGCGGCGGCCTTGCTCGTCTGCGCCCTGGCGGGCATCCATACCGTGGAGCGGTCGGACAAGCTGGCGACGATCTTTCTCTTAGATGTGTCCAAGTCTGTCTCGCGAGGGGATCAGGCCAGTGGGCGGGAGTATATCAACAAGGCGCTCGGCGGGAAGCGCGGCGGGGACCAGGGCGGGGTGATTGAGTTCGGACGGACTTCCAATGTGGACGAAGCGCCGTCGGAGACGTTTCAGTCATTTGAGCCGGGAGCGCCGACCGTGGCGGGGGATGCAACCGATCTGTCGAGCGCCCTACGGCTGGCATCATCGTCGCTGCCAGAGGGCGTCGGGCATAAGATCGTCGTGCTGTCCGACGGCAACGAGAACATCGGAGACGCCGAAGCCGAAATTGACGACTTGCGGGCCAAAGGCGTCCGCGTAGACATCGCGCCGACCGCGCTGGGGCAGGGGAGCGGCGACCACGCGGGTAGTGAGGCAATGGTGGACGATGTTTCCTTGCCGACCCGCGCCCGCCAGGACCAGCCGTTCAATGTTCGCGTCGTTGTCTCCAGCACCGTGGCCCAGTCGGGGAAGCTGACACTAACGCGCGACGGGCAACCATTGGGCCAAGCGCCGGTGCAGCTACAGGCGGGTAAAAATGCGTTCACGTTCCCGGAAACCGTGCATGCCGCCGGATTTCACAAATACGGGGCCGTGCTGACCGCACCGCAAGACACCATCGCTGAGAATAATCAAGGCTTCGGCTTTGTTGCCGTGTCTGGCCGTCCGCGCGTTTTGTATGTCACCGACACGGTCAATTCGTCGCTGGCGTCCATCAAGAACGCGCTAAACGCGCAGCAGATAGATTTAGATGTACAGACGCCCGGCGGCATTCCCGCATCGGTTCCCGCGCTGGCTTCGTATGACGCCGTGGTGCTGTCCGATGTCCCTGCCGATGAGCTTGGCCCGGCCCAGATGAGCGCGTTGGAAGCGGCGACCAAAGAGTTCGGGGTCGGCCTCGGCATGGTCGGCGGCGTTAATTCATTTGCCGCCGGCGGTTACACGGGAACGCCGATTGAAGACGCGCTTCCCGTCAAGATGGACATCAAGGACAAAAAGCGTTTCCCGACCATCGCGGTCGCTTTGGTCATTGAAGACTTGGAAGAGCCGGGCAACGTCAATATGTCGATTGAAGCCGCGAAGTCCGTGGTAGATCTGCTGGACCCGCAGGACCAGATCGGCGTTGAAGACTGCAACGGCGTCTGGCGCATTCCCATGCAGCATTGCACTGACCAGGCGGGCCTCAAAGCCCAAATGGCGAGCCTGACCGACATGAACGACCCGCCGGTCTACGATCCGTATCTGCTGGAAGCGGGCCGGGTGCTGCGTAACACGCCCGCCCAGGTCAAGCATATTATGTTTCTTGGCGATGGCGACGCGATCAACGAGTCGGGCCAGAACACGGCTAACTTGTCCGCGCTGAAGGCGAACGGCATCACGCTGTCTACTGTCGCCACCGGCGCGGACGCCCAGGGAGCGCAGTTCTTAGCGTCCATGGCCCAAGTCGGCGGCGGCACGGCGTATGTCGCCGAAAAACCCGACGATCTGCCGAAGCTGCTGCGAAAAGATCAGCAGTCGGTCTCCAAATTACGTATTATTGAGGAGCCGTTTGTTGCGAAGCCTATTCCCGACGACGAAGTCATCTCCGGGATTAACTGGGGTTCCGAGCCGCCGCTGCTTGGCTACAACGTCTCGTCCGCCAAGCCCGGCTCCACAGTCGCGCTGACTGCGCCTGACCACCGCGACCCAGTGTTTGCCTACTGGCGCTACGGGCTGGGGCGCACATTCGCGTTCACCTCCGACGACCGCCCGCACTGGGCGATCCACTGGCTGCCGTGGGCAGAGTATTCCCGCTTCTGGGCGCAGACTCTGCGCTGGTCCCTGCGCCAAAACACCGATGCCGATTTCCAAAGCACCCTGGACAACCAAAACGGCAAAGGTCACTTGGTCGTAGATGCCTTCGCCGCAAACGGCGGCTTCGTCAACGCCGCCAAGATTACGGCCAATGTCGTCGCGCCCGATTTGTCGCTGAAGCCCGTCACGCTGTCCCAGACCGGGCCGGGCCGCTACGAAGGGAATTTTGACGCTGACCAGACCGGCCCGTATTTGGTCAACGTCCACCGAGGCGAGGCTGCGCCCAATGGCCCCGCACCGCCGTCGCAGACTGTCAGCTTGGTCGTGCCGTATTCGCCGGAGTTCCGCACACTTGGCCCGAACCTGCCGCTCCTGACACGCCTGGCCGAAGGCACCGGCGGTAAAATCCAAAACGATGCGTCTCAAGTGTACCGCGATGCGCCGTCGTGGGTCGTCGGCATCAAAGACATCGGCCCGCCGCTTTTGCTCTGGGCCGCGCTGCTGTTCCTGCTTGACATCGCCGTCCGCCGCCTCCTCATCCGCCCCGCCAAAGTCCGCGAAAGCGTCACGGCAGGTGCTGAGACAGTCGCCGCCCGCGCCGCCGCCTACCGCGAGAACGCCGCTCGTCACAACGCCGCGCCGTCCACGCCCCAGATGAGCCAGCTTTTGGAGCGCAAGACGACCACCCGCACGGCAAGTGCCGATGACGGCGATACGATGACTCAGCTTCTGAACCGCCGCGCCGCCCGCCCCACCGATGACCCCGACAACCCGTTCCCACAAGTCGCCTCTCTCCCGCCGCGTCCGAAAGCAGACAAACCTGCGGCGTCTACTGACGACGGTTACACAAACCGCCTGCTGGAAGCTAAGCGCCGCGCAAAAGACAAAGATGAATAACTCACGTTTACAGCAGCAGATGCACTTTTTGATGGAAGCCGACAAGATCAAGTCCATCTTCCGGCGGAACCGCATCTTGAACGGCGAGCGGCAGGAAAATGACTCCGAGCATTCCTGGCAGCTTGCGCTCATGGCGATTGTGTTGTCCGAACACGCAGACCCGCATATCAATTTACTGCACGTCGTCAAGATGCTGCTGATACACGACTTGGTAGAGATTGATGCCGGGGATACATTTGCGTTCGACCCCGATGCCCTGAAAACGCAGCGACAGCGCGAAGAACTCGCGGCGACGCGCGTGTTCGGCCTGCTGCCTGCCGACATGGCAACGGAGATGCTTGTGCTGTGGGAAGAATTTGAGGCGCAGGAAACGCCGGAAGCGAAGTTTGCTGGAGCGATGGACCATCTCGGCGGCGGGGTTGTGCCGAACTGCCGTCACCAAGGTGGCTGCTGGCGCGAGTCGGGAGTTAGCGCCGAGCGCGTCAAGGCCCGGAACCGCGCGATTGCCGATGGCTCCCCAGTGCTGTGGGACTATGCCGAAGCGTTGATAGACGACGCGGAAGCCAAAGGGTTTATCTGAAAGAATATTGACCTACCACCTTGCTTTGCAGGGTCCTCCCTAAAGGGAAGATTGGGAATGCGAACGTGGTCCTCTGCTTCTTGTCCTCATCCTTCCTAAAGGAAGGACCCTGCAAAGCAAGGTGGTAGGTCTTCTAATCGGCGTACTCCATCGTGCCGCCGGCGTCCCGGACCATGACGCTGCTGGTTTCTTCGGCCAGCGGAATTTCCAGCGTGTCGCCGTTTTCCATGTCTAAACTCAGCGTTGTTCCTTGCTGGCGGACGGCTTTGACCGTGCCGCCGGTGGAGGCGGAGTTGGATGACCCAGCGGTCTGCACGGTCATTTTGGAATTGTCGGTAAATGAGATGGTAAGGGCGCTGTTCGCATTGGACGTACCGGCGAGGGTTCGGCCCTGAAGAAGACTTGTGAGCTTGTGATTGCTTGCCATACAGGAATTGTACCCAAAGCGATCTACAAGATAATCCGGTAGATTTCTTCAGTTAAGCGGGCAGGGTCGTGGCGGACGATGTCGGTCTCAGAAATCAGGTTGACGGCGACCGGTGTGTAGCCCATGTTTTTGATATTTTCCACATCGGGGATCACAAAGCGCTGGCCGTACTTCTCGTAGCGCTCCAAGACTTCCATGCCCGGCTGCTCCTTGTTGATCAGCGCATAGTCGAACAGTCGCTTGCCGGGGGCATGCAGCGCCAGCGCCCGGAGATGGTCCGACGCCGTGAAATTGTCAGTTTCGCCGGGCTGGGTCATCACGTTGCAGACGTAAATCTTCACGGCTTTGCTTTTGTCCACGGCATCGGCAATGCCGTCTACTAAAAAGTTCGGCACGATGGACGTGAAGACGCTGCCCGGCCCCATAATAATCGCGTCGGCCAGACGAATGGCTTCCAAAGCTTCGGTAAGCGGCCGCGTGTTTTCGGGTCTCAAATACATACGCTTGATCGGCAGCGGATGATGCGCGATCTCGGTTTCGCCTTCTACAATGCTGCCGTCTTCCATCTCGCCGAGCAGCATGACATTCTGCGTGGTAGACGGATACACTTTGCCGCGGATCGCCAGGACTTTGGAGGTCGCCGCGATGGCCTGCTCGTAGTTGCCTTTGTAAATCTCGGTCATGGCGGCAATAAACAGGTTACCGAACGAATGGCCGGCCAAGCCTTCATGGTCCTCGTCAAAGCGAAACTGGAACAAAGACGCCAGCGTCGGCTCCGAGTCGGACAGCGCGACCAGGCAGTTTCTTAAGTCGCCCGGCGGCAGGACGCCCATCTGCTGCGACAGTCGCCCTGACGAGCCGCCATTGTCGGTGACAGTGACAATCGCGACAATGTTGGACGTCCGCTCTTTGAGGCCGCGCAGCATCGTGGACAGTCCCGTGCCGCCGCCAATGACGACAATGCGATGGCCCTGCGCGAGTGAGCGGCGCTGAAAAATGCGGTCGGCCAAGTCTTCCCGCGCTTCCGGGGCGACTGTGGTAAGGACCGAGCGATTGAACTGGAAATACGATACGAAGACGAGCAGCAGGCCGAGGGAAATCAAGGCAAAGCCCAGCGGCAGGTACACTTTTGGGTCGCTCGTGTCCAGGCCGGTCTTCGCGAATGTCCAGACCATCAGCTCGTCAAGCCGCTCCAAGTAATCGCTCCAGCCGATATTAACCGCCAGCGCCAGCCCCGCGACCAGCAGCAGCAGGCCGAGCAGCGTCAGCAGCATCCACCGCTTGACGCGCATCCCCGGATACAGCCATTTCAGCAATGACAAAAAGCGTTTCATAAGGCGATCTAGATTAGGAAAGGGCATGGGGTTCCAATCCCACGCACTTTCCAATGCATTGCGTTCACTTGTTCACGTCTCGGTGCTGCACCAGAACGCGGTAGCCTCGTCGGCTAAGATGCTGGCCGAGCTTTTCCGAAACAACCACCGACCGATGCCGGCCCCCGGTGCAGCCGATAGCAACCGTGAGATACGCCTTGCCTTCGGCGACGTAGCGCGGGACGCTCCAATCCATGAGATCATAAAGCTTTTCCAGAAACAGGCCGCTGTCTGGGTCGCGCATCACGAACTCTTCAATGATCTGGTTGCGCCCGTCATAAGGCCGCAGATCGTCCACATAATGCGGGTTGACTAAAAAGCGCACGTCAAAAACCAAATCCGCATCGAGTGGCAGGCCGTACTTGAACCCGAACGAGTTGACCGTCACAATCAGTCCCTGATTTTTGTCCGGCGCGGGCGAAAATTCCGTCAGCAGCAAATTACGCAGCTCAGAGGCGCTCATGTCGCTGGTATCTACAATTTTGTCCGCGTTTTCTTTGATGTTCTCCAGCAGCGCCCGCTCGGCGACGACGCTGCCGAGAATGCCGTTGTGGTCTTCAAACAGCGGATGACGGCGGCGGGTCTCCTTAAAGCGCTGTACCAAGACGCCATCGGACGCGTCCAGAAACAGTACGATGGGTTTAACGCCCGCTTGCTGTACGAGTGTCAGCGCGGGTTCCAGCCCCATCAAGAACGACCCGGAGCGAGCGTCAATCACGACTGCCAGCCGCTGCCCCGGCGGCTGTTCGCCGGCAGACACGCATTTCTCGATAAGCTCCGGCAGCAGAATCGGCGGCAAGTTGTCCACGACCGTGTGGGCCATGTCCTCAAACACCTTCGCCGCCGTCGCTTTGCCGGCTCCCGACATGCCCGAAATGATTACCAACTGCATCGAAGTCTTTTCCCCATCAGCGTTTCTTTTCCCGCCTCGAGACCAGTACGTTGTTTAAAATGCCACCGACAAGCCCCATGACAAGCGAGCCGAAAAGCGGCGCCTGCCAGCCCGCCACATGAAACTTATCCGGCATGACCTGCCCGGAAAGCCAGAATAGCAGGGCGTTGATGACGAACGCAAACAATCCAAAAGTCAGACATGTCAGCGGCAGTGTCAAGGCTTTTAAGATAGGCCGCAGAACAGCGTTTGCAACGCCGAGTGCCAGCACTGTCACCAATAGCCCCTCGACGCCCGCCAGGCCAGGCGCAACAAAAAACCGCAGGTGCAGCAGCGGGTAGTACGCGTCCAAGAGGTTCGCCGCAATGACCGTGAGATAAAGCGCAGTAGCGCTGAGAAGCCAGCGAAGCAGTATCATCGGAACCCTTCCTGCTATGCCTTCAGCATTGCTTCATATCTGCCCCTCATGCCAATGGCTCCAGCCGGGCTTTTGTGCCGGACGCCATCGCATCCACCCACGCGCCGGTCGGGTCGACCAGCGGCAGCCACCACGCCGAGGGGCGAAGCTGGGTATGCTCCAAGCCTTCCAGCGTTAAAAATGCCGCCCGGACCAGTTCAAGCCGGGCCATCTGGGCGTCCCGGATGATCTCGGTCATACGAGTTCTTGCCGCGACCGCTTCCGGGCCACGCTCCAGCTTCCGGCGCTGGCGCTTAAACTCCGCCAGCAATGCTTTCGTCGCGCTGATCCGCTCTCGCAGAACTTCAATCGGCTCATCAAACGCATGGGCGCGGATCGCCCTCTGCTTGTCCTTCTGCGCCTCCGTGTTCGGCTGGCTGGCATTCAGAGGCTGTACCGAGTGCCGCCAATCTTCCCCTTTACGCCGCTCCAAATCCTGCCGCTCCGTTTTCCAGATATTGATTTCTTCTTGATGCTCGGCTATCCGGTCCCGTAGAATCTCACTTTGCCCGGCGCTCTGCTTCAGCGTGTCGAGATGCTTGTCGTATTCCGAACGCAGATCGCACCAGCAGCGGGCATCATGCTCTTCCAAGTATGTCAGCAGACTGCGCGGGCTGATGAGCGTCCGGCTGTCACGTAGAGTCTGGCGGCAGGTTTCGGAAACGTCGTGCCACCGGGCGGCAAACTCCGGCGCGGTGATCGTTTCCGTCCCAAACGTCGCGGCGAGATGCGGCGGCAGCCGAAACGTCGTCGAGGCTGGAACCGACGCCAGTGCATCCCACGTCGGGTATTCTAGGCGCACAATCGGATACAAGGTCTGCGGCAGGCCGTGCGCGGCGAGGTGCCTGTTCATCACTTCGGTGGCGCTGGTGTACGCCGATGCTGTTTCGTGGAAGACGACCAAATGCTCGGCGGCGATCATGTTCGCCAGCGTAATCGCTTTCCCGACTAGCGCGACATCCGGGCCGAAGTGGGTTTCCGTGACTTCGGCCAGCTCAGCGAGCGTTTCGATGCGCTTCAGCGTTGGAATAAACGTTTCGAGCGGGGTCGTCTCGACAATCAAGGCTGCCGGAGCGACGCGGATCGTGCCGCGCCCGACGCCGGGGATGACTAGGTCAAATGGGATCGCGCCCGGCCCGAACTCGTCCAGCGGATACATACCAAGGCCGGCGACGGATTTGTTGTACGCTGCCCGCGCGACGAGCCGACTCTCGCGCTTCAAGAACAGCTCAATAAACCCGAAGCGGGGCAGCGCGAACGTCTCGCGATTAAACTTAAACAGCGAAGTGGAAGCGGTGACGGAAAAATCAGCCGGCGGCTGACCGAGAAGCAGGGCGTAGAAGCGGGGCAGGAGGGTCTGGTACAAATCAGACAGCCGACACGACTCGTCGCAGGTTTCTAAGAACTCCAAGACCCAGCCGCGCACCGATGCGGCGATTTCGGCAGCGTTCGCCCGCGCGTCGGCGTTCTCCAGACAGGCCAGACTTTGGGCAAAGCCCCAGTCCCACTGTTCCAAAAGTGCATCTTTAATGTCTAATATCGGGATATCGTGTGCAATGACGCTCTCCGAAGCTGTGTAAACAATCCCCTGCCAGCCCCACGCAGTCGTCTTATCGGCATACAGTGCGGCTTTGCCGCCGGAGTAGGACTTGCCGAGCCAGTCGAACGGGACGCCCGCCTTCAGGAACATCGCCCGTGTCGGGACACTCTCGCTGCCGAACAGGGCCGACAGCTCGCCTGCCGCGCTCCACAGATCGCGTGTTTGGCCGTCGTCATGGGGCAGCGCGACATATTTCTGGTCGCCGGCGACATGCGCCGCTGTTTTGGCGAAATAATCCGTGTCATGCACCCCGGCAATCAGCGTTGCACCGGGCAGAAACGTGTCCAAAAGCCGCCGCCAGACGGCTTTCGCCGGCTCGTCCCAAAAGACGGTCTGACCGAGCGCCAGAAACGGCACGTCGGGGTACTGCTCACGAATGGTCTCCAGCACGTTCTGGACACTCGGATCGGCAGTCAAAGGTGAGGCGGTCAAAGGCATAACACTCTCCAGCTAAAAAGCGACACCGGAAGTATACCCAACTTCAGGCGGCAGCCGCGTCTTTCAGGGTTTCTGCGTCTTTCGGGTATTCTAAAACATGCCTCAGTTTCTTCTCGTTTCGGCTCGCACCCTGCACCTCTTGGCGCTGGCGCTTTGGCTGGGCGGCCTCGTCGCGATCGGCGCCTTGGTCGCGCCCACCGCGTTCCACGCCACGCGCACGGCCCCGGCGCTTGGCGGCAATCCGCCGGCGCAGAACGCGCTTGCCGGGGCGGTCGTCGGCGGCAGCCTGCGCTTGTTCAATTTCTTATGCTTAGTTTCCGCTGCCGTGCTGCTGACCACGAACTTGGTTTTGCGGACGACAACAGACCGCCGCTGGACCGGCGCGTGTCTTGCGTGTACTCTCCTGCTGCTGTTGTCTGCACTTTACTTGACCTTCGGCCTCACGCCCGCGCTAGACGCTGCCCAGGCGCGAATCGACATGGCTGGCTTTGACCGAATGCATCATCTGTACGAGCGCATCTCTACGCTGTTCCAGTTCCCGCTGCTGCTTCTGCTGACCCTATTCACGACGCTTCGGGACACGCCCCAAAGAGCGCCGCGCGTCTGAATTTGCCCTTGCGTTTCAGCAGGCGGCAGGTTATAATACAAAGAAAGGTACAATGAAAGCATGACCCGCGCCGCCCGCTACCGCACGCTTTTCGTTTCCGCCGAAGCGACGCTGGCATTTGTCGGAGCCGGCATTGCCGGGACGCTTTGGCGGGCCGACCAGATCCATCAGGACGTGCCCTGCTCGGCGGACGGCGGGTGCGAGATTGTCGCCGCCAGTGCCTGGTCTCACATCAACGTGCTGTTTCTGCATCATGTCCCAGTCGCGCTGCTGGGACTGCTCGGCTACGTTCTGCTGCTGTCGCTGGCGATGCTCCGGCTCGGCACAGACAATGGGCGCTTGGACAGCCGCCTGCACACGCTGATCGCTTTAGTCAGCGGCGGCGGTTTTTTGTATTCGTGGTACTTGCAGTGGGTCGCCCATGCCGAAATCGGCGCGTTCTGCATCTGGTGCCGGTCGTCGGCTTTTGTGATGACGGCGCTGTTCGGCACGGCGGTTTGGGAATGGCTGGCGGATCGCCGGCTCGGTCAAAGAAGACAGGAAATACATGGTTAATGGAACAAATCCGAGCGACGAGAGTAAACCGCCGAAGAAACGCGGGCCGCAAAAGCAAATTGCGGCGCTGCTTGTGATGCTCGCCCTGCTCGGCGTTCTCGGCTTTTATATGAACTCCGTCGGCAACGGGACGAGTTTGCCGGGTACGCCGCCGAAGCCGATCCCAGCCCCGGCACTGAACACGGCGACCCTGGAAGCCAGATGGCCGGATATTGTCGCCCATGCCGCTGCGCCGCCGCGCGGGAATGCCCAGGCACGTTACACGATAGCCGAGTTCGGCGATTTTCAATGTCCGCAGTGCGGCAAAGTTTATCCCGTGCTGGAGTCTCTTCTCAAAAAGTACCCATCTCAGGTCAATTTGATCTTTCTGCACCGCCCGTTCCCGCAGCTTCACCAATGGGCGCTTCCCGCCGGGCAAGCCTCGGAAATTGCCGCTGCGCAGGGCAAATTCTGGCCGATGTATGATACGCTTTATACCAGTCAGGACAACTTGGAGCCGGGCTATTATAGCACCTACGCCGAGAAAATCGGGCTGAATAAAGATCAATTCAAAGCGGCGTTTGCCGCCGGCCGGGGCCAGCCGGAAATCAAAGCCGCTTCGGCCTTTGCCGACTCGCTGAATGTTCAGGAAACCCCGACAATCCTGCTACGCGACAATCAGGCCAAAATTGTCACGGTGTATGTTGGTACGAAAGGGACGCAAAACGCCGACGGCTCCCCGCAGTACCCCGGTGTTCAGGCGCTGGTGAACAAGCCGCCGTGGGGCAAGTAAGACCTACAACCTTGCTTCGCAGGGTCCTAGGCTACTTTGCTTCTTCCGTAATCACCACAAATTTCTTCAGCGTGTTTGAGCCGAATGCTGTCGTCATCGCGACATCCACAGCGTCACGCCCATGCGCCAGCACGACCCGGCCGATGCGGGGCGTGTTGTGGCGCGGGTCGTACATCCGCCACTGGCCGCCGAGATATACTTCCATCCACGCATTAAAGTCCATGGGGTTCTCGTCCAGCGGCACTCCAATATCCCCCATGTAGCCGTTGCAGTAGCGGGTCGGAATGTTCATGCACCGGCACAGCGTCACCGCCAGGTGCGTGAAGTCCCGGCAGACCCCGCGCCGCTCGTGGAACACGTCCAAAGCCGTCTTCGTGGGCCGGGCGAACTTGTAGCCGAACTCGACATTGGAAAAGACCCAATCGCAGATCGCCTGCACCCGTTCGGCATTCGGCGGCGTGCGGCCGAACAAGTCCCAGGCAATGGGCAGCATCTCGGCCACTTCGCAGTAGCGGCTTCCCAGAAGAAATTGCAGGCAGTCGTCGGGCAGGTCTTCAATCCGGTGCTGCGGTGCGTCCGTCACCATGATATCCGGCAGGCCGGTATCGGTCGCCAGCGTGTCATTGAACAAGCGCAGACGGCCTTGAGGAGCCACAAGGCGGTGGCAGCGATTGCCGAATGGATCAATAAATTCTGTGGTCGGGACAAATGGCTCGGTCTGCGGAAAGTCCGGCTTCAACAGCCGAGGCGCTTCTTCCGGGCGCGTATTCAGTAAAAGCACCATCGGAGTCGGCGCGGCGAACTCAAATTCAATATCGTAACCGATGCGAAGGAGCATGAAAAGTTCCTGGATGTAGCATAAGGGGTCAGGGGCGGCGCTGCCCGGAAGCGTGTCTACAAATATACCCGAACACCGCCAAGATAAACGCTTTTCTTCTGACAGCAGCGCGTCGGGTACAATGATGCGATGACCCAGCACGCTTCGCTCATGCCTCCCCTCATGCCTCAAAAGTTTCCCGGACAGGCGCTGCTCGCATTCCGGCGCGATCCGATTGCCTACCTCCGGGCGGCGGCGAAACACGGCGACGTGGTCCGGCTGCCGATCACCCGCTCACCGCTTTATCTGGTCAATCATCCCGACTTAATCAAAGATATTTTTGTGACGCATCAAAAGCAGTTCAAGAAAGGGCGCGGCCTGGAGCGGGCCAAAAAGCTGCTCGGTGACGGCCTTCTGACCAGCGAAGACCCGTACCACTTGCGCCAGCGAAGATTGATTCAGCCGGCCTTCCACCGCCAGCGCATTTCGGCCTACGCTGCACAGATGACAGAGTACGCCGTCAAAACAAGCGCGGGTTGGGGCAGCGGCGAGACGCGGGACATGGCCGAAGAAATGCTGCATCTCGCACTGGCGGTTGTCGGCAAAACGCTGTTCAATGCCGAAATGGAAGGGGAAGCGGCGGAAATCGGGGACGCGCTTTCGGAAGTCTTCGCGCTGTTTCACACGCTGATGCTGCCGCTGGCCGACTTGCTGGAGAAACTTCCGATCCCAAGCGTCCGACGGTTTGCCCGCGCCCGTGCGCGGCTTGATGCGACCATTTACCGGCTGATCGATGAGCGCCGGACATCCGGCGAAGACTGGGGCGATCTGCTGTCTACCTTGCTGATGGCCCGCGACGAGGACGACGGTGGGCGTATGACGGATGAGCAGGTGCGGGATGAGGCGCTGACTATCTTTCTGGCCGGGCATGAAACGACGGCGAATGCCCTTGCCTGGACCTGGTATCTGCTGTCGCAGAATCCTGAGAGCGAAGCAAAGTTCCACGCCGAGCTGGATTCGGCGCTGGCGGGCCGGACGCCGACGCTGGACGATCTGCCGAATTTGCCGTACACGCGCCGGGTCGCCGCCGAGTCTCTGCGCCTGTACTGCCCGGCTTGGGTCATTGGACGCCGGGCGCTGTCGGATTACAAAATTGGGGATTGTGAGATCAAGCGTGGCGCAATCGTTCTGATGGCTCCGTCCGTGATGCACCTGGACCCGCGCTTTTGGGAGCGCCCGGAGCGATTTGACCCGGAACGCTGGACGTCCGAAGCCGAAGCCGCGCGTCCGAAGTTTGCCTATTTTCCGTTCGGCGGCGGCTCACGCCTTTGCATTGGGGAACAATTTGCGTGGATGGAAATCACCCTGCTGCTGGCGACGCTGGGGCAGGACTGGAAGATGCGCCTTGCGCCGGGCCAGATTGTGACGACGCAGCCGATCATTACCCTGCGCCCGAAAGGCGGTATGAAGATGGTGCTGGAGCGGCGGTAACGAAAGAGCCTAAACGAAAGAGCCTAAACGAAAGAGCCTAAACCAGCGCGGCTTCGGTTTCCTGCTCAACAACTTCCGCTTCCGGCAAGGGGGCAGCAGGCGCGTCGGGACTTGCCGCTTTGCCGTTGCCGGCCGCGACCGCGTGGCTGACGCACTCCTGCTGGGCTTCACGGGCGGTTTCCATGACTCCCAGCACGACCGAGTGTTCCAGCAGCCCGGCCGGATCGGGCAGCTCGGCGATCCGGTCCTGCAAAATATCCAAGCGGCCTTTCGTGTAATCCTGCTGGCCGTGCAGGAGGCAAAAGCGCCACCGGCTGGCCTGGGGCTGCTCCGGCCCGCTTTCGGGATACACGACGTAGCGGGAGCAAAAGCGCTGCTCCGGGCCGAACTTGCCGGACAAGATATACAAGCGCTGCCGCCCGAACGCGCCAATGGTCCAGCAGGCCGAAAGCGCCGGGGCGAGAGTGTCCAAGCTGACCAGGCCCGACTCCTGAGCCGCCCGTGCCTTCGACAAATGAGTATTCATGCCGCTAGTATACCCGACGGCAGGCATGGTTCGTACAAGGCGCAAAAAAAGAGGGCCGCCGAAGCGGCCCTCTGAGAAGCGAGGCTTACCAAGTTTCAGGGCGGAAGCGAATTACTGAAGAAGCTTCAGGATCGCCTGCGGGGCCTGGTTGGCATAGGACAAAGCGGACGTACCTGCCTGAACCAAGATCTGGTTCTTTGTGTAGTCAACGACCGTCGCCGCAAGGTCTGTGTCGCGCACCGTGGACAGCGAGCTGTCGTTGTTCGATTGGGACACGGCCAGGCTGGCGATGTTCGATTGAAGAACGTTGGTCTGGGTCGAGCCGAGTTTCTCCGATGCCGCCGAGATGTCCTGAATGGCTTGGTCGATAACGCCGAGCGCCGTTTGCTGCGATTTGCCCGTCACGTCCGTCAGGTCCAAAGCGCCGCCTTTCAGCAAGTCCTGCAATTTGTAGGAATTGCCGGAAACTGCGTCGGTGTAGTTGCCGACGTTGTTCGATTTGGTGCTGCCGATGGAAAGCTGGATCGTCTGGTTCTGGTTGGAGCCGATTTGGAACTGAAGGTTGTTTCCGGCAACGGCTGTATCGGCGGTTGCAGAGAATGTCCCCAAAGTTGTGGATGTTCCGGCGGTGCCGGCGGGTGTGCTGGTCGTCAGCGACAGGCCCTTGAGCTGGCCTTTCGTGAAGCTGTACGTCGTGCCGTCGGCGCTGACTGTGTCGCTCGACTGGCCGTTGACGGTCAGATGAGTGTTTGTGCCGGCGGTGGGGTTGGACGAAGCCGTCGCCGTGCTGGCAGCCACGCCGGCTGTGAACGAGCTGAGGTTCGTGAAGCTGGCGGCAGCGGAAACTACGCCGGATTTGGCGTTCGTGAACGTCAGGCCCGTCGCACTGGCATCGCCTGTGACGGCATAGCTCAGGCCGGTCTGCTGGGCGATGGCGGTCTGGATGTCGGTAACCGTGTTGGTGTTGCCGGTCAAAGAGACTGATTTGCCTTCAATGGTGAACGATCCGCCGAAGGTGTCCGCCGCGGTGCCGCCGGTGAACGCCGCCTTCTCGACGTCTTTTGCGCCGCTGACCAGAACGACGTTGCCGCTGGTGATGCCTGCCGAACCATAAGCGACGCCCTGCGAGGCGACCGACAAGGATTTGCCGGTGGCGGCGGCAGCCGAGCCGGAGCCGGCGGTGAACGCCGCGCCGGCCGAAGATGCGGAGCCGTCGAGCAGGTTCTTGCCGTTGAACTGGGTGGTGGACGCGATCCGGTCAATCGAGTTGACCGAGTCGGAAACGGCCTGGGCATCGGCGGTCAGGGCGGTTGAGTTGTTGGTTCCGACGTTCGCGGCCTGAACAATCGTCTGGCGGATGTTGACCAGGAGCGCCTGAACCTGAGTCAAAGCGCCTTCGGCGGTCTTGACCACGTTGATGGCGTCGTTGGTGTTGTTCGTTGCCTGGGTCAAAGAACCCGACTGCGCTTGCAGGCTCTGGGACAGAACGTAGCCGGACGGGTCATCGGCGGCGGAGTTGATCCGCAGGCCCGACGACAGGCGGGCGATGTCCTGGGACTGGGCGGCGGTGTTCTTGCTGAGGTTGACCGAAGCGTCAAAAGCAGTCGTGTTGGTGTTGATACGAGTAGACATGAATTTCCTCCCTGATGCCTTCGGCTGTCTGAACCGAAGACGGTAAAAACGTAGACATGTGGCATCCTGCCACGGTGGATGTGCGCGTTGTTCGGTCAGCCTTGCTCCGGCGAAGACTATGGAGGCGAACTAAGAGCCGCAAAAGCTGCGGTCCCTTTCAGCCTGCGCCGATGTTTTGCTTCCGAAACTGCGTACACCTCTATTATGGAGCGGGGCGCGGGGTTCTTTAGGGCAAATTTGCGGGTGTTTTCTGGTATGATACAGTGATGGAAGTCGAAGCCCCCGCAGAAACAAGTCTTTCTGAGATCAGCCTGCATGACGCGCTGGCGGCGCTGGAGCGCTCGGACCGGCCGGCGGTGCCGCTGCACGACCGCGACGGGCGGCTGGTCGCTGTGCTCACCCGGCCCGGCGCCTCCGTTTCCCCGGCGGCCTCGCCGCGGCTTGGCGGCATGGCAACCCCCTTGGGCGTCTACCTGCATGACGGCACGGTCAGCGGCGGCGCGGGCTTCTGGGGCCTCGTGCTGACAGGCATGACCATGAGTGTGCTGGCCTTGGCGGCGCAGGGGGCCGCGCACGGTGTCAGTCGCCTCGCTTCGGCACATTTCCCGGAACTCGGCGTCTGGGTGAATCGCTTGCCGCTGGGCATCACGCTTTGGCTGTCGGCGATCTCGCCCTGGCTTCCGCTGCCCTTTGTCTTTCTGCTCCTGCGCCTGATCCCGCTGTCCGGCATCCACGCCGCCGAGCATCAAGTCGTTCACTGTGTGGAGCGCCGCGAGTCGCTGACAGTGGCAGTGGTACGGACCATGCCGCGCGTTCATCCGCGCTGCGGGACCAACTTTTTTGCCGGCTACACGCTGTTTTTGCTGTCGTTTCTGGCCGTCTTCTGCGCCACCGAAGCCGCGCACTGGCAGCTCTTAGACTCTGTGACGCTGGCCGCCGTCGTGTCCGGGCCTTTGACCCTGATCCATTGGCGGCGAGTCGGCGGCTGGGTGCAGCAGTGGTTTGCGACCCGCCCGGCCACTGACGGCCAGATTGCCGGGGCGATTTTCGCTGCCAATCAAGTCTTGTCCCGGCAGGAACAACGAGGCAGGCAGCGCCCGCGCTTTGCGCCCCTGCGCCGGATTTGGACAGCAGGCATCGCGCAAATTTTATTCGGCTACGCCGTCGTCATCAGCCTGCTCACAGCCGCCGGGTATGTTTGGCCTGAACTGACACGCTGGCTGGAGTAATTCACGCGAGATCAGGGCGAACACAAGGTTCGCCCCTACGGGACCGGGTACAGGGGCTGGAAGGTAGGGCGCGAACTTTGTGTTCGCCCTTCATCGGCTTTTTTCATACCATTCATTTTCCAAACCATTCACCGGGATAATACAGCACACATGATCAAGGAACAACTCGCGGAACTCATCACACAGGCATTGACAGCGGCGAAAGACAGCGGCGAGCTGGTGCTGGACGCCATTCCCGCCGTGACCCTGGAAATGCCCAAGCAGAAGTCGCACGGCGACTGGGCTACGTCGGTCGCGCTTGGTCTGGCCCGCACCCTCGGCATGAACCCCCGCGATGTCGCGGGCAAGATCGTCAGCCTCCTGCCGATTGGTGGCGACTCGCTCATTGCCGCCGCGGAGATCGCCGGGCCGGGCTTTATCAACCTCACGCTTCGGCCTGACTGGCTCGCCGACATTCTGACACGCATCGAAGCCGCCGGCGCAGACTACGGCAAGACCGATACCAGCACCGGCAAAAGCGTGGTCGTCGAGTTTGTGTCCACTAATCCCAACGGTCCCATTACCGTCGCGGGTGGGCGCAATGCCGCCCTCGGTGATACGCTGTCGTCGCTGCTTGCCGCGACCGGCTACACTGTCTCCCGCGAGTATTACATCAACGACGCCCTCAACTCGGTTCAAATGAACAACTTTGGCCTGTCCGTCTTCTTCCGCTACCGGGAACTGCTCGGCTACAAAGACGACGAGTGGGAAGAAATGTACCGGGGCGACTACATCACCGATGTCGCCAAGCGGATTTTAGACGCGCACGGTCCCGAATTTGAGAACGCCGACCGAAACGACCCGCAGACTGTTCGCACGTTTCGGGACTTGTCCCAGGACGGCATGATCGCCCAGCAGAAAGCCGACCTTGCGGCATTCGGAGTGACGTTCGACACCTGGTTCAGCGAGGAAACCCTGCACACGGCCGGCCGGGTCACGTCGGCGATTGAGACGCTGACGGGACGCGGCTTCACCTACGAAAAAGACGGGGCGCTGTGGCTGAAGTCCACCGAGTTCGGCGACGACAAAGACCGGGTCCTGATGCGGGCCGATGGCACCCCAACTTATATTGCCGGCGACGTGGCCTATCACAAAGACAAGTTCGACCGGGGCTTCGACCGAGCGATCAATGTCTGGGGCGCGGACCACGCGGGTTATGTCGCCCGGACCAAAGCCAGCATTGCCGCCCTGGGCTACGACCCGAACCGGCTCTATGTTCTCTTGTACCAAATGGTCTCTATCGTCAAAAACGGCGAGCTGGTCATGTCGTCTAAGCGCAAAGGCAACATCCTGGAGCTGAAAGCCGATTTGATTGACGAAATCGGCAAAGACGCCGCCCGCTTCTTCTTCCTGATGCGCTCCCCGCACTCGGCGCTGGACATTGACATCAATCTGGCGCGGAAGACCGAAAAAGACAACCCGGTCTATTACGTCCAGTATGCCCACGCCCGGATCGTCCAGGCGATAGAACGCGCCTTCACGGAAAAAGGCGTTTCCGTCCCCAGCGCTGCCGACGCCGACTTGTCCCTGCTGACCGAAGACACCGAAACCGAGTTGATCAAGAAACTCAGCGAGCTGCCCCAGGAAATCGCCCTCTCGGCCTCCGAATACGCTCCGCAGCGCCTCGTTCAGTACGCCCGCGACCTCGCCGCCGTCTTCCATTCATTCTACGACGCCGGCAACCGCAGCCCCGCCCTCCGCGTCGTCTGCGATGACCCGGAAACGCTCAAAGCGCGTCTGGTGCTGGTCCGCGCCACCCAAATCGTCCTGCAAAACACGCTGTCCCTATTGGGACTCTCCGCGCCGGAACGGATGTAGGTTATGCTTTTCGAGCATGGTAGCGGTGAATGACTATGAACAAAAATGCTCACGAAGAGTTCGCGCGGTTTTTCGAGAAGCCGACACGAGAGAGTTTTCGCGATTTAATCAAGCGCAATTACGGCGAGACAAACCAGTTAGACTTTAAGGAGGAATGGCCGGCAGATACAAAGATAGCTCGTCACATTCTGGGACTTGCTAACTCTGGGGGTGGTTGCCTAGTTGTTGGAATAGCTGAGGCCGCTGATGGCGGTATTGTGGCTAAGGGGTTGGGCAGCTTAAAAGATAAAGCCGATTTACAAAAGGGTGTGCAGAAGTATCTACCCAATTTTATAGGATACACCCCGCTAGATTTCGCTTATGAAGATAGTGAGTATCCTACACTCGTCGGAAAAAAGTTTCAGGTAGTTGTTGTGGAAGACAAACCACGCTATCTGCCTTTTGTCAGCTTCGGGGCTGGAGAAGGTATAAAGGTCGCGGCGATCTATATACGGCGTGGCACTAGCACTGAGGAAGCTAACTACTATGAGCTTCAAGCCATCCTAAATAGGCGAATAGAGACTGACTATTCAACGCAGACCGAGTTTAATCTTGAACAAGAACTAGCCGAGCTACAACTGTTATTCAGGCAGATCGAGAGATACCGCTATGTTGATCCAGCGGAAGATGCTTTCCAGGCTCAATCACTGGAGGACTCTGGTTTTTATCAGGAAGAGAACTCATTCTACCCTGCTGAAGACTTTGAAGATTTCATCGCTAACATGATCATTGCAAAGAAGTTACGCATTAAGGCACTTCTGAAACTTCATGCAGTAGGAGCATGACTATGTGCTGAAGCACACGACTATTCGGCGCGGACGCCGCAGAATATACCCGTTGAGGATGAATGATATGACAACAATTAGCGTTGACGAAATACAGTACGACTTGGCAGGGTATTTGACCCGTGTGCAGGCGGGTGAAACTCTGCTGATTACTCAGGCAGGCCGCCCGGTGGCGGAAATCAATCCTGTCAAATCGGCCGGGGCTGATGGGGCGCAAGGTTTACGCCCGATTGGACTTGCGGAAGGGCAGTTCGTAGTGCCGGATGATTTTGACGACCCCCTGCCGGACGAACTTCAAAGACTGTTCGAGGGACGATGAACCTGCTTCTTGACACGCATATTTTCCTCTGGTACGTCGCTAATCAGCGGCGCTTAAACTTGGCATGGCGTGACGCGCTTCGAGACCCGCAGAACCAAGTGTTTCTCAGCGTCGTCTCGTACTGGGAAATCATTATCAAGTACCAGACCGGCAAGTTGCCCCTGCCGGAAGCGCCGGAGATTTACGTCCCGAAACTTAGGCAGCAACACCAGATCACTGTTCTTTCTGTGAATGAGACAGATGTGGCTTATGTCGCACCGCTTCCCTCAATCCATCAAGACCCTTTTGACCGGCTTCTTATCGCGCAGGCCCAGCGTCATGGGCTTACTTTCGTCACTGTGGACGCTAACATCCGCGCTTACCCAAACCTCTCTCTTCTGTGATAACCGCCTCTTATGAAACACTGCCCGACACTGCTTTTTAGCTTGACCCTCGCGCTTCTGCCGACGCTGGCACACGCCGCGAGCAAAAAATTACTTCCACGGCCGGCGCTTGCGCCCTTGACCCTGCTGAAGCCGCAGGCGACCGGTGTGTACCAGGACTCGGCAGGCGCAAGCCATGCGTGGACGGTCGGGCAGGCGCATGGGCTGACTTGGGACGGGACGCCGTACTTACCCGTGGGAGCGGATTTTGTGCCGACGACGTGGACGAATCTGCCGACGGATGGGAACTGGGCGAAAGACAAAGCGGCGCTGGAAGGGCTGAAAAAGGCGGGTATTCGGGATGTCCTGCTGTCGGCAGGAACACGCGGGCTGACCCATGCGTCGCCCGCCGCCGTGCAGCGGGTGCTGGACTGGCTGGAAGCGAACCATTTTCAGTATGGGATACGTATCGCCGACACGCCGGATAATCCGCTGGTGGGAACCGTGGTTAAGCCGGCCGTCTATCGCAACCCGTCGCCGCCCACGAACGGCCCGACACGTTTTGGGCATATTCCGGGACTGACCGGCGCGTTTTACCTGCTCGTGTCTCTCCAAGATAAATCCATAGACGAAAGCGGCACGGCGCGTGTCGTCGGCGGCGACACGGCGGAAGTGAACTTGAAAACGCAGGGCAACGGCGATGTTCTCCTGCTGTACCCAGAGCGGGCCTACGCGCCAACCACGCCCGAAGGCCACCTGCCGGACTTGTGGCAAGGGTATGACGACTACCGGGACCGAGTGCTGGGCTTCTTCCGGCAGGTCAAGCTGGGACCGGGCTTCCGCTTCTTTCTGGACCCATTGACGGCAAATATCGGGTTTGGCGGGGAAGTAGACAGCGTCATCCCGACCTCAGACGGCTACCGGTTGGAATTTCAAGCCTGGCTGAACAAAAGATACAACCATAATGTAGACGACCTGAACCGCGGGTGGGGGATCAAGCAGCACGATCTGCCGGACTTTGAAACCGCCGCCCGCTGCCTGCCGCTGTGGGCCGGCTCGCGTGGCGTGGCGGCGGTCTACGATCCGATGAAAAAAGTCTCCTTCGCCGTGCTGAATGAAAACGGCATCGGCGGGCATTTGTGGGGCGACTTAGCCCAGTTCCGGCTGGAGTCGGTGCGCGGCTACATGAATTCAATGGCCGATGTGCTGAAACGCGGCGTCGCCGATGTCCCCGTGCTGTATGCCTGGGGCGGCAGCTCCGCCCTGTTTACCAACACCAATCCGCGCGGCGGCTTTGACGGCCTCAGCATGGACGGCGCGGCGACTGGCGTGTATGCCTTCGCCCAGGCCGAAGACACGCCGCGCACGACCTGGCTCATCGCCGGCAGTGGCGAGGCCGCTGCGCCGGACCTGAACTCCCAGTGGGATGCCCTGAAAGACATCGGCGCACGGGGCTTCTTTGCATCTGCCCAGGCGGCCCCTGAAGCCCGCCGGCTCGCCGACTACGGCGCGGCGCTGTCGTTTCAAGCCCGTGACCTGACGGGCCACCCGCGCATCCTGCCGTACCCCGCCGGGATCGCCGGGATCGGAGCGAGCGTGAAACAACTGCCCGGCGGTGTCTGGTGGCTCCCGTCGTACCGCGCGGGCGCGTTGTTCCAGCCGGGCGATGCGTTTACCCTCGGCCCGCAGATGCGCGGCTACAAGATTGACGATCCCGACGGTCTCCAGCCGCGCTTTGTGGTCTGGTCCCCCCACGGCGCTTTGACTCAGGCGAGCTTCCCGTTTGCGAAAGACGCTCCGGTACAGATCACCGACGCCGCCGGGGTTCCGCTCAAAGTCGAGAAAAAGAAAGAGACATGGACCGTCCCGGTCGGCCCGGACCCGGTCATTTTCACGCATCTGGCAAGTGTTCCGCTGCCTGCCGACGCCGCCGATGCTGCTGATTTGGAAGCGTCGCGGCTCTTAAAGCTGGCAAAGGAGCAGGGCCTGGCGACCGACATTTACGCGCAGCAGCTTTTCCAGATCCGCAATTCCATCCCGGCGACCGCCCAGGATGCCGACCTGCGCTATAATGCCTTCGCCCGCTTTATCGGCCATATTTCGGAGGTGTTGCAGCCGTTCCTGTGGCTGGAAGGCGAAAGCGCATCCTCGTACACGTTTGACTCCCTGGTTTCCGACTCCGAAGCGTCCGGCGGTTCCTATTTGTCTCTCGACACTGACCGGCCCCCGGCGGTTTCGGTCGGCGACGGCGGCAGCGGCTACCAGGCCGTCTACCAGTTCGCCGTCGGCACCGGCGGTTCTTACGACCTGTGGGCCGCAACGGGTCCGCTGTCCAGCTCGTCGCCGTTTACATACACGGTAGACGACGGCGGCGCGAACACGGTCGAGGACGCCCGTTCCGAAGGCGGCCTGTATGCCGGCAAATTCGTCTGGGACCAGTTCGGCACAGTGAGTCTTGCCCGTGGCCGCCACACCTTGACGCTTAACGTCACCGGTCCGCGCCCCGCCGACCGCCGCTACATTCTGTCCGTGGATGCCCTCTGCCTCAGCCGTGTCCCCTTCCACCCGAACGGCACCGAGATCCCGTCCATCGAGCTTCTCCCGCCCCCGGTCGAGCGCGACAGAAAAGGCAACATCATCCAGAAAAAGACCAAAAGCGACAGCTCCGACTCCGACGACCTGCCGGCACCCACGCCGGACTAAGCCCGTTCCCGTAGGGGCAGAGTTTATCCCTGCCTTCCGATATCTCTCTGATGATGATGTCGCCTCAGAATAAGGGAACAATATGGAAGCCGCTCCCGTCATCTTGACCGGAGCGGTTTTTGTTTGTCAGCCGCCTTGCGAATTCACTTGCACTTGTGCCATAATTCGGCAGAACATTCTCTCTAGGAAGAGCTTCAGAATCTCCATCTATGCACGCTTTGCTTCTACAAATCTGGCGCGACGGGACGCGGTGGCTGACGGACGGCAATGCCTGGAGCCTGATGCGGACTGGGGCGGATATTCTGATTGTCGCCTACCTTGTTTACCGCCTGATGATGCTGGCGAAAGGGACGCGGGCATGGCAGATCATCACCGGACTGGTCGTCTTCGTCGCCATGCTGCTGTTCTCGACCTGGGCGAGACTTTCGGCCCTGAGCTGGATTTTGCAGCAGATTTTGCCGCTCGGCCCGGTCGCCATCGTTATTTTGTTCTTCCCGGAGCTGCGGCACGCGCTGGAAGAAGTCGGGCGTCTCGGCTTTTGGGGCAAAGGCTTTACGGGCCTGGACCGGGAAGATTTATCATCGCTGGTCGGCGAGATCGTGCAGGCTGCCGAAAGCTTGTCAGACAAAAAGATCGGCGCTCTTTTGGTTCTGGAACGGGAAACCGGCCTCAGTGACATTGTTGAAACTGGGACGCTGATCAACAGCGAAGTCAACACAGACTTACTCTGCACGCTGTTTTACCCTGGCTCGCCACTGCATGACGGCGCAGCCGTGATCCGCCGGGACCGGATTGTGGCCGCAGGCTGCACGCTGCCTCTGTCGGAAAGTCGGGCTGTCAACGGAATGCAGGTGCATACCCGGCACAAAGCGGCTCTCGGCATTACCGAACAGAGCGATGCGTTAGTCGTTGTGGTGTCCGAAGAAACCGGGATTATCTCGCTGGCGTTCGGCGGGAAGATGGTGCGCGGCCTGCGTGACGACGGCCGCCTGCGCGATCTGCTCATTCGGGAATACACAGGACGCGAAAAACCGGCCGTGCGCCGCCGCCGCTCCTTTATCCGGCCCCGCAAGGCGAAAGCCGAACCGTCTGCGCCGGTCGCCTCAGCCCCGGTTCGCCTGCCGGAGACGGCACCGCTGATCGAGCCGGTTCTTGCGGCGGAGTCCCTGCCGGAGCCTGCCGCCGCCGAGCCGCGCTCTTAACCATTATGTTTCCTGCTCTGCGTCATAATTTCGGCTACAAGCTGCTGGCTCTGTTTTTTGCCGTTGTTCTGCACTTCTACGTCGCTGGACTGAACAACACTCGCCCGCCGCATATTCTCATTCTGCCGCTGTCGGTGCGGAACCTGCCGCCGAGCCTGATTTTGGGGGCGGCGGACCTGCCTTCGGTGTCGCTGACTTTGGACGGCTCTTCGGACGAGATCAACCGGCTCTCCGATGCTACCGTGACGGCCTGGGTAGATTTGTCCCATGCAAAACCTGGGACAACCGTGCCGCTGCCGGTGCATATTGCCGGACTGCCGCCGAGTGTCTCGGTGGAAAACGACCCGTCGCCAGTCTCGCTGTCTTTGGAACCGCGCCTCCGCCGGCAAATGCCGATCGGCGTGGACGACATCGGCACGGCTCCTGCCGGGTACTCGTTCTCCGCGCCGGCCATCACGCCCCGCGAAGCGGTCGTGACAGGGACACGCGCAGCAGTCGCTTCCGTGGTGCGCCTGGCCGCGCAGGCCGATCCCGATCAGTCGCCGGGTGCTGTAGACGACGATTTCGCTCTTGCCGCATTGGATGCTTCCGGCAGCCCCGTCGGCGATGTCACGGTGACCCCGCCGACCGCCCATGTCCGCCTGGACCTGGTGCGGGCGCTGTCACGAAAGACACTGATCGTCAGCGCCAATGTGATCGGGACGCTGACGGCTCCCTACCGGTTTGGCAACATTGAAGTGTCTCCGGCGACAGTCACGGCAGAAGGCCGCTCCGAGCAGCTTGCGGCGATTGGGACGCTGACGACGCGCCCGATTGATGTGTCGGGAGCGACAGGGGATGTCGTCCGGCGTGTTCTGCCCCTGGCGCCGCCGGGCGTCACGCTGTCGCCATCCGGCCCAATCACTGTCACAGTCCATGTCATCGCCCCCCCGGCTACGCCGCAAGCTTCCACAACCGCTGCGCCGCCGGTGCTTGCGCCGCTGACATCCCCCTGAAAGATTGAAGTCAGAAACACAAGAACAGAAGCTGAGGAGAGAATTGTAATTTTATGGCTGAGAAGTTATTTGGAACCGATGGTGTGCGCGGCGTCGCGAACACTGAACTGACTCCCCTGCTCGCCATGCGTCTCGGAGCCGCCGCCGCCCGCGCTCTGGGACGCGGCCACACACCGCGCTTTGTGGTTGGGCGGGATACCCGCATTTCAGGAACGCTGCTGGAGTCCGCGCTGGCGGCAGGCCTTTGCTCGATGGGCGCTCAAGTCGTTACGGCGGGTGTTGTCCCGACCCCCGCCGTTGCCGGCATCGCCCGGATGCAAAACTTCGATGCCGGAGTCGTAATTTCCGCGTCCCATAATCCGTTCAGCGACAACGGGATCAAGTTCTTCGGCGGCGACGGCTATAAGCTGGACGATGCTTTAGAAGCCGAAATCGAAAGCTATGTTGGGGAAGTGGACGCCTGGCCGAAGCCATCGGGAGCCGGGGTAGGCCGCTTGACCCACGACACGCGCCTCTGCGATCAGTACGCTAGGCATCTGGAAGACACAATGGAAGGCGTCACGCTCCAAAACGTCAAAATCGTGCTGGACGGCGCAAACGGCGCAAACTCGGCGCTGGGGCCGCGCGTCGTGACCGATCTGGGAGCCGAGGTTGTCACCCTGTCCTGCGCCCCGGACGGCCTCAACATCAATACCGGCTGCGGGTCGCTGCATCCCCAGGAGATGCAGCGCCGGACCGTGGAAGAAGGCGCGGACATCGGCCTGGCGTTCGATGGCGACGCCGACCGGGTGATGCTGTCCGACGAAAAGGGCCGTTTGGTAGACGGCGACCGGGTCATGTGTCTGATCGGCCGTCACCTGGCCGCGTCGGACAAACTGGCCCATCACACGGTGGTCGGGACCATTATGAGCAACATGGGCCTGGAAGCCGCGCTGAAACAAGCCGATTTGAAGCTGCTGCGAACTGCCGTCGGCGACCGTTATGTTTCGGAGGCCATGCGGAGCGGCGGGTATGTACTGGGCGGCGAAAAGTCCGGCCACCTCATCTTCGGCCATCTTACCACCACGGGCGACGGGCTTTTGACCGCCCTGCAAGTCCTGAAAGTAATGCGCGAAACGGGCCAGCCTTTGTCGGCGCTGGCCGACCAGATGACCGAGTACCCGCAGGTGCTGCTCGGCGTTAAAGTCCGCGACCGCCAGACATGGGCGTCCGACTCGCACATCCAACGAGCCATCGCCGACGCCGAGCATCGCTTGAATGGCCGAGGCCGGATCAATGTCCGTGCATCGGGAACCGAAAAGCTTGTGCGCGTGATGGCCGAAGGTCCCGATCAGGCCGAGATAGACACCCTCGCCCATGACTTAGTTGCGCTGATTGCGGAGAAGGTCGGGGTCTAGCATCACAATGGCAGCCGTGTTTTATACTTATGCCATTGTTGCGGCCGGCGGAGCAATTGGGACAATCGCCCGCTACTTTTTCTCCACTGCGGCGCTGCCGATCAGTAAAAACTTGCCGTGGGGGACGATCCTCATCAACATTGCCGGCTCGTTTATTATCGGTTTCTTCGGAACGCTCACTGTTGCTCATGGCCGGTTTCCGCTGCCGGAAAATGCCCGGCTGTTTGTCATCGTCGGGTTTTGCGGCGGGTTTACAACATTTTCTTCGTTCAGCTTGCAGACGCTGGATCTGCTCCGAAGTGGGGCGGGCGGACGAGCGATGGTGAATGTTCTTGTTTCTGTTGCCCTGTGCCTGTGCGCTGTCGCCGCCGGGCATTTTCTCGCGTCTCATTTCAACAGCGGAGCCGCCCGGATCGCCCAAACCCGCATGGAAGAAGAAGTCTGACCAACTTCTACTCTCCTACCCAGACCACGTCCACACCGGGCAGCCGGGCCGGCAGAATGCGGACCAGCGCCCGCATTCCCGGCGTCTCGGTCGCGCCGTGACCGGCATCGAGCAGCGCCAAGCCCCGCGCTTCGGCTTCCAAGAACTCATGGTGCCGGACATCACTGGTAACATATGCTTCCGCGCCTGCCGCCTGCACGGCCTCGGCCATCTCCGCACCCGCCCCGCCGCAGACAGCGACTCGCGAGATCATTTGCCGGGGGTCACAGCCGCCGCACCGAAGGGCGCTGGTTTCGGCGCACCCCAACGCTTTCTCGACAAACCGGGCGAAATCCGCCAGCGGGCGCGGCGACGCCAGCGTGCCGAGGCGCGGCAGCCGGTGTAACCCATCGGTTCCCAGCGGTGCTACGTCTCTCAGTTCCAGGCACTCGGCCAGCGTATCGTTGATGCCGCCAGGAGCGGCATCCCAGTTCGTGTGCATCGCATACAGCGCGATGTCCTGCCTGACCAGCATCTTGATGCTCTGCGAGACCGGGTCGCCGCCGAGCCGCTTCAAAGGGTGGTAAATCAACGGATGGTGTACGGCGATCAGATGGACTTCGGCCAAAACGGCTCGTTCCACGGCTGCCGGGGTGGCATCCAGACAGATGCCGATCTTGCGGACCTCCGGGTTGTCCCGGTCTGCCAATAAACCCACTGGGTCGCCGTCCAGCGCCAGGTCTTCCGGGGCAAGAGACCGCAGACATTCCAACACGTCGCTGATTTTCATCGAAACCTCCCATGCGCCGCCGTTTTGGGCCTGTGCCGTGATTTTGGGTATCATACGAGAACAAGACGCCGAATTGCTCCCGCCATCCGACCCGGAGATATGTATGAACCGCACACTGCCGCGCCGCGTTCTCTTTGTTCTGCCTTTTGCTGTCTTGTTCCTGCTTTTCTTCAGCCTTCGCGCCCCTGCTCAGACCACCGACCCGGTTTCGGTCAATACCCGGTATGATCAAGCCTATCAAGCGCTGACGACCGGTGACGTTTATGTCGAGCCGGGCATCAGCGGCATTGACACCCAGGTGTTGCAGCAGGCGGCGTCCCAAGGCCAGGACAACCCGCATACGGAAGTCAAAATCGCCATCCTGCGCTCCATCCCCCCCGCCTATGTCGCCAATCTAAAGCAAGCCGAAGCTCGCCATCCGCAGCTTGCCTCAAAAATTGGCAATCACATCCAGGCGTTTTACACGTTCCAGCTTCACAAAGCTCTGAATTTGGACAAAGAGCCATTGGTTTTAGTCACTTTGCAAGGTCAAAAACCCGGCGTCACGGTTTGGACCACGGCATTAGATGCGTCTGACCGCAATGATTTAGAAAACAAGTACGCTCCGGCGATTGCGCTCAACCCGCAGGACGGAACCGCCCAGCTTGCCCAGGCGACTGCTGCCGAAATCAACCAAAAAGAATATAAAGGCCCTGCTATGATGCTCTGGATTGTCTTTCTCGTCGTAGTCGTTGGAGTCACTGCACTGATCGTCAGCGCCGGGCGCAAAAAACGGCAGAATATGCTGGCCCTGCGTCCGCCGATTGATGCCCTGCGCGAAAATGTCTTGCAAGGAATCGAGTATTTAGACAATTATGGGTCAGTGCTGCCGCCCAATAATCCCGACTCAGACCAGACACGAGCCTCCCGACAGGCGGCATCGGCTAAGTACGAGCAGGCTGGGAAGATCTTAGACCGGGCCACTGAAACCACCGATTTGTCTCGCGCCCAGATGCTTCTGACGCAGGCGCAGGCCGATGTTCAGTCGGCGCGAGCGGCGCAGGACCGGGCGCTGGGGAACACGGCGAACATTCCCGGCGACGCTGCCCTGCGCCCACCGCCGCTGCCGGACAGCCAGCCGCAGGTGGAGGCTATTCCGGCAAAGCAACGCGGCGTTTCATTCTTTTCGGGCCGTCCGGCCCCTGTCTCGTCGCTCGTGCCGGTGACGCTCACGCTCGGCGGCCAAAGTCGGCAAGTGCTGGTCACGCCCGATGAAGCCGATGCCCTGCGCCGGGGTGAGATGCCCCCCGTGCGGTCGTTCCAGTCCGGCGGCCAATCCGTGCCGTGGTATGCATATCAGGGCTACGACCCGTACCGGGACTACTGGCGCTACGAAAACAGCGGCTGGGGCAGCATGGACGGTTTTCTAGCGGGCTACCTCACCGCTGACCTGCTTGGCGACATGATGATGCCGTCTTATGGCATGGGATACGCCCCGTATGCCTACGCGACCGATATGCCCGCTTACCAGCAGAGCTACTCGGACCCCGGTTACGGCGGGGGCGGTGACTTCGGCGGCTATGGCGGCGACTTTGCAAACCAGGGCAGCGGAGATTTTGCAAACCAGGGCAGCGGAGACTTTGGGCAGGGCGGCTACGACACGACGGGCTTTGATCCCGGTACGTCTGGCTCCGGCGACTTCTTCACTGACAGCGACAGCAGCGGCGACTTCGGCGGCGGTGATTTTAGTGGCGGGGGTGATTTTGGCGGCGACGGGGG
>CAXUNT010000021.1:0-53906 GCA_964252595.1 uncultured Armatimonadales bacterium
TTCCCCTGCCGCCCCGGAAGGCACGACCGCCCCGCGCGACGCCGCCAGCCGAGGCGACCCGGCTGCTGAAAGAGGCGATCCGGCGTCAGAAGAAGCCAAGCCCGGCGAAGAAGCCAAGCCCGCTGACACGCCGGAAGCTAAAGTATCTGGGGATGGCGATCCAACGGTGCAGACGGGAGACCGGCCCGGCGGCCTGCGAAGCGGAGAAGGTGAAGATGGCACTGGAAACCGGGGTGCAAAGACGCCTCAACAAGTTTCGCAGGAGAACTACAAGAAATCTGCTGAGGCAAAAGCATCATTGCCTGATAAATCGAGTTACAGAACGAAAGTCACCGCTTCTAATGAAGACGCGGATTTCATGAGTGGGACGGGAAGTAAGTCAGCTCCTCTTCCTGAAGGTTTCAAGCGGACACCTCTTGCCGATGTGCGGGCGCGTGCTGAAGACATCGGGTACGATTTTCCCGAAAGTAAAGCATTGGACAATGGAGACCCCGGTTCACATTATGCATCACATGCCGAAGTACAAGCATCTGTTGATGCGTCAGGAGCACCGACGGGTGTTTCAGAAAATATGTGTGGCTCTTGCCAGGGATTCTATCGGCAGGATGCCATCGCTTCAGAGGCATCTCGGTACAATACTGATCCTACCGGCACCTGGGAGTTCAAACCCGATGGCACTGTTCTAAGACCAGACGGTCAAATTATTGGCCCACAGGATACAATCAATCCAAGTGGAACTGTAGAACGTGCTGATGGGACCAAGCTCAAGCTCATTCCGCGACAATAATTCATCAGAAAGCCATAGCAAAATGTCTATCCCTCAACAGTTAGCAGAAAAAATCGCAGCGGCCTCGGATGCACTGGACAAAAACCCGCAAGGTGAACTCAGGTTGCATTTTCGCCGCCAGATCTGGGCCGCGCTTGGACCTCATCTCCGCGATAACGAAAATCAACCGCGTGGTACAGGCTGGCGTCGCCGCACTCGCCTTGCCATTCTTTGTGTTCAACACATTTTGCCGCTGTGGCAGAATGCCTTTACGAGAGATGACCGACCGGAACAAATGCTTGCAATGGCAGAAAAACTGCTCAAAGGTGAGCAGACTTCCGAGGAGGCACTCAAGCAGCAGAATGAGTTCTTCGCAGAGCTGGGCGATATTCCTGATGAGCAGCTTCCATCAGCTTGCACTGGCTACGCCAGCGTCCAGGCAGTGACGGTTGCTGCGGTGGATCAAGATGATGACGATACGCTAGACGAAACCGACCAGGACTTGGACGCTTATATGTGGGATTCAAGTTATTACGCTTCTATGGCAGCAGCAAACGGTGATAGTTCTTTGCCTGACTCCAGCATTTCGCGCCGGCGCGATTTTTGGCGATGGTGGTTGGATCAAGCTGTTCCGCAGGCTTACCTTTCCATACCGGATTGAATTATGAGATAAATCGAGATGACGAGATAGATTTAGATGACGAGATAGATTTAGAACAGCTTTCCCGTTTCAACGGGCGTGGTGCGGGACGCGAGCGGCAACGTGACGCACTACGTCATCAACGACACCGGCACCGGCACGTCGGGACGCATGGTTCCCGCCGACCAGTTCCACCAATCGCTCGACAACGGCCCCGCCGTCGTCACCGACGCTCCCATCCGCACCATCGTCGCTGCCCGCGACTTAAATCATGCGACTTAAATCATGCGACTTAAATCATGCGACTTAAATCATGCGACTTAAATCATGCGAAGTTATGCAGTCCGCCCAAGATTGTCGTGTGGAATCATGAGCGCTCTCGTGAAGGCAGGCTAGTAACGCTTTCGGTCCGGCGGCGGACAACTTTGCCGAGTTTTTGTCTCTGCTGTACGCCATCCAGAAGACGAACTGGAGAGATCATTCATGCAAAATATACTGAGGAAACACCATGCCGACACGTTACACCACCGCTCAGGTCGTTGAGGCCGTGGGGCAGCACCCGGAGCGCTGGGCGAAAGTCACACGCGAGTCGTCGCTGTCGCTGCCGGTGCCGCTGGGCAGTCCCGGCCAGGAAGAACTGGCATTCTTTTGGTATCCTGCCGGCGGTCCTGCCAACAAGAGGGTAGTCAGGGCGCCGACGTTTCGGGTCACTGCCAGCCTTAACCGGCTTGACAGCATTCTGTTCCTGCCAATCGCGCCGGAAGACACCCGCTTAGGGGCGGCGCCCGCGACGCCGCTTGGCGATCTGCGGGTCGGCGGCCCCGTGCCGCCCGGCACGATGCAAACGCTCAAGTCCGAACTATTTATAACTCTTGATGCCGTGCTGGACTTTGCCCTTGTCGCCGCACCGGTACCGGACGCAGACAAAGCAGCGGTCGCAGACCTCAGCGCCTTGTATCGCCGCCTGGCCGTGATTGTGCTTCTCCCCGCCTACCGCGCCCTAAACCCCGCTTTCTTCACCTGGATGGAACAAAACGCCGTCTAAGCGGGTGGACGCCGAACAGTTCCAAGTACGTTGCTATTACGCCGGCCTCCATCGCCACGCGCGATCTTAGCGTTTTAGGCGCGGATAAGGAAAATGGCGAACAGACGGGGCAAGTTACTTTTTGAACTTGTTTTCGCGGTGCCAAGCGAGGGCGTCTGGGTCAGGATAGCATTTGGGTGATGCTGGGAGAGAGATGGAAGACCCGGCGGAAACGAAGCCAGGGGTGCCGGTCATTTTTGGAGAGACTAGAAGTTTGTAGTCATCCGTGATAGAAAAGCCGCCACGGTCAAACGCCCAGTGGTGGTTATGGCAGAGGGCCAGGCCGTTGGACGGGTGGTTGTCGCCGAACAGCGCGAAATCCCGGATATGACTGGCATTCAGGACACGGCTGTCGCCGATACGAACGCCTAAATCGCAGATGGCACAAGTGTTGTTGTAAATCGCGCAGATGACTTCAGGAAATAAGGCACTCCGCAGGTATTCTACGTCGCCTTCTTTGACCATTTTCACGACCTTTGGCTTGGGCTTGCTTTGTGCATCGGCGACGAGTTTGTCAACCTGTGCGGCAACCGGATCGGCGGCAACAAACGGCTGAACCTGCGACGGGGTGATGCCAAAGTAAACTTGCAGGAGGTGGGCGTGGAGCGCTTCGCGGGCAGGGTTCTCTTGAAGCTGCTGCCACAAGTCCGTTTCAAAACAGGCGTAGTTCACGCGGGAGCGAGCATCAGGAACAGAGTGCGGCTCGCCAACTTCTTTGCCCGTGAGTGCCTTGCCGTTCTTGACGAAGTGCCAAAAGCCATCTTGGTAAAGACAACGGTACGGCATGTAAACGCGCTCTAACTAATTACCGGGCGGCAGAGGCAGAGCCTGCCAGTATTCGCGAAAGGCTGAGACCAGTTCCACTGTCAGAACAATTTCGTTGTCGGTGATGCGCCCGCGCCCGATCTCGTCCAAGATGGACAGCAGGAGAATGGGCTTGTGTGGAGCCAGCCCCATATTGCGGTGCAGATGGCCGAAAGCATGAAGATACTTGTGGAGGATTTGCGCGTCCATAAATGAAAAGGGCGTCGCTGCCCTGTTTCTGAGGGTGTTTAGGAGGCGATGACAAAAAAGAGGCTCCAGTCCACGATTTATGAACAGAAGCCTCACGAATGGTCATAAACTAGCGGCGCCCAGACTCGAACTGGGGACCTGCGGGGTATGAATCCGCTGCTCTAACCAACTGAGCTACGCCGCCGTGCTGGTTGTCATGGCCTTGATTTTTGCAGCGCGATTATTTTACCTCCATCACGCTCCCTTGTCAAGTCTTGCTCACAAGCAGGCAGCAGTCTTGGGAAGGTGGAGCCGGGCAGTCTTCAGCCGCAGGGAGTTGGTGACCACGCTGACGCTGGAAAACGCCATCGCGAGGGCGGCCAGCATCGGGTTTAGATGGCCCAGCGCGGCCAGCGGGATGCCGATGACATTGAACAAAAACGCCCAAAACAGGTTCTGGCGAATGATTTTCATGGTTCGCCGGGACAAAAGGATCGCCTCAGCGACGCCGTTCAGGTCCGCCCGCAGCAGGGTGATGTCGGCGGCGTCCATCGCCGCGTCGCTGGCTCTTCCCATTGCAATCCCGACATCCGCCAGCGCCAGGGCGGGGGCGTCATTAACGCCGTCGCCTACCATCGCGACTGGAACCCGGCCATTGTCCTGCCAGGCCCGCACAGCGGCAGCCTTGCCGTCCGGCTTGACGCCCGCCTCCACTTCCTGAATGCCGACCAGATGGGCGACCGCTTCCGCGACCCGCCGGCTGTCACCTGTCAGCAGGGCCACATCCAGCCCCAAGCCGCGCAGCCGGGCGACGGCTTCTGCGGCTCCAGGACGCAGGCGATCCGCAACGGCGAGAATGCCGGCTATTTCGCGGTCCACGGCGACTAACACCGCCGTTTTTCCCTCGGATTCCAGCCGCGCCAGCTCTGCTGAAGCGGCCTGGGACACGGAAACTTCTTCGTCCTGCATCCAGCGGACATTGCCGACCAGCACGTCCCGCTCCCCGACCCGCGCCCGGACGCCGAGGCCCGCCGCGCTCGTGAACGTCTCGGCGTTGCTGATGAGACCTTCCGCTTCCGCTGCGCCTACAATGGCCGCGGCCACCGGATGCTCCGAGCCGCGCTCGGCGGCCGCCGCCAATTGCAGCAACGCGGAGCGGCTCAGACTGCCGAGGGTCACCGCATCCGTCAGCGCCGGCTTGCCTTCGGTCAGTGTCCCGGTCTTGTCGAACACCACGCGGCGAATGCGGTGCGCCCGTTCCAGCGCTTCGCCGTTCTTGATGAGAATGCCGAGCGCAGCCCCGCGCCCGGTTCCGACCATGATGGCGGTCGGAGTCGCCAGCCCTAGCGCACACGGGCAGGCAATCACCAGCACCGCCACGGCGGGCGTCAACGCGCCCGCAATCCCGCTATGTAGGCCGAGGAACCAGACCAGAAACGTGAGAAGCGCGACGCCCAGCACAGCAGGGACAAACACGGCGGAGATCCGGTCCGCCAGCCGCTGCACCGGCGCTTTGCTGCCCTGCGCTTCCTCGACCAGCCGGACCATCTGGGCCAGGACAGTGTCCGCTCCGGTCGCGGTCACCCGGTACAGCAGTGTCCCGCTCGTGTTGAGCGTACCGCCGACAACCGGGTCGCCGCTTGTCTTTTCAGTTGGCAGGCTTTCGCCGGTCAGCATGGCTTCGTCCACCGCCGAGCTTCCTTCGGTGACGATGCCGTCCGCCGCCAGCTTTTCGCCGGGCCGGACACGCAGAATGTCGCCGGGCTGAACGCTGCCGACCGGCACGTCCCGCTCACCGCCCGCCGTGACGAGCCGCGCCGTTTTGGGGGCCAGGGCAACCAGCGACCGGATCGTGTCCGTCGCCCGCTGCTTGGCCCCGGCTTCCAGCCAGCGGCCCAGTAAAATCAGCGTCACAATAGCCGCCGACGTCTCGAAGTAGACCTGCGGGCGGGCAGCCCAAATCAGCTCCGCCAGGCTGTAGAAGTAGGAAGCGGACGCGCCGACTGCCACCAGCGTGTCCATTGTCGCCGCGCCGCCGTGCCGCAGCGCGTTCCATGCCCCGCCAAAGAACTGACGACCAAAGCCAAAGACGACGGCGGCGGTCAGCGCCGCGAACAGCCACTCCGTCCACCGGAGCTGGCCCATCCCCATGCTTGCCATTGAAAAAAGCAGCACCGGCAGGGTTAAAACGGCAGCGCCGATCAAGTTCAGTAAAGCCCCGTCTCGCTGGGGCGTGTCTGTTTCCACCTGCCGCGCGTCGGCTACGGGCGCGGCGGCATACCCTGATTTCTCAATAGCGGCAATCAGCGACGCCGGCGTCGCCTGAGCCGGGTCGTAGATGATCCGCGCCCGGTTGGTCGCCAGGTTCACGGCGGCGTCTTCGACGCCTGCCGTTTTTTTGAGCGAGCGCTCGATCCGTCCTACGCAGGAAGCGCAGTGCATCCCTTGCAGGTCTAAAGTGCAGGTTTCGGTCTGTGCTGGACCTGCCGCCGGGTCTAAAAGGGGAGTCATTTTGCTTCTTCTACGGGGGACGCTTCATAGCCTTCTTCGGTGACGGCGTCCGTCATCTGCGCCGCGCCGACTTTGGCCGGGTCGTAAGTGACGATGGCTCGTGCGTTCGCTAGGCTGACTTCGGCAGCCTGAACACCGTCCAATGCCAGCAAGGCCCGCGTGACGTGTCCGACACACGCGGCGCACGACATTCCTTGAACGTTCAATGTTTCTGTTTGCATCAGTTCCAGCCTCTTTTCTTTCGGTTTCTGTTTCTTTCGGTCTCTATTTGAGAAAGTTTGACAGCACCGCCCGCATTTCTTCCAGCAACTGCTCCCGGCTCATCGGCTTGGTCGCGTCATGGGCCGTGTCTGTGCCGTGTCCCAGCACGCATGACTCCAGATGCTCGCTGAGGAGCTTGATGCCGAGCGCGTCCAGAGCAGAGCGCACGGCGGCGATCTGGTTGAGAATATCCACGCAGTAGCGGTCTTCGTCAATCATGCGCTGGATGCCCGCGACCTGGCCGGCAATGCGGTTGGAGCGGGTTTTGATGTCTTTTTGCGCTTTTTCGTCCATGCCGCGATACTCCCAGGGGGTACATTGCTGCTTCTATTATATACCCAGTGGGGGTATCTTGTCAATCCTACTGTGACACAAAAACAACCCGCGTTTAAGAACGCGGGCTGCCGTGGCTTGCTTTTTTGAGCTTTGAGACTGTAGGAAAGGCGTGTCGGGCGACTGAAGTCGCGGCAACAAGTTCGCGAAGTCCGCCTTCAGCACTGGCTTCCCGGAGGGCGCGGCCTAATAAAGAGTCGGAAAATCCTAACCTGCGAAGGCAGGTTTCGTGCCATTATTGCCGCGACTTCAGTCGCCCGTCCCCAGTTTCTTACTTCTTCGCGGCCATCATCGGCACCAGCTTGCCGCCGTCCATCGGGTCTTTGTAGCCATCTTTTTTGGCGACGGCTGCCGAAACCTTCATGTGGCACTTCTGGCACTGGTAAGTGGCTGCCGCCATTTTGGCAGGCGTCTTCGCGGCATGGTGCACCGGGGCGGCTTGGGCGGCCAGCGGCAGCAGGGACAGGGCAACGCCCGTGGCAAGAATAAAGTTTTTCATGGTTCGTGTTCCTTTCGGGTCAGTGAAAAAAGTCACATCGGCTGGTACTTGCCTTTGGCGGAATCAGCGGCGATCTTTGCTCGGTTCTTGTCAAACGTGGGCTTGCACATCGGGCAGCAGAAATAGTACGTCTTGCCCTTGTAGGTCTCGTGATTGTAGGCTTCGGCAGCGGATGGGATCTTGTTGCCCGTGACCGGGCAGATCAGCGCCGTTTTTTTGGCCGGGGCAGCTTTGGGTGCGGGAGCCGCCCCGGCAGCTGTGGAAAGCGCGGCGAGTGCGGCCAGTGTTAGCGTCAGCGTTTTCATTCAACCTCTTTCTTTTCCGTATCTTTTTCTTTTTGCGTATCTTTCTTCGCTGTTTCTCAGCAGCAGGACTTGGCTTATTATACCTCCTGCCTCAGCGCCCTAGAATAGAAAGTTATCGCACGGCAAAATCGAATGGGAACCTGCACCGGGATAAAAGGGTATAATGCTCTTGAAATGTCCTGCCGCGCCTACAAGTTAATGGGATTGTTTCTCGCCGCCCTGTTTTTTGCCTCGTCCCTCACGCCGGTGGCCTGGGCTGAGGCGCAAGTGCGCTGCATGAGCGCGTCTTCGGCAGGGTGCGTCCGGGCTGGACTGCCCGCAGAGAGACTTTCCAGCCGGCGGATGAACACCCCACTGATGGCCTGCTGCCGCCCGCAAAAGACCGAATGTACGCCGATGCTGGGCTGCCCGATGCCGCACACGACAGCATTTCATCAGGCTGTGGTCCCGACCCGTTTCACCGTTTCGCCCCCAAAACACCTAGCGTGTGTCTGCGCCGCACCAAATCCTGTACCGCCGGTCCTGCACCGCTTCCGCTGGCTTCTGGCTTCTTCGCCTGCGCTGGCACCTCCTGCTGCGGCGGCCACCGTGTTCGCTCCCGGTGCCGTTTCTGTCTGCCTCGGAATAAACGCTTCTGTTCTTTCGCCGCATCTCGCCCCCGCCCAGCACGGCCTTCGTGCGCCTCCCGCTTAATCCTGTTTCTTCTGCATCACGCTTGAACTCTGCCAACGCTCAGGGGTCACTCTGAGTCGTTCCCACACACTCTCGAAAGATGTTGCTCTCAAATGAATACATGGATTAAGAACGGCCTCGGCACGGCCGCCGTGGCCGCCGCTGTTCTCGGCACGGGCTGGGCCGTTCAGCATTTCCACAAGCCTGGACAGCTCGACGTTCTCACCGCCCAGGCGATGGATATGTCCCAGATGCGCCCGCCGACCGGCGCGGCCCCGGTCGCGCTGGCCACTGTGAAGACAGGCGCACTGGCGGACACGGTGACATACACCGGCAGCATTTTGGCCTTTAACGAGCAGGACATCAGCCCGCGTATCACCGGGACGCTGGTCTTCCTGCCGGTTTATCCGGGTCAGACCGTTCGGGCCGGCGAGGTCGTCGCCCGGCTGGACACGTCGGCGGTCGGCCCGCAGGCGGCCCAGGCGCTTGCCCAGGCCCGGCAGGCCCGGATCGGAGCGCAGGTCGCGCATCTGACCCATTATCTTCACCACCGAGCGGCCTTGGAACAAGCGTCGGCCCAAGCCGACGCCGCCCGGCAGGGTGTTTTGGATGCCCAAGCGGACGTGCGGACGGACGGAGCGGCTATCGCCGAGGCACAGGCGGGGGTGCGGAGCGCCCAGGCAGGCGCGGACTACTGGAAGACGGAGATCGTCCGGGAAAAGCAGCTTGCCGATGCCGGGGCGGTCTCGCAGCAGGAGTGTCAAAATGAGCTGTCCCAAGCGCAGGCGGCAGGCGCGGCGCTGGTGCAGGCCCAGGCGAAAGTCAGCCAGGCAGCCGACGCCGCCCAGGGAGCGCGGACGAAGGTAGAAATGGCCCGGCGTCAGGCAGACGCGGCGGCGGCAGGCGTACAGATGGCTCAGGCGGACATTGCCGTCGCGGAAGGCCAGGCGGTGCAGGCTGAGGCGGGTGCCGACGCCGCTGACGCCGCCGCCCGAAGCGCAGAAGTCCAGCAGGGCTACGCCCGCATCACGGCCCCGTTCGGCGGCGTGGTGACGGCCCGTCCCGCCGCGCCGGGCAGCCTGGTCCAGCCGGGCGCGGTTCTGCTGCGGATCGCCGAGATTGACCGGGTCCGGGTGCAGGCGAATGTCGCGGCGGAGGACCTGACAAGTATTCACATCGGCTCCCCTGTGACCATCACTATATCAAGAGATGGCAGCGGCGGCAGACCCATCGCTGCCTATGTTTCCTCGGTGTTCCCCGACGCCAGCAGCCAGACCCGAACGGCGGTGGTCGAGGCTGTGGTTCCTAATCCCGGCCATCGCCTGCTGCCGGGTGCGTTCGTCACCATGCAGATCGCCACAAACGGCGTGCGGAACACGCTGCTGGTGCCGGCATCTGCCGTGGTGTCTCAGGGCGGCGCTTCCTCGGTGTGGGAAGCCAGCGGCGGCACGGCGCATCAAGTCGCCGTGCAGGCCGGAGCCACAAACGGCACACTGACGGCAGTGTCCTCAGACGAATTGAGCGCCGGGATGCAGGTCGTGACTCGCGGGCAGGCGGGGCTGACGGACGGAGTCCGGGTGGCAGCGACGGCCTGGGGAGCGAACGGCCCGCGGTCCCTGCCGACGGCAGCTTCGGCGGGCAGCAGCCAGACCGTCTACCGCTGCGAAAAATGCGGCATGACCTACTCGGCGGCCGATGCGAAAAAGAACAATTATGTGGACCCGATGGACGGCGGCAAGCTTGTCCCCGTGCCGCCCGCGCCCCCGGCTGCCCCTGCGGGCAGCATGGGCGGGATGAAGATGTAAGGGGGGTTTCTCATGGCAACTTTATACCGACCGCAAAAACAAAATAACCCCCGGCATCAGAACACGGCAGCGCTGACGCCGCGCGGCGGCGGCTTTAACGTCTCCGCGTGGGCGATTGAACATCCCTGGGTCGTGATCTCGTTTTTCTCCGCTGTGGTCATCTTGGCCATCGTGGCCGTCTTCGGCGGGGTCATGCCCCGGCGCATGATGCCTTATGTGGAGTCTCCGCTCATCGGCATCGTGACCACCCAGCCGGGCCTCTCGGCGCAGGAGATGGAAACCTATATCTCCAAGCCGATTGAAGAGCGCATGACCGACATTCGGGGCGCTCGTTATATTCGGTCAACGTCGCAGGATGGCCTTTCCATCGTCTCGCTGGAGTTCCCCTACGGAGCGGACATGAAGAAAGCCCAAAGCGATGTTCAGTCGGTAATGAACGCGGCGCAGGCCGATCTGCCGCAGACTGGGGCCAATCTGAAGCCGAGCTGGGTGCTGCCGATTGACCCGCTGAACATCCCCGTTCTGTCGCTGTCGGTCACGGGGGACGCCGACAAAGGCTGGACGCCCGAATCCGTGCGTCAGTTCGCGGAAAATGGCGCGGTCGCCGCGCTGAAGCAGGTTCCCGCCGTGCAGTCGGTGGAGGTCTACGGAGGCCGGAAGCGCCAGTTGCGGATTGTCGTGGACCGGAACAAGCTGGCCGCCTACGGCTACTCCATTTTGGACGTGCGGGATGCGGTTGACAAAAACAGCGTCGCAAAGCCGGCGGGCGTTCTGACCAGCGGCGCAGGCGAAAGCATTGTGCGTGTGGCGGACCTGGCCCAGAGTGCGGACGCCGTGGCCGGCTACCCGCTCGGCGCGAAAGACGGCCAAGTGGTGTATTTGCGGGACGTGGCGGCGGTGACGGACAGCGTTCGGGAGCAGCGCAGCGGCTACCAGTTTGTTGATGGACAAAGCCAACAGATTGAAGGTCTAAATGGGGACGCAGTCGAGCTGGCGGTCATTCAGGACCCTGCCGCCGGCTCTCCGCCGGTCATTGCCGCCGTGCAGAATCAGGTCGCGCAGATGGAGCAGGACCATCCGGGCCTGCACTTCCATGTCGCGTATGACAACGCCCACTTTGTCAATATTCTGTTTCAGAACACCGGTGAGGAGCTGGCATTGGCGGTGCTTCTTTGCGGCCTGGCCGTGCTTTTCTTCCTCGGCAGCGGGCGGGCGACGCTGATTTCGATGATTACGATCCCCGTCTCGATGGCGATGGCGATTCTCTTGATGGTTCCGTTCGGCTTTTCCCTGAACTCGTCCACGCTGATCGGCCTGCTGATCTCCATTGGGCGGCTGGTGGACGACTCGGTGATTGACATTCATGCGGTCGAGCGGCACTTGAAGATGGGCAAGGACCCGAAGACGGCGACGGTGGACGGCATCACCGAGGTGCGCCTCGCCGTGGCCGCGTCCACGATCATGCTGGTGCTGGCCCTGCTGCCGCTGGTGTTCTGCGGCGGCATTACCCAGCTCATGTTTGTCGGGCTGGTGTATCCGATCATCTTTGGCCTGATCGCCTCGTTTCTGGTCTCGCTGACCCTGACCGCCGTGCTGGCCTCCAGGCTGCTGCGCCCGGAAGACACGCTGCCTGTGCTGGTCCCGGCGCAGCGGGCTTTGGACCGGCTCGACAGCCGCTACCAGGGCTTTGTTCGGGTGCTGCTCCGCAATAAATTTTCGGTCCTCGCCGCAGCCGTCTGCACAGTTGTGGTCGGGTTCGGGTTTTACCACTTTATCGGTTCGGAGATGATGCCGCTGGCCGATGTCGGGCAGGCTTACGGCGTTCTGGAAATGCAGCCGGGGGCGTCTTACGCGCAGACCGAAGCGGCGGCGACCGCTTTGGACCGCCTCCTGATGAAGCACCCGGAGATCGAGAAAGTCTCGACCGAGATCGGGGAAGAGCCAGGCGGGACCTACTTTACGGGCTATGCCATGAGCCAGGTCAACTCGGCGACCCTGATGATCACGCTGTCCGACAAAGACGCCCGCAAGCGCACGGTCTGGCAGGTGATTGACGCCGTGCAGGCCGAGGCCTTGAAGACGATCCCAAACATCCGGCGGCTGCAAATCAAAGAAATGGGCAGCGACGTGATGGCGTCATCCGAAGCGCCGGTGACCATTCTCGTGACGGGACCTGATTTGGATGTTCTGTCCAAGCTCGGAAGCCAGGTAGCGGATGTCGCCCGCCGGACGCCCGGTGCATCCCAGGTTTCCACGTCCTGGACGATGAAAAAGCCGTCGTACACGCTGAGCGTAGACCCGCGCCTTGCCGCCGGGGTCGGGCTGACGCCGGCGGATGTCGCCGACCAGGCGTACTACGCGATGGGCGGCGGGCTGACCGATGAGTTTTACCGGCTGCCGAACGTCCGCCAGGACACGATGGATGTCCGCTACGCCGACGGCCAGCGGCGCACGGTCGCCGACTTGATGCAGATGCCGATCACGGGCAAAGATGACGCCGGGAACGCCGTTCAGGTGCCGCTCAAGACGCTGGCGGCGGCGACACCGCAGCTTGCGCCGACGCTGATAGAACACGATGGCCTCCGGCGCTCGGTGTCCGTGCTGGCGTATTACCGCAAAGGCGGGCCGCCCTCCATGGACCTGGCGATGTCGGTCATCACCGGCGCTTCGTCGGCCTTGAACTTCCCGCCCGGCTATTCTTTGGAGATGCGCGGGGATATGACCCAAATGATGGACTCGTTCGCCCGCCTCCTGCGCGGTTTGGAGATCGCCCTGCTGCTGATCTTTCTGGTGCTGATCGCCCAGTTCGGCGGCCCTTTGGCTCCGCTCCAAATGGTTCTCTCTGTGCCGCTGGAGCTTTCCGGCGTCTTCATCGGGCTGTTTCTCGCCCATCAGGCATTTTCCAGTGTGTCCATCATGGCGGTGATTATTCTCACGGGCATGGACATCACGACGGCAATTCTGCTTTTGGACCAGATCATGCGGCGGCGGCGCGAGCATCCCGAATTGTCCCGCGACGAGGCCATCGCTTTGGCCTGCCGCGACCGTCTGCGCCCGATTTTGATGACTTCGCTGATCACGATCCTCACGATGCTGCCCGTGGCGCTGGCCCCCAAGACCGGCATGGACGCCTACCAGCCCCTCGGCACGGTGCTTGTCAGCGGCCTGCTGGCGGGAACGCTTCTGTCCCTGCTTGTCATCCCGGTCATGCACGCGCTGGTAGATGATTTAGGCCGGCATCTCAGGCGCACCCCCGCCGACGCGCAGAAAGAACAGGATCATGCAAAAATTTAATCGCGCCTGCCTCGCCCCGCTGGCGGCCGGGCTGATGCTTCTGGCGGTCAGTGTTCCTGCCAATGCCGAGCCAAGCCTCAGCTTGCCGACGATCACCCGGACACTTTCTCTGCGGGATGCTTTGGCGCTTGCGCGAACAAACAGCCTGAGATTAAAGCAGATGCAGGCGGACGCCGCCTCGGCTTCTGCGTCGGCCCGCGCCGCCGAGGCCCAGGGAAAGCCCAGCGCCTCGGCCACACTCTATGCCGCGACCGGCGACTCGTCCAACATTCTCAACACATCGCCTGGCGTCGCCCCGCAGAACTTCTTTGCTGTCCCGCCGCGCGGCTTCGCCGACCAGAACCTCATGGTGATGATCCCCCTATTTACCGGCGGAACGCTGGCAGGCCGCATCTCGTCCGCCCAGAGCCTGGGGGCGGCCGCGCAGTCGGCAGTCGCCGGAGCGCGGCTTTCGGTCGCGGCCGAAGTCACGCGGGCTTACGCAAATGCCGTTTTGGGCAATGCTCTGGTCGCCGTAGCCCAGTCGGAGCAGACGGCCGAAGACGAGCAGGTGCGGGTCACAGCCGAGAAGGTTCAAACCGGGCGGCTGGCTCCGGTGGACTTGCTGCGGGAGCAGGCGGCGCAGGCGGAAGCGCGGCAAAGCGTGCTGGCGGCAGCCAACGCTCAGGCGCAGGCTTTGGTCACGCTTCGCGCTGTTCTCGGCTTGTCTCAGGCGTCTCAGCTCACATTGACCGACGACCTGAACGGGCTGGCTGCCGCCGCGCCTGGTCTTCCCGCGGCTTTGCCGGACGCGCTGCGCGAAGCGGACATCCGCAGGCCGGAAATCGCCGCTGCCGCCGCCCAGGTGCAGGCCGCGCAGGCGCAGGCTCGCGGCGCAAAAGGCGCGTATGCGCCCCAGGTCTACGGCGTGGCAATGGGCGATGCCTCGCTAGGGCGCGACTTGCAGCGGGCCGGCTACACACTGGGCCTGACCGCCAGCCTGCCGCTGTATGACGGCGGCCAGCGGCGGTCTGATGTAGATGCAGCAAAGGCCCGCGTGAAACGGGCCGAGGCAGACGCCCTGGCGGTGCAGCAGCAAGTGGAACAAGAAACGGCGTCGGCGTGGCTGACCCTGCAAACCGCGGCCGCCCAGGTGCAGGCGGCGGGTGTCGGGGCAGCCGCCGCGCAGCAGGGCTACACCCTCGCAAACCTGCGCTACAATGCCGGCAAATCCACGGCGGCGGAGCGCCTGGATGCCCTCACGGCGCTGGTTCGGGCGCAGGCGGCGGTCGCCCAGACAAAAGCCGATGTCGTTGCGGCCCGCGCCCAGTTACAGGCGGCGGTCGGGGGAAGCTAAAACTTCCCTGCCCTAATCGCAGGGGAACCTATGGCTGTGAAGCAGTGTTAAAGTTCATAGTAGTTTTCCTGTCATTTGAGGTACAATACCGCTGACAATTGCCGCCAGAAAAATCTTCAGAAGCGATAAAGTGTCCCAAGAAAGCTGGCCGACGTGTCCGACCGCCTCCGCATCCTCATTGTTGACGACGATCCCCTGGACCGCGAAGCGCTGCGCCGGGCCTTAAGCCGGGACGCGCTGAAGTATGAAACCCTCGTCGCCGACCTTGTGGAAGTGGAAACGCTGGCGCAGGCGCGGGAAGCTGTGCACCGCGAAGAGTTCTCCTGCATCTTTCTCGACTACCTCTTGCCTGACGGCAACGGGCTGGATCTTCTCAGCGAAGTTCGCGACCGGGACATTCAAACCCCGGTCATTGTCCTGACCGGCCAGCGGGACGACGTTGCTATGATGGCGGTGATGAACGCCGGCGCGGTAGACTACGTCCCGAAATCCGCTCTCACTCCGGAGATTGCCGCTCGGTCGGTTCGCGCCGCCGTTCGGTTTCAGCAGGTCCAGCGCGAAAAACAGGCGGCGCTGGCCGCGCTGCATGTGCGTGACAACGCGATTGCGGCGGCATCCAACGGCATCGTCATTGCGGATGCGGCCCTTCCCGACTACCCTATCATCTATGCCAACCCGGCGTTTCTGGCGATGACCGGCTACGCCGAAACGGAAGTTTTGGGCCGCAACTGCCGCTTTTTGCAGGGACTCGGCACCGATCCCGCCGCTGTCGCTGAGATGCGCGAAGCCATTCAAGACGCGCGGCAGTGCCAGACCCTTCTCTTGAATTACCGCAAAGACGGCACGGAGTTCTGGAACGAGGTCACGGTCTCTCCGGTTTGCGGCGCGTCGGGTGCGGCCACTCACTTTGTCGGCATCCAAACCGACGTGTCCGCGCGGCAGGGCAGCGACCGGGCGAGGCGGGCTGCGGAGCAGCAGCTTCAGGAAACGGTCGCCCTGCTGGATACCCTGCTGGACTCCGCCCCGGTAGGCTTTGCGTTCTTCGACCGCGACCTGCGCTACCGCCGGGTGAACGAGACGCTGGCGCGGATCAACGGCATCCCCGCCGAGGCCATGCTGGGACGCACGATAGCCGAAATTCTGCCGGGGATGGCCGATGTGGAGCGTCAAAACCTGCGCCCCGTGCTGGAAACCGGGCGGGCGCAGATCGGCGTGGAAGTGAAAGGCCGGACTCCGGCCGCCCCGGACACGGAGCGGGTTTGGGTGTCGTCCTATTATCCAGTGGACGACGCTCAGGGGGACCGCCTCGGCGTCGGTACTTTGGTGACGGAGATCACCGAGCGCAAGGCGGCGGAAGAAGCGCTGCGGCAGTTTCAGTTCATCAGCGAACGGGCAAACGATGCGTTCTTTCTGCTGGATGCCGAGGGGCGCTTGGTCTATTTCAACGATGCCGCGCGGCGATCGCTGGGGTACACGGCAGACGAAATGCAGCGCCTGAGCGTGTCGGACATCAACGCGGCGTTTCAGGACGGCGACTACCCAGCTTTGTTTCAGCAGGCGCAGGCCGAAACTATTGCACCGTTTGAGACGGAAAACCGCCGGGCCGACGGCACAGTGTTCCCTGTGGAAGCCAGTGTCAGCTCACTCGCGGTCAGCGGACGAACCCTGTTATTTGCGTGTGTCCGGGACATCACCGAGCGCAGGCGGCAGCAGGAAGAGCTGACGGCGCTGTACGAGCGCGAGCATAAGATCGCCGAGTCTTTGCAGCGGTCGCTTCTCAACAAGCCGCCGGCTTCCATTTTGACGGGGCTGGAAGTGGAAACGGTTTACCGGCCGGCGTGGGACGAGGCGCTGGTCGGGGGCGACTATTTTGACGTGTTCGCGCTCGACGGCGGGCGTCTGGCGCTGGTGGTCGGCGACGTGTCCGGCAAGGGCCTGGAAGCGGCCAGCCGGACGGCGGAAATCAAGTACACGCTGCGGGCGTACCTGCGCGAGCATTCGGATGCAGCGTCGGCCCTTGGCCGCCTGAATGCCTTTTTGTGCGAGTCGCAGGCGCTGGAAACCGGCAGCGGCGAATATTTTGTGGTGATGACTTTGGCGGTGGTGGACACGGCGAGCGGTATGGCGCAGATCGCGGCGGCCGGGGCAGAGCCGCCGATTGTGCTGCATTCGGACGGCGCATTTTCGGAGGTTCCCGTCAGCGGCATGCCGCTGGGGATCGCCCCGAAGGCCAGCTATCTGGCGGCTCTTCTGGATCTGGAGGACGGGGATCTGCTGATGATCGCGACCGACGGCGTGACCGAGGCGCGGCGGGGGCGGGAGTTTTTGGGCAACGACGGCATGGCGCGTCTGGCCGCCGGGGCGCTGCCGCTGGGGCCGCTGGCGGACATCGGCCAGGCGGTGCTGGACGGAGCCAAGGCATTTGCCGAAGACCGTCTGCACGACGATGTCTGCCTGCTGCTGGCGCGGCGCAGGTAGCGGCGGCTGTGGCGCAAAGAAGACGAGACGCGAAATAGACGAGACGCAAAAATGCCCCGGCGCTGATAAAGCGCCGGGGCATTTTTTGTTTGGATGGGCCGGACAAGTTTCGAACTTGTGTAGGCTTGCGCCGACGATTTTACAGACCGCCTCCTTTAACCACTCGGACACCGACCCAAGGGTGTTCGGACAGAGGGAATAATACCCGCTCGCGCCAAAAGTGTCAAGTGCCGGGGGGCAAAAGGGCGGCGTAGACTTGCTCGGTTTGGGCGGTGTGGCGGTCCCAAGTGTAGCGGCCCAGGACGTAGGCGCGGAGACGGTCGGGGGTCAGGGCGAGACGCCAGTCTTGGGAAAGAAAGGCGGTGACGGCTTCGGCGAGACCGGCGGGATCGGCGGTGCGGGCGATCAGGCGCGGGTCAAGGGGAGCGAGCAGCTCCGGGATCGCGCCGACGGGGGTTCCGAGGACGGGGGTGCCGCAGGCAAGGCTTTCGGCGGTGACGAGGCCAAAGCCTTCCAGGGCCTGAGTGGGCAGGACAAACAAGTCGGCGGCCTGGTAGTAGGCGGCGAGCTGGTCGTCGGGAATAAAGCCGAGCAGCCGGACGGCGTTTCCGAGGCCGAGGCTTCGGATGGTCTGCCGCAGGCGGGCTTCTTCGGGTCCGGTGCCGCCGATGAGAAGATGGGCGGCGGGGCAGACGCGCAGAATAGCCGGCATGGCGGCGAGGAGGGTGTCGAGGCCCATACGGGGGGCAAGGCGGCGGATGGATAAAAGCAGCGGGCCGTCGGGCGGGAGGCCGAGGGCGGCGCGGGTAGCGGCTTTGGGTGCGGGCCGGAAGCGGTCGGTGTCGGCCCCGCCGGGGACAAGCGTGATGCGTCCGGCAGGGAAGCGGAGGCCGAGGACTTCGCGGCGGGAATGCTCGCTCAGGACAAGAACGGTGCGAGAGCGCGTGAGGTTCTGCCGCTCGATGCGGCGGCGCAGAAGAAAGCGGGCCTGCCGGACGGCGTAGGCGCGTGGCCCGCGTCCGTTTTGTTTATCTTCTACATAGCCTTCGTCATGCCATGGTCCATAAAACGAACGGATGTGCTGAATTTGTGGGGGCAGGACAGCCAGCGGACCGACGGCGCTGTAGGCGAAGTGGGTGTGGGCGATGTCGAACTTCTCGGAGCGGAGCAGGCAGGCGCAGGCGTCTCGTCCGGCGCGGATGTAGGCACGGGCACCGCCGGGGGGAACGGCGTAGCGGACAACGCGGGCATCGTTTTCGGTGGTGTCGGAGGCCGGCTGGCCTTCTTTGGCGCGGACAAGGAAGGTGACGGCGTGGCCGCGTGCGGCGAGGCCGCGGGCCAGCTCGCGGGCGACGACGCGGGAGCCGCCGGGATGGTCTTCAAAGACGTAGTCGGCCAAGAAGAGAATGTTCATAAGCAACTGTTTCATAAGAGAACGTTCATCACTGAAAGAGCGGTCATCACACGTTTTCGGCGGTTATTTAAGCTGCCCCCAGCGCGTGACGGTGAAAGAAGCGGGGCGCGGGATGATGGCGGTGGTTCGGGTCCAGGTATTCGGACCAGCGGAACGGGCTGCGGATGAGGGCGGAAAGTTCGTTTTGACAATTTTGCGCGTCGCCTGCCCCTCCGCCTCCATTCGGGGGAACTGCCCCTCCGCCCCAATCCTGAGGAACTGCCGCCAAGAGCTCGCCTGGTTCATTTTCACACGGTTTCGGGGATTTGTCAACTTCCGGGGCATCAGTCTCGGCGGTGTCCATGCGGAGGCGGCGCAGGCGGTCCTGGACTTTCAGCTCGACGTTGACGGCTTCTTTGTTGAGCATTTTGACGGCGGCGTCAATTTGCCGCCCCTCCGGGTTCGCTAGTGCAGGCAAGGCGGCTTCATGGCGCAGGGTTTTACCGAGACGGTCTAGCCGCTCGGATTCGGTGAGGGAAGAGTTTTCGAAGATCTGGGCCTGCCAGCGGTGGAAGCGGCGGAGACGCCAGGACGCGGCGGCGATTTTCTCAACGTAGTGGCGCTCAAGCAGGTTGCCAGGGCGAAGCTGGGCCATCCACTGGGCTTCCAGTTGGCGGTAGCCTTCGGAGTCTTCGCCGAGGGCGGGCAGGACTACGTCACGGGCGAACAGTCCGTGTGTGGTGGCGTTGCGGCTGGCAATAGCCTTGCCGGAGTCGGAGTGAGGCATCGTGCTAATCTTCTTTCGTTCCGTAGTTGCAGTGCCGCCCCGTTGCATTATGGCCTTTCCGCCCCGTTTTCATTAGGTTTAGCGCGGAGAGGCCGCGCAGGCGAGCCGACCACGGTGACGCTGCGCGGCTCCATCGCCGGATTGCAGTTGGGTTCATCGCTTTGACACGCTCTTCACCGAGGCGGTCTGCGTTCCGGCTAAACTTCGGGTGTAGAGGCTGAGGGTGTCTTCAGCGACATTGTCCCAGGTGTAGCCGGACGCGGCAGGGCGAGCGCGTCGCCCCATGTCTTTGAGTGCGGCGCTGTCCGAAACCAGCGCGACGATTTTTTCGCTTAATTCGGCGGCGTCGCTGGGGCTATGGAGCAGCAGGCCGCTTTCGCCTTCAGTGATCAGCTCCGCCGCGCCGGCGCTGCGGCTGGTGATGACGGGCAGGCCGGAGGCCATAGCTTCGGTGATGACCATGCCGAACGGCTCGTAGTAGGTTGGGAACACAAAGAGGTCGGCCGCGCCGAAGACTTGTTCGATGTTCTGGGCCGGACCGGCAAAGGTGGCGCGGTCGGCGATGCCGGCGTCTGCGGCCAAGCTACGGTAGTGGGCCAAGTCGCCCCGGCCTACGGCCAGCAGATGCAGGCGCTTGTCTCCCAGCCTCCCCAGGGCGTCAACGATGGTGGCAAGCCCTTTGCGCCGGTATTCCCCGACAAACAGCACGACCAGGGCGTCATCGGGGATTTGATAGCGTCGGCGAACTTCATCCCGAAACCGGACATTGGCGGGCGAAAAACGATGGGTGTCGACGCCGTTGTAGATGACCTGCATTTTGGCGGGGTCTGCGCCGTAGAACTTCACGAGATCGGCCTCCGTGCGGCGGGAGTTCGCGCTGATGCCGAGCGTTTCGGGGGATGTGAACGCCCGCTGCTCAAAATAACCGGCCATCCGCCACATGAACTGGTGGTAAGGGGTGATGCCGGCCTTTGCGCCGGGTTCGCGCCGGATGGCATCGCCCCAGGCGTACTGGCAATACTGGGCGGTGACGATGTTTTGGTGGGCGGTGATGCCGCCGATGGTGTGTACGATGTCAAAGTCGCTCAGCCGGATCATGCGGCTGGTCTGCCGGTAGAACTGGGCGAACAGGGCCAGAAACGGTTTTTGCCGGACATGGACGGGATGCACGGTCACGCGGTCCAGTGGAATGTCGCTCGCCTCGCAGGTGAACAAATGAACGTCATGCTCCAAGCAGAGCCGAGCGGCAAGTTCAGCGGTGTACCGTTCCATGCCGCCGCGAAAATGGATATGATTTGCGACCAGCGCGATTTTCAGCCGACTCATCATGCTTTCACCTTCGGGGCGAAGGCCCGCAGCGCCGCGCCGCCGAGCAGCCAAAACAGGACAGACCCCGGCGGCCCCAGCAGGATCGGCGTGACAAAGAAGTTCGCGAAAATAATAACGAAAAGGGCCGTAATCGCCGTCAGCAGCAGCTTGTCGTCGGGATTAGGGAGGCGTCTCAGAGACCCATAGCAGCGCCCGATAAACGACAGGGCCAGAGCGGTAATCAGCAGCCCACCGATGATGCCGGTCTCGTACATGATGGAGCCGAGATACGCTTCGCTGAACACGGCAAAGCCAGGATCGCTTCCCGCTCCGCCGCCTAAGCGCCCACCTGCCCCTCCGACGCGACCCAAGCCGACGCCGGTGGGAGAATGGGTGACAATGAAAGCAGCATCATCAAAAAAAGTATGCCGGTCTTTGTGCAGCGCGTCCACCGGATCGGAGAATGTCGAAGCAAACCGATTGGTCACGCCGCCTTGAGAAATGCCTTGAGACACAGTAAAAGCAATACTCCCAAGCACAAAGCAGACCGCGATTGCCGTCAGCAGCCGCACCCGCAGTTTTCCTCCCGCCAGCAGCCCGCAGAGCAGGATGCCGCAGAAAGCGACCACCAGCGCGGAGCGGACAGCGTTGATGAAGATAAAGACAATGAACACCAGCAAAAGCACAGCGAGTGCGGCCCGCGCCAGGGCTGAGCACCGCAGTCTGCCCGATAAAAGCGGCAGCACGAAAGCCAGCGGGAAGATGGTCCCGATGTAAAACCCTGAAGCTCCACCGGCGGTAGTAGTCCCGGTCGGCTTGAAAGTCGTGGTCATGCCCTGACCTGCCTGAGACTGCGCGAGGGACAAGTTCTGCGAGATCGCTTCTTTGCTTCCGGGAAAGTGCGCCCAGGTCCAGCCCGGCCCCTGCGCGTACTGCACATAAGACACGCAGCCCATGATCAGCGTCAGCAGGGTCAAAAACAAAAACAGCGAACGAACCTGACTGGGACGACGGATCACATCATAGCCCAAAAACAGCAATGGGATTGCGGATAAGTGCAGCTTCAGGCCGCCGAGACTTTGGACAATGCCGACAGCAAACGGATTCGCAACTTGCAGCAGGCAGTTGACGGTGAACAGCACGACCAGCAGTGTCCCCGGCGGGACACGGACCGGGTCCGTGTGGCGGCTTTGAATACGCTGTGCGCCCCAGCCTACCACGATGATGCCCAGCACAATGTCGCGAGCGACAATTGAGACAGGGTCCGAATGCAGCAAACCTCGAATCGTGCCGTCCAGCCAGCACCAGGCAAAGTAAACATAGATCGCCCGCTCGGTGTCCCGGAACGCGGCCCAACAAACCAGCGGCACCAGCACCAGCAGGAACGGCCCGATGGCTGCCGTGCCGATGACCGGCACCAGCGCAACCAGGACTGCCAGCATGGCGGGAAACGCCAGCACGAACCAGAAACGCTTCCCATCCGGCGCAGGCGCATCCGTGGTGCCGCTTGCGGGCGCAGAATGTGTCAAAGAAATGCTCATTTTTTTGCCATCAGTTCTTGCAGCGCCCGAACACAGTTTTCCGCGTAGCGCCGGGTCGAAAACTCAAGCGCTCGCGTCCTGGCCGCGTTTCCGGTTTTCGCGGCAAACTCCAGGTCGTCCAAGTAGCGCAGTACGGCTTGCGCCAGCGCGGGCGCATCGCCGTAGGGAGTCAGCAGGCCGTTGACGCCGTCAGTAATAATCTCCGTCGGCCCGGCGGCATCGCCCGCAATGACGGGTTTTCCCAGGGCCATTGCTTCGATGACGACAATGCCGAACGGCTCATGGTCAGAGGCATGGACAATCACGTCCATCGCCTGCATCCATTCGGGAACATTGCTTTGCAGCCCCACCAGCGTGATTTTGTCCGTCATCCCCAGTGCGGCGATGCGCTCCCGCAGAAAGGCAGGATACTCCGGCTCCGGGGCATGCTCCCCGCCGACAACAACGCCGTGGGCGTCGGGGTGGATTTGCAGGATTTCCGGCAGCGCTTCCGCCAGAACGTGCATTCCTTTCCAGCGCTGCAAGCGTCCGACAATCCCAATCAGCGGCCCGGCCAGCGGCAGGCCAAGATTCCGCTTGGCCTCACTCACTGACGGCAACTGCTCCGGTTCAAACCGCTCCAATTCGACGCCGGGATAGACAACGCGCATTGGCCGCACGGGGGCAAGCCGCGCCTGGGCGTCTGCGGCCGCCTGCGAGCAGGCGAGAATGCCGACGGCCGGCAGCCGGGTCGCCATGCGGTCGTTCCAGCCGGGCATCACCGGCAAGCCAATTTGATACCAGGCCGCAGGAATGCCGGCCAGCCTCGCCGCCGGGCTGCCGTACAGATGGCCCTGGTTCATCCACCCGAATATCAAATTCACCTTCTCGCGCCGAACCAGCCGGGCAATCCGCCGCACCGCCGCCAGAAACCGAGGCACTTCCCGCAGCCGTCCCGCGTCCACCACGACCGCCGCCGCGCCCAGCGCCCGCACCTGCTTGACCATCGGCCCATCCGCCAGAAAGATGACCAGCCACTCCACGCCGAGGCCCTGCCCCTGCTGCATCAAGTGCAGCACCATCAGCTCGCCCCCGCCGCGCTGCTCCGCCAATGGCATGATGATTGCGATCTTCATGTGTTTTCGCAATCCGCTAACACTTTATACAACTTTTGGGTCATGCTAGGCCAAGCGAATTGACACTCGTACAGTCTTGCGGCATTTCGTCCTAACTCCTGGCGCAAGTCTGCGTTTTCGGCAAGATTCCGAACGGCGGGGCAGAATGCCGGCGGGTCAGTGACTTCCGTGAGCAGAAACGCCTTCCCTGCCTCTTGGTCCAGCAGCGTATCTGTCAGCGACCCTCGTGTGCCGACAGTCGCGATGCCGTGCTGAAGGGCGGTCATCAAGGTCGTGCGCCGGGTGGAAATGCCGTCCGAGTAAGGAACCAAGTAAATGTCCATTGCTGCAAAGCGCCGAGAAACTTCTTCGGCAGGAGCGGGGCCGTCGGCGATGACGTTTATACCCGCGAGGGCAGTACAGACAGGGGCCGTGTGAGGCCCTATGTAAAGCACTTGCACGGGCAGGCCGGACTGCTTTAATTTGAGCGCAGCGTCCCGCACGACTCCTAGCATTCGCGCGGCGCTCATTGTGCCGAACAGTCCCAAGACAATCGTGTCTCCCTGAACGCCAAGCCTCGCCCGTGCTTCCTCGCGGCTGATTGGAACGCGCGGGATGTTGGAGCCGACGGGCAGATGCACGACGGGCTTTTTTGGGAACCAGCGCCCAAACCGTTTCGCCCAGGGGTCAATGGAAAAGAACACGACATCGGCGGTCTGCCCCAGCCGCCAAAGCTGCCAGCGCTGCCAGGTTGCCATAATGGCAAACTGCCAGGACGTGAACGGCACGAACGGCTCATGCACCATCAGCGCGAAGCGGGTCTGCGGACACTGCCGTTTGATCTGGGCCATAACGCGCGGCAGGTGCAGGTTGCGTCCCCACTTGCCGTAGGAGAACGGGTTGTATTGCAGCAGCACCCAATTCGGCGGGTTCGCTTTGACATAATCGGCAATGCCCTGGACGCTGGCGGGGGCATCCGCAGAGAATACGGTCTCGATGCGAACGCCCGGAATCGGGTCCGGGGCCGGTGCGCCGGTCAGCACGGTTATGTCCTGCGAATGCGCGAGTTCTGCGGCAATTCGCGCCGAGTAGTCTCCGATGCCGTCGAGCTGCGGCGGCAGGGCGGCGGCGATAACTGTGATTTTCATAACTTGCGAAGAACACGACGCACAAGACTCAACGGCAACAAGGTGAGGTAAATTGCTCCAGCGGCTCTCAAGCTAGGCCGATCCTTCATACCAATCAACAAATTGCGCCGTCCTCTGCGAGCTTCTCCTGCCTGTAATTGAATAATCCCTAGCTTGGTATAACTTGATCCGCGTAATCGCCGAAGATCAGGCCATAGCTCTTTTAGCCGCTCATCTTGAACAAACCTGTCATGACACGCAACACTTGACGTTGAGATGTCCAAACCGCCGATAGCTGTTGCAGATGTAGAATGAACTCGATAGCGTGTCAAACGCTCTGGGTGATAGTATGCGGCCATACCGGTTCGGCAGGCCAAATAAGTCAGCCAGCGATCATAAAAACTGTTTACTTCAGCCGGAAAGTCATTCCAGTCAATAGCATCTTTTTTGTAAACAGAGGCCATCGCAAGGGGGATGCTAAGATCAACTAAACCCATTCGGCAAAAAGGGCGATGAAAACCAGGCTTCAGCGTCTGCCGCTTGTACTGAGCCTCAATCTGTTGGGTGATCTCTTCGTTGATATTCCCATCGCTATCCATGATAAAGTGATTAGAAAAAGCCAGCACGGCGTCATCATTACTTTCCAGCGGCGGGATAAGCTTTTCGAGGAAAGTTGGCTCCCATATGTCGTCGTCGTGGAGGTTAGCGACGTACTTCCCTTTTGCCTCTTTGAAGGCTGCAAGATTGTTTAGAGCCTGTCCGATGTTGGACACGTTGCGCCGGTAGCGCAGGCGTGAATCAGAAAAGGAAGTAACTAATCCTTGAACATCTGCAGTGCTGGCATCATCAGAGACGATCACTTCAATATTTTGATAGGATTGTGCCAGGGCGCTCTTAATAGCATAAGGCAGGTAATGAAGGCGGTTAAAGGTTGGGATAACAATACTTACCAGAGGCAAATCTTCATTTGTAAAGGGTTTTTGATTCATCTCGCTGCTACTAGACGCTGTTTGGCTTCAACCTGATGCATGTAAACATTTTCCGTAGTCTGGGCAATTTCCGCCCAGTCGAAATCGTGAGACCGCTGCTGCGCCCAGATACGCGCCTGATGGAGTTTTGCTTTATTCATCAATAAAGTAGTTACTTTGTCACTCAGCGCTCGCACGTCGCCGCGAGTAACTAAATAATCGGGCGGCAGCATCATGGGCGGTCCGGGCGAGTTGTAAGCGACAACAGGCAATGATGCCGCCAGCATTTCCAGCACCCCAAAGGGCATTCCTTCGATATGAGATGGAAAAACACCGACTGAACAGGCAGCCAAAAGCGATGGCAGCTCCTCTGGTTTGTATCTGGGAACAACTTCTATTTTTTGCTGTAGCCTCGGTGGAAAGTGCGCTAGGACTTCTGCTTTGGTCTGGAACATACCTGCCGTGCCTAGAAGGCGAAAGCTGACTTCTGGAACAGACGCAACAATCCCCTGCACAATGTCCGAGAACTCCCGCGCTCCTTTGCGATAATCAAAAGTTCCTACAAAGGCAACCACTGGCTTTGAAGGGACTTCGCTAGAGATAGCATCAAAGAGTGGTCGGCGGCCTCTACCTATCCCAAAAGGAATCACGGTGATTTTGTCACCGTGTACCCCACAGCGCATCAGTTCTGCTTTATCGTCTTCGTTACAAACATTCACCAAATCTGACGCTTGAACCGTTTTGTGCGCCTGCTGAGTTCGGGCGCGGCTTGCACGTCGTTCCCAAGCGCCGCAGAGCATTCGTTTTGCCCTTGAGCGCAGGCGTCGGCTTCCTGGAATGGAAATTACGTCAAAATGATGAGCCATAAGCACCGATCGAGCTACGAACAATGTCTGCTTTGTGAACTCCCTGCGAGGGAAGGGTAAGTAGCTATGATCGTAATCCACGACATCGTACTCGCCAGCGTGTTCCTGAAGGTGACGGCGCAGGCTTTCACTCAGGCTCAGGCCGCTTTCCGCAGCCATGTCTTTGATGCTGACGAGATCGCATTCCCAGCCGAGAGTCTGCATTTCTTCGGCCAGTTCCACAACGACTTTCGCCGCGCCGAGAGACTTCGTGAGCGGAGCAGGGGTGCAAAACAAGATACGCTTCATGATTTCTGCTTTCGCTGCTTTTTATCCGCCACCTGCTGAAGCTGCTTTTCCAGCGTGTCCAGCACGATCCCCGTGCGCCACTGCTGCGCTTTGCGGAGCGCGGCGGCTGAGAGCCGGTTCCAAGCATCCGGCTGAGACAGCGCGGCTTCCAGGCAGGCGGCGTAGGCTTCTGCGGTTAAATCTTCTACAAGTATGCCATCAACCCCGCTTTGAATGATTTCTGCCGGGCCAAGTGCGCCGCCATAACAAATAGCTGGTGTTCCCACTGACATGGCTTCCACAATCGTCCGACCATACGCCTCGTAGCCTGAGCAGGAAACCAGGAAATCTGCATGGCACAAATGCTTCCAAACTTCGGCATGAGTCAGCTTTCCCTTGAGGCAAATTGTTTTGCTCAAATCGTTTGCGGCGATGTACGCTTCCAGAGCGGGTCGGCCTGGCCCATCCCCTAGAATAGTGCCTTCTACCTCAATGCCATTCTTTTTGAGTCGTTTGATGGTTTCGCAAAAAATGTCTACATTTTTGTTCGGCACGAAATGTGCGGCAATCAGGAGGTGCAACGGGTGGGCCTGGCCCGGCCCTTCGCGTGCCTCTTGACTTACAGCGAATGGCGGCTCAACAATAACTGGACAAGTCATCGTCTGTGCCTGCGCGACTTCCGCGCGGATCGAAGCCGCCCGTGTATCCGTCGCACAAATTAGCAGTGAAGCGCTCTTTAAAGTTTTCTGCCACCCGCGTTGAGCATTTGGCTTAACCCACCTTTGCAAACTGACGCCGAAGCGCGGCAGTCCTGTGTTTTGCGGCTGAGAGAAGGCGAGAGGCCACTCGCTAAAGAGGGGACCAATTACAAGGGGCTTTCCCCCCGTCTGCGGCGGATACGGGCAGCCTTCGCCGTAAGGGTGCATCCGCCACACCAGGTCAAACTCCACGTCCCGCGCCAGATCTTTCATCCACTGCTGCGCCCGCCAGGAATACTCCCAGGGCGCGAGGGAGTTTGCCGGAACCGTGTGCCGCCCGGTTTTGATATGCAGATTTTGGCTGCACTCGCGTATGGGAGCCGTATTAGCATAAGCATACACCTGATGCCCGCGCTCGGCAAGACCATTCAGCAGCGAAAAGCAGATCAGCCCGTCTCCATGCGGCTCGTGGTCTGTCAAGCACTCTGAAGCGCGATGTACAAAGATATTCAGCTTTTTGGACAATGTCATTTCACAAAATCATAAATAGAAACCCGATGCTCAGAGCTAGGTTCTACCTGCGCTTCAACCTTGTCACTAAATAACGTCAACCTTGAAGCGACTTACGAATTGGCTTGTGTCTTTATTTTTAAATCAATAAATCAGGACGATATTTTTTCAATACCTGCTGTTTTAGTATTTCGTGTTCATCGTTATTGATGCGATGAGAGCCGACCTGAAAACCTAATAGGTACTGATCATTATTTAAGTGTTCAATATGATCAGTCATAGATTTGACAACTTTTGCCGGAACACCGACGGCAATACTGTTATCGGGAATGTCCCGTGTGACAACACTGCCAGCACCAATGACGCAGTTGTTGCCAATTGTCACCCCTGGTAAAATGAGGGATCTATAGCCAACAAACACATTGTCTCCAATAATAACCGGAGCAGCCCTTCGGCGGTTCATTATCGTTACAGGACTGTCGTCATGAGTAAGGATTACTGAATTCGTCACCGCGACATTGTTGCCTATAGAAATAAGTTCAGGATGAAACGGATCAAAATAGACGTTTACGAAATAAGCATTAGCCCCAATTTTCATGCCCTGGCTACGATACTTGTTGATCAGTATCTCCATATCGAAATCGGCATCTTCGCCCCAATATTGGACAAATTTGGCGATCTTCTTAATTCTTTTAGCAATCAACCGCTTAATGTTATTCTGAAAGTTCGATGGCGGCATTACTTTATTGTGCCTTCTGCTTGGAACATGAGGAAGTTCTAAGCTGGTATATCTTTCGATGCAATATGATGGGATGTGAACATTTTGTAGACATTGTGCAACTCAGTACATAATATGCGTCCACCTGTCACGAACTCGCGCAAAGCAACAAGCCCAACAAAAACAATTAATGCGACAAGAGTTCGCAATGGAATATTTTGATGTGCGACTACCCAGCCTGTACCTAGGGACGCCGCGAGCATTGCTCCTGTTGTCAGTAAAGGTTGCATCGTTTCTTGCATCAGTTTAGAGCAGCCAAAACTATGGTGTTTGACTAGATTAACCGTTACCCACATCTCGGCCAGGCTGATCAGGAACAACACCGGGCCAATCCCGAACAATCCTAACTGCTTGACGGCAAGGTAGCCAAACCCCCATCGCAAGGCACCCACAATGACACTAATGCACAAACGCTCGCTTGCGTATCCCGTAGCCTGTTGTGTGGAAGCTAAGATACCTGTCAATGTCAGCAAGATGCACTCTGAGGTGAACCATTGAACTAACGGGATAGCCGGTATCCATCTTGAATGAAATAAAGATGGAATAGCAACAGGACAGACTATTACTACAAGTGGGATCAACAGGCTAAACACAGCACTGATACGGCGGACCGAAGAACCTAAGTATCGCCCTAAAGCTTCGGGGTCAGATTGCAAGCGGCTATAAGCAGGAAATGCAACCCTATTTAAAACCCCACTGATCATTAATGGAACCGAAGCAATGTTTGTAGCCCAGCCGACTAGGCCGACAGCGGCAACGCCAAGAACACGCCCAACAACTAGCGGCATCCATCCTGCAAGTAATGCTGAAATAATCCCGTTGAGCTGAAACGCAAACCCGAACTTGGCAAGGCGCTTGACGATGGCAAGCTCAAACCGGCCCTCCGGACGCCAGGGGGACGCGGCCCAGACCAGCACTAGTCCCACAACGCCTCGTGCCAGGCCGCCTCCCGCCAGCGCCCAGGCACCCCACCCTAAGTAAGCGAAGGCAATAGTGCTACCGGTCTGAACCAGGTTTTCCAGCAGCTCACACCGCGCGATGGTCGGGAACTGAAGGTCACGCTCCAGGGCCATCATCGGCACGACCCGAAGCGAGGACAAGAACAGGCCGAACCCCATCGCGTACAGGAGGGTCCGCGCAGACGGCGACAGGTGGTAGATGTGAAGGAGCAGCGGCGCGGTTCCGATCACAGCCGCCACGATGAGACCGGTAATAATTTGTTGGGTCCAAAAGACAGTGAAGGCTTCGTTGCGGGTTGGCTTGGTTTCCTGACGCACCAGCGCACTGGCAAGGCCGACATCAGTCAGGAACATCCCCAATCCTGTGATATAAGACACGACGCCGAACAGGCCGTAGTCTTTCGGAAACAGCAGGCGGGCTAAGACAAGCGAGCTGACCACGCGGAGCAGCACGGAGATCAAGGTGCGGGCGGCGAGGACCTTGACGCCGGAAATGGCGCGGGTCTTGACCGAGTGCGCGGTCTCCGGGGCAGGCGGCTCCAGCGCGGGCGTTTGCAGCGGCGGTGCGTCTTCAGTTGTGGGCGGCGTGGTCAGGTCTAGCTCGTTTCTTCGTGAGTGATTAAAATTAACCGGCAGCGCTTCCAAATCCGTCTTCGAGTCGCTGCCGGTGTGCGGGCGGGACGTCACCGTGATCCGCACAGGGGTTCCGCGCCCAGCAGGGCGGGAAATCGGTCAAAAGTTACAGGCGCGACAGGTAGGCCAGGGTGCTGATGCTGCCGAGGCCGCCGAGAATGGAGCCGAGAGACTGCGGGTGGTTGCGGGTCTGGATGAATAAAATGTCGTCGGGCTGCAAGACGGGATCAGTCTGACCGTCTTTGCCCTTCAGTAAATCTTCCATGTTGACCGCAATCAGCTTGGCATTGCCGGCGGAGTCCCGGCGGATAATGTCAATGTTCTTTTTGTCGCCGTCCGGGGTCGCGCCGCCGACGAGCGCGTAGGCGGTGGTCAGGTGCAGCGGGCGGTCTTCCGGGATGGGCAGGACGCCGGGAGTTCGCACTTCGCCGAGAGCGAGTATCCGGTTTTTGTTGGCGGGAACCAGCAGCACGTCGCCCGGCACGATCCGAATGCGGCTGGCGGCGGATTTCAGATCGGTGGTCAGAAGCGGGCGCAGGTCGCAGGTCTGGACTTTGCCGCCGTGCATGATCTGGACTTCGGTGAGCCGGGCAGTGGGCAGGGCGCCGCCGGCTTCGTTGAGCAGCGCCAGGACGGAAATGCCGCTCGGCATGATGGGGTACGCGCCGGGCTTCTGGACCTCGCCGACAACCTGCACTTGCCCGACTTCGGGGTTGCGGGCCACCAAGAACAGCACGTCGCCGGGCGCGAGCGGCAGGTTCTGGGCGGTGTCGGCGTCGGTCAGCAGTTTGGACAGGTCCACGGGAACGGTCGCGCCGCCTTCGGTTTCCAGAGTCGCGGCCACAAGCTGCGGCTCCCCGGCGGGGCCGCCGGCCAGGGCGAGCAGGTCCAGCAGGTGCATCCCGGTCTTGAAATCGTACTGCCCGGCGGCGTGGACGCCGTCGCCGACCACAGTGACGCGGCGCGGACGGCCTTGTTTCAGCGTCACGGTGACATCGGGCTGGTTAAGCTGAGCGCTGAGGCCCTGAACAATCTTGGACGTCAGGCTGTCCACGGTGAGGCCGGCGGCGTAGACTTTGCCGAGCAGCGGGTAGTTAAACGTGCCGTCGGGCAGCAAGGTCGCGTCGGCATTGAACTCCGGGTGGCCCAGCACGGTGATCCCGATCTGGTCGTCCGGCGACAGCACATACGCCGGCGCGGGGGCAGGCAGGACCAAGCCGGGCGCGGTGACGGCAGGCGCTTGGGCCTGGGCCGGCAGGACGCAAGCAAGCAGAAGAAGCCCCCCTGCAGCACTGGCTACTTGGAAGGCCCCAAGTTTGGGGAGCCGGAGTTTAAGAGTTCGCGGTGTCATTGGGGGTCTTTCTCCGAAGGCTCCGGCAGGGACTTGTCGGCGCTTGCGGTGAGAAGCGGGGCGCTGCCGTACTGGTAATTGTAGTAGTAGTAACCGGGGGCGTCGGACGAGCGCATCTTGTTGTAGGCAACGCCCAGCACGGCGGCGCGGGCCTGCTTCAGAAGGGCCAGGGCGCGGCGGGCCGACGCTTTTTTCGTAGACCCTGTCTCGACCACGATGATCGTGCCGTCCATCTGCGACGCCAAAATGGCGGCGTCAGCGGCGACCAAAGCCGGGGGACTGTCGAAGATGACTACGTCGGCCTGCTCGGTCAGCTCCAGAACTAGGTTGCGGAACTTGCGCGAGTTGAGCAGCTCACCGGGGTTCGGCGGGGTCGAGCCGGCAGGCAGCACCGACAGGCCGGACATGACTTCCAGCGGCTGGAGCGGCGCCCGGCCAAGCAGCACGTCGGTCAGCCCCGGCACGGCAGGGAGGTCGAGCAGCTTATGCAGGGACGGCCGGCGCAGGTCGGTGTCTACCAAAACGACTTTTTTGCCGTCCATCGCCATCGCAAACGCAAGGTTCGCGGCGGTCGTCGTCTTGCCCTCGCCGGGGCTGGCCGACGTGACCAGGAGTGTTCGGGCCGGCGCGTCTACCGTGGCAAAATGGATGTTGGTCCGCAGCACGCGGTAGCTTTCCGAGGCCGGGTCCATGCCCTTCATCTGCGGCAGCAGGTGGGCGTCGGCAGTGGACAGCGCCGGGACATAGCCGAGTGACGGCAACTGAAGCACCCGGTCGGCATCGGCGACCGTGTTGATGCGGTCGTCCAAAAACTCCTGCAAGAGCGCCAAGCACAGGCCGACAAACAGGCCGATGAGCGCGGCAAAGAGGATGCTTTGCACCCGCTTCGGACGGATCGGGGCGTCCGGGACCTGGGCGCTTTCGATGATCCGGGCCGCGCTGTGATGGGCTTTTTCCCGCAGGTTTAAGTCGTTGAGCTGGTCGGAAAAGTTTTTGTCCTGGCTCTGGGCGGCGTCATGCTCGGCGGTCAAGCGGCTAAGCGTCAGCTCCAGGCCCGCATATGCGCCAATCTGGGCCTGGGCCGCTTTCAGGTTGGTGTCGGCGGTGGCAATCTGGGTCTGAAGGACAGGGATCTGCGCCTGCAAATCGTCAATCTTCTGCTGCAAGCCGAGGCGGAACGCATTTGGGGTCTGCGTCTCGGTGGTGGCAAGGGTCGGCTGGGCGGCAAGGCGGCCTTTCAGGGCGGCGATCTGGGCGTCTAGTGCCTCGACCTGGGGCGCTTTCGGCGTCAGGCCGCCGGGCTGGACCAGGCCCGCCCGCTGGACTTCTAAGCTTCGGATGGAGTCGCTGAGAGAAATGACTTCCGGATTGGAAGTCAGGGTCTTTGACGCGGCAATGCCCGGCTGGCCGTTCATCTCAGCCCGGTTTGAGTTGATCTGCGTCCGCAGCGACGCAAGGCTTGCTTGAAGCGACTGCTTGGAACCGGAAAGGCTGGAAATCAGCGCGATCTGGTCGTCCCGGTTCTTCGCAAGGTCCGCGATGTGAGTCTTCTCTTTGAACGATTTCAGGGCGTTTTCGGTCGCGTTGAGCCGGTCGTGGGCTTCTTTGCCCTGCGCCTGCACGAACTGCCGCGCCCGCTCCATTTCGGCAAGCTCGGCATCCGTGTTTTGGGTAATATAATCGTTTAGGAGAGCATTCGGCGCGGCGGCGGCGACTTTGGGATCGTTTGCCTCGGCGGTCACAGCGATCACGTTGGTCGTACCGACCGTGGCGACGGAAAGCTGGCTAGGTCCAACCTGCTTGATCACTTGGGCCAGCAGCGGCTGGGCTTGCAGGACTTCGACCTGGGTGTCTACGGTCTGCTGCTGGCTGATCTGAAACAGCGACGACAGCGGGTTTGCGCTGTCCACAGTGTTTAAGTTCAAGCCAGGACCCTCAACTTCTAATTTTGCAGTTGATTGGTAAGTGTTCTTCTGGATCAGTGCCTGGGCGACGCCGATGACGGTGATGAGAATAAACGCTTGAATGATAATGGCGCGGCGGCGGCGCAGGATGGCAAGATATTCTTGAAGTGAAAAGCCTGTGGAATTGTCTGTATCCGGTTCCATCGTGGGTAGCGTACTCCTCTTGCTTTGACTCTTTTATCATATCATACAATTTTGTGTTTGGCAAAATAAAGATAAAAGCAAGAACCATGCCAAAGCTCGCCGGCGCTGCGCCGAAGCCTGCCGGCTCCGCCGGAAGCCGGCACTTTTGCCGGCGGCCCGGCGTGCGAAGATGTTAGGCCGCCTGCGCGAGCGGCCAGGCTTCGTCGGGAACACCCACTTCGTCGCGGTGCATGGAAAAGAGGATCTCCCGCAGGACTTCTTCGGCGTCCTCATGCGGCACCTGACAGGTTCCGGCCGCTTCATGGCCGCCGCCGCCGAAGCCGCGCATCAGGGCGCCGATGTGGGTGCGGGACGTTTTGTTTAAAATGCTGTGGCCGCAGGCGAACACGCAGTTTTTGCCCTGGAAGCCGTTGACGATCCAAACCGACGTGTTGGCATCAGGATACAGGGCGTACACCAAAAAGCGGTTGCCGCAGGGAATCAGCGTGACATCGCGCAGGTCGGAAACAACAACATTGCCGTCGGTCCACGAATGGGCGGCCAGCATCTTTCGGAACAGCGTGTCCTGCTCAAAATAGCGCACGACGCGCTCCCGGACATCCGGCATTTCGAGAATATCGCCGATAGATTTGGTCATGCAGGCGTCAATCAGCTCGTACATAAGCTGGTAGTTGGAAATGCGATAATCTCGGAAGCGGCCCAGTCCCGTCCGGGCGTCCATCAAAAACGACAGCAGCACCCAGCCTTGGGGGTGCAGAATATCTTCAGGCGAAAACAGGGCCGAGTCAGCCTTATCCACTTCCCGCATCATTTCTTCAATGCCGGGAAATCGCGCTGCGCCGCCGTAGTAGTCGTAGACGACGCGGGCGGCGCTTGGGGCCAGCCAGCAGTCGCCCTGGAACGGAAGGTGTCCGACAACCCGCTCGATTTCCGTGGCGTGGTGGTCAAACCACAAGCCACAACCGGGCACATACGGAACGTTGGTCAGCACATCGTCCGCCGTCACCTCAAACTTGCCGTCCTGCAAGTCTTTTGGATGGACAAATTGAATGGAGTCAATCGTTTCGACCTGCTTCAGCAGGACCGCGCAGATCAGACCGTCGAAATCGGACCGCGTCACTAGGCGCATTGGGTTTCCTCCGTCATTCTAAATAAACATTCTTGGAAAAAGTTCTCAGGGTCATTGTCGGGGAATGCCGGTGAAAGTTTTAGGGCGTTTAACTTGAAGGCAGACAGGGAAAACTTAGAACAGACAAAACCCTCTTAGAAAGAGTGATAAAGAACGATGTTTACCAACAAAACGATAACCTGCGCGGCTCTGTCGGGACTGCTGCTTTCGGTGGCCGGAGCCGCTCTGGCAAATGCCGATGCGATGGACGTTCAGTTTGCAAAGGTAGCCGCCCAGGGCGGCATCTTTGAAGTCAAGTCCAGCTCGATTGCCCTGCAAAAGAGCCACAACCAGCAGGTCCTCAACGTCGCCCGGCGTATGGTCAAGGAGCATTCGGCGGCCAATGCCGAGCTGAAGACCGTCGCCCAGGACAACAAGATGGCCCTGCCCCCGGACACCGACCCGGCGCACAAAGCGGTTATCTCGAAGATTTCGGGACTGTCCGGCACGGCATTCGATAAAGCTTATATGGGAGCGCAGGAAAAGGCCCACACCGCTACGATTGCGCTTTTTGAGAAGGAAATCTCGACGGGCAAGAACGCCGGTTTGACTGCATTCGCCTCGAAGAACCTGCCGACCATCGAAGACCACACCAAGATGATCTACCAAGTCGGCTCGAACTTGGGCGTTCACGCTGCTAAGATGCCCACTTTGAAGCCTGCCATGATGCCGAGCGACATGAGCGGCAAGAACATGTAGCCTGCTTTAGAAAGCAAAGAGTCATGGCTGATTTAAAAAAGGGCGACCACGTCGAGTGGAAGACGCCGCAGGGCAAAACTGAAGGCACCGTCGAGAAGACGCTGACAGCGCCGACCGACATCAAAGGCCACCATGTTGCGGCGTCGCAAGACAACCCGGAGTACCTCGTCGAAAGCGACAAGTCGCACAAAGAAGCGGCCCACAAGCCGGACGAGCTGAAAAAGACTAAATAGCAAAGATCAAATAGCTTAGAAATGCGAGACGGCGATGGCGGAGCCTGATGATCACGCACAGACGCTGAAGGAGTTTCGGGAGGCGGTCAACATGACCGCTTCCGAGATCGAGCAGTGGCTGGAAACGGACCCTTCCAAAGAAGTGGGGCAGAAGCAGGACGGGGAAGGCGAGTCCACCGGCCATCAATCGGGCCGGCATATTGTGGACCTGTTGCGCCGCAAGCAGGCGGATTACTCCACGGGCGACTACGCGCAGATGAAGCGGGTCGTGAGCTACGTTCACCGTCACATGGCGCAAAAACCGTCCGGGAACATTACCGAAACGCACTGGCGCTACTCGCTGATGAACTGGGGCCACGACCCGGCCAAACAGTAGGAAGCAGGACGTATGGAAAGCCATTCCAAAGTGTTCGGGCATCCCGCCCACACGATTTTAATCACGTTCCCACTCGGCCTGCTATCCACGGCAGTTATCTTTGATTCGCTGTCGCTGCTTCTCCATAGGCCGAAGATGGCTGAGCAGGGTCTGGCAATGACCGGTGCGGGCATCATCGGCGGCTTGGTCGCCGCGCCGTTCGGGACTTGGGATTGGCTATTTATTCCGAGGGGGACACGGGCCAGAAGCATCGGCCAAGTGCATGGCCTCGGCAATGCCGCTGTTCTCGGGCTGTTTAGTGCAAGCTGGGCTTTGCGCCGTTCGCAGCCTGAAAAGCTGGGGGCGCTACCGTTTGCGCTGTCTCTGCTGGGCTTCAGCTTCGCGGGCTTGACGGGCTGGCTCGGCGGCGAACTCGTGGAGCGCTTGGGCGTCGGCGTGGATGACGGTGCCAACATAGATGCGCCTTCTTCCCTGTCGGGCCTGCCGGCTACGGAAACAATTCACGAGTAAGAACTTCTCAAATTAGGGAGCAAAAATTATGGCAGAATACACACATACAGCGGCGGTGACGATCAACGCACCGACCAGCCAAGTCTTTCAACTGTTCTCGCACTTCAATGACTTCCCGAAGTTCATGTCGTACATCAAAGAAGTGACATACAAGGACAGCCAGACCTCCCACTGGGTTGCAGACGTTGTCGGCACCCATGAATGGGATGCCGTGAACGAGAACTGGATTGACGGCAAGCAGATCGGCTGGCGCTCCATTGACGGTCTCCAGAACCACGGCGTGGTGACGTTTGAGCCGGTCGGCGACAGTCAGACGAAATTGCAAGTAACGTTGTCTTACGATCCGCCGGCGGGAGCGCTCGGCGATGTGGGCGAAAAGCTCGGCGCAGGCAAGCATTTCGAGCAGAAGCTCCAGCATGATCTGGACCACTTCGCCCAGCTTGTCGCGCAGACCCCGTCCGGGGCGCTGGACCCAGAATCGTCAAACTACCTGTTCCATGAGGACAGCGCCGCTGTGAAGGGCAAAACGACCGCCGCGCAGGACGCGACGCTCGCTGACAACACCTAATGCTGGTAGCCAATACAACCCCAGAAACGCCTCTGCAAGCAGCCGCTTGGAAGGGCGTTTTTCGTTACGGCTTCCACCGTAAATCTTGTGTCTGTGTCCAATACTGCACCTGGGCCAGTGTCAAGGCTTTGTCATGACCGTCCGCGAATCCGACAACTGTTTTGCCGCCATGCCGGAAGGCCAGCGTTTGGTTTTGGCCCTCATAGATTAGGATAACCTTTGACGGATGAGCGATGCGGTCCAAATCAACATTTTGCAGGTTCGCATTCATCGCATGATCGGTCTCCTCGCCTTCAGCCGCCGGGCAATGAAACACTTGCGGGTTGATACCGTAGGAGGAAACGGCTTGCTGGTACCCGGCGGCGGACGGCGGCAATTTTCCATTGTGATCCTGCGTGTATTGGACAAAGCCGAGTTCAATCAGCCTGACGTTGGATAAACAGGTAGACAAGCGAGCGTTGCTGCGTACTTTTTGGAACACAGAAAATAAAATCGCGGCGAGTATCGCGACCAGGAAGATGCCGCCGCCGAAAACGCAGGCCAGCACGATCAACACAATTTTTACGGCGCTGTTCTTTGGAGGCAGCGGGGCATACCCCGGCGGCGGAGGGTTGTAACCGTACTGAGGACTATTTGGGGGCGGTGCAGACATTTAGGAAAACGAATGAGGCATAGATAGGAACACTGCTTGCAGCAGACTGTGCCGTGAGGCTGCTCCTAGCATACCGCTTCGCGCATCTTCTTAGCTCTACTCGTTCAGCCGCTCCGCCGCCGACCGGCCCAGCGTGGTCGCGGCATCAAATGCCGGACGCAGCGGGATATCCGGCTCGGCATCTTTGCCGGGGCTGATCACATCGCTGCCGGGTATGTCTGACGGCGGCGGCAGGATAACGTTATTGATCCGCGTCAGAAGATGCGTGGTCGTGCTAGGCGCAACTCCATTGAGCCGCGCCAGCAGGCTGGCGGGAACCGACAGGATGCGCTCGGCGGAGCCGCGCCGGGTGGCCGCCACGATCTCGCGGGCTGCCCGCTCGGCACTGATGGAGCCGCCGGGCAGGGTGTCGCCGAGCGAGAACCAGACAAACTCCCCGGTTTTGTTTCCCTTAAACAGTGCATTGAAGTACGAGCCGGTGCGGAGCAGGCCGGGAACAATGGTCGTGACGGTGATGCCGTCCCGCTGAAGCTCCGAATGCAGGCCTTCCGACAGCCCGGTCGCGGCAAACTTGGCGGCGGCATACGGCAGCAAATGGGGAAACGCCACTTTGCCGCCGATAGACGTGATGTTGACAATCCGGCCCGAATGCCGCGCCTGCATCTGCGGCAGGACGGCGAGGATCGTGTCTAAAACACCCCAGAAGTCTACGTTCATCGCGTCTTCAAAGTCTCGGCGCTGCATATTCTGCACCGGTCCGACTTCAATGATCCCGGCGTTGTTGACCAAAATGTCTATCTGCCCGTAACACGCCGTCACTTCGGCAATCAGCCGGCTGATCTGCGCGGTGTCCGTGAGATCACAGACCGACGTGAACACTTCGTATCCTTTTGATGCTAAATCTTCTTGCGCTCGCGCCAGTTCATCGGCATCACGGGCGCAAAGGGCCAAGCGGCAGCCGTGGCGTCCGAACTCATGGGCCAGCGCCAAGCCCAGCCCGCGTGAGCCGCCAGTGATCAGGACAACGGAGCCGCCGAGATCTGCGAGGCGCTTCTGCTGGATGACAGCGCGGAGCACGAGGGCAGAGGCCATGAGCGAAAGTAGGTTGCGGGTGGTTTTAGTCATTAGGTTAAGATAAAGGGAAGCCGGGGGTGTAAAACCCCCGGCAGAAAAGCGTCCTTCGGACGAAGATGAGGACGGCGACGATTGCAGGCTTTTGTCCGAAGGACATTCTCGTGCCGGGGGTTTTTACACCCCCGGCTCGCATATTACGGCGTCAGCACCACTTTGATGCAGTCGTCCTTTTTCTCTTTGAAGATCTTGTAGCCTTCCGGCGCATCGTCGAGCTTCATCCGGTGCGTGATCACGAATGTCGGGTCAATTTTGCCCTGGACAATCGTTTCGAGCAGCGGGCGCAGGTAACGCTGAGTATGCGTCTGGCCCATCTTCAAGGTCAAGCCCTTCGCGAACGCCGCGCCCATTGGGAACTTGTCCAAAAAGCCGCCGTAGACGCCGGGGATGGAGACTGTGCCGCCTTTACCGCAGCACTGGATCGCCTGGCGCAGCACATTGGAACGGTCGGAAGTCAAGCGAGCCAACTGCTTCGTCTTGTCGTAGATGTTGCCGAGGCCGGTGCCGTGCGCCTCTAAACCGACCGCGTCAATGCAATGGTCGGGGCCGCGCCCGCCGGTCATCTCTTTGAGGGTCTCGAACAGGTTGTCCTGCTCCTCGTAATTGACGACATCGGCCCGGCTTTTGTCCCGCGCCATCGCGAGACGCTCCGGGATGTGGTCCATCGCAATGACCCGCTCCGCGCCGAGCAGGTACGCGCTCTGGATCGCAAACTGGCCGACCGGGCCGCAGCCCCAGACGGCGACGGTGTCGCCGGGCTTGATGTCGCAGTTGTCCGCCGCCATGTAGCCGGTGGGGAAAATGTCGGTCAGGAACAAAACCTGCTCATCAGTGAGGCTTTCAGGAACGACCACCGGGCCGACATCGGCAAACGGCACGCGGACATACTCCGCCTGCCCGCCGGCATAGCCGCCGTACAGGTGTGAGTAGCCGTACAGCGCCGCCGGGGAATAACCGTACACTTCTTCGGCCATCAGCGAGTTCGGATTGGAATTATCGCACAGCGAAAAGCGGGACGTCTGGCAGTAATGGCAGTTGCCGCAGGCGATGTCAAACGGCACGACCACCCGGTCGCCGATTTTAAGATTTTTAACTTCGGCACCAAGCTCGACGACTTCGCCCATGAACTCATGGCCGAGAATATCGCCGCGTTCCATTGTTGGAATAAAGCCGTTGTAAAGGTGCAGGTCCGAGCCGCAAATGGCGGTGGAGGTGACTTTGATAATGGCGTCGCGCGGGTTGAGTATCTTGGGGTCCGGGACCGTTGAGACCCGAACATCGTTTTTGCCGTACCAGCAAAGTGCTTTCATTGTATGCCTTTCAGAACCCACCTCCTTGCTTCGCAGGGGTCCTCCCCAGCGGGGGAGGACGAGGAGGGCAGCCCTTCACGTCTCAAATTTCTTGCGTTGAAGAAGCTCTTTCCCCTTCCCTTTGGGGAGGGGCGGTGCGGAGCAACCGGGGTGGGTTTACTTCACCTGATCTTTGTCCGGGCCGCGCCCCGACGACTGCCCTTCGGTGGTTGGGCGCTCACCGGTCTCCATTTGATTTCGGAAGTGGCGCAGGTCGTCGTCAAGCTGCTTTTTCGGCTCCTCGCCCAAAAGCTTCGCAATCACCGCGCCGGGCTTGCCCGCCGGAGGCGTATACGAGAGCGAAACGCGGACTTCGGTGCCGCGCCCCGGCAGGCCGGGCTTGAAGGTCACTGCGCCGGCATTGTCCACATCGGCACCGGGCAGCGAGCGCCAGGCGATGACTTCATTCGGGACATCATTGATGATCTCCGCGTCCCAGGACACCGTGCTGCCGAGCGGGGCTTTGGCGATCCAGTGCGAGTTGAGGCCGCTTGATACGGTCACGGACTCCAAATGGTCCATGATGCGCGGCAGGTTGGTGAAGTCACGCCAGTAGCGGTACAGCTCAGCGGCGGGCTTCATAATGGTGACGGCATGGGTGACTTTGATGCCGGTATCGCCGAGGCGCTTGCGGACGGCGTCCTGCGTGTCGCCCCCCGCCCGGTTGACTCCGGCGGCGGAATACGCCGGGCAGTGGCCGGTCGCGCCGCGCACGACCATATAGGTCCCGACTGCCGCCAGCGCGAGAGACAGCGGGGAGCGCCGAATGAGGCCGTAAGTTGCCAGCGTGCCGCCGGCAATCGCGGTCGCCCACCGCTCCGTGCCGCCGATGTTGACGTTTGTTTCGCTGATGTGATTGTCTATAGTCGCCGCTTCGCTGCCGCTGTCGTGGCTCAACTGCGTCGGGCTGACATCTATGGATTCTGCGGTCTCTTCTGCCATTGCTCGTTCTCCTATTTCTTTATTTACGCTACTTCAGCAGCACCGGCTGCTTATTTGTTTTAACCCGGTACAGCAGATACGGCTTGACCCGCAGATCTTTGTCATTGTGGTAAGTCGGCAGAAGGGCAAGCTCGTTCCCAGTGAAATAAAGATACCCATTTGTCGCGACTGACAGCGTGTCAATCCAGTAAATTTTGGGAACCTGGGCCAAAACTTTGTACGGCCCGCCCGGCTTGCCATACTTAACTTGAGAACGCTCTTCGTCACCGGTGTACAAGCCGCCGGACGAGTCGGACTCTAAGCCGTCTGCCATGCCTTTAACGCCCAAGTCTTTGATTGTCGCGGCGACCTCGCTCTCCGACTTGCTCCGGTCCATCATGGCGTCAATCGAGACGCTATATAACTGCCGGCTGGAAATCGGGCAGTAGTACAGCGTTTTGCCGTCGCGGCTGATCGCAATACCGTCTGACGCGAACTTCGGCACCTGCGGGGACAGGCCATGCTTGCGCTCCATCAGCGGGAAGCCGTCCACAATGCCGATGACCTTGGTATCCGGCTTGACCGACGGCTCATTGCCGAGCCGCCGAAAGCTGTTGCCCGTCGCCAGATCAACAATGATAATGCCGTTCGGCGCCTTCGCGCCGGAGTCGGTGATAAACGCCGTCCCGGCCTTGCCGCGCCGCAGATCAAAACGAACATCGTTCAAGTAGGTAGACGCGGGAACCACCGAGCGCGGAAAGAAGATCGTGCGTGTCACTTTGTTCGTCTTCAGGTCCACGCAGACCAGCTTCGGCCCGCCCGGGACATTCGGCCCCAGCTTGACACTGCCGGTATCAAGCGCCCATAAGCGGTCGTCGGGGTCTACGACCACGCTCTGCACCGAGTACAAACAGGCGCTCGGATGCGCCTTGTTGATTTGGTTGATCTGCGCGTTCGGGTAGGCGACCGCTTTGCCGCCCACGATCTCGGCGACCGTAAACTTGACGGGGTCGCCCCAATGGGGATAATTGACAAAGACACGGCCCGTGTGCGAGACGGTCACGCCGGTCGGCATTGGGCCGTCAAAGCGGGCGACAGTTTCCGGCGTCTGCGCGGCGGCAGGAAGAGCGGCGAGTGCAAGAAGGGAAGCGGCGAGGCGAGTGAAGCGATGCAAGATGTGGTTCTCCAAATAGAAAAGTCCCGGCCTTGATACGAAGTAACGCTCTCCTGAGCATAAAAGCCGGGCTAAAAGGGTACAAAGCCCCTTTGGGGCTGAATACCCACTGTCAAGGCTGATCTTCAAGCCCGGAAGGCTTTCGTCTTCTTTTAGCCCGGTCATTTACGGCTGGGACGTTAGGCCAGTGGAAACCCTGCGTTACCCCTTCTGCTGGGGCTTCAAGATGACCTTTGTGTAGCCGTCAGCCCGCTTGTCGAATTTCGCATAGGCGTCAGGAGCGCCTTCCAGCGGCATGTCATGGCTGATGATGAACGACGGGTCCACTTTGCCCGCTAAGATCAAGTCACGCAGCAGGACGTTGTAGCGTTTGACCGGCGCTTGGCCTGCACCGACGGTGATGCCCTTCTCAAAGATTTTGGCCCACGGCACCTCATAGATGCCTTGTTTCGCATTTTCATCGACCCCAGCGGGGTCTTTCGGCATGAACGCGCCGATGATCCCCATTGCGCCGGTCGGGTTGACGAGCTCAATCAGGTCTTCCGTCACTTGATTGGGCTTCTCGATGTCTGGGTTTCCTTCATCGTGCGACTGGTAGCCGACCGCGTCAATGCCGCACATAACGCCTTTCATCTTTTCGTCGCCGGGCCGGAACGAGTCTTTCAGCGTTTTATTATTTTTACGGATGTCCTGGATCTGCTCGACCGGGCTGCCATCCTTGAAGTTGATCGGCGTCGCGCCTATTGCCTTGACTTTTGCCAGCCGCTCCGGCACACTGTCCACGACATAGATTTCCGACGCGCCTTTGATGAGCGAGCTATACGCTGCCAGCATCCCGACCGGCCCCGCGCCGTAAATCGCGACCGAGGAGCCGAGGCCGACCTGCGCTAGCTCAGTCGAGTGATAAGCCGTTGGGAAGATGTCCGCCAGCAGAATGAACTTGTCTTCGAACTCGTCGCCTGGAGTTCCCGGCACCTTCAAGCAGTTGAAGTCGGCATACGGCACGCGAATATATTCCGCCTGCCCACCCTGGTAGGGTCCAAGACCGGCATAGCCGTAGCCGCCCCCCACCCCGTCCGGATTTGAAACTAAACACGCGCTGGGATACATCCGGCTGCAATTAAAACAATCGCCGCAGCCGATATTAAACGGCAGGACGACTCGGTCTCCGGGCTTGATCTGGGTGACGGCATCGCCGACGCTCTCAATCACACCCATGATCTCATGGCCGATGGAGCGCCCGACTTCAAATGAAGTCCGGCCGTCGTACATGTGCAGGTCTGAGCCGCAGATGGCCGCCGACGTGATCTTCAGGAGCGCATCGGTCTTTTCCTCGATCCGCGCCATTTCAATGTCTTCGACAGCGACTTGTTTGACGCCTTTGTAAACAACAGCTTTCATTGTGTCTCCTCAACTACTCGTACTGGGTCAGCAGATCAATGTCCATCGGCTTGGCAAGCATTTCTTTGCTCTTCTCACTCAGCGCCTTAAAGTGCGGCGTTTCCATATGGGCGTCAAGCGCCTCTTTGGCGGTCCAGTTCTCGTAGGTGAAAAAGATTGCTGGATCATCGTTCGACTGGAACACGTCGTAGTTCAGGCAGCCGGTCTCGGCGCGGGACGGCGTGAGCATTCCTTGCAGTTCTTGTTTGTACTGGTTTTCCATGCCGGGCTTGGCTTGGAACTTTGCGATCACTGTGAGTGGCATTGGGTGTTTCTTTCTGTAACAGGAGGGGGTCTTATGCTTGCGGCTCAAGCTCCACTTTAATCCAGCCGGGCTTGCGCTCGTCGAACGCCTTGTAGGCATCAATCGCCGACGCCATCGGCTCCTGCTCGGTCAGCACCAGAGTCGGATCAACCGCGCCGCTGCGAACCAAATCCACCAGCATCGGAACATACTTGCGGTGATTGCAGTTGCCCATGCGAAGCGTGAGATTTTTGTTCATCGCCGCACCGATGGGGAACGAGTTCATCGTCAGTGGGTAGACGCCGATGATAGAAACGGTGCCTGCTTTGGCAACCGATTCAATTTCCCACTGAAGCGCCTGCGACGGCGCATCGCCGGGGACCCAGTCGCCGCCGTCCGGCTTGTAGCCGGCAGGATTGTTCTGGGCCATTTCCTGCTCGAACTGGGCTTCCTGCGCCTTCTCCAAGACCGCCGCCGGGCCTTGATGGGCATGGTAGGCGTCCACGCCGACTACATCAATGCAGATGTCTACTCCGACCCCGCCAGTCAGGCGCATGAGGGCTTCCACCGGATGCTCTTCATTGAAGTTGATCGTTTCCGCCCCCTGCACCCGCGCCATCTCCAAACGTGACGGGACAGCGTCCACGGCGAACACACGTCCTGCGCCGAGCAGCTTGGCACTGGCGATCGTAAACTGTCCCACCGGGCCGCAGCCGAAGATCGCGACTGTATTGCCGGGCTTGATCCCGGCGATGTCCGCGCCGAAGTACGCGGTCGGGAAGATGTCGGACAGTAAAATCGCCTGGGCATCGCTGACCTCATCGGGCAGCTTGACCAGCGTCGTATGCGCGAACGGCACACGGGCATACTCGGCCTGCAAACCGTCGAACGGCCCGGTCGGGGCGGGACCGCCAAAGAAGGCCGTGCCAGCGGCTGGGCCATTCGGGTTCGCTTTGTCGCACTGGGCGTAATAGCCGTCCCGGCACAGCGGGCAGACGCCGCAGCCGATGGTGGAGCAGATGACGACCCGGTCGCCCACGCTGAAGTTGCGGACATCGCGGCCCACTTCTTCAACGACGCCAACGCCTTCATGGCCGAGAATCGTGCCGGGCTTCATGCCGGCGAAGGTCCCGCGCACGAAATGCAGATCAGTTCCGCAGATGGCGCTGGCCGTCAGACGCACAATAGCGTCTTCCGGGTCTTGGAGTTTAGGTTTCGGCACGTCATCTAGCCGGATGTCGCCGATGCCATGCCAGACTACTGCTTTCATAGTGTTGTCTTTCTACTTGCTTGTTCTTACTCGCTTTTTTCGCTGTCGCCATCACCGTCGGACGTGCCGACCTGCGCCGCTTCGGGGCTGTGGTCAGTGGTAGTGGTGTCGTCTTGGGTGGTTTCGTCTTCGGTCTCATCTGCCATTGGGGGTTGCCTTTCCTCAAGAAGTTACGGTGTCAGTAGTACCGTCTCTGGGGGAAGTTCTAAACATCAACAAACACGCTTAAGTGCTTACGAATTGCGATAATTACTGAGTCTCGTGTATGACAAGACAAAGAAAAGCCTCACGCCCACAAAGGCGTGAGGGGATGCTATGCGTCTTAACGAACCGTGGAGGCCCAAGCTTCAATCGCCCGGTTGCAGGCTTCCGGCTTCTCGATAATCGCGGCGTGGGCCGCGCCAGGGATCACGGCTAGACGCGAGCCGGGCGTATCCTGGTGCATCTTCTGGTTCATCTCGACTGGGTAGATCGGATCATCCGCCCCGACTACAAACAGCACCGGCACCTTGATGTGCGCCAAAGTCGGGCGCGAGTCAGGCCGGGTCGCGAGCGTTTCCCCGCCGGCGACCGCAGCATTGACGGAACCTTTCCTGACGATGCCGCCAATGAACTTCACTAAAGCGGGGTTGGATGTCCGGGTCGCCGTCGTGAGCATTTGAGGCATCAGCACCGGGATCATCGAGGCAACTCCTTTGTCGCGGGACTGCTGGCCGAAGCCCGGCCATTGAGCCTTCTCAACATCATTGGCAGGCGACGAAGTAGAATCAATCAGAATCATGCCCCGGAACCGCTGAGGCGCTTCCCGGTACATCTCTAAAACAACTGGGCCGCCCATGCTCATGCCGCCGATGATCGCTTTTGAGACGTGCAGGTGGTCCATCACGGCCAGCATATCTTTGGCGTAAAGCTGGACGCCGCCTTTAGAATCCGGAGTTGTCGAGCTACCAAAGCCGCGTAGGTCGGGAGTCACGACCGTATAGCGGCGGGCCAGCACCGCCCGGTTTTTGGCGAACAGCTCGCCCGACAGCGGAAAGCCGTGGACCAGCATCATCGCCGGGCCGTGGCCCTGCACCCGGTACGCGATGGTCGCGCTGCCGACCTGCACCGAGCCGGCCTGCACCTGGGCCGATGCGGACTGGGAAGAAGCGGCCAGCAAGGCCAGTCCGGCCAGAGCCGGGGCGGCGGAAAGAAGTGAACAGTTTTTCATGGAATGTCTTTCATTATGGAACCGAAGTCTGCGGAAACAATACCACTGCCATACTTCCGCCAAACAAAAGTAAGCAATCGCACAGCTTCTGCAAAGTGCATTTCTTCGGCTCTTTCTGGGTAAAAGGCTCTCGTTAAGCACCGCCGCAGACAAATTCTGTGGCTTGAATAAGAGGAAATCACTTATGACGACAACAGCGCAAAAACCGGGCAATCTCATTGACGGCAAAGATGCCCAGGGTCAGCCGGCTTCAGGAAAGTCTAAAGGCTTGCCGCCTCTCTACCCTTCGCCGTCACAGCTTGCAACCCCGACCGACCTTTCCCCAGAGCAGGCGAAAGCCGTGACTGAAGTGGTCAATCCGCTGATCGCGGATGCATTTGCTTTGTACACAAAAACCAAGAACTTCCACTGGCACTTGTCCGGCCCGCGCTTCCGCGAGCTGCACCTGCTATTCGACAAGCAGGCGACGCAGATTCTGGAAAGCATTGATCCGATGGTGGAGCGCCTTCGCAAGATCGGCGGTACTTCTATCCGCTCCATTTCTCATATCACTTCGCTTCAGACCATCAACGACGACAACGATGACTTTGTCGGGCCGCAGGAGATGGTGCATCGCCTGCTGCTGGACAACCGGCACATCGCCGGGCAAATCCGGGCGGCGGCGGAAATCGCCGACGACAACAAGGACCTGGCGACGGCCAATCTTTTGGAAGAAGTCTTAGACCAGACCGAGCGCCGCGCGTGGTTCCTGTACGAAGTCGCTCAAACTGCCGAAGCGGTCTAAGGACATGGCAGGATCTCAAGAAGAAGGGCGAACATAAAGTTCGCCTTTTTATTTTGCCTTCTTCCTCAGCTCTCGTCTGCCGGCGGAGAGCCGCGGAACGTGTCGCGCGTTGTAATCAGGGGCAGCTTGACCGGCTTGCCGGTTTTCGCGCTTTGGTAAATCACTTCCATGATGCGCTGGTCCTGCAAGCCTTCCTCGCCCGGCGTGTACGGGGTCTTGTTCTGCATGACACACAGCGCCATGTGGTCCATTTCCAGCGCGAACTGGTTCTTGTCGCCGAGGGAAGGCCGATCCCGATGCTCCATTTTGCCGGTGGCATAGGAAATTTCCGGCTGCAAGCCGTGATACGAGAACGCCGGGTCCAGCCCGAACCAGCCGCGCTCGGCGTGGACACGGTAACGGCGGTCTTCGTGAAAGCCGTAGGAAGTCGTGTTGTTGGACTGGATGCCTGACGGGAATGTCATCTGCCACAAGACACTTTCTTCCACTTCGGCAAAGCGCGGGTCGCCCGGCGTGCTGTAAATGGTCGCCGTGACTTCGGCCGGCTCTTCCCCCGTCAAAAAGCGCGTCGTGTTCAAGCAGTACAAACCGACATCAGGCAATGCCCCGCCGCCTGCCAGCGCTTTTTTCTGACGCCACTGGCGGGGGTCACCCTGATTTTGGCCGTTGACCGCCTCGATCACCTTCACTGCTCCATACGGCTGCCCCTGAACCAACTGCCGCATATAACGGTTGTTCGGCTCGTACTGAATGCGGTACGCGATCATCAGCTTTTTGTTCGCTTTCGCGCAGGCATCAATCATCTGCCGGCATTCGGCGGACGAAGTCGCCATCGGTTTCTCGCACAAAATGTGCTTGCCGGCCTGCGCTCCGCGCACGGTGTACTCGGCGTGCAGGGAGTTCGGCAGGATGATATAGATGATGTCAACGTTCGGATTGTTTCGGATCGTGTCGTAAGTTTCATACGAGTAGATGCTGCCGGCTGGGATGCCGTGCTGTGCGGCAACTTCCCGTGCCTTGTCCGGAGTGCCGCTGACAAGCGCCGTCAGCTTGCAGTATTTGGTCTCGCCGAACGCCGGGATGACCTCAGCGAGCGCCAGGTTACCGAGGCCGACAACGGCGACGCCAAGCCGCCTGCTCGGCGCAAGCAGCGTCGGCGCGGGGTCCGGCGTCCTTTCCGTGGCGGCGCTGGTCGGCGGCAGAGGCAAAGGCCGCGTCTCCGGCGCAGAGGGCGGCGTGACCGCGCTCGCCCGGACGGTCTCGGCGGCAAGGACCAGCCCGGCGGCACCAGCAGCAGCCGTTTTCAGGAATTTCCGGCGCGAAAGTGCGGCGTCGGTTTCTTTCAGCATGAAAGTTATCTTTCTATGTTCTACTGGCCTTCATCTCGCCCATGCACCTGTGCGGGGGGCGAGGTGGCTTCAACCGCCGTAAACGGCTCCAAAATCTTATAGGTATGCGACGCGCCGTGCGGCACGACCCACGAGTTGCCCGGCTCCAGTATAACCATCTGGCCGTGTTCCAAATGCAGTTCGGCGCGGCCTGAAATCACATAGCCGACCGTCTCATAGTCCCGCGCGGCAAGCGGCTTCGGGTCGCTCGCAGGCGTTTCTTCCCAAAGCCGCATGGCAACGGTTCTGCCGGCCGCCAGATACTTTTGGCCCATTTCGCCGTGCGGCGAGTGGGCCGAGTCAATTTTTGTCACTGTGGTATCACTCATTGGTTTCTCCTTGATTGGCAAATCTGCCCCCGCCCCAATTCTAGGGAGCTGCCATGCACGCGAAAGAAGCGGAGCCGCGCCAGATACAGATACCGCGAGGCCGGAGCGTTGAAACCTCGGATTTCCTACAGTTTCATCGGCGTACTGCCGATAAAACCAGTGAGCCACTACTCAGCCCATGAATAACCCTTACCCAAACTGTCTGCGGCAAGTCTTGTGTTCTTCTTACCGCTTCCTTCCCGCCCTCGGCTTTGCCCTTCCGCTGCTGGGCTTTTTTGTGCTGCGAGCTGCCCCAGCCCTGCTTCCAGTGGTCATGCCGGCGCTGGCGGCATGCCTAGCCGGTCTGGGCTGGCTGGCCGCGCAGCAGATCAAGCACAAGGATGCAGACAGCGCAGCGGCGCGGCAGGCACTGGATTCGGTGCGGCGGGAAATGGCCCTGAACTCGCAAAGCATGGACGCGGCGAATGCTCTGTTCGCGCAGGCGTCGGGGCGCTTTCAAGAGCTGTTTCAAGGGCTGCCCGCCGCCTGTGTCTGCTTTGATAAAGACGGACGGATCATGGAATGGAACAGGGCATTTGAGACGCTGTACGATCTGCCGGAGCTATGGGGCGGATCGGTTTGGGATACAATCTATGCTGGCGGGGACTCAAGAATTGCCGACACGGTCGCGGCGGTTTTTGACGGCGAGCGGCAGGAAGGGGTCGAGCGGACTTTCCGGCGGTCCGACGGCGTTCTGCTGCACCTGTATTGCAGCATTTTCCCCCTGCGCGGCGTGAACGACGAGATTACTGGAGCCATCAGCGCCGACATTGACATCAGCGCCCAGCAGGAAGCGGAAGACGCCCTGCGCCGAAGCGAGGAGCGCCTGCACACGCTGTACAACGTGACTTCGCGGCAGGAATTGTCGTTTGAGGAAAAGACCGAAGAGATGCTGCATCTGGGGGCAGAACAGTTTGATCTGTCCTTCGGCGTCCTGGCACAGGTTCAAGGCGACATGTACCGCGTGGTTCAATCGGTCTCCCCCGGCGGCATCATCCCGGTCGGCACGGAATACGCAACCTGCGACACTTACTGCGCCGAAGCCTTGAGATTGTCGGACGCGGTCAGCTTTGAAGAGGCCGGGGCGACCGAGCGCCGCGATCTGCCCGCGTACCAAAAGTTCGGACTGGAAGCGTACCTCGGCACGCCTGTCCGCGTGAACGGCGCAGTCTGGGGAACGCTCTGCTTTGCCGGCCATCAGCCGCACCCGCGCCTCTTCACGTCGGGCGACCGCGAGCTGCTGCGGCTGATGGCCCAGTGGGTCGGCGGCGAAATCGCGCGGCGGCAGGCGGAAGACGCCATCAAAGAAAGCGAAGAGCGGTTCCGAACGGCCATTGCGTCCATCTCCGAGGGCCTGATTGTCATGGACAGCGCCGGAGTCGTGACCCTCTGGAACCGCAGCGCGGAACACATCTTGGAGATGACTCAGACCGAGATGCACGGCCTGCGTCCGGTGAACCCGGAGTTTGAGGCCGTGCGTGAGGACGGCACCAAGTTCCCGCAGGGGTCGTACCCCCTGATGGCGTCGCTGCGCCGGGGGGAAGCCCAGCAGAATGTGGTCATGGGACTGCCGCGCCGGAGCCACCCTTATAAAATCGGTCAAAGCGAGATGCTTTGGGTCTCGGTCAACGCCAAGCCGCTCTTTTTATCCGGGGCGACCGAGCCATATGCGGTCGTCGCAACTTTTACGGACATTTCCGAGCGGCGGCGCACCGCCGACCAGATCACCCGCCAGATGGCCCAGATTACCGACTATGCCAGCGTGCTGGAAGAGCAAAAGTCTCAGCTTGAAGCCGTCAATCGCCAGTTGGAAGAACTGGCCCTGCACGACAGCCTGACCGGCCTCGGCAACCGGCGGGCGTTTGATCGCCGCTTGACGCAGGAGATGAACCAAGCCAAGCGCTACGGCACCCCACTTTCCGTGCTGCTTTTGGATGTGGACTTCTTCAAAGCCTACAACGACAGCTTTGGGCATCCGGCGGGCGACGAAATCCTAAAGCGCTTGTCCCAGATTATCCGCAGCCAGGGCCGGGACACAGACTTTTTCGCCCGCTACGGCGGCGAAGAGTTTATCATCATCCTGCCGCTGACCGATGCTGCCGGGGCAATGGTTCTGGCGGAGCGGCTTCGCGACGGCGTGGAGCGCATGGCCTGGCCGGAACGTCCGGTCACGATCAGCCTCGGCGCGGCGACCCTGCTCCCGGCCATGCCCGATGATGCGGCTTTGGTGGCGGCGGCGGATCAGGCGCTGTACGCCGCAAAAACGGCAGGCCGTAACTGCATTTTCCATGCCCTGAGCCTGCCGGAGACGCTGGTTCCGGCCGAAGACATGCCGGCACTTTTGGCGGCCTAAGCGCCGCCCCTGCTCGTTCTGATGCCTTCAGCGCCGCTTCGTTTTGCTTCCTTCCCTCGCAGGGAAGGGGGCTTACCATCTCAAAAAATAATTCCCGCTTATTTCTCCACTGTTTCCCGCGCACTCACAAACACCTCCTAACACAGCTTGACAAACGCCTCATCTTAGGTGTATACTCTGCGCTATCGCCTGTTCCCGGCGTGACGCTTCAGCGCCGATGTCGTCCCGACAATCTTTGTCCGGCGGGAACTTGCTCCGGCACGCTTTCGTAATACAAAACAGAAGGCGATGCAGATTAGCGCTCACTGAAAGGCTCCCACGCTGCCCGGACAATGCTGTCCCGACGCACTTGGGGGCTTTTTATTATTTCGTTTTATTGTTTCGTTCTCGCAGTAATTTTCACAATTCAGCCTTTAAAATCACGTTTCACACATTTCAAGGAGTAAGTCAACAATCATGGAATTCAGTCCATTCAAGCTGCTGCATGACGGCGGCCCAGTTATGTACCCGCTGTTCATCTGCGCGATTCTGTCGGTCGCCGTGATGATCGAGCGCTTCATCTCGGTCAACAAAGCGTCCGCCGACAACGAAGTCCTGTCCGAGCAGGTGCGCGAGCATCTGACCGCCGGGCGAGTCAACGATGCTTTGGCCGTCTGCGACCAGCACCCCGGCCCAGTCGCGGGCCTGCTCGCCAACGGCATCCGCAACCGCAACCTGGACTCGGACTCGATTGAGCGGGCGATGGAAGAGCTGGCCCTGCGCGAGACTCCTCTGCTGTACCGCCGGTTAGGTGTTCTGGACACGATCATCACCATTGCGCCGCTGCTGGGCCTTTTGGGTACGGTCACGGGCATGATCAAATCGTTCAACGTCGTCGGCTCTACCCAGGGCCTGAACAACCCGAATGCAATCACCGGCGGCGTCGCTGAAGCGCTGCTCGCCACGGCGACGGGTCTGGCGATTGCCATTGTGACGCTGATCGGCTACAACTACTTGACTGAAAAAGTCAAAGAGATCATCGCCGAGATGGAAATCCGGGCCACCCAGCTCATGAACATCCTGGCCGGTCTGCGCGGCCCGGCGGAGGGAATTCGCGGTGAAGTTACAGCGAACCGAGCTTAAAAAGGCGCGGATCGAAATCATTCCGATGATTGACACGATCTTTTTTCTTCTCGTTTTCTTTATGATCACGAGCATTTCGCAGGTGCAGATGTCGGCCAAAAAGGTCGCCCTGCCCGTGTCCACCACCGCGCTGGCAAAGCCGCTGTCTAAAGTGGTGCTGACGGTGGACGACAAGGGCAACTACTATGTAGACCGGGGCATGGTCGATTACAAGGACATCCTGCCGCTCTTGCAGGAGCGCGTCGCCGAGAACCCGGAAGTCGTGATCGTGATCAACTGCGACAAGACGCAGAACGTCGAGCAGTTCCAGTACGCTTTGGACATCGCCCAGCGGGCGAACCCGGCGTCGCTGATGATCGCCACTACCCCGAAGACGGATCAGCAGTAACCCACCTCCTTGCTCCGCAGGGGTTCACCCCGCTGTTGAGGCTTTGCGAACAGGGGTCCTCCCCAAAGGGAGGACTAGGAGCTAAGACAGCCTTGCGACAGTGCTTCCTAAACTCTTTGTCCTCCCCTTTGGGGAGGACCCCTGTTCGCAAAGCCTCAACAGCGGGGTGAACCCCTGCGAAGCAAGGAGGTGGGTCCGAGTACTAAAAATGAAAAATTGGGTCAGCGTACAAAAACAGCCGATGAAGAAGGCGCGGATCGAGATCATTCCGATGATTGACACGATCTTTTTCCTCCTCGTTTTCTTCATGTTCACCTCGCTCTCGATGGTGAAGATGAAAGGCATGGACATCAGCCTGCCGAAAGACAGCACGGCCACCAGCACGAAGCCGCCGCCGCAGGTCGTCATCACCATAGACCCCGCGGGCAACTACTTCCTGAATACCGATCAGATTGACGGCACCCAGCTCCAGACCGAGCTGCAAAACCGGATCAACGCCAAGCCCGATACCGTGTTCATCGTCAACGTCAACAAGTCTCGCCAGACCCAGGACATCATCACCGTCATGGATGCCGTCAACAACGTCCAAATCCCCGGCCATCCGGGCGATCCGGTCGGCGTCATGATCGCGACGACGCCGGTCAACCCGAACGGCACGGCAGCGACCCCGTAGGTCCAGTAAGAACCCTCATGAACGAAACACCTGTCCAAGACAACCTGGTAGACGAGGAAAGCTTTCAATCCCGCACTTCGCGGGAGCGCTCTCTTTCGGATCGCATTCTCGGTTATGCGTTCGTCGGCTCGGTCGTCGTCAACATCGCCTGGGTCGCGCTCGTTTCCAACTCCAACCTGTTCGGCAAAGGCGGCGTTGTGCCGGTCCTGCACGAGCATCCGGTCAAGGTCTTCAAACCGATCCCGGTCAAGCCGAAGCCCAAGCCAGTCAAGCCCCCGCCGCCGCCGCCTAGACCGCCCAAGGTGCAGCCGAAGATCACGCCGATCCATCCGCATCCGACGCCGCCCCGTCCGAGGCAAACCCCGACCCGCGTCATCAACGTTGCCCACTCGAACAATGCACACGCGCCGGTCGTGCCGGCCATGCCGACGTCTCCGCCAACGCCTGACCAGACGCCGCCAAACCCCGGCGTCCAAACCCCGCCGGCACCGCCCGCGCCGCCGGTTCCGCCGACGCCGCC
>CAXUNT010000022.1:0-12801 GCA_964252595.1 uncultured Armatimonadales bacterium
ATCGAGACCCGCCCCGATCACCTCTCGGTCCCGCCCCCGAAAGTCGAAGAAACCTTTTCCACGCCTCGCGCCTGGCATATTCTCAGTGACGCTCTGCGCTCCTACGGTTCCGAAATCACGCCCGCCGAAGTCGAGATGCTGGCGGCTGGCGTCCTGAGCGCCGGCCATGCCCGCTCGTTCGCTGCGTTCGTCAAGCAGCTTCAAGGGACGCTCCGCGTCGAGCTGATTTTGTCCGGCGAGCAGCCGCTGCCCCGCGCCGCCGAAGACCGCGACGTGCTGTATTTCATCGTTCAATCCCTCCGCGCCCAGCTTGCCAAGACCCTGCCGCCGGAGCGCGAGAACGTGAAGCCCGCCCACAAGCATCTGGTCAGTCAGGCTAAGCGTGTCTTGGTGGAACTGTGCGACATCTCCGCCGAGATGGCAACCGTCATGGGCGCCGAGTAAACCGGCGACACCGCCCGCCCCCTGCCCGACTGGTTTCTCGTCGAAGTCGTCCGCGACCTCCCCCGCCTCGCCCAGCGCGTCGCCGTAAAAGCGTAAAACTAAATGACATTGTATAAGTTGCCGTTCAGTACATTCAGTTGGCACGATTCTTGCAGGGCTTTTATGAGCCACGCGAACTTCATATCCTATTTGACTTACAAAACACGGCGAGGAACATTACTATCTATAAAAGCGTTATAAGTATGCCACTATATAAACAGGCGTTTTGGCAGAAATTAGCAGGAATAGAGGCTGTTCATCGAGAATAAGGTGGCAAACGCTGGTATACTAAAACCAGCGGAGAGCGATGATTTTGCCGTACACTTCTGGCTTTGTCGATGATGATTTTTGGGAAGATCACTGGGAGCGACATGGAGGAGATTTTGGCGCGAAGTCCCGTGAAGAATACTTGGAACAAGCAGATACTTTTTTAGGTTCACCAAAAACTGGATATGTATTTGAGCAAAAGCGGCCCAGCGATGAACAAAACGCCGAAGAGTTGGTTCGCTTTAATAATAACACAAAAGAATTCGGTGTTCTGTTAAGACTTACAGATCCTGCATCTGCTCAGGTTGAGCAGTTTATCTTGACTTACTTTAGGCCAACACCGCGTACAGGAACGCCGCTTGACTACTACCGGAAGGAATGCTTAAAACGCAAATGAAGTTTTTTTGTACAGTTTGTGGATATGACGGATTGAGCCGTCCTCCTAAGAACTACTATATCTGCCCTTGCTGCGGCACAGAGTTTGGGCATGATGATCTTGACGTTTCGCACGAGACGCTGAGGAATGAGTGGATCAACCGTGGGATGAATTGGTTTAGCCGAAGAGTATCTCCGCCCGAAAACTGGTCGCCTATTGTGCAGCTACTGAATGCAGGGTATGGATACGACACAAGAAGCATTAACCAAAGACAGGTAACTTCTGTTACAGTCGGCTTCCCTATTGCTATGTGGGATACAGAAGTGATTCGCGTTTCTACTCGCAGCAGTTCATCCCGATCTGGCCACAACGCTCATGGGCGTATACAAATACGCCCATGTTTACCATAGGGTTATAACCATGCCGAAGATACTTCTTTTCGTGGCGTGCGAGAAAATGATTGTGGATGCACAAAGCAACAGCACGTCACTAGTAGGATTGCTGGATAGCATCAGTATACCTACACCGGAAGACAAGCCAATTCCTAAAGATGCTAATTCTCCGATGCGCTGGGACATCCTTGCGATTTGGCTACGCCAACCAGGGGATGAAGGGCAGGTCTACGAGCAGCGTACATACTTGGTGCAACCCGACGGGCAGCCTAAGATAGACGGAACTACTACCTTTGAGATGTTAGATCATAGACAAGACGTTGTGGCTAATATCACAGGTTTGCCGATTGGGGTAGTGGGTGAGACCGTTATTGTGCTGTCATATCGTAAGGTTGATACAGATGACAGTTGGCAGGAGGTAGCGCGTTACCCTATCCAGATCGTACACGAAGTCTTGCCTGTTATCCCAACGCTACCCAGCATTGACAAAGTGTGACTTGTGAACAAATTCTCTCTATTATCTTGAAAGTCCGAAGTTTATAACTTCGGACTTTTTTATTTGGCTTCTATCTATGTGCTTAGAACATGGGTAACAACAATGGCACGGCGTAAAGACAAGCAGGCGCAGAAGGAAACGCAGTTAGAGAAGACGCGGAAGCGGATTTGGGCGGCGAAGGCACGCCTGGACAAGACGCTGCTGGGGCCGCTGCTACGCCATGTGCGTTTGGTGGAGTGCGACGGCGCCGAAAGCGACCCGGAAATGGCCTGCGTAGACCCGGCGCAGGGCGTGGTCTGGGTGAACCTCCATAAACGGCACGAGTTCGGCGAGCCGGAGTGGATGTTTGTGCTGGCCCATCAGTTGCTGCATTTAGGGCTGGGACACGGGCCGGGGCGGATGGGACGGGAGCCGAAGGCGTGGAACCTGGCCTGCGAACACGCCGCCGACAACATGCTATATGCGCTGAAAATCGGCAAAGCGCCGCATGATTATGAGGTGGATTTAGGGTTCGCCTCGCTGTCCGAAGACGCGATCTATGAGATGCTGGTCGGGGACAAGCCTGCTTTAGATGCGTTCAAGACTTACGCCGGGGCGCGGCGGCCCGATCTGGTAACGCGGCCTGCCAGCGCGGCACCAGCGGCTTACGGCAGCGGATCGGCAGGCGGGCGCTACGGGCAGCACACACTGCGGCGGGACTGGGAAACCCTGCTCGCGGAAGGCATCCGGGCTGCCGTCGAAGACGCGGTGGAAGAAGCGGCGGAAACGCTGGGCGAGGCGGCGGCCGACAAGCGCAAAGTCTGGCGGCCCGGTGAGGCTGCGAAGCGCTGGGTGCTGAACGAAATGCCGCTCTTGGGAGCGGTCGCGGCGCACATGACGATTATTGCCGACGAAACGCTGTGCGACCGTTTGGACATCTCGGTCGCCGCCGTGGATGCGTATTTGGGCGAGATTTTCTTTAACCCGAAATGGGGACTGTCGGCGGCGGAAGTGCTGTTTGTTTACGCCCATGAGCTGCTTCATGCCGCCCTGCTGCACCACACGCGCGGGCGGGGGCGCGATCCGTGGCTGTGGAACATCGCCTGCGATTTTGTGATCAACGACTGGCTCATCGAAATGGGCGTTGGGAAGTTCCCGTCGGTCGGCGGCCTGTACGACCCGCGCCTCAAGGGCATGTCGTCGGATGAAGTCTACGATTTATTGCTGCGCGAGCCGGGCCGATGCAAAAACGCGCGGGGCTTCCGGGGTGCGCTGGGCGATGTGCTGTTTGCAAGCGAGTCCCGGCGCATCTACCGCGGCGACGTGTCTACGCTGGACGATTTCTATCGGCGCTGTTTATCGTCGGGCCTGATGAGTTCCCAGGGCCGGGGCTATCTGCCGGCGGGGTTAGTAGAAGAAATCCGGTCGCTCTGGACCCCGCCGGTATCGTGGGACGTCGCGCTGGCCCGCTGGATGGAGGCGCATGTGCCGGCGCTGCGGGACCCGGTCCGCACCTACGCCCGCGCTTCCCGCCGGCAGTCGTCCACGCCGGACATCCCGCGCCCCGTCCGGTTCGTGCCGCAGGAGGACAAAGACGCCCACACGTTCGGCGTCATTCTGGATACGTCCGGCTCGATGGACCGTGAGCTTTTGGGCCGCGCCCTGGGCGCGATTGCGTCCTACGCCGAAGCGCGGGACGTGGCCCAAGTTCGCCTGGTGCTGTGCGACGCCGCGCCGTATGACCGAGGCTTTGTCGCACCCGCTGATCTGCGCGGCGTTTTTGCCGTTACGGGCCGGGGCGGGACCGTCTTGCAGCCTGCCGTCTCGTTCTTGCTTCGGCAAGGCGATTTCCCCACCGACGCACCAATCATGGTCATCACCGATGGTTGGTGCGAGGAAGAGCTGCTGGTCCCGCGCGACCACTGCTTTCTGCTGCCCCGCAAAGGCTGGAACGAAGGCGCGATGATCCTGCGAACGTCCGCCCCGGTCTTTCGCGTGCTGAAAGAAGAGCATTACGATGGCTAGGCAAGCACCTCGGAGCCGATTGACTTACCTCCTGCTGACGGCGCTGACCATTGGAGTCGGCCTTGCATCACGCCATTTCTCGTTCCTGCTCCCGCCGTGGCTGGCAAAGAACGCCGGGGACGTGCTGTATGCCGTCATGGTCTACTGGCTCGGCGGCCTCTGCTTCCCGCGCGTGCCGTCGGCCCGGACAGCCCTTGCCGCTGGGCTGTTCTGCCTTGCGATTGAGTTCCTAAAGTTAGTCCAAACGCCCTGGCTTGTCGCCGCCCGCCATAACCGTTTCGGAATGCTTGTCTTCGGCTCCGGGTTCCACTGGTCCAACTTAGTCTGCTATGGGCTGGGCGTGCTGATTGCCCTACTGATTGAGAGAATGCTGCCAGCAAGAGCACCCACTTGATCCGAGCCGCAGCCTTGACTTAGAGTGTGGGCTGCGCTAAAATAGACATATCATGGTGAACGTGAACAATGCTCTGAGTATGACTGAGCCGGCATCGGAACTTAGCGCATTCTGCCGTCAGCGCGGCATTCGTTCTTTGGTTCTATTCGGCTCTCGGCTTCATGGAAACGCCCATGCCGACAGTGATTTGGATTTACTTATTGAATATGCCCCCCAGCAAAAGGTCGGGCTGTTCACGATGGCGCAGATGGAATCCGAACTTTCCGACTTCTTTGGTCAGCCGGTCGATCTGCGAACGGCTCAAGACCTCAGCCCCTATTTCCGGGACAGCGTGCTTGCGGAAGCACAAGTTATCTATGAATCTGAAATATGAGTCCTGAAGATGGCGTAAGAGTTCAGCACATTCTTGATGCGGCGCGGGAAGCCACCACTTTCGCATAGGGCCAAACTTACGAAAGCCTGGAGGCGGATCGCATGCGCTCTCTTGCGATTGTACGCCTCATGGAAGTCACTCGCAAATTCCCTGACGCATCATGGCCGCGACCCGCAATCGGCTCATTCATGCCTACTTCAACGTGAACTTGCAAGTTGTTTTAGACACAACGCAAGTAGACCTGCCACCGCTTATCGCAGACATGGAAGCACTCATCAAAAGTGAAACCCGAAGCTTCTAGTCAGTGGTGTTACTGACTTTCGCACCACTCCAAAACGTCGGCGAAGCGCAGGGTTTCGAGTTTGCCGAACAGGGCGTGGCGGGTGATGCGGGCGCGGGATAAGGCCGGGCTGGACAGGCCGCAGAGGAAGCGGGCCTGCTGGCGCGGGTCGGCGAGGGCATCAGGATGGGACGCGAGAAGCGACTGCCAGGCGGGAACGTCTAACAGTTCTTCAGGGTCGGGCAGATCCGGCATGGGGGGCAGAACGACGGCTTTGCCGGTAGCGCAGAAGGTGCAGTGGCCGCACGGCTCGGTGCGCTTTTCGCCGAAGTAGCCGACCAGGGCGTTGGTCTGGCAGCCGGCGTGGGTGACAAGCTTCAGGACCCGGCCCAGGCGCTTGATTTCGGCCTGCTCGCGGTGGGTGAAGCGCTCGGATAGGTCCGCGGCCAGTGCGGCAGCGTCTTCGTCCTCACGCCCGCGTGTGTATCTTTGACGGACATCGGCGACTTTTAGCTTCCCCCACCCCTGCTCTTCAATATACTCTAAAGCCCGAACGATGCGGCGGCGCTCGACGCCGAGATGCTCGGCGGCCTCGTCGGGGTTGAGCGCGTACCAGATCTTGCCCGGCCGGGCAAAGGCAAATAAATCGCGCACTAAGTCGGCATGGACGCCTTGAAACTTGGCGATCAGGGACGGCAGGGAAATCAAAGGCTGGACTTCATAGCCCGCGTAGAAAGGCGTTCCCTGCTTGAAAACGCCGTCTATTTCTAGGTAAGTAAGGGCCGTTCGCAGGACTAATTGGCGAATGTCGTGCTGGGCAGACAGGGCGTACAGAGACAGATCGAATTCCGGGCCGCGTGACAACAGATCGTCCATCAAGGACTCCAGCGACGCATCGGTCGGCGTGTCGCCGTAGGCGAAGTTTTCCAGTGTCGGCACGTCTTCCGGACAGGCCAGCAGCTCCACGGTGGATTTCAGGCCGTCGCGCCCGGCCCGGCCGATCTCCTGGCTGTAGCTTTCCAAAGATTTGGGCAGGTTGTAGTGATAAACGTAGCGCACGGCGGCTTTGTCGATGCCCATGCCAAACGCGATGGTGGCGACGACGATCCCGCTATCGGACGCCATCCAGCGGTCCTGGACAGCGGACCGCAGGGCATCGTCCAGACCGGCATGATAGGCTTCGGCAGGGAAGCCAGCTTCGGCAAGCAAGCTCGCGACCCGCTCCGCCGTCTTTTGCAGAGTGACATACACAATCGTCGGCCCCGGTGGGCGTTTGCCGAGGCGCTTCAGCAGGACCCCATCGCGGTCGGCGGCGTTGACCGGCGTAATACTCAAATTGAGATTAGGCCGGTAAAAGCCTGTGACAATCGCGCCTTCCTTGGAGATGTTGAACGCTTTCTCTATGTCTTTGACGACGGCGGGCGTGGCCGTCGCGGTCAGCGCCAGAACGCGCTCGGCGCTGATGGTCTTGGCGGCCTCGGCGAGCTTCAGGTAATCGGGCCGGAAGTTGTGGCCCCATTCCGAGATGCAGTGCGCTTCGTCCACGGCAAACAAAGCGACTTTCGTGCGGGCCAGCATCGCCACAAACCGCTCGTTGTTGAAGCGTTCGGGCGCGACATACAGCAGCTTCAGGGTCCCATTTTCCATGCGGGCTGTCACGTCCCGCACTTCTTCGCCTGTCAGCGATGAGTCAAGACGAGCGGCGGTGATGTTGTGCCGAACCAAAAAGTCTATCTGGTCCTTCATCAAGGCAATCAGCGGGGAAACCACTAGTGTCAGGCCGGGGTAGCGCAGGGCCGGCAACTGGTAGCAGAGCGACTTGCCGCCTCCCGTCGGAAAGACGGCCAAAGCCGCGCCATGGTCGTGCAGGGCGTCAATGACGACTTCCTGGCCGGGCCGGAACTCTCCAAACCCGAAGTGCTTTTTGAGAAGTTCCGTCGGAGTCTCGTCAGTGATCGCCTGTGCCGCAGTGATTTCTGTGTCCATAGTTTTGCCTTCATCCGTGGTAAAATAAGGAATGCCTCGGCTCCTTGTTCTCTTATCGGCGTCCGTATTCCTGCTTCTGCCCCTCGGCGCAAGAGCGCAGATGACGGTCGCCGGGCCGCCTTCCCCTACGGCGCACGCTTTGACGGCTTGGTTTGCCCAGCATATCCCGGCGAAGTTCCAGGCACGCGGGGCGTTTGAAGTCAGGCCGCTGCCGGATTTTGATATGGACGAGTATCTGCACGGCGGCGATTCGGACAATCATTCGGGCAGCGACTCACAGAACAATTCGCAGAACAATTCGCAGAACGACGAGGATGAGATAGACGGCGTCTTTGTCAATAATCCACCGCGCATCATGCTTCGCGTGCCGGAGTCCGGCAAGCTGGACTTTTATACTTTTGCCCATGAATACGGCCACTATGTCTGGTTTGCTCTGCTGACCAAAGGCGACCGCAAGCGCTACGAGGTCCTTTATGACAAGCAAAAGGCCGCGCACCGCTTGATTACCGACTACGCCGCCGAAAGCGTGGAAGAAGGCTTTGCGGAAGCGTTTGCTGCGGAAACAAGTACCCCGGCGACTCTGCTGCATCAGGACCCGCTTTCTTTCCGGTTCCTCGCTGCGTGGCCGAAAGACCGATGACAGCCGATATTCGTGCGGCCCGGCCTGAAGACGCCGAAGCAGTGCTGGAGATCTTATGCCTGGCGTTCGGCCTAGACACCGAGGCCGCCCGGCCCATCTTCTACGGCGACCCCTATTATGATTTGTCTCACAAGCGCGTCTTGGCGCTGCCCGGCGCGGGTCCTGTTTCGTGCCTGACAGTCGTGCCGACCCAAATGCGCGTTGGCGGCACGGTGGTCCCCGCCGCCGGAGTCGCCGGTGTCGCGACCCGTCCGGCATGGCAGCGCCGGGGTTTCGCCGCCGCGCTTCTGGCTGCAACCGTTCCCGCGCTTTACTCTGAGATGGGCTTCCCCGTCGCGCTGCTGCATCCCGTCTCTGCGCCGTTCTACCAGCGATTTGGCTGGGAGTTTGCCTCACGCTCCGTCCGCTGGCTGTCCGCGCCGTCGTCCCTGCCCCCTTATGCCGAAGCGGGCTGCGTTCGGGCCGTTCGGGACACGGACTGGCCCGCGATCGCCGCCCTGCATGACGGCGCGACTGGGCAGGAGACAGGCTCGTTTGCGCGTGATCCCCGTCGCTGGCAGCTCATTCGGCTTCCCGTGCCAAACCGGGAAGTGTTTGTGTACGAACAGAGCGGCCAAGTCACGGGCTACGGCGTCACCGAACGTCACGACATCCTGCACCTGCTGGAGATTGTCGGCGTCACGGAAGACGCCCGCCGGGGCCTGATTGGTTTCCTGGCCCGTCAGGCCGACGCTCTTTTGGAATGGTCTGCTTCCTCGGCTCTCTTAGACCGCTTCGGTCTGTCCTGGGCCGGACTCAGCTTGAACCCCGGTGTCATGCTCCGCATCGTAGACTTGGAAGCCGCACTGTCTTTGCTGCATTCCGACCATTTCGCGCCTATTTTGAGCGGGCAGGGCGCGGCGCTGACGCTCTTTGCAGACGACGAACTTTGCGTGCGAAATACGCGCCCCCTGCGCCTGACTTCTGACGGTGTATCGCCCGCCAGCAGCGCGAGCGGTTCCTGGCTCCGGGCCGATATTCGTGTTTTGGCCCGGCTTTATTCCGGTGATTTATTGCCGTCGGAAGCCGCTGTCACCGACAGACTTTCGGCAGACAGCCCGCAGACGCTGCTTCTGGCCGACCGCCTGTTTCCGCGGCGCGATCCGTATGTCGCACCCCTGGACCAATTTTAAGCGCGAGAACGGCTCAGGACGGGTACAATGGTCACAACTTCACCTTTCTACATAAGGAACATCTATGGCATTGACGGAACGATTTTATGGAGCGAATACGGCGGGAACTTCCCGCCCCATTCAGGACTTCGGCTTGAGCGACACCAAAGGGGTCTACCAGTACACCGCCAAGCTGAGGGCGAAGGGCCTGCTGGTGGTGGTCTTCTTTTCGCCGGATTCGCCGCCCTCCGTGGACGCGCTGAGAGCAGTGCAGGCATGGACGACCGAGACGCCGACGCAGAAATGGACGGCGATTGGTGTTGCGGAAGGCGACCGCGCCGAACTGACCCAGTTTTCGGAATCGCAGGGACTATCAAATATCTCGGTCGTGCTGGATTTTGAGCTGTACCAGACCCGAATGTGGGGCGTCTCGCACCTGCCGAGCATTTATCTCGTGTCGGGCAAGACAGGCCGTGTCCTGCAAAAGATTGTCGGCGAAGACACCCCGGCATTGGACGGCATGAAGAAGATGCTGGCGGATGAAGTCGCAAAGATTTTGGCTGCCGAAGAAGCGGCGAAAGCCGCAGCGGAAGAAGCGAAAAAGGCCGAAGAAGAAAAGAAGGCGGCGGAAGCCGCAAAAGCCGCCGCTTCAAAGCCCGGCGCTTAACTCCACGCAAAGAAACACCCCAGCACATGTTGTGCTGGGGTGTTTTGCTGAAAGATAAGACAAAAAGAAACCGCCGATGCAATCCCAGCGCGTCGGCGGCTGCCCTCACGAGTGGAGCGGCAAGATAAGGAGATCACTTTTATCTTGACGAAAAATAGCGATCAAATGTTCCCCTGTTAGCCAAAATTGTTTGTTTGCGCGACAAAACCCAGCAAGGTTGCTGGGTTTTGTCCGTTCTAATGCCATCCTAGCCCGGCAAAATCAAAGTTAATCTTTTTGTTGCGGGTAGAATAGTAGAATGTCAGGTCACGCCCCAGAATGCGGCGGCTGACGGAATACTCGACATCCTGATAGCTATCGGTCAAATAATGCTCGAACGATCCTGCCAGTCCAATTCCCCAGTCCCGGTTGATCCGGTATGTCGTGGTGGCAAAGATGCTGCGGTCGTTGAGCGGCAGGCCATAAGAGCCGGAAAACGACATCGAGAGGCGCGGCGCAAGTGACGCAGAGTAGGAGGCTGTCAAACGGTGCTGGGTCGTGCTTTGCAGCAGGGCCTGCAAGGGGTTCAGCCCCGACGATGATGTCCCAAGCTGCGACAGCAGCGGGTCGTAGGAGAACGAATAATTCAGCGAAAGCGAGTCGGTCTTGCGGAACGTCCGGGTGACGCCGAGATTGGCGGCAACGGTGGGCGCAAAGGAGTGGCGCTCCCCGCCGAACGCTTCGCCGACGGAAACAGAGTCGGTGAACTGGGTACGTTTGTCCAGGCGCAAGGGCGCGGTGAAAAAGCGAACATCGGCGGACGTCGTGGAAACTGGCGTGACGACCTGCCCGGTTGACGGCGAACTTTCTGTCAGGCTTCCCTGCTGGAAGGCAAGATCGGTGGTGTAGTTTAGCGGCGAGTGACCCAGGGCCTTCGGCGTCGTCTGCAAGTAGGTGTTGAGGGTCATGCTGCTGGCGCTATAGCCGCCGTTGCCGGGATCGCGGCTCCCGGACGCGCTGACGTTCAGCGAGAATCCGGAGAACTGCCGGGAAACATTGGACGCCGCATACAAACTGCGATGCTCCGGGTAATCCACCAGAAAATAAGAAGAAGTCTTGTCGTCGAGGCGCTGGGTGTGGTTCCACTGCGCCCCCCACTCCGAGCGCGTGATGCCGCTGACAAGAAGCTGGCCGGAGCCGGAGCGGCCGACATCATAAGACTGCTCCAAATCCAGCGCCATGCCGTGCCGGGTGGCTTGGTTGCCGAAGAACGTCGTGCCGGAAGAGAGGGAGGAACCGAGAGACGCGCCGCTGACGGCGGAGTTTCGCAGGTAGATCGTCCCCCGGCTGTGAGGCGTGACGTTGTAGTAAAACGGGACATTGACGAAGACCCCGGACGAGCCGACGCCCAAAAGCTGCTGGCCGAAGATCTGGTCCGTGTTCATCGGCATGACATGGTACGGCATGGAAACCAGCTTCCGGCCGTCGCTGTAGATGGTCGCACGGCGGAACTGAACCTGGGAGGTCGGGTCAGCGGTAATGGCGCGGGCGGACACGACGACCCGGCTGGCGGACAAGTCCACAAAGCGGTATGGATTAGTCAGCAGCGGAAGCTGCGCGGCGTCCGCCGGCTGCTGGACGGCTTCCAAGGTCAAGCCAGTCACGGTGACGGCTTCGGCGGTGTCGGCAAGAACGCCGGTGCCGGTGCCGTTCAGCAGATCATAGCGGATCTCTGAAACCCGCAGGGTATGCCGCCCGCGCTGAAGTACGGCGTTCCGGGCCAGCACGGTCTGTGTTTCCAGGTCCACCTGGAGCGCGTCAGCCGTGATGTCCAGCGCTTTGAAGTCCAGATGCGCGGAGCGGTTCTTGCCTTGCGCTTCAATCATGTGCGCGTCGGCGCTGTAGATGAGATACTGCGGGCAGTCAATGCGAATCCAGCGGGCGTCTTTGTCGAACAGCGATTCGCGGTCCGCCGTGAACTCGACCGAGGCCGCATTGGCCGAGGTTCCCTGAAGCCCGCTGCCGAACGCGGCGGCAGAGACATGAGCGGTCCCTGAAGTGGAAACGCTGGTGAGGGAAACGCGGGCGACGCCGGCGGTCGTGGACGCGGTGTCCGGAGTCAGGGTCCCCAGCGTTGTCGTGAACCGGACCGAGGTGCCGTCGGGAGCGGCATGGCCGCCGCTGTCCTGCACAGTCGCGGTGATGACCGTGCTGCTTCTGCCGTCAGCATAGATCACATCCGGCGCGGCGGCAAGCGTGATGGACGCCTGCCCGGCGGCGTGGGCCGTCTGCGCTGCCATGAAGGCGGCAAGCAGGCACAGCAGCAGAGCAGAGCAGATCACGAAGTACCGGCAAGAAGAAATCCGCATGGTGATGCTTTCAGCAGGAAAAAGTCACCGGCACTTAAAGTGCCGGTGACTTAGGTCTTAAAGGCCCGTGGGCGGCGCGGGCGGTCCGCCGCTCCCAGTGACGGGCGTGGTAGTCGTGGTCGTCGTGCTGCCGCCGCTGCTGCTGTGGTGATGGTGCGATGTCGTCAAGCCGATGGCGACGGCGGCGGCGACGAGAATGCCCAGCGCGACTTCGCCGGCTTTGTTGCTGCGCTTCTTCGGACGCACGTCCTGCACGACCAGCGGGCGGCCCTGCGTTCGGTCGGCATTCAGCGCGGCGACGACATGGCCGGCGGCATCGTTGACGGCGCTTTGCAGCAGCAGGGCGGGGTCGTCGTTGACGGCAAACGAGATGCCGCGCCCGGTCGCCGCCAGCGCTTTGACCGCCCGGCCCGTGGTCGTGCTGTAGAGGGTCGCGCTGACAACGACGCTGACGGTGCGGGTCTGCTGGTTGACGCTGATGGATTCAATCGTGCCGAGTAGGTAGCCGTCGGTCGCAATCTGTTCGGCCAGCCGCTGGCCTTTCGCGGCAGTGTCATATGGCGGCGCGACATCGGCATCGGTCAAGCCATCCAGCCCGGAGTCTTGAACGGCTCGCTGAATTTGCGGCAGGGCCGGCAGGAACGAGTCGCCTTTGTAGCGCCCAGTTTCGTTAAGACGCACTTTGATCGCGTCTTCCACCCGCGCTCCGACAATGGCGGCGTCAAAGCCGCTGTTCGAGGCGTCCGACGTTCTGTTGGTGAACGGAAACATCAAAATCGTCTGGATCGGGCCTTCCGTCGCCGGCACGACCGGAATGCGGATCGCCGCGAGGTCAGCGCCCGTAGTTGGGGCGGCTCCCTGCGCGAGCGCCGCCGCCCGCCTCACGGGCGGCGGGGGCACCCCCGCCGCGGCGCGTGGCCCCCCCCGGGTGCGGGGGTGTGGGG
>CAXUNT010000022.1:12811-23432 GCA_964252595.1 uncultured Armatimonadales bacterium
AGCAGCGAGGCGGCGAGTGCCAGCGCCAGTGTGCGGGATTGAGGGCGCCGAAGGGTCAAGCGAAAGGTCATAAACGTATCCTCTTTTGGTAGCGCTTCAGAAATCGGATAAAGCGAAGAAGGCCCCCACCCCCTCCCCACGATGGGAGAGGGGAATAAGATGCATATGAGAGTTGGGCACTCTCTTCCGATTCTTATCTAGCTCCCCTCCCCCATAGGAATGAGAGAGGGGCTGTGGGTGGGGGCTGTTCTTTAGAAACGGCCCCGATGATGCATCTCAATACCCTGCTGGATGGAGGGCCGCAGCGCCGCGCCGTTCAGGCCCGTCGGCAGCGACAGCGGGTTGCTGAAGATGTAGTCGTTGCTGAAGTTCGACTGGCCGTTGTCCGCGGAGTTGCGGGCGCCGACTCGGTAGAACAGGCTGGTACTGCCGGGGAAGTCGGTCGTCAGGTTGATGTTGTTAAACACAACCGCCGTGCCGGTGGCCGCGGAAACGTTCACGCCGAACTGGTTTGGGTTGGCATTGATGGCGGCCGGCGAAGTCGCCGCCACTTGATACGCCCCGCCCGGCGCTTTGTAGGTCCGAACATCGGAGTGAAAGCCAGAGTCGGAGCTGATTTGCAGCTCGTAATCGTTCGCCCCCGCCGTGGCCGGAACCGTGACATTGACGTTGGCTGACCCGGTGGAAGTCACGGTCGCTGGCGCGGTCGGCTCAATGTAGGTCACGAAGTTGGTATTCCGCAGGCTGGTGAGCTGGAACGTTTCCTGATGCCCTTGCAGCCCGGTCGTATTGCCGCTTGTGTTCTGAGATGTGTTGCCGCCGGTGTTGGTCGTGCCATTCCCAGTGCCTGTGGTCGTGCTTCCGTTGGTGCTTCCCGTACCGGCAGTACCGGCAGTGTTAGAGGTTGTGTTGGCTGTTGTGTTGCTTGACGTGTTGCCGGTTCCAGGGTTAATGCCGGTCGAACCGGTCGTGCCGGTGCTATAGGTAGCAGGCTGGGTATACAAGCCTTCCACAGCATAGGAGACGCGCTGGCCGAAGTTCAGGCCCGTGCCGGGAATACCGCCGATGTACTGAGCGGCGGCGCCGGTGGCGGTGGTAGCAATGTTCAGCGTCGAAAGCGAGAAAGTGTCCAATTGGCTGGAATTCAACAAGTCCGGCTTCGAGGCAGTCACACCAGTTTTCAGGTTGAAGTCGTCGAAGATTTGAAGTTGTTTCGTCGCCTGCGAAAAGAGCGGCACTTGACCGTAGCCACTAATACCGAGGGAACCAACGCCGCCGGTATTCGTCGTCCCTGTCCCCGTGGTTCCGGTGGTCGTGCCGGTCGTCGTCCCACCGCCGCTGACACCGCCGCTGGCGATGCCGATGGTGATCAGGTTCGCGGCACTGGAAAGCAGGGGCGGCGAGTCGCTGCGGTAGACATGGAACTCGATAAACTGTGACTGGTCAATGTTGCCGATATTTGCATTGATCTTGACGGAAACCGGCAGAAATTGGTCACCTGTTGGGATGCCAGCAGGAATGTTCGCCGGGCCGCCGATGGCCGAAGACAATCCCGAAATGGCAGTGACGCCGCTGACGTTCGCGCCGCCGAGCGAGTTGTCGCCGTTATGCCCGGAATGGATGGCCGACAGCAGCAGGCCGCCGGAGATCACGGCGAGCAGCAGGCCGGTGATCCCGCGAAACGCGCTGGAATGGGTCGGCACGGTCGGCGCGTCGGAAGACAAGTCGGTGGACGTGGCCGTCTTGTAAGACCCCGTTTCTTTATCGACCGAATAGGACGGCATATGGAAAATCGCCGTGGCCCGGTCTCCCGGCTCGATGCCGAGGCCGAGGTCAGTAATTTCCGCGTTCGCGTCGTTGTCGGTCGGCTCGGCGATCCGAATGGTGCCGACATACCGGCCGCCCCGGCTGACCAGCATGTCCAGGCCGGGATACAAGCCGTCGCGGGTGCCTTTGTTGACGGTGACAGTGACGTTGTGGCCGTTCAAGGTGTTGTTGCCGGAAATCAGCACCGTCGCGACCGGCAGGTTGAACTTGGATAACTGCCGGGTGGCGTTGAAGGCAGCGTTGCCGAACGCTTCATTCACAAGCTGTTCTTCGTCGTCCACCGGGATCGGGCGCGGGTTGGACAGGCCGGATGCCAGCGCCCCGTTCAGGAGAAAGCCGGATTTCGGGTCAATGACCCGGACGGCGATGGAGACTTTGGCCTGGCGGCGGTCCTGAGAGAAGGAAATAGAGGAGATTTCCCCGGCGACAATCGCATCCACGCCGAGCGACTGGCCCAGCCGCTCAATCGAGGACAGGTTCAGCGGCGGGGTCAGGCTCTCGTTCTGAATGCCCGTCAAGAGCTGCTCGCGCGGCAAAACCGTGTAGCGGTTCAGCTTGGCGAGTTGGATCACGAACGAGTCGGACGCCAGCCGCCCCACATCGCTGCTGCCGTAGCCCGACGGGTTGGCGAAGTCCAGGATCGCCCATACCGGCTGCCGCGCTCCGATAGCCTGCGCCGACGCCGGTGCGGCTTGCAGCAGCAGGCAGAGAACAGGCAGCGCCATCAGCAGGCTGAGCAGAAGGCTGATCGGCTGTGCGCTCCAATGCTTTTTCAAATGTTTCACGGAATGTGATTCCTCCTCGGAATGGGGGCCGGCGCCGAAGCGCCGGCAAGTTCAAGCGATTTCGTCTTCAGGCTATTTTCCTGTCGGAATGTTGATCGTCACCGGCGTATACACCCGGATCCAGTACGCCTGCCAGGGCTGAAGAGTGGTGCCAGAGCCGATCGGCTGGTAGGCAGACCCGTCATACGAGTACAGTGTCCCGGAAATCAAGTGATATGTGCTGCTCGATGCATCCGCGAAGTTGTACGTTGTCCCGTTTGCCGCCGTAAAGGTCATGCTGGACGCCGTCACCCCAGCGGTGCTGGGAACACCGATCTGGTTCCAGGCCGGGTTCAAAGGAACCGACACGGAGCCGGTCAAAGGTTTGCCGACCTGCGTCACCGGAGTGGCGTTTTTCAGGTAGACCCAGTAGCCGACGCCGGGCCGGAGCAGGTCCGCCGGAGCGGTCGGGTCAAGCGCATAAGCTCCCGTCAGCGGGTTCCAGACCGCAACGTTCGACCGGTTGCCGTTTGGCGCTGTTCCTGCCGGCGACGTGTTCAGCGGTCCGAACAGGCCGCTGAAGCCGATCGCGCTGTAGTCATACGGCGTCGAGACGAACTGGAAGCCCGCCGAGAACGTATGGATCGGCTGAAGGCCGGCCGTCCCAGTGAAGTCCACGCGGGCGAACCCGTTTGCCGGGATCGTCACCGTCTGCGCTGCCGCCGACACGCCGTTGGCGGTTGCGGTCACGGTATAAGTGCCTTGCGGCAGTGTCACCGGGCCGTAGTTGATCGCGCCGCTGCCGTCTGGGGCGGCGGTCGTGGTCGCGACCGAGGTGGGCGCGGGCGTGATCGTCTGACCGGTCGCCGTATTGACGATGGTGATGGACACCCCCGCCAGCGGCGTCGCCGAGGAAGAGGTCGTCACCAGGCCACCGAGCGTGCCGTTCTGGACCGGGTTCAGGACGATGTCCGGCACGGTCGCGGTCGCCGAACTGGTGATGACCACCAGAATAGGCGAACTGGCCCCGAAGGTCGGCGCGGTCGCGCTCACCTGATAGGAGCCGGCCGGCAGGCTGCCCGGCGCGAACGTATACACACCGTTTGTTCCAGTCGTGGCCGTCGCGGGCGTCGTCAGCCCGCCACCGTTGAAGAACACAGTCGCTCCGGCAATCGGGTTGCCGCTGTTGTCCACAACCCGTCCGGTCGCGTTGCCGTTGCCAGGGACCAGCTTGAAGTTGACGGTCAGCGTCTGACCGCTCGTGACAGTCACTGCCCCGGAAGTCGCCGTTGCACCGGACAGGGAAGCCGTGCCGGTGTAGGTGCCGGGCGGGACATTGGACAGCGTGTAGCTGCCGTTGGCGTCCGTGGTCGCCGTTTGGACTGAGCCGCCGCCGCTGGGCGTGAAGACGACTGCTGCCCCGGCCACTGGCTTGGAGGCCGTGTCGGTGACAACGCCGGTGATGGTGCCGGGGCTGCCCTGCGTGATTGTTAGGTTCGCACCGGAAACCGCCAAATCGCCTTCCACGGTCAGTACCGTGCCGGGGTTCGAGACAGCCCGGCTGTAGCCGGTCTTATAGGCAACCAGCGTGTAGTTGCCCGGCTCGACGCCGTTGATGATGTAGTTACCGGCGCTGTCCGTAGTCGCGCTGAACGTTCCCCGACCCGGAATGGCCGGGCCGTAGGCTGATTGCAGGTAAACCGTCGCACCGCCAACACCCGCGCCGACTGTGTTATTGCCGGTGGTCGCCCGGATCGTACCGGAGATGGAGCCGGTCCGCAGGTACGACACGATGTTGTGCAGAATGCCCTGCCGCTGGTTGCGGGCGGCATACACAATCGGGTTCGGCTTGAAGCTCGCCGTCTGCTTGTAGTACTCGGTGGACAGGGCTTCCAGGCCGAAGGTCGCGTAGACGACCTTGCTGCCGCTTCCGCCGGTGGCCGCCGGGTTCTCCGTGTAAATCAAGCCGACGCCGCCCGCGCCGTTCGCCGCATTGTCGTTGCCGGCATCGGTCGGCGCAATGGGATTGGTGAACTGGCCGAGCGTCAGGTCGGTGTGGACGTTCGCGCTGGCGTTCGGCTTGATCGTATCAATTTGGCCGACAACAGAGTTGGTATTGTTGCTTTGTTCCGGGAAGCCCTGAATGTAGGGTCCGAGTTGGTCCAGCGAGCCGTCTGTGCGCCAGTTGCCGAAGAACCCGAAGTTCCCGATGACGGAGAACGTACTTTGGAAGATGTTCCCGCCGTAGTTGTTCGAGATGCGGATCGGTCGCTGGCTGATGGCGGTCGTGCCTTCGCCCAGATTGGGGAACAGTTCCTGGTAGCCGCCCTGCAATGCGCCGTCATACGACGGGATGTAGCTGATCCGGTTGTTGACGGCACTTGTGCCGCCGGCCGGGATATGTGTTCCCTGGTTTGACGAAACAAGCGTCGCGCCCAGCACATCCGACAGGAACCCGCCGGGGCCGTTGTTGACGGTGCCGTTTTGGGTCAGCGCCGAGCCGACATCCTGCCCGGAGACGCACAAGCGTCCGCCGGCGGCGACGAAGGCCCGCAAGTTAGACTGCGTGGCAGGGTCCGCTAGCGTTCCTGGGCCGGCCAGGACATCGCCGGTAAACGGCGAGATCCAGACGATGCACCGGGTCGCGACCGGAACCGAGGCGGCGGCGGCGGTGACGGGCGTTGTTCCGCCGGCATCATTGACCGCCGGCTGGTTCTGGACCTGCGGCTCATACTGGGCATAGAGAGAGGCCGGAACCGGACCGCGAGCCAGGGTGCGCCAGAGGCTGTACCGCTGGGAGCGAACGTTGGGCGACCCGTCGGAAGTGCGCTGGCCGTCATCAATGAAGCGGTCGAAGTACGAGTCCACGCCGAGGCCGTTGAGCGGCTGAGTTCCGAGAGCGCCAGCCACCGAGCTGGTGCCGGAGTCGGCCGGATCGTAAACCCCGTCCAGGTCCAGCACTTCCTGCTGCGGATTGTTGACGTTCGCGCCGGGGAAGACCGCATATCGGAAGATCGCGTTCGGCAGCAGGCCAGTGTCAATCGCGGACACATACGACTCGGCGCCGTAGAGCTTCGGTACCAGGTTCAGGAGGCCGCGCTGGCCGCCGAACGTTGTGGCCGCAAACTTCTGGCCGAGCGTGTAGTCGCTGACCAGCAGGATGTCGTTGGTGTTGATCGCCGCCTGGGTGCTGAAGCCCCAGATGTTGTCGTAGATGCGCCAGTTGCTGCCGCTGCCCGCAGTCGCTCCCGGTGCGACGGCTTTATCATAAGCGATCACATCCAGGTAATAGTCGCTCTGCGAAGTCGGCGTTTTCCAGGTGGCGCCGTAGAGAATGCCGCCCTGGCCGTCCTGCTGGGCTGCCGGCAGGCGTGTCATCTGGAGCCACTGCGTATTTGGCCGCACTTTGGCGCTGGTGCCGCTGAACGGCTGCTGATCGTCAATGCCAGCCAGCCAGTAGGGGGTGGAATAGTCGGTCGGCTTGGTATCCGGCCCGGCGAACGTCGGGCTGACGACCTGAGCTTCGTATTCCGGGCCGGTCGGGATGAACAGGTTCGGATCGCCGCCCGGAAGCTGGGCGATGTTCTTGTTGACATCCATGACCGGCTTGCCGTTGGCATCCACTACGGATTGCGTGTTCGTGCCGCCGCCGTCACGGCCCACCGAAATGGTGTCCGATTTGTTGGTGTTGGCGCCCGGAGCCGCGCCGCCGCCGGTCTGCGATTCGGGACCGTCAATGCCGCCGACCGCGCCGCGCTGCGGGAGCGCGAACTGTCCTCCGGTTCCAGTAAACTGGTTGTAGCCGGAGTAAGTCGTGTTGAACGAGAAGCCGTTGAAGGACGCCAATGGTCTGGGTGAGCCGCCGTTCATCAAGTAATCTGACGAGCCGCTATCCGGGGTAGTCAGATTTGGGTTGTTCTGCTGGGTGCGGAAAACCTGATCATGGGCAAAGACTTTGTGCTCCAAGCCCTGTGCATCATCATACTTAGAATCCGGGTCTTTGATTTGCAGGTAGATGTTGGCATCGTCTATGCCGGCCTCGCGGTCGGAAAGACGAACGGTGAACGTCGCCGGCTGACCGGGAGTAACGCCGGTACGAGTCGTGGAAGCTGCATTGAACCCGGAGCCGGCATTAACATGGCAGATTTCGTTGCCGCTGTAAGGAACCAGCGTCGGCGGGTCAAGATTGACGACCTGGGATTCCAGAAGGCCAGCGTAAGCCGTGCCGACCGTGCCGCCGTTGCCGAGGCTGCCGTTTGCCGGAATGGAAATGGCCGTTTCCGATGCCGTGCCGCTGGACGTATTTGTGTAAGTCACGGTGCGGTTTGACGAGTACGCAATGGAGAAGACGCTGCGGAACGGCGACCAGGTCGGATAGATATCGTCGTAAGCGTTGCCCGCCGCACTGGTCTCCCCGGCGTTGTCGTCGGTGTTCAGCTTGACGGCAGGGTTCTTAGCGGACTCAGGAGCCAGCACTTGCTGGAAGACCGCCGTCGCCGTGTAGTAGTATTCGGAACTCAGCGTGACGCCGGTGTCCGTGAACGTCGTCAGGAAGGTGCCATTATTCGTTGCGACCGTGTTGGCATTGGCTGCCGGCGCAAGGATGACCGGCACAGTTTGATAGATTGTGCTGGATTCGGTGCCGACACCGCTGGCCGGCGGCTGGTTGACGCTGTTCGGCAGCCCAGGAGTCGGAGTGCGGTAGATGTTATAGGCCGTCGGCAGGGTTGCGCCGAAGTTTTGCAGGTTCAGCGTGATGATCGGCACCGGCCCCGCAACTTGCGCTCCAGTGGCATCGGTTTGGGTGCCGCCGAAGGCCGAAATGCTCGGTGCGGAGGAATTGAACACGAGATTTGCTGCCGCAAGGCTGCCGAAGCCGCTGGAAAAAGCAGGGGCAGGATCAGACAGGATCTCGATGCCCTGGACAATCGGCGGGTCGCCGGAGACCGGGTTGAAGGCCAGCGTGATCGCGCCCGCCGTGCCGGTTTGCAGCCCCATCCCATTGAAGTTGTTGAACTCGGACGCCTGGACAGTATAGGTGACGACAACCGCCGTGATCTGTCCGGCAGTCGGTGAAGTCGTCGTGAGAGTCTGGTCGCCGCGTACAAACGCTACGGCGGGAGTGGCTCCCGCTGCCGGCGTGTTGACGACAGTGACATTCTGAGTGATGGAGCCGTATCCCGGCTGGTTGAATTGCAGGTTGTAAGACCCGTTCGGCAAGTTAGCGAAGTAGTTAACCGCCTTGCCGTCGCCGTTCGGCGCGGCAGGAGATACCTGTGCGCCGGTCGTCAGGATTGCAACCACGGCCTTGCTTGTGTTTCGCACGACAATGACCACGCCGGTAAGGGGCGCGGCAGTCACCGAGTTGGTGACCAGCCCGCCAAGCGATCCGGCGGTGCCGTTAGAGGTGCTGAGCAGGGAAAAGTTCGTGACGCTCGGCGTGCCGGCAGCCAGAGTGACGGTCGTGGTCTGCGTCGTAAAGCCGGCACCGGAGGTTGTCGGTGCAGGCGGCGTCGCTGTGACATAATATGTGCCGGGCGCAAGCGTCAGCGGTCCGTAGGTGCCGTCTCCGCCGCTGACGGTGTTGCCGGCCGTCGTGACGGTCGCAAGTGTAGCAGCGTCCACCACGGAAATCCGAATGCCGCTGACAGCATTGCCATTGACATCGGTGACGGTGCCGCTGATTGAGGAAGTTGCCGTGTTCGGCTCTAGGCCGAAGTCGCCGCGCGTGTAAGCACCAGTGTTGATGGTAATCTGGCGCGTCACCGTGCCGTAGCCGGGGTCCGAAACGGTCACCGTGTAGCTTCCCTGCCCGACTGAGGCGAGGTAGTTGATGGCCGCGCCGCCGTTGGGGTTCGGGTCCCCCGTCGCCGGGCCGGAGGTTGCAGAAACCGGGTTCGGCGTCGCATTGATGGTGACGGTTGCACCTGAAAGGGCAAGACCCGTCGAGGCATCGGTAATGATGCCGTCAAGCTGGCCCGGCGACTGGAGCGCTAGGCGAGCGATGTCAATGTTCGGCTCGGTGAATTGACCGTTGACCGTGACGTTGAAGATACGCTTACCGGCTAGGACTTCTTTCGGATCGGCGAGGTGCAGGCGCACCTGGTAAGTGGCATTTGGAGTGAGGTTCGGAAAGATGTACGAGAACGTCCCCGAACGATCGGTTTGGTAGATGCCGGGCGGCGTGTACGGGTCACCATTCGTGTTGAAAACAAGCGGCGGGTTTGCCTGAGCATCGGCAGTGCCACCGCTGACCGTAAATGAAGGGGTGCCGGTACGTGGGTTGATAAAGTTGTCCAGAACATAGCTGCCGCTGGCAGCCGCGGTCACGGGATCTCCCGCATTGACCTGGAACACGGGTGCGCCGGGGATGCCGGGCGTCGCCGCGTTGTTCGAGTTCAGCGGCGTAGATGCAGCTTCATTAGAGCGGCTGCTTTGGCCGCCCGCCTGGGTGTTTTGCAGGACGTTCAGGTAGTAAATGTCATGCGGTGACCCTTGAGACGCGCCGCGCGAGAAGGCGATGTACTCGCGGCCCGGGGCGGTGTTCAGGTAGGGATCGGGCTGGGCTGACGACCATGCAGGGCCGAAGTTGTCCCCGGAACCCGCCGCGGTCACCGGAGCGCCGCTGTTGGCGATGCCGGCTGCGCCGGAAATCAAAAAGATGGCGCGGTTGGACGCCGCATTTACGCCGGGCGTGATCGCGGTCTCTATCGGGGCGACGTTCGGGTCTGACGAGGCCGGGTTGCCGCTGGCCGCCGTGGAGGACGCCGTGGACGCGAACGCGATAAACTGTCCGTCCTGCGAAAACGCCGGGTCGGTGTCGTCGGCAGGGCCGTCGGTCAGCTTGCCGGGCAGCGAGACGGAGCCTGGGTTGTATCCGCCGGTGGACGAATACAAAAAGTAAAGATGGCGATGTCCGGCGTTGTTGCCGGTGACGCTGAGGGCGGAAAAAATGACTTCATCGGAGTTCGACGGCGAGAACGTCGGGCGTCCGACGCCGCCGATGCCGGTCACGGGAGTGCCGGAGGCATTCACGCCTTGATAGGTCGCCGAAGTTTTGCCGTTGACCGAGTATACAGCGGCGCCCGTGAAGGGGGCGACATACAGGTTCTGCACATCCGCCGTGTTGGCGTCCGACGTAAACGCCAGGCGCTGGTTGTTGTCGGCGCTTAAGGCCGGGAAAAACTCACCATGTGGAATGGAGGCCGACTCGCCGGCGGCGGGGGTGCTGTTCGTGAGCTGGAGGGGCGTGCCGCCGTTGACGGGGATCGCCCAGATGTGAAAGCGTGTTCCTGCCGTGCCGGTCGCCGTGCGGTTCGACGAGAAGACCAGCATGGTCTCATCGGAAGTCCAGACGGGCGAAAGGTTGGTCGGGGTCAGCGACACGCCCTGCGCCAGCGCAAACGCCGGGGGCGGGTTGAAGACATCAAACGTCTGCACGGCTTCGTCCACCTGGGTGGCGGCGGCGGAAGCCCGGCCCTTCAGGAGAGCACCGGAATGCATCAAGTTTGGCTTCGGGTAAATGTAGCGGCCATCGGAAGCCCGGCGCAGGTCGGTCGGGACGCCGCGCTCTTGGAACGTCTTGGCGTGGGCACCGGACGGCGTCAAGGGCCGCAGGGCGGCCCGCAGCGCCAGCGCTTGGCCGAGACGGCCCGGCGTGACGGGCGCAGGGGCCGCGAGCAGGCCGGCGACAAAGGCGGACGACGAGGCGGCTGCCAGCAGCGGCAGCAGTACGAGGCGAAGAGAACGTAAATTGTTCAAGTGTGCAGCTTTCAAGGATAAAGTCATGAATTCACACGTTTGGGATGGAAACGGTGAGGTCATTGGGGGTTCTCGGCATGTGATCTGCGGAACGGGTGAAACTAGTCCAACGAAACGATTATAACACAGGCTGGCGTTTTACGCAAGCGGTTTACGCAAGCGGTTTCCTCGGCAAAGCCGAAAGCAAAAAAGAGCCGGGGCCACCGGGGGGCCCCCGGGGGGGGGGGGGGGGGCGGGGGGGGCCGGATCGGGGTGGGGTTTTCAGCCGG
>CAXUNT010000022.1:23442-48746 GCA_964252595.1 uncultured Armatimonadales bacterium
CCCGCCGGCCCGCGGGCCGCCCCGCGGGCCGGGGGGGTCCGACAGTCGGTGCCCTTAGCGCGTTGGGATTTCCAGCGTCGCCGGGGCGTTGACATAGATCCAGTAGGCGTTCCACGGCGTCAGCACACCGGAGGACGATACGGTCTGGTAGCCGCCGCCCGCGTAGGAGTAGAGCGGATGCGTCACCAGATTATACTGGGCGCTGCTCGCCTGCGCGAATGTGATCGTCCCGCCTGCGCCGTTGTCGAACGCAAGGCTCGCCACCGGAATGCCGGCAGCCGACGGGTTCGGGACGCCGATCTGGTTCCAGCCCATACCAAGCGAGACGGAAACCGTCGCGGCGGTCGGTGTCGCGCCCTGCTGGGTCACGGGAACCGCGTTCTTCAGGTAGACCCAGTAGCCGACGCCGAGGCGCAGCGAATCGGCCGGAGCGTTCGGATCAAGCGCGTAGGCTCCCGTGAGCGGGTTCCAGACGGCGACATGCGAGCGGTTGCCGTTCGGCGCGGTCCCGGCAGGGGCCGTGTTCAGGGTCCCGAACAGACCGTCGAAGCCGATGGCGCTGTAGTCATACGGCGTCGAGACGAACTGGAAGCCCGCCGCGAACGTGTGCAGGGCCGGCAGTCCTGTCGCCGCTGTGAAGTCCAGCCGGGTGAACGCGCCGCCCGCGACTGTCACGGTCTTGGCCGGCGAAGTCCGGCTGCCTTTCGTGACCGTGACCGAGTAGGTTCCCTGCGGAAGCTGCCCGGTGTAGTTGAGCGGGCTGCCGTCGGGACCGGCTGTAGACGATGCGGCAGTCGTGAACGAGATGCCGGTGGTGGTCCCTGTCAGAACCGCCGTCACGGTCGCGCCGGACACGAGGCCCGTCCCGTTCTGGTCGGTGACCAGCCCGCCGAGCGTGCCGATGCTGGAAACCAGCTTGAAGTCGACCCGCACCGGAGCGGTGTTGGTCAGCGTGACGGCGGCGCTGGTCTGGCTGGTGTAGCTTCCCTTCGACGCCGTGACCGTATAAGTTCCGGGCAGCAGCGTCGCCGAGTAGTTCGCCGGCTTGCCGTCGGCTCCAGTCGCCGCCGTGGCGCTGGTCGTCAGCGGCGCCGGCACGGTCGCGACGGTATTGCCGCCAGCGTCTTTGACGGTAATCGTCACCCCCGCGAGGGGCTGGCCTGACGCATCCGGCGAGCCGTCCGTCACCAGACCGAGCAGGGCTGCCTGCTCATTGAGCGGGACGTTCTGCGTGATCGCATCACCCAGCGCGAGCATCACCGGCACAGTGGCGGCCGTGTAGCCGGTCTGGGCAACCGTCAGCGTGTACCCCTGCTCGCTCTGCGTCGCCAGAATGCCGGTAAAGGCGAATGAGCCATTCGTTCCGGTCGTCTGCGTGCCGACGGTTGCCCCGGAAGGATCGGTCAGCGTCACAGTCGCGCCGGCAATCGCGCCGGAGGTCTGGACATCGGTGACGGTGCCGGAGACTGACGCAAGGATCACCGGAAGGGTGAAGTTCGCCGTGCCGGAGCCGCCCGCCGGGACGGTGACGGTCGGAGTGTTCCCTGTGCCGTATTCAGGCTTGCCATTCCCGTTGTTCGGCCCGACCGCCGTACCGGTGTAGGTGGACGCCGGGACGTTGCCGGCGGTGGCCGGCGGCGGCGGGATCACATAGGTGCCGTCGGCAGCCGTTGTCGCCGGTCCGGCGGTTTGCGTGCCGTCGGTAGACGTGAACGTGACTGTCGCGCCTTTCACCGGCTTGCCGTTGTTGTCCGAAACGGTGCCGGTGATGCTGCCCGGCGGAACTGAGTTCAGCACGAAGTTCTGGCCGGTCAGCACATCACCAAGCTGAACGGTCGTCGGTCCGATGACCGAAGAAGTGAACCCGGCCAGCGAAGCCGTCAGCGTGTACGTCCCCGGTGCCAGAGGCCCAGTGGTATACGCGCCGTTCGTATCGGTCTTAATCGTGATCGGCGTGATGGCTGCCCCGGTGGCGGTGTTCGTGCCGGTCACCGTGATCGTTGCGCTCGGCAGCGGCTTGCTTGAGGGCGTGCTTGCCGACGACGACGTGACCGTACCGGAGAAGCTCGGCGGGATCGGCACAACCGTGAATGCTGCCGTGGCCTGCTGGCCAGAGGCCACCGTGACATTCTGCGGCGCGGCGGGCGAGGTCGTCGCCCGGCCGCTGGCGTTGTTCGGGCCAACCGCCGTAACCGTGTAGGTCGCCGGCGGGACGCCCGGGATGACCACCGTGCCGTCGGTGCCGGTAGTTACAGTTTGGGCCGTGCCGCCTGGCGGTGTGTAGGTGACAATCGCACCGGCGACAGGTCCGCCGGTCGTATAAGTGACGGAGGCCAGGATCGAGCCGGGCGGGATCGGCGTCAGCGAGATGTTCTGCCCCGTCAAGACGCTGCCCAGATAAACGGTCTCCGTCAGCGGCGTGGAGGCGGCGAAGCCAGGCGCAGTCACGACAATCGTATACGTCGTCGGCGACGCCGGAACGGGAATGCTGGCGAGCGTGTAAGTGCCGTCCGCCGCCGTTGTGACCGGCGTGCCGACTGTCGCGCCGGTGCTGTCCCGCAGCGTGACAGTTGCCCCTGGAACCGGCGGGTTGCCGGTCGCGGCGCTGGTCACGGTTCCCTTGATCGTCGCCGGGATGCCGGTGAGCGTGAAGTTGACCGGCTGGACCGTCGTGTTCGGCTGGACCGGGACGCCCTGGCTGTAGTCGGGCGTTCCGGCAGGAGAGCCGGCCGGAGGAGCATCCGGCGCTTTCGCCGCCGTGTATTCCGGCAGCCCCTGCGGGTTGGTTGGGCTGGACGCCGTGGCCGTGTAGGTAGTGACGGGAACAGTCTGAAGGAAATAATTCTCCGTCGTGCTGCCCGTGACCGAGCCGTTCGCCGAGGTTGCGCTTTGCGTGACCGACCCGTCCTGGGACGTAAAGGTCACGACCGAGCCGCTGATCAGATTGCCCGCCGTATCATGCACGGCTCCGGCGATGCTGCCCGGCTGCTGCGGCGTGAGCGTCAGCGACGCGCCGTTTTTGGTCACGTCGCCTTCCACGGTGAAGGAGACGTTGGAGTTCGAGACGGCCCGCTGGAAGCCGGGCTTGATGGCGACCAGGGTGTACGTCCCGGCCTCGACTCCGGCGATGGAGAACCGGCCGCCGTTTGCAGTCGTGGCGCTGAACGCCGCACGAGACGGCGGAGCAGCGCCGGTCGGGCGCAGATAGACGGTGACGCCGTCAATGCCGGCCCCGGCGCCCTGCCCGGTGCCTGCCGTCTGCGTGATGGTGCCGGTGACGCGGCCCGTCCGCAGGAAGGAAACGATGTTGTGCAGGATTGCCGAGCGTGGGTTGCGGGCAAACACTTGCGGGATAATCGTGTACCGGAACAAAGGCATCCCAGCGTCAGGATTGGGGCTGGCGGACGCATAGTAATCTTGGCTCAAGCCTTCGAGACCGAACGGCGCGTAGACGACGCGGCTCCCGGTCCCGCCGTTCGGCAGAACGCCGCTGTTGCCGGCCTTGTAGGGATCATCGTGGTACACCAGAGCGCCGCCCGTGCCGGTGCCGTAAGTGGCGGCCGTGACCGCGCCGTTCAGCGCCGTGACGGCGTCCGGCTGACCCTGAATGCTGGCTCCGCCCGGCAGGCCGAACGCCGGGATCTGGCTCAGGCCGCTGTCGCTGAAATCAGCGTCTCCGATGACGAGGTTGTCCTGGTAGGGATAGTTCGGGAATGTCTCCAGGGTAGGACCTTCAATCGGCCCGACGATGCTGTTAAATTCGGCGTTTCCGACTTCACTCGTATTGTCGTAGAAAGGACTGCCGGTGATGCGGTTGGCGGTCGCGGCCAGCACATTGACGCCGGAGTTGTTCGCGGTCAGGGTTGCGTTCAGAACATCCGGCAGGAAGTTCGGCGAGCCGGCAATGTTGCTGGGCGCGTTGCCCACCGTACCGCTTTGGGTCAGCGTTGAGCCGACATCCTGGCCAGTGACGCAGAGGCGTCCGCCGGCCTGCACGAACGCAGTCAGAATGCTGGTCGTGCTTTGGCGCGGGTTGGTGACGCCAGCGGTGCCGACATTGCCGGGATCGTCAATCGTGCCGGGATCGGCCAGCACATCGCCGGTGTACGGCGAAAGCCAGACGACGCACTGCGGGGCGTCCAGGATCGTTGCCGCCGGAACATTCTTGAAGGCCGGGTCAGCGGCGTCCCGAATAGCTGGCTGCAAGGGTGTCGGCGTCGGCAGATAGCTGCCCAGCAGCGAGGCCGGGACCGGACCGCGCGAAAGAATACGCCAGATGGAGTAGCCCTGAGATCGGACATTGGGGTACCCATCGGTGCTTCTTGTGTTGTCGTTGATCGTATTGTCGAGGTAAGAGCCGACCCCAAGGCCGTTTTGTGCGCCGCGTGTCTGATTCGGGAAGAATCTGTTGTAGAGATACTGCGTCGCCGGGTTGAAGTTGTAGGTTACTGGATTGGTAACGACCGGCTCACCGGCGTAAACGCTGTCCGGCAGGATGTTGACATCCACGGCGCTGAGGTAGGACTCGGTGCCGAAGATTTTCGGCACCAGGTTCAAGTTCAGGTTGCGCCCGCCGAACGTTGTCGCCGCGAACTTCTGGCCGAGCGCGTAGTCACTGACCAGAAGGATGTCGTTGCCGCCGATAGACTGGTTCGTGCTGAAGCCGCCGACGTTGTCGTAGATGCGCCAGTTGGTTCTTTTCCCGGCGCTCGTGTTGGGAACGTTCGGGAAGACCGCGTTGTCGTAGGCGATCACGTCGACAAAGAAGTCGCTGCCGGAGGAAGGCGTGTTCCAGGTAACGGTGTAAAGCACGCCGCCGTTGCCATCCTGCTGGGCGGCGGGAACCTGAGTAAGCTGAAGCCACTCGGCGGGGTGCGTGGTCGTGGTCGCCGTGCCGCCGCTGCCGTTGGTGGTCGTGTATCCCGCCGTCGGCCGGTCGGTCTGCGTGGTGCCGTTCGGCGTTGTGACCGTGTTGATTCGCGGCAGAGTATTGGCTGCGGTGTTCGACGTGTAAACGCCGCCGCTGAATGCGCCCTGGTCATCCACACCGGCCAGCCAGAAGGGCGAAACGTAGTCGCCGATGGCGCCGGCGGGATTGGCGACGGTGACGCCGGCCGTGTCGGTCGTGGTGTCGCCGTTCACAAACGTCGGATTGACGACCTGCGCTTCGTATTCCGGCCCCTGCGGGATAAACTGGGCGGGGTCCGTTTGGGATGTCGTTTGTCCAAACGGGCCCGTGACAGTCGTTTGGCCCCCTACCCCTTTGCCGACAAAGATGTAGGTGCTGGAGGGGTCGTTTGCATCCGGCGCGAAGTAATGGCCGCCGTGTGCGCCGCGCGGGTTGACATACGAAACGACATTGGTTCCGACTTTGTCGTTGCCGTCCATGTAGCTGGGATAAATATACTTGTTAGCGGCCGTGAAGCCAATGCCGGGGGGGATGTTGCCGTATCCCTGACGGGTGCTGTTGCTGATGTACTGGTTGATCGAGTTGCTGGTGACATCGGAAAGCGGCTGGTTCGGCTGGCCGAAATAGCGGTCGTCTTTGGCGAACACTTTATGCTCGGCAGTCTGCGAGTCGTCGTACTTGGAGTCCGGGTCCTTGATCTGGACATAGACGCGCGGGCCGCCGTTCGGCCCGCCCGTGTTGGCGATGCCAGCCTCGCGGTCGGACAAGCGGACCGTGAGGGTGATCGGCTGGCCGCCGGTCGCCGCCAGCTTGTTCGGCGTGCCGGTGACAGGGTTTGCCGCCGCCGCCTGGACATGGACCACTTCATTGGCGCTGAAGCGCAACAGGGTCGGCGGGTCCAGATTCAGAACCTGGGAAACCAGCAGACCCGAATAGTTCGCGCCGACCGTATAATTCTGGGTCGAGTCCTGCGCGTTTGTCACCGTGCCGCTGTCGGCGACCGACGCCGCGACTTCCACCGGGCGTCCGGTGGCAGGCGCATTATAAGTTACGGTGCGGTTTGAGGCATAGGCGATGCTGAAGATAGACAGGAACGGCGACCAAGTCGGGTACATGTCGTCATAGGCGTTTCCGGCCGTAGAGGTTTCCCCGGCGTTGTCGTCGGTGTTCAGCTTGATGGACGCATTGCCGCCTCCAGCGGCAGTTTCCGGCGCCAGCGTTTCCGTGGAAGGCTGGGCCACGCCTTGAATTGTCTGGAAGTAGTAAATGTCATGCGCCGCGGCCACGGCTCCGGCGCGGGCAAAGGCCAGGTAGCCGAAGTTGCCGGACGGGTTGGTGAACTGGTTCTGGTTCGCGAACGAGCTCCATGCCGGACCGTAATCGTCAAATCCTCCCGCTTCGCCGAGCGAAATGCGCCCGCCGGTCGCGCCTAAGTTCACCGTGCCGAAGTTCGGTACGGTGCCGAAAGGAACGCCGGTAGATGACAAGCCGCCGCTGATCAAAAAGACGCTGCGCGTTGCGGACGCGCCGGACGACAGCGACTGGGAAGCGTTCGGGTCCTGCGGGCTGGCAGGGTTCGCCGGCCCGAAGGCGTTGTTCGGGTTGCGGGTGAAACCGGAGGCATTGGCGGTGGACGCGAACGCGATGTAGGAACCGTCCGGCGCAAAAGCCGGGTCAGTGTCGTCGGCAGGGCCATCGGTCAGCTTGCCAGGGTACGACACGTTGCTGTTCTGGCTGAAGCCGCCGGAGCTGGTAAACAGGAAATACAGGTGGGCATGGCCGGCATTCGTGCCGGAAATGCTGCGGGCGGCGAAGACGATCAGCTGAGCATCGTTCGGCGAGAACGTCGGCCGCTGCACCTGATCAAAGCCAGTCAGCGCCGCGCTGCCCGCTTCGGTAGAAGCACGCAAGGTCAGAGACGCCGTCGGAGTGGGGTTGGCGGCGCTGGCCGTTAGATTCGTCGGCGCGACCCCGCCCGCCGACAGCGTCGAAAACGAGAACCCAATATCGTACAAGTTCTGGGTGCCGGGCGTGGAAGCGTCCGAAGTAAAAGTCAGGGCCAGATTATTGCGGGACAGAGCCGGGAAAAGCTCGCCTTCCGCAGTCACCAAAGCGCCGGTAATGGGATTGAAGACGCTTGCCGGGCCGGTGGAGGCTGTAATTTGGAACGCCTGGCCGCCGTTGGCCGAGATCGCCCACAGGTGGAAACGGGAACCGACGCTGCCGTCCGCGTTTGTTCCATCGGTATTGATACCGCCGATGGCGGTCCGGTTAGACGAGAAAACCAGGAATGTCTCGTCGGCGGACCACACCGGGGTCAGGTTGGTCGGAGTCAGCGTCCCGATGTACACAGGAGGGTTCGTCGAGCTGTTGTTCAGCGCTGCCGCCGAGCCGAAGCCGATCAGCGGGCGAAACGCCGGAGGCGGGTTATTGACGTCATACGTTTGAACGCCGCCGGAGATCGGCACGACGCTGGCCGCCGCGGCAGCCCGCGACTTCAAGATTGCGCCGGAGTGCATCATGCGCCGGGGCAGCAGGGTGCGCCCGCCAGGCGAGTGGCTGGATGCCGACGCCGCCCGCAGACGGGCCGTGCGAAGCTGCGCCGCCAGGGCCAGCACCGCGCCGGTGCCTCCGGAAGACGAAGTTTTCAGGCTCGCCTGCGACGCCGTTGCGGCCAGCACGGTCAAAATCAGGGCCAGAGCCAGCCAGGCGAAGAAAACCCGGTTTTGGAAAGAAGAGAAAGCCGAAGAAGAGAAAGCCGAAGAAGTGCGTTCTGTGTTCAAGACGGATACAACCTCCCTGGTTGTGCGCGGCGCCGGCGCGGCCTAAAGCCGAATAAAAGGCAGACACCAAAGCAGACGACGGATGATTATCAAAGTGCGCGGCGGGTGAGACAGGCCGCGCAGTGCGGTACGGTAAAGTTCGGTATGGGGGGATAAGGGCGGCGGCGGGTCAAGTAGCCCGGCGCTCATATGTAATCTCGGCTGCGCGATCGTGAAAGTCACTCTCTTTTCTGCTCGCCAAGAGCCGTCCAGAGCAAAACTGGTTTATTATAACACACGCTTGGCATTTGTGCAAGACGTTTTTTAGATGAAAATGCGCGAGTATGAAAATTGCATGAGGTAACAGAAAGAAAACTCAGGCCGGCAGGCGCAGGCGGCTGTCGCGAACGAAAACCAGCGCCAGCGCCGTGCCGAGCGAAACCAGCAGAGCTGCCGCAACAAATGGGGCGATATGGCCCAGCCCGCTGTAGATGTAGCCGCTCACGGACGCTCCCAGCAGCATTCCCAGCCCCTGGGCCGTGCTGACGGCGGCAAATACCGTGCCGCGCTGCCGCTCCCCACCAAGCTCCGTCAGCAGCGCCAGCCATGCCGGGAAGGCCAGCACAAAGCCGACTCCCAAAATGCCCGCCGAAGCCATGAAGCCGTTGATCCCGGCATGAAAGTGGTGCAGAAGGGGAATGCCCCATAAGCCGACCGTGCACAGGGTAAATCCGAGGCGGACGCAGCGCGTCTTGCCCCAAGTATCCGCCAGATGCCCCGCCGGCACCGCGACCAGCGCAATCGCCAACGCCGGCCCCAGCACCAGCAGCCCAAAGCGCGTTTCGGTCATGCCGTACTCGTCCAGCGCAAACTTTTTGACCAACAGCGCGATGCAGCCGATCCCCAGAAACGTCACAAACGCCAGCGCCAGAAATTGCGGCACGGTCTTCAGCGCCGCAAGAAACCCATCCCACGTCATCGCTTCATCAGAGACCTGGTCCGGGTGTGGGTTTTGGTGCCGCACTTTTCCCCGCACGGCCAGCGCCGCCAGCACGGCGACTCCGAACAAGACCGACGTTAAAATAAACGAGGGGTAATAGTATTCGGGCCGGAAGTCATAATGCGGAGCCGGCGGGATCACCACGGCCGGCGGCAGCGGGACCGAGTGCGGATGCAGGCCATGGCGCAAGTGCGGCCCAATCGTATGAACCCGCGCCTGAAAGCGAGCATTGAAGCGGCTGAGCTGATCGGCGAACGTCGCCTGTTTCGCGAAGATCGGCCCAAAATTATCGTCTACAAACCCGCCGACCAAAAAAGAAAACGCGATCCCAATCATATAGACGACGTTGAGCGCTCCCATCGCCGCGCCGCGCTTGTTTTCCGCCACCACATCCCCGACATACGCATACAGCGACGGCCACAGCGCCGCCTGCCCGAAGCCGTCGAGCAGGCGCAGGAACCCGAACGTCAGCAGTGTAATCACTGCCGTCGCGGCTAGATAATCGTAATGGATCGTGATAAAGAACAGCGGCGTGAAAACCGTCACCATCGCCCCGCCCAGCATCAGCGGCTTGCGCCCGATTTTATCTGCCAGCACTCCCAGCGGCGACTTAAACAGCACTTCGCTGATGAAAAAAGGAATCATCAGCAAGCTGTACGTTCCCGTCGGGATATGCAGACCTTTGGTAAAATAAATCGGCAGTGCCGAGTTATTCAGAATGGAAATCCCAAGCTCCGCGCAGGCCGCGATCAGGATAACAGGCATCACCGCCGCCAGCCAGCCCGCCGGCTTTGGGGACAGAGGAACGGGCTCGGATTGAAGAACTGACTGGCTCATAACGCTATTGTACCATGCCTCTGCCCCGCTGCGCGGCAAACGTCCGCCTTTTGCAGCCGTTCTACAGCAAAACTTCGCGGCCTGTTTCGGCGGACAAATACAGCGCGTCAATGATCTGAGTAACAATCAGCGCTTGCTCGCCGGGAACCGGAACAGGAGTATCATCGGTGAGCGCCTGGACAAAGGCGCGGATTTCAACTTCGTGGGTGTGGACTTGGGGCAGGAACACAGGGGCAGTGTCGGTCAGCGTACCGCTTTCTTCGCGAAAGACGCGTGTGTTGGCTTCGTTGATCAGATCTAAAAACGCGCCGCCTTCGGTCCCCATCAGCGTCGTCTGGAACTGGTCCTGAGCGATGTTCGCGGCAAACGACGACTCTAAAACCATAGTCGCACCGTTCTCAAAGCGCACGAAGCCGGACGCGAAATCTTCCACGGTGAAGTTCACCCGGTCCCACTGCCCGCGCAGCCCGATGATGTTTTCCCGGTGGCCGAACTTTGTCTGGGTCTGCCCCGACACCGAAACGGGCCTCGGAAAATCCATCAGCCAGAGGGATAAATCTAAGACATGGGCACCGATGTCTATCAGCGGTCCCCCACCCTGCTTGGATTTATCGGTGAAATGGCCGTGGCTGGGAATGCCCCGGCGGCGCAGGGCCAGAGCGCAGACATGGTAGATCTGCCCCAACTTGCCATCGTCAAGGAAGCGGCGCACCGACTGAGCGCCGGGACCGAAGCGCAGGTTGTACCCGACCTGAAACTGCTTGCCCGCCGCCCGGCCCGCCGCGACCATCTCCGCGCCTTCGGCGGCGTTTAGGGCTAACGGCTTTTCGCAGAAAACGTGCTTGCCGGCAGCAAAGGCGTCTAAAACAGGCTGCTTGTGCAGATAATTGGTCGTGCAGACGACCACCGCATCAATGTCTTCCCGCGCCAGCAGCTTCTGGTACTCGGTGAACATCAGCGAGACGCCGAACTTCTCCGCTGCCGCCCGAACTTTGTCTTCGCCGACATCGCACAAAGCAACGAGGCGCACTTTGCCTTCGTCCTGAAGCTTTTGATACGCTGGCAAGTGCCGCGTCATCGCCACCTGCCCCGTCCCGATCATTCCGATATTCAGCGTCGTCATGGGCGCTTGTTCGGCGAAACACGCGGTTTTTCCTGCCGACGCAAAAAAGCCCCGGATGAGCAGTCATCCAGGGCTTTTAATTAATGCTTTCGCGCAGGCCGTACCCGCCGCACAAGCTCTTTCGCCCGCCGCCGCGCCCGATGCCAATGCGAGGGCTTAGAAATCGGCAGGCTCATTCCATCGGTCGCCGTCGCGGTCAGCCGCAGGTAAAAAATCGCCGCTAGGGCTAGATACAGGCCAAATCCCATCGCTGTTCCCATGATTACCTCGTGTGTCCTGTGAAGTATAACAGTGCAGATGCTTTCATTGTTCCACAGGCGGGACTGCATTAAACGCTCGGCAGCTCGACAATCGCTGGGGTTAAGTTTGGAACACGCCAGTCGCTCAACCCGTACTCAGTCCAGACACGGTCGTAGACGGCGATTGTTTGTGCGGCGATTGTGTGCCAGTTGAACGCCGTCAAAACCCGCTCATAGGCGGCATCCACCAGACGCTCGGCGGTGTCCGACTCATGGAGGAGCTTCAGGAGGCCATCGGCCAGAGAGTTCGGGTTGCCGGCGTAGGTGGTGATCCCAGTGACATTATTTTCGACGACTTCCGGCAGGCCCCCGGCATCAGAGACCACGGTCGGCACTTTCGCCGCCATGGCTTCCAGCGCGACAATGCCGAACGGCTCATAGAGTGACGGGAAGCACGCGATGTCAATGATGGAATAAATTTTCATCAGGTCGGCGTCCGGGACAAAGCCCGCAAAGTACACATGCCGCTCCATGCCAAGATAGGCCGCCAAATTCACCAAATGCTCTCGCTGCCCGCCGCCGCAGATCAAAAGCTTCGCGTCATGGTAGCCCCAGCGCACTTTCGGCAGGGCCTCAATCAGCACCTGGACGCCTTTCTCGCGCACCATGCGTCCGACAAAGAAGATGATCTTTTCTTCCGGCGCGGCGTACCGGGCGCGGAACTCGGCTTTCTCGGCGGGCGAAAACTCCGGCAGCGTGAACTTGGCGGCGTCCACGCCGTTCGGCACCACGTCCATTTTGTCCCAGGGCGTACCGAACGCGAATTCGCACTCGCGCTTCATAAACTCGGTGCAGACAATTACCCGCCAGGCTTCGTTCTGAAGCTGGGTTTCCACCGAGTTGATGTACCCCTGCGTCGGCCCGGTGATGCCGTTGTTGCGGCCATACTCCGTCGCGTGGATCGTCGCCACCAGCGGCAGATGGTATTTGTGCTTGAGCGCGGCGGCGGCGTAATGCGTCAGCCAGTCATGGGCGTGCAGCAGCACTGCTTCTCCGTCGCCTTTGTTCAGGATCTCCGCCACCAGCACATCAGCGCGTTCCAGCATGGCGTCGTTCAGAAGCTGAACCCAGTGGATAAAGTCATTGCCCGGTCCCGACGGCGTCACCCGATACAAGTAAATCCCGTCTTCCACTTCTTCCACCGCCGCGCCTGGATGCTCACAGGTGATGACATGCACTTCCACATCCTGCTTGACCAGCGCGTGCGCCAGGCCGTAGACATGCGGCGAAATCCCGCCGATGATTTTGGGAGGATACTCCCAGCTCAACATAATGACGCGCATGGTCAGGTTCCTTTATTCCGCCTGGTGGCCGATGTCGGTGCGGTAGTGCATGTGGTCAAACGTGATGTTTTTGACGGCGGCGTAGGCGCGGGCGCGGGCCTGGGTGAAGTCGTCGCCGAGGGCGGTGACGCCCAGCACGCGGCCTCCGGCCGTGACAACTTGGCCTTCGGCGTTAAACTGGGTGCCGGCGTGGAACGCAACAACATCGGAGAGATGCGCGACCTGCTCTAAGCCGTCTATCGGCAGGCCGGTCGGGTAGGCGTTCGGATAGCCGCCGGACGCCAGCACAACGCACACCCCGCTTTGGGGCTTCCAGCGCACTTCCACTTCGTCAAGGTGGGCGTCGGTGACTCCGAGCAGAATGTCTACAAGATCGGTCTCCAGAAGCGGCAGGATGACCTGCGTTTCAGGGTCGCCAAAGCGGCAGTTAAACTCCAGCGTTTTGAGCGAGCCATCTTTACCAATCATGATGCCTGCATAGAGGACACCTTTGTACGGGATGCCGGACTCCCGAATGGCGTCAATCGCCGGGCGCAGTATCTGCTCCACCGCCTGCTGATATAGGGCGGGCGTGACAGCCGGGACAGGAGCGTAGCAGCCCATGCCGCCAGTGTTCGGGCCCTCATCCCCATTCAAAGCGCGTTTGTGGTCTTGCACGGCCAGCATCGGCACAATCGTCGTGCCGTCGGTGAACGCCATCAGCGATGCTTCTTCACCTTCCAAGAACTCTTCAATGATGACCGCATCGCCCGATGCGCCAAACACTTTTTCGCCCATGATCTGGTGCAGAGCGTTTTGCCCGTCGGCATCCGTGCGGCAGATAAAAACGCCTTTGCCCGCCGCTTCACCGTCGGCCTTGACGACCAGCGGCGCTTCGGGGTGTGCTTCAAAGTGGGATTTCAAGTAGTACGAGGCGGCGTCCTGCGACGCGAAGACGGCAAAATGCGCGGTCGGGATATTGTAGCGGAGCATGACCCCTTTGGCGTAGGCTTTCGAGCCTTCCAGTTGGGCGGGTTCCCCGGCCGGGCCGAAGATCCGCAGGCCGCGCTGCTCGAACACGTCTACAATGCCGGCAATCAGCGGCACTTCGGGACCGACGACCGTGAGGTCAATGCCATTTTCAACAGCAAACGCCAGCAGTCCTTCGCTATCGGTGATCGCCAGCGGGACGCACTCGGCCAGCGACGCGATTCCGGCATTGCCCGGCGCACAGAAAATCCGGCTGACCTGCCGGCTCTGCGCCAGCTTCCAGACCAGCGCATGCTCGCGCCCCCCGCCGCCGATAACCAGCACTTTAAGCATCCAACTTTATCCTAATACCTTTAGCCATCCTGTTTATACTTCTTCGTACACAAGACCGGCTGCCGTCACAGTTGCCAAGTAGGAGAATATCTCCTCATATCCTGACAGCAGATATAGCTTGTCTCGGCCTTGCAGAATGCGCTTGCAGTAGTCTATGTCGATGAACGAAGACAGCAACGCGAGCGAGCCGAGCAGCAGCCAAAGCAGCGAGCCGTTATCTCCGTGATAATCGGCATCCTCAGCGTCGCCGGTCCAGTTCAATAGATCATCGCTGAGTTCGCTGACATGATGGTCTGCTAATTCTTGCGGCGCTCCAAAAAGCAGATGAAAAGCATTTTCGGTCTCATTGGTGAAGCATTCTTCGAAAGCACCCGCTTCAATAACCGGCTCTTTGTTCATCAGCGTCCGCAGCTTCGGCTCGGACATCAGTTCTTGACCGCCAGGCCGGTACAGCCGGAACGTCTCCGGGCAGTCGCCTAAATCCAGCAGCAAAAACTCCCAGCCTTCTTTCGGCGTAAGCTGCGCTGTTCCTGCCTTGCCCCAACCGACTATCGTATCAAAGGCAGGATGAAAATCATGTGCTTTCACCTGCTGCCAGTATTCCGGCTCGTCACACAGATCCGGGTTGCTGTCGGCGAACTCGATCACTTGTGTCAGCGCCTCGGAAAGCGGCTGACCCATTCTGACAATCTTTCGCACTTCCTCAAACATCGCCGACCAATTATCCATTGTGCGGCCTTAAAACCCTGTCGCACCATCTTCGGTGCGCGACAAATCTAAATCCACAAATTTTGCGTACTGCGGCATGAAGCCGACTTTGACCGTACCCGTCGGGCCGTTTCGGTGCTTGCCGACAATGATCTCGGTTTCTTCCATCTCCGCCCGCTGCGGCCTGTCAGCGCCTTCTTCCTCAGCGGCGCTGAACGCTTCTTTCATCTTGTAGTACGCTTCCCGGTACAAAAAGCAGACCATATCTGCCTCCGCCTCAATAGACCCGCTGTTGTGGGCGACGACGCCGTTTGCCAGGAAGTTCGCGCAGCCGGGGACAGTAATGTCATACACTTCTTCCTTGCCCGCGGGGACAATGCTTTTGATTTCTTCCCACAGCAAATCGCTGTTCGCCCAGACCCCAAGCAGTTCATCTTTGAGGCTCTCGGCGAACCTCGCGCAGATGTCCCGGCGCGGGCGTTTACCCTGCGGCTTCCAGTACGTTCTCGGCCCGGCTTCCCGCTTGCGGCCCTGCTGACGCAGGTGCTTGGACTTGTCAAACAGCAGGCCCGACACTTCCGGCGGCAGGCCAAACAAGCTGCCGTTTGTGACACTTTCTGGCAGTTGTGCAATCATGCGCTCCAGCAGCGCTCCTTTGCGGCCACCCGGCTTCACGGCCTCGGCAAAGCGGCGCAGGTTGTCGGCAAACCCGGCGACCGAAGTCCGGTAAAGGGGCTGTGCGGCTTTGGCGCTTTGGTAGCCGTCGTTGACTGTTGCGGTCACGCCGAGGCGCAGCAGCAAAAGCTGCACATCTTCGGCAAGTCGGCGGCTGACCGTATCGAAATGGACAAACCAGCCGCGCCCGGCGGTCTGCTTGACGCAGCCGTCAGCCGAGAAATAGCCGGCAAGAAACTGGCCTGCACCGACCCGCCCGGCTTCCCAAACCCAATCAGGAACGTGCTTCGTGCTGTCTTTCTCTCCTGAAATACCGAGTTCCCGCAGCCATTCTCGCAATGGATTTCCGTAAGGCTTGCCATACCCGTTGTCGTAAAAACAGCGGAAGTCGCCTTCCTGGTAGGTTCCGTAAGACTTCTTCTCGCGCCAGGTGACGCCAGGAAAGCTCCGCGTGACAATGCCAACGGCATCTTCCACAGCAAATGGGTCAGAGCCGCAGAAGCCGATGGCGCGGTGCGTCTGGAACGTGCCGTCACCCACTAAGTAGCCGAGCAGACGGCACAAGTCGGCTCGCTCCGGTCGTTCTTCGCCATGCTCAGGCAGACGCATCGCTGTGGCGATAATCTCGCCCGGATGCAGCTCGCCTACCTGCTTCCAGCCCTGCGCCGTCAGCAGGGGATGATTCGCCGTCGCGGTGAGGCTGCGCCCGGTGCGGGTCGTGAGCGTGAACACCGGCTTGATGCCGGTAGACCAAACGCGCTCGACGATGAATGGGCGTATCTTCTGACGGCTGTCCATCGCCAGGATGCTGTCTCCGGCTTGAACATTACGGATCGGCATGAGCTTTCCGGTGACGGCGTCCATCAGACGTGTGGCACCGACAACACACTCGCGTAAATCTGAAAGCATGGGCCGCTTGTTTTCGCGGCTCTCAACGGCGCGGGAAAGCTGAGACAGGGCAACGACCGGGACTTTCAGCTCGCGGCCGAGCGACTTGAGGCCACGAACAATTTCTCCTATTTCTTGGACACGATTTTCGATGCGCCGGTGCGAACGCATAAGCTGCAAGTAGTCAACAATAATGAGGCCGAGGCCATGCTCGGCCATCAAGCGCCGACACTTGGCACGCATTGTCAGTGCGGACGCCTCAGTCGCATCGTCAATAAAGATCGGTGCCTCGTACATGCCCTGGACGACTTTTGCCAGCTCGCCCCACTCATCTTCATTTAAGCGGCCTGTGCGAAGCTTGTGAGAGTTCACCTGCGCCTGGGAGCAGAGCATTCGCAGTGCGAGCTGCTCTTTAGACATCTCCAGCGAGAAAATTGCGACCGGTTTTTTTTCTTTCAGCGCAACGTGTTCAGCAATAGAAAGGCAGAGGCTGGTGTTATGAACACAGATGTCCTGAGCAATGAAGTTCGCGCCGTCGGGAACACTGAGATCATACACTTGATGCTCGCCGACGGGTTCAATGCAGACAATCTCGTCCCAGTACAAGTCAGGACTCGCCAGGCGGCGCAAGTCGCCGTCGTCTAGGACTTCGGCATAGCGGGCCAGACGGCCTTGCGGCAGGCCGCGCTGCAAATGGGGATTGTAGCCGCCGTATTTGCCCGTACTGACAGTTTCGCCGCTGCGCCGGGCCATCTCTACAAACGACAGTGACTGCGCGGCGAGGGCTTCTTTGACATAGCGCCAGGCATCCGGCGGGAGATGGCCGCTGTTGGAGCGGCGTGTCTTGAACTCGCTGCCGAAGCGGCTTGCTTCTTCGCCGATCCAGCCGATTTCCGTTTGGTAGGTCGTGACCGAAACCGGCTCGGTAATCTCGACGCGCCAGCAGCGCGGCGTCTTTTGCCAGAACTTGGCGACGATGCCGAAGCGGATCAGGGCATGGTGAACATCTTGAGCGAGCTTCTCTGAGGCGACCGCAAACTCAATGCGCGGGTAGCCTTGCATCGCATAAATCGTGCCGTCACAGCTCATCAGAACGCGCAGGAACTCGGCGAGGTGCGGTTTGGTCCAGCGCCAGACGCACTCCGGGAACGACTTGTCTTCAGCCAGCTTGCCCATGAGGCCGAGTTCGCGCAGCCAAGTTGTGACAGGGTTAGGCGAGGACTTCCACTGAGAGCACGTCGGACGCACGACTTTGTAGGTGATGCGCTCCCGCCGGAGAACGCAGTCAGGATAATGCTGAGCGATGATCTGCTGAAAGTCGCTGATGATAAATGGGTCAGTGTTTGTAAAGCAAGGAGTCGTTCCGGTCAAACCACCTTCCGCAATGAAGTAGGCCATGAGGCGCACCAGGTCAAGCGGCATCGAGTCATCCGTGCCGAACGCGGGAACCCAGCGCGGAACCGCGATTTTGCTGCCGACTGCAAGGTCATGGAGCGGCGTCCAGCCGTGAACTGTCATGAAGGGGTGATGTCCGGTGACATCCACGGTGCGCCCGGTGCAGGTGCGGACCCGGAAGCAGGGCTTGACGCCGCTGTCTATCCAGGCACCGACAGGCGCGGTACGCACTTTTCCCAGATCAGACACGCCGAAGACGGCAGGAAGGCGACGCTTAACCCAATCTTCCACCGTCACCCGGCTGCCCGTCGCGGGATCGTCTATTAATGTGTCATGCCGGACGCATTTCCCCATACTTGGCCGAGCTGCGACAATGATAAGATCCGTGTTTTGCAGTCCCGACGTAATCATGTCGAAGTCGTGGATGCCGGTGGAAAGACCGGAAATCAGCGACTTCATTTCGCTCATATCGGCGGCAGTGTCGTAGACCGAAAGCAGCAAAGTACGCAGCGAGGAGAAGTACGAAGACGTGCTGTCTTGAGACACGCCGAAAACGGCCCGCTCGGCATTATCAATGACTTCCTCAACGTTTTCGACTTCCCCACGGGCCGCGCCGATAATTTCCATCGCGGCCGAGATCAAGCGGCGCAGGGTTGCTTTGTCTTTGACAATTTTGGCGTAGTATTCAGCATTCGCTGCCGTGGGAACGGTGTCAAACAAAGAAAGCAGATATGGAAGAGTGACAAGATCAATTTTGCTGCTGTTCTTCAGCTCTTCTTGAACTGTGATCAGATCAACGGGGATATTTCTCTCGGAAAGAGTGGTGATGACTTCGTAGATCGCTTGATGACTCTCGCGGTAAAAGTCATCCTTGTCCAGGATCTCGAAAACTTTCTCGACGGCCGTGCTTTCAATCAGCATCGCGCCGAGGGTGGACTGCTCCGACTCAATCGAGTTCGGCGGAACATAGGCACTGAAGGCGTCGCCGGACGCGCCGTTTCCGTTGCTGGAACCGTTGCCGTTCCCGCCGAACGCATTGCCTCCGAAGCCGCCGTTATAACCGCCGCCGCTTTGAGTACGGCCGCGCTTGTCGTTGTCACTGGGCATGGGGATACATCCGGGGCGCGTTGGAACGCGCCCCGCGAGGCGAAAAGAAACTACTCGGCGACGACGGCGACTTTCAGGGGAACAGTCACTTCGCGGTGGAGCTTGATGGGGATGTCGTACTCACCGACGGCTTTGATGGGGTCGAGCAGGCCGACTTTGCGCTTGTCGAGCTTAATGGCAAGGTTCTTCTCAACCGCTTCGGCAATGTCAGCGGCAGTGACGCGGCCATACAAGCGGCTGTTTTCACCGGCTTTGACGGTCAGCGTGATGGTCTTGTCGGTGAGCAGCTCGGCGGTGCGGTCGGCATCGGCCCGCAGCTTTTCCGTGCGGCGCTCTTCCTGGGCGTGCTTGATTTGCAGGTTCTTCAATGCCCCGCCGCCGGCTTCCACCGCCAGCTTGCGCGGATACAAATAGTTCCGGGCGTAGCCGTCGGCGACAGTGACGACGTCGCCTTGTTTGCCTTGATGCTCAATGTCTTGCAGCAGTATAACTTTCATGTGTGTTCTTCCTTTGCGTGTGTAATTGTGTGTAATGTTTCTTTGGAACCCACCCCGGCACTTGTGCCGGGGTGGGTTCTACTTTGACTGCCGAAACTCCAGGCCGATCAAGGCGCTGCTTTGGCGGCTGCGGTTCAAGTTCTCGCCCCCGAGGACCAGCCCAAGCTCCGGGGCCAGCATCAGCGTCCCCTTCGCATCTACCCGAAAGTTGTTCGGGTCATAGAAGTCCAAAGACAGCGTTTGCCGCTTGCCCAGCCCAATGTCTGCGCCGAGGGCCAGCTTGGACGCATAAATCCCGGCGCGGCCCGCCACCAGACCCTTCTTGTCTAAAGCCTGCCCGCCCTGCAAAATCAGCTTGTTTGAGTCGCCGAAGCCGTAGACGCCCGCGCGGACAAACGTGACCGGCGCGACGCTCAGCGGCACCAGCGTGTCAATGTCGGTTCGGAAATGCCGATCCCGCGTGTTGTACAGCGCCTGCACGCGCGGCAGATACTGCGGGGCACCGCGCGACGGCGCAGGTGTCACAGCATTCGGCGTCCCGATTTTGCTTGTTCCCGGCAGAACGACTGCGCCGACGCCGGGCGCGGCGATGACCGTGGCGGTCTTGCGCCGCCCGCCGGCCAGTCTGTTGAGGCGCTCAATCAGGAACTCGGCCTGCTCGCTGCTGTCCCGGATGTTCTGCACCGTGTCTTTCAGGTTGCTTTGCAGTTTCGGGTCGGTGGCGACCGCGCTCAGCGACTGGAAGTTGCCGGCAATCGTGTTCAGCTTGTCTGTCGTCGTCTTTAAGTTTGCGACTGTCGCATCTAAGTTTTGGATCACGCCGCCGTTTTTCAGCGTATTGTTGACTTGTCCTGTAATTCCTGCGACCGCCGAAGTCGTGTCGTTCAAGTTGCGGATAAGCGCCGCGATCTGCGCTTTGTTTTCCTGCGTGATGTCCCGAACAGTGCCGGTTGTGGCGGCCAGATTGTTCAGCGAGGTTTGTTCCCCGGCCTTAGTCTGCTGCAAGAGCGCCAGCACCTGGTTGTTGTCTTCCGTCAGCAGACCGTTCAGCTTGCCGGTCAATTCCAAGCCGTTGCGAGACGCTAAGTTGACATTGTTCAGCGTTTGCTGGAGCGAGTTTCGGACTTTTGGATCATTCGCCAGCGAGTTCGCCGAGTCCAGCAGCGCATCCACTTTCTTGGTCGTGATCGTGACTTGGTCTAAAAGCGCGGTCGCTTTAGAAAGCGAGGCGGTCAGGTCTCCGGCTTTTGCGCCTTTCAAGTCCGTTTCGCCGTCATGAATGCTGTCTTCCGCGTTCTGGACGGCATTCGGCGGCGGGATGACCATGATGGTGCCACTCGTGCCAAGAATAGGTGTCGCAATGAGAAACTGCGAGCCGCGCGGGATCAGCACGTCCCGGCCATTCAGCTTGTCCTTGATCTCCAGCTTCAAGTCAGCCTGCTGGGTCGGGGTCAGCGTGACACTGGCGACTTTGCCGATTTGAACGCCCGCGAGTGTCACCGGCGTTTCCGATGTCACCCCGCTGGCGTCGGTAAACAGCACGTCAAATGAATAAGTGTTGCTGCTGAGAACGCTGCCTTTCAGGAAGTACCACAGACTGCCGAGAAGCAGGACTGCGAGGACGAACACAAGTCCGACACGTCCCGCGTTTCCGAATGTCGTCATAAAGTACCCCTGCCGCGTCAGCGCCGCGCCACGTCAATCGGCCCGTGCGATTTGCCTTCAATAAACTGCTGGACCACGGGGTTGTCGCAGTTTTTAATCTGGTCGGGGGTTCCCGATGCCAGCACTTCGCCGCCGTGGATCATGGCGATCTTGTCGCTGATCCGAAAAATGGACGCGATGGAATGCGAGACGACGATGCTGGTGACGCCAAGCTTGTCGCGCATCTGCATGATCAGCTCGTCAATCACGCTTTCCATCACCGGGTCCAGCCCCGATGTCGGCTCGTCGTACAGCAAAATCTCCGGAGACATTGCCAGCGCCCGCGCCAGGCCGACCCGCTTCGCCATGCCGCCGGACAGCTCCGACGGAAACATCGACTCAGTTCCGGGCAAGCCGACCAGCGCCAGCTTTTCCGCCACATTCTTCTTGATCTCGTCGCTCCCGATCTTGCGGCGGCGGCGCAGGCCAAAGGCGACATTCTCAAAAACCGAAAGCGAGTCAAATAACGCAGCGTACTGGAATACCATGCCCATCCGCTCGCGTACATGGTTTAATTCGGTCTCGGTCATGCCGACAATCTGCGCGTCCCCGATGCGGATTTGTCCGCTGGTCGGCGCGGTCAGCCCGCCGATGCAGTGTAGCAGCGTCGTTTTGCCCGACCCGGACATGCCCATCACCGACAAGATCTCGCCGGGTGCCACGCTGAGGTTCGCGCCACGCAGGATCTGCTTGCCGCCGACCGTGAAGCGCAGATCTTTGACTTCAATCCAGGCCGGTCCCTGCTCTTCCCCAGCTTCCATGCCGAGATCGCGGTCTTTCGCGGCATGGATCAAAATGAAGAGACCTCGCTGAACATGAAATAGGTCATGACAAAGTTCGCCAGGTAGATCAAGATAATAGACAGCACGACCGCATTGGTCGTCGCCTTGCCGACTTCCGTCGCCCCGCCGCGTGTCGCCAGCCCTTGATGGCAGCCGACCAAGGCAATGATCAGGCCGAACACCAGCGTCTTAAAGATGCCGCGCGTGAAGTCCGACAAGTCAATGAACTGCTTCATCGAGTTCCAGTAGACGACCGGCAGCACCCCTTCCGACTGCGACAGCAGGGTCCCGCCGAGAATGCCTCCAGCATCGGCCAGGGCGCAGACCAGCGGCATCATCAGCACGGCGGCCAGCACGCGCGGCACGACCAGATACTGCGTCGGGCTGACTGCGAGGGCGCGGAGGGCGTCAATCTGCTCGGTGACTTTCATCGTTCCCAGCTCCGCCGCAATCGCCGACCCGGCCCGCGCCGCCACGACTACTCCCGTCAGCACCGGCCCCAGCTCCCGCGCAATCGCCAGCGCAACCACCGCGCCGGTAAAGCTTTCCGCGCCATACTGCTTCAAGAACGGTGCAAAATACAGGGCCAGCACCGCGCCCGACGTGGTGGTCGTCAGCAGCGCGATCCCGACCGAGTTAACGCCGAGCGACGACATCTGCTCAATGAGGTCCCGCGTATCCACGCCCCCACGCACGGCCCGGACCGTCTGCGCCAGCAGCATCAAGATCTCGCCGAGGTAGGTGAGAACGACCACAAACGGACTGAGCAGGCGCGTGAGCCAGGCAGCGCCGGGCGGCGGCGTCAGCGTATTCGCGGTCGGTACGACAGTCATTTGGTCAGTCATCGGAGTCGGCATCGCCTTGAAATCCGCCCCAAAGCGGCAGTGAAATCCGGTACAGTATACTGGCAAACGGGAGACGAAGTCAAGGCACACAGCCTTTCTCCCCGCAGATAATTTGCCGCCTTACTTTTTTCGCACGGCTTTGCCAGGTTCATGCAGGACTTTTGCCGCTTGCCGCCGAACTCTGCCGCCATGCTTACCAACGACGAAACTCTGCAAATATTCAAGGACTCCGGCGCTCTGTTAGAAGGCCACTTTCTGTTAGCGTCCGGCTACCACAGCGCCGTTTACCTGGAGAAGTTCCAAGTGCTGCAATTTCCGCCAATGGTGGAAAAGCTCTGCGCCGAGATCGCCGCCCGCTTTGCCAATGCGGAAGTGAACGTCGTCGTCGGCCCCACCACCGGCGGCGTTTTGCTGGCCTATGAAGTCGCCAAGCACCTCGGCGTGCGCGGCATCTTTGCCGAGCGCGGCGACGACGGCAAAGGCCGCGTCCTGCGCCGGGGCTTTGAGATTAAAGAAAACGAGAACGTCCTGCTTGTAGACGACATTCTGACCACCGGCGGCTCTATCCGGGATACCATGCAGGCCATTGAAGCCTACACCGACAACCTCGTCGGCATCGGCGTCCTCGCCGACCGGAGCGGCGGCACTGTAGATTTTGGCGTCCCCTTAGAAGCCCTGCTCCGTTTAGATGTTGAGAAATTCGCCCCGGACGCCCTGCCCGATTGGCTCGCCGCTATTCCGCTGACCGAGCGCGGCAGCACCCAGCATTTGAAGGCGCACTGAACCCATTTTCTATGAACAATCCATTTCCCGCTCAAACGGCTCGGAAGCATCTGCTTTTTCTCGACGGCCTGCGCGGCCTGGCTGCGCTTTATGTGGTCTCGTCCCATGTGCTCCTGCAAATCACGCTTAACTATCCTTCTTCAGAAGTTTCGCCACGCTTTCTGCGCGCGACCCATGGGCTGGTTTTTGGGCAGGCTTCGGTTGATATTTTCATTGTCCTTTCGGGGTTCTGCTTGATGTTTCCGGTGGTGCAGCACGACGGCCACCTGCGCGGGGGCGTGCTGCAATTTTTGAGACGCCGCGCCCGGCGCATTCTGCCTCCTTACTATGCGGCGATCCTGCTGTCGCTGCTGCTGATCTGGCGGGTTCCCGTCTTATCCCACACATCCAATGCCTTGTGGGGCGGTGCGCTGCCTGCTTTCTCCCTGCCGGCGCTGCTTTCGCATTTGTTTCTGGTACACAACTTGTCCGGCCACTGGATTTACAAGATCGGCTATCCCCTGTGGAGCGTGGCGACAGAATGGCAGATTTATTTTGTGTTTGCATTGCTGCTTTTGCCGATATGGCGGCGCTACGGCATTGTTGCAGCGGTTTGCGCCGGGTTCTTTATCGGCTATCTGCCGCGCCTGTTGTTTCACCACCGCTTTGATGCGGCCTGTTTTCGCTTTATTGGCCTGTTCGCGCTGGGGATGAGCGCGGCGGTGCTTGCCTTCTCTCCAAAGACGGCGTACCAGAAGATCGCCGGGTCGCCGTTCTGGATACGCTTGAGCGCCGGTGCCGCGCTTGTGTTTGCGGCGCTTGCCGCATTTCGCGCCGACTGGCTCATGCGGAACTTAAGCATTCACGAGCTTTTGATCGGAACGGCAACCGCCTCGTTCCTGCTGGTCGCCGCCCGTCTGCCGCCGGAGTCCGCGCCGGGTGCAGCCGATGTACGGAGAAGATCATTTCCTGCGCTCCTCGTCAAAGCTCTGGAACAGCGCCCGGTTGTGGCGCTGGGAACCTTTTCGTACAGCTTGTATCTGATCCATGCCCCGTTTCTTGCGCTTGTATATGCCGCTGTGGGGCTTCTGCATCTTCAGGCTGCCGCCTGTTTTCTGGTTTGCGAAGCTGTGGCCCTGCCTTTTTGTGTCGGCTGTGCCTATGCGTTTCACCTCGTTTTTGAGCGTCCGTTTATGTCACGATCGGGTGTGAAAAGTGAAAAAGAAGCCGAAATCGCCGCCGTTGTTTCTCCCGCGCCATGACGCGGCAGCGCCCAGCCTCCCAAGCCGAATTGAAGGAAAAAATGATGAAAACAGGCCAATGTCCGAAGTGCGGTTCCCAGGATGTTCACTCAGGCACGGACATCAAGGAGAAAGAAAAGATCGCATTTCATACTGGCGAGGGCATCTTTGGCCCGCTTCATAAGCTGGATCAGTATGTCTGCGTCACCTGCGGCTATGTGGAAACCTATTTACACGAAGCCAAAGGTCTCGCTTATGTCGCGCAGCATTGGCCGCTCGTCGGTCACTAGAAGGCATTGGCTTGCCGAAGCCCTGCCCCCAGACTGCGTTTCCAGGGGTCTCAATCTGCGGAGGATGTACCAAGCAGGGAAAAGGCGGCTTTGCGGCGAACTTGATGCCTATGATCTCTGCTGAGAACGTTTCCAAGACCTATGCCGGCCAGGCCGCGCTTCTGCCGACGACGCTTTCGCTTGCGCCAGGCAAGACCACGGTGCTGATCGGCCCCAGCGGCTGCGGCAAGTCCACCCTGCTCCGAATACTGATCGGGCTGATCACGCCGGACACAGGCCGGGTCGTGATCGGCGAGACGCCGCTGACCCCACAGAACGCCGAAACCGAGCGCCACGCGGTCGGCTACGTCATTCAAGACGGTGGCCTCTTTCCCCATTTGACCGCCGCCCAGAATGTCGCACTGCTGGCGAAGTTTTTAGGCAAGCCCCAGAGTGAAATTACCCCCCGCATGACAGAACTCGCCGCCCTGGTCCAGCTTCCTGAAGAGTCGCTCTCGCGCTACCCGTCAGACCTCTCCGGCGGCCAGCGGCAGCGGGTCGGACTGATGCGGGCTTTGATGCTGGACCCGCCCCTGCTGCTGCTGGATGAGCCGCTGGGAGCTTTGGACCCGATTACCCGGAGCGAGCTGCAAAGCCAGCTCAAAGACATCTTCGCCCAGTTAAACAAGACAGTGGTTTTGGTCACGCACGACATGGGCGAGGCGGCTTATTTCGGCGACACGATCATTCTCATGCAGGCCGGTGGGATTGTCCAAGCAGGAACGCTGGACGATCTCCTGCACCGCCCCGCCAAGCGTTATGTCACCGACTTCATCCGCGCCCAGCGCTCGCCGCTGCCGGAGGTGACGCAATGACGGCCCCCACCCCCGGCAGTTCCTGCCGATACACAGTAATG
>CAXUNT010000023.1:0-48012 GCA_964252595.1 uncultured Armatimonadales bacterium
CTCCCTAAGAAGGAAGGGTAGAAGTTAGGATGGGTAGAAGTTGAAAAGTAAACTCTCCATGTCCATCTCTGACCCTTCCTTCTTAGGGAGGGGGCGACGCGAAGCGGCGGGGGTAGGTTCTTAATCGCTCACGGTGTCCGGCTTTTTGACCCAGGACATCAAGCCACGAAGATTTTTGCCGACGGCTTCAAGCTGCGAGGCGTTGTCCATCGCAGCCAGGGCATTGAACATGGGGCGGTTGGCTTTGTTCTCCAAAATCCAGTCGCGGGCGAACTGCCCTGTTTGGATTTCCTTGAGGATCTTCCCCATCTCGGCTTTGGTCGCGTCGTTGATAATGCGCGGGCCGCGCGTCATGTCGCCGTACTGGGCCGTGTCCGAGATGGAATAGCGCATTCCACCGATGCCGGCCTCGTACATCAAATCCACAATCAGCTTCAGCTCGTGCAGGCACTCAAAGTACGCGATTTCGGGTTGGTATCCGGCATTGACAAGTGTTTCAAAGCCCGCCTTGACCAGCGCGGTCGTGCCGCCGCACAGAACCGCCTGCTCGCCGAACAGGTCAGTCTCGGTTTCTTCTTTAAACGTCGTCTCTAAAACGCCCGCGCGGCTGCCGCCGATGCCTTTGGCCCAGGCCAGCGCAATGTCTTTCGCATGGCCAGTCGCATCCTGGGCGATCGCGATGAGGCATGGAACGCCTTTGCCTTCGGTGTAGGTGCGCCGGACCAGATGCCCCGGCCCCTTCGGCGCGGTCATAAACACGTCTACGCCATCTTTCAGCGGGATTTGCCCGAAGTGGATATTAAAGCCGTGGCCGAATGCCAGCGCGTTGCCCGGTTCCAAGTACGGCGCAATGCTTTCTTTGTAAACATCGCCCTGAAACTCGTCGTTGATGAGCAGCATCACGACATCGGCTTCCTTCGCCGCGTCTTCGACGCTTTTGACCACAAGCCCGGCTTCCTCAGCCTGCGCCCAGCGCTTCGAGCCGGACCGCAGCCCGACGCGCACGTCCAGCCCGCTGTCATGCAGGTTCAGCGCGTGGGCATGGCCCTGCGAGCCGTACCCAATCACAGCGAGCTTTTTGCCTTCCAAAAAGCTCAAATTAGCATCAGTGTCATAATAAACCGTCGCTGGCATAGTGTGTTCTCCTCGTATCGTTGCTTTTCGTTGAACGTCAGTGTTCCACTCACGCCGAGTAGCCGTCTTACGGTGCCTCGTTCCACCCGGCGACAAATTCTCTCAAGAGCGGTCAGTGATCTTAGCTGACCGCAAGCCGCGCGGCGAAGTCGTGGGCGTCAAACAGCTCATGTTCTGCCCAAAAGTTATGGGGTCCGGTCTCCTGCTGCGCCTCCATTGTCTGCTTCTTGAACGGCTCGTGGCCTCGGCTGCTTCCGCGCCGTGTAGACGCCCAAGCCGACCCCAATGGCAACGCCGATCACGACAAACAAGCCTAAGTTGACCAGCAGGTTGGCGACCGTGTCCAGCCCCAGCTTTTGCGTAATCGCATTGTAGACCGTCCAGAGGACGTAATTGCCGACACCAACAAGCAGCCCCACAGCCAGGCCAAGCGGCAAGCGCTTGACGGCATAGCCCCAGGCCAGGCCAGTCAGCGGGGCCAGCACCAGCACGCCAAGCATAAGCAGATGCGCTTGATGAAGGTCAATCAGCTCTTTCACTTAGATGCCCCGGACGCCGCGTGCCATGGCGATCCGTCCGGTGCGGACCAGCTCACGGATGCCGTAAGGCTCCAAAAGTTTTTCAAATGCATCAATTTTGTCGTTCGCGCCGGTCAGCTCAATGACAAACGTCTTTTCCGACATGTCGATCACTCGGCCTCGGAAGACTTCGACAAGCTGCAAAAGCGCGGTGCGGTTTTCTACCAGGGCGTTGACTTTGATTAAGGCCAGCTCGCGGGCGATGATCGGGATATTGATATAATCCTGGACTTTGGACACTTCAATCAGCTTGTGGAGTTGCTTCGTGATCTGCTCCACTTCCTGCTCATCCCCATTGACCACCAGAGTCATGCGCGATAATTCCGGGTTTTCGGTGATCGAGACGGCTAAAGACTCAATGTTGTAGCCCCGGCGCGAGAACAGCCCAGAGACGCGCGAGAGCACGCCCGGCTTGTTGTCCACGAGAACGGTAATCGTATGCTGCTGCGTTGTCTGGTTGGAAGTCTGCTGCAAAGCGTCGCTGCTCCTTAAAATCCCATAATAGTATTGACTGCTTGTTCCACGTTAGCAAAATCGTTCGCCGCCATGACGCCGAATGGCCGCACCACTTCGTTTTGGTCAATCGTGATGATAATGCCGCGCATCGCCGATGGCTTTGCCAGCCCTGCGCTTGCCCAATCGTGGATCATCGTGTCACCAGGCCATAATGGCGGCAAAATATTGCTCGTCAGCGTTGCAACAATCAGTTTAGAACCTGCTTGATGAAACGCATCAACACTGAGGACAACAACCGGGCGGTTTTTTCGACCAATGCTGCCGCTGAATACAATTTCGGCAAAAAGAACATTGCCGCTCTGACAAGTTACGGTTCTCATAGAGTATCGTAGATCGCATCATGCTCATTGATCCAGAGTTCTTTCAGCGTTGGCAGCGAAAGCGCCCGCGCCGTTTGAAACGCTTCTTCTTCCGTTTTCGGCGTCGTCAGGCTTAACCATATTTGGAACGACGCACGGATATAATCGTCCGTGGCCTGTCCATGCTCCTGCGCGGCGGTTTCCAGTCGGGCCTGCGCCTCCAAGGGTATTTCAAGAGTCAGAGTCATGGTTTATCTCCCTCAAAATCCAGCCCAAACCACTCCCGCCACTTTCGCGCGTTCTCTCCATAGGCGTCAAGGCCACTTGTCGCATCCGGCAGGAACGGCATCATAAGCACGTCATCGTATCCAGGGCAGCCGAGGAGGCTGTATTTGTCCATAAAGTCAATAAAGTTGTTGCCTAGCCGCCATCCATTTGTGTCGCCGCATTCGTGGTTTAGGTAGACAACAGGCGGGTCCGGCATCAAGTTCATATCAAAGGCGATGAGATCGCCGTTTCCAACCTCTGCAAACGCAAGCTTATTGTGCCAGGTAAGATCGTCATCTAGGTCATCAACATCACGGAGCGCATCAATCCAAAGCTGATAGCCCTCCGCTAGAGACATCATAGGAGATAGGCCCCAGGTGCAATCACCAGCAAGCAAATTGTCAAATATCTCCGGCGGCTGACAGTTCTCTGGAAGAAACCATGACATCGCCACATCAGCGGAAAAAGTCACCAATGTCTGCCGAAACGAGGTTGGCAAAGCATGACCCATTTGCCTCTCTACTTCGTCAATCTTCTCAAATGAGGCTGGCGGAGCTACAACTAATTGTCTTACTTCCCCACTCTTCCGCTGACAGGCATCAAGCGCAGCCTGCCAGCGGACAATCCAGCCTGCGTAGAGCGTGTCCATTACCCTAACGCTTCCTGGCCGGCGTAGGCGGGGATGCGCTCGGTTTTTTCGTCTTCGTGGGCGGGGCGCGTGTCTTCGTCGTCCATGTAGACTTCGGAGGCCATGTAGCTGTCCAGCGGCACCATGCCTTCGGGGCGGGACACGACCATTTGGGAGATGGTGCCGCCGCTGGGGATCATGGGGTAGACGTTTTCTTCTTTAGCAATGCGGAAGTCAATCACGGTCGGTCGGTCGGTGATGGACATGGCTTCTTCGAGTGTCGCCCGCACCGCGGACGGCGACGAGCAGCGGATGCCGTGGGCACCGTAAGCGTCGGCGAGTTTCAGGAAGTCCGGGGACGCTTCCAAGTCCACGCTGGAGTAGCGCGAGTCCCAGAACAATTCCTGCCATTGGCGAACCATGCCGAGATACGTGTTGTTTAAGATGCAGATCTTGATCGGCAGCTTGTAGATGGTGGCGACCATCAGCTCCTGAATGCACATCTGTATCGAGCCGTCACCGGAGACGCAGAAGACGGGCGTGTCGGGCGAGCCGAACTGAGCGCCGATGGAGGCCGGCAAACCGAAGCCCATCGTGCCGAGGCCGCCGGACGTCACAAACTGGCGCGGGCGGCGGCACTTGTAGAATTGGGCGGCCCACATCTGGTGCTGGCCGACATCGGTCACGACAATGCCGTTGTGGTCAGCCACTTCGCCGATCTGCTCAATCACATACTGGCCGTGCAGGATGCCGTCCGACGGGTAATGCAGCGGGAAGTCGGCCTTCCACTGCTGGACCCGCGCATGCCAGTCCGGCCTCGTGGCAGGCTGGGTGGCTTTCAGCAGCTCGGTCAAGACAGTTTTGACATCGCCGACAATCGGCACATCGGCAGGCAGGACTTTGCCGATCTCGGCGGGATCTACGTCGATATGAATGATCTTAGCGTTCGGCACCCACGAGTCCACTTTGCCGGTGACGCGGTCGTCAAAGCGTGCGCCGACGGCAATTAGTAAATCGCATTCGCTGACGGCGTAGTTGGAATAGGCTGTCCCGTGCATTCCCAGCATTCCCAGTGACAGCTCATGCGTTTCCGGGAACGCGCCTAGACCTTTGAGCGTGGTCGCGACGGGGATGTCGGCTATTTCCGCCAGCGCCCGGACTTCTTCGTAAGCGCCGGAATAAATCGCGCCGCCGCCGACATACAGCAGCGGCCGCTCCGCTTCGCCGATCAATTCGGCAGCCCGCTGGATCTGGCGTGAGTGGCCTTTGACGGTCGGCTTGAAGCTCGGGATAGACACTTCTTCAACGGGAGAATACTCAAACTCAGCGCGAAGAATATCCTGCGGAATATCTACCAGCACCGGGCCGGGGCGGCCCGACCGGGCGATATGGAACGCTTCGGCGACAATGCCGGGCAGCTTTTCGACATCTTTGATCAGCCAGTTGTGCTTGGTGATCGGCATGGTGATGCCGGTGATATCGGCCTCCTGGAACGCATCAGTGCCAATCAAGTTGGTCTTGACCTGCCCCGTGATGGCGACAATCGGCACCGAGTCCATCATGGCGTCGGCGATGGCCGTCACCAGGTTCGTTGCCCCCGGCCCGGAAGTCGCTAGGCAGACGCCGACTTTCCCAGTCGCCAGTGCGTAGCCTTCAGCCATGTGACCCGCCCCCTGCTCGTGGCGGACCAGAATATGCTGAATATCGGGGAACTGACATAAAGTGTCGTAAAGCGGGATCACGGCCCCGCCGGGGTATCCAAAAATAGTGTCAACGCCTTCGCGCTTGAGGCATTCCAAGAGGGCGCGGCTGCCGGTCATTTTCATCAGTTCCAGTCTTTCTATCAAGCCAAAAAAGCCTCTCGTCCACACGATTGCCGAGAGGCAAGGGACGAGAGGCTTTTTGACGCTTGTTCAAGCATCACAGCATCACGCGGTACCACCCTTGTTCGGCCCCAGACTTCTGTCCTAGAAGCGAGAGACCGCACTTGGAGCGCGATCACGGGCGCGAACCGGACATTCTTAGTATCGCCTTGAAATCGGGCGGGTTCGGAATGCCTGCTCAGAGGGGAGAGACCGAAGGGCTTGCTGCCACCTTACACCAGGCGATGGCTCTCTGAAAACAAGCGCAGACGGACATAGTCCTCGTCAATGCAGTTACAAAACAGATTCAGTTGTGCCGCGAATTATACCTGCATTTAAGCAAGGTGTCAAGGCGTTTGCGAAAATACTCACGAGTAGTTTTCAACTCCTCGAACGATGCTCTCTACTTTTTGTCCAGCATCTTCGCAGCAGGACCACCAAGTGTTGTGCTATCCACCGCAGAGTTCATCATCTTTTTGCCCATCTGTGAGTTGACGACTGCTGTGGTGACATGGGAAATGAACGCGGTCAAGACTTCCAAATCCGGGTAGCCGTCGGAGCGCTCGACCACGACGTAGCCGCCGCCGGACGCGGCGAACGCGAAGCCTTGATGGTTGGGAAAGCCGACCATGACCAGCTTGTACGCATCGGCGTCGGTGTATAAGATCCGGTGCGCCCCTTCCGCCGCAAACGCGCTTTCGTAAAAGGAGTTCGAGTCGAACGTGGGGACTGCCGGGGCCGGCGGCAATTTAGGAACAACAGGTATGGGCTGAGGCTTGCCGTTGATCGTGACTGACTTTAGCGTCATTGTCGCGGTCACGAATGGCGCTCCTCCGGCGACTTCATAGACGGCGAGATGGACATGGTTGACGTCTTTCAGCATGGCGGCCAAATCGCCGCTGGCGATAGCTTCCGCCACCGGGTTCGGCGGCGACAGCGCCCGCCCGGACGCTGTCGTCATCACCGGCTGCCCTGTCTCGCCAATGCCTTTCAGAAACGATTTGACCATGCCAAGCAGGTCCTCGGAGCGGGCATCCATTTCCACCCGCAGCTTCCCGCCCGGCGGCGGCGGGATCACCAGCGGCGCAGTCTCTGTCAGCGCCGGAAGCGCAGTTTGCGGCAGCGGAGCGGCCTGCTGGGCGGAGACTGGGACAGCCGCCAAAAACGTACCGGCGGCGAGTGCGGCGAGCAGGGAAAAAAGCTTGGCTGAACGGCGTGTGGTCATGGTGATCTCCTTGAACTGTGCTGAAACTGCGTTACGACATTACTGAGAGAGGTTCCGCGAAGCGGTTTGCTGGGTAGCCAGAAAAGGGATCTCCTTCAGCACCTGTTCCGGCGTGACACGGGCCATGCAGGCCGCGCCTTCGGCCTCGGTCGGGCGCTTGCCGGGCGTCAGCAATCCCGGCACCGGGTCGTGCAGGACGCTGTTGCGTGCGCCGTAAGGGCCGTGCCGGGCCGGATGGGTCGCGCCGAAAATCGCGAGCGTCGGCGTGCCGACGGCGACGGCCAAATGCATCGGGCCGCTGTCGCCGCTGACCAGCAGATCGCACGCTGCCAGCACAGAAGCGAGTTCGCGCAGGGTAGTCTTGCCCGCTAAGTCAATGAAGCAGCCCGCAAGATGGGGCGTGAGCTGTGCCACCGTTTCAGCATCTTTTTTGTCGCCGACAAAAACAACGCTCCGGCCCGACTGCGTCAAAACTTGGGCGACTTTTACCCAGTTCGGGAGCGGCCAGCGCTTGTACGCCCGCGACGCCCCGACATTCAGCGCAATGCGCGGGCGCGGCAGTTTATGGAGCCATTCTTCGGCTTGGGCGGCATTCTCGGCGGCAAGATACGGCTGAGGCGTGAACTCCGGGTGCGGGACGCGCACGCCGAGGGCGTCTGCGAAGCCGTACAGCAGGTCTATCTCGTGCGCGTCTTTTGCTTTGCCGGGGATAATTGGGTGCGTCAGGAACAGCGCATTGCTTTCCCGGTTTCGGTCCCAGCCGGCACGCACCGGAGCACCGGACAAGCGCGTAACGAGGCCGCTGAGGGCTAATCCCTGCATATCTAGAGCTATGTCATAGCGCACGGAGTGCAGCGCACGGCGTATCTGTAAAATGTCGCGAAGCGACGGCTTATCGGGCAGGACGTGGAGATGGTCAATGGAGGGATTCCCACGCAGAATGTCCGCGCACCGGCGGCGGACGACCCAGCCGAGCAAAAGGTGCGGCGCAGCGTCTTTGATGGCCTGCACGACCGGCAAGGCATGGATCACATCGCCAAGGGAGCTGGTTTTGACCACAAGCAGACGCCGGATGTCAGCGAGCGGCGGCAAGGAGTTCGGCATGGAGGCTTTCGGGAATACGTTCCGGTGGCGGGACACGCCAGCGGTCATGGAGCCAGAGCCACTGATCGGGATACTTGCGGACAATGTCTTCAATGTCCGCGTTGATCTCGGTCATGATCTTTTTGATGTCGGCCTCCGTGTCCCCAGTCGGCTCCGGGAGGATCGCCGGATAAAAGACCGTTTCGTAGGTGCCATTGGGCCGGCGCGGACAGAACATGGGTAGAATGGCCGCGCCGGTCTTCAGCGCTAAAACGGCAGGCCCGGCGACGGTTCCCGCCAGCTTCCCGAAAAACGGCACAAAGACATCTTCCGACTTTTGATCCGGAACAATCGCGACGATTTTGTTGTCCCGGAGCTGCTTTAAGAGCGCACGCGGGGAGTCGCCACGCGGGTGGACCGTGTAACCGTTCTCACCCCGAATTTGGTCGGTGAGTCGGTTGAACTTGTCATCCTCACTCTGCCGCGCGACCACTTTCACCGAAAAGCCTTCCATCGTAGCACGTTTGGTTAGCCATTCCCAGTTGCCGAGGTGTGCCGACACGACAATGACGCCTTTGCCGCGTGCCAGAAGGTCAGTCGCGGGCGCATAGGAGTCCACATGCACCCAATGTGCCGTGTCTTCAGGCGTGAAGTGGGCACCTTTCAGGAACTCCACCAGGGACGCGCGGGCGAACTGCTGGAAGACCCGCTTGATCAGCGCCTGCCGCTGATGTTCGGTCATCTCGTCCCCGTAGGCGATTTCGAGGTTCTTGTCGGCGACGGCTCGGAACCGGCCTGCCATATGGTAGCCTAGCGTCCCCATCGCCGTCCCCCAGGCCAGTGCCGGTTTCCAGGGGACATACCGCAGGGTCTTGAACGCCAGCCAGAACGCGCCGCGCACGACGGCCTGCCAGAATTGTTTGCTTTTTCGCATGAGAAAGTTTAGAAAAAAGCGAGAGCCTCAGTTCCCGGTCTGGAAGACCGGGACTTCAGCCAAGCAAAATGTCTGCTTCGCAGACGCAGGAAGCCAGACACAGCCAGCTCCTCCGTCCCGCAGGGACATTCTGCACGTCTAAAGCCCTGGTCTTCCAGACCAGGGTATCCACGCACTTATTAGAATGGCGTTCAGCCTTACCGATCAATTGTTGCCATGCTAGGATAGCGGTCCCCAGCGGCGGCGTCTTTCGGCGCGATCTCGTCCAGCCGGGCCAGGTCTTCGGCAGACAACTGAATGTCAGCGGCGGCGGCGTTTTCGCGCAGGTACTTGGTGCGCTTCGTGCCGGGGATCGGCACGAAATCGGCTCCCTGCGCCAGCACCCAGGCCAGCGCAAGCTGGCCGGGCGTCACGCCTTTGCCGTCCGCCATTTCTTTGACCGCATCCACCAGCTTCAAGTTCTGCGTGAAGTTTTCGCCCTGGAAGCGCGGGTTGTGACGCCGGAAATCGCCTTCGGGAATATCTTCCGGCGTGCGGAACTGGCCCGTCAGAAAGCCGCGTCCGAGCGGGCTGTACGGCACAAAGCCAATGCCAAGTTCTCCCAGCGTGTTTAGGATGTCGCCTTCCGGATCACGCGACCAGAGGGAATACTCGGATTGCAGGGCCGAGATCGGATGGACGGCATGGGCGCGGCGGATCGTCGCGGCGGACGCTTCCGAGAGGCCCAAATGTTTTACTTTGCCCGCCGACACCAGTTCCGCCATCGCGCCGACCGTGTCTTCAATCGGTACGGTCTTGTCTACCCGGTGCTGGTAGTACAAGTCAATGTGGTCCACGCCGAGACGCTCCAAGCTTTCGTCGCAAGACTTGCGGACATACTCCGGCGAGCCGCTGACGCCGAGAAATGCGCCGTCAGCCCCGCGCTGATTGCCGAACTTGGTGGCAAGCACCACTTGGTCACGCCGGCCCGCCAGGGCTTTGCCGAGCAGTTTTTCGTTCGTGAACGGCCCGTACATATCGGCGGTGTCCCAGAACGTCACCCCAAGATCCAGCGCCAAGTCGAGCGTTCGGAGCGACTCGGCCTCATCGCCCGGCCCGTAGAACTCGCTCATGCCCATGCAGCCGAGGCCGATCTCCGAGACAGTCAAGTTGCCTAAAGTGCGTGTTTTCATGCTGTCAACATACCCAAGAACCTACTTCGCTCGTTTTTACTCCATCGCCGCATTGAGCCGCTCGCCGCTTTTGGCCCAGGCCGGCAGGAACGGAATGAACCCGGCGGCAATCACGGTGAACCCGAAGCCGAACCAGAGCATCGTCGTCCACCCATGCGTGACGCTGTGATGGTTCGCGGGGCCGAACATGTCGTACAAATTGCCGCCCAGCTTGTCGCCGAGCGTGCCTCCTAGGGCGATGGCCGACAGCACCAGGCCGTAGATGACGCCTTCGGCCCCGACCGGGCAGGCACGGCCCGCCAGCGTGTACAAGCACAAGCCGTAGATCGTGCCGGTCAGTGCGACCAGCAAAGAAAAGATTTCGGCGGTCAGCCCATTGTGGATATTCAGCAGCAGCAGGTAAGCCGCGCAATCCATCAGCCACGCTCCCCAGACCAAAGTCCGCGCCGACATCCACTTCACTGTCGTACCATACAGGAACAAGGCTGCTAAGACGCCTGCCGAGGTCCATTTGAACAAGCTGCCGATAAACTGCTTGGACAAAAGCAGCGCGTCTTTCTCATAGTAAATCTGGGCCGTGTTAGTTCCCGGCGTCACAATCAGGTAGAAGATAAACGCGACCAATACCCACAAGCCCGGAGACTTCGCCGCATCCCGCAGGGTCGCCATCGTCTGCCGGCGTTCGGTGTCCCGCGCAGCCTTGCGCCGCGCTGCTTCTTTCGGGTCTGTCGTTGTTTGTTCCCGACCGGCCCGGCGGGTTTCCGGAATCAAAAACACCAGAAGAGTCATGGCCAGTAAAGTCGCTGCCGCCGCCTCAAAAGCGCGTTCGTAAGACCAGTGCTGGGTGACATAGCCGCGCAGATTTGCCGTATACGCCAGCGCCCAGCCGTAACTCACAAGATACAGCAGGGTCTGAAGCTGCCCAAACGTCCCCGTCGCGTTGCCGACCACGACCAGCACCGCGTTCAGCATGACGGTGACGAGTATCGCTCCCGCCGACCCAATTAAGACTAGGGCAACGACCGCGGCATAGGAGTAATGAGGCTGAAGCGCCAGCAGCAAAAAGCCGAGGGCGCCCAGAATTCCACCCAGCACAAAGTACGAGCGCCGGTGATAACCCGCCAGCGGGTTCAGGTCCGAGAACGCTCCCATCAGCGGCTGTAGATAGGAAGGAATTCCAACAAGGATGCCCAGTGTTCCCACCCCGCCGGGCGAGAGATGAAGCTGCTCTTTGTATAAGAACGTCAGCTTTTCGGCGGTGAACGCCGCGAGAAACGCGCCCAGCGTGGCAATGCCGACAGCGAGCGCGACAATACGGTAAAGGTCGGCCTTGTGGCTGACGGGCGCGGCGATTTCGCCGGGGAGGGTCGCTGTGCTCAACGAATGATACTTCCTGTTCGTGTGGTGGACAGCGCCGTTGCCGTTTGGCCCATTGTACCTGAAAACAAAAAAAAGCAAGCCATTGGAAATGGCTCGCTTTTTGTCTTCTCGGAGGGCAACTACGCGATAGGGTCGCCGCCGGTGATGCCGTAGACCATGCCGGTGATGTAGGACGCTTCCTGTGACGCCAGGAACGCATACAGCGGGGCAAGTTCGGCGGGCTGGGCGGGACGCTTCAAGAGCGTGTCGGAGCCGAACGTCGTTACCTGCTCGGCAGGCATGGTGGACGGGATCAGCGGGGTCCAGACTGGGCCAGGCGCAACGGCGTTCACCCGGATGCCGCTTTTGATGGCTTCCGACGCCAAGCCTTTGGTGAAGTTGACGATGGCGCCTTTGGTGGTCGCATACGCCAGCAGCATGGATTCGGGCTGATAGGCTTCAATAGATGCCGTATTAATGATCGCGCCGCCGGGCCGCATCAAAGGCAGAGCGGCTTTGCACAAGTAAAACATCGCAAAGATGTTGGTGCGGAACGTATGCTCCCATTCTTCCGACGGAATCTCCGTAATATTTCCGTGGGTCTTTTGGAACGCCGCGTTGTTGACCAGAATGTCCAGATGCCCGAACTCCGACTGGGCCTTCTCAACAATCATCTTGCAGTGCGACTCATCGGTAAGGTCGCCGGGAACGAGGATCGCCCGACGTCCTGCACTGTGCACCAGCCGCAGGGTTTCCTGGGCATCCTCGTCTTCATTGAGGTACGAAATTAGAACATCCGCGCCTTCGCGGGCGAAGGCCAGCGCGATGGCCCGGCCGATGCCGCTGTCCCCGCCGGTGACAATCGCCGCCCGGCCTTCCAGGCGTCCGCGGCCGACATAACTGCTTTCGCCGTAATCAGGGGCGTGCGCCATTTTCTTGTCCGAGCCGGGCGGCGTCTGCTCCGGCTCCGGCAGCGGGGGCTGCGCGTACTGCTTTGTCGGGTCCTGCTGTTTGGGCATGATGGGGGTCATTGTTGTATTCCTTGCCTATACGCGTTTAGCGCATCCGGCTTGCGCCGGATTTGCTGTGCTTGCTGCTGCGCTTGCTGCTTTTCTTTTTCATCCGGGAAGAACCTCTGTTCGCGCCGGTCGCCGCCGGGCTGGCGGCGCTGCCGACCCCGCCGGAGCCGTTGCCGGACATGCCGCTTTGAACGTTCATCCCAGTATCTTTACCACTCCCAGTGGCATCACTTGGTGCTTTCGCATGAGGCGAAGGAGCCTGCGCGCAGGCACCAGTATTCAACGACAGTAAGACGCCTGCCGCAAGCGCTATCGAAACCGCATTTCGTTTGGTCATTTTTTTTCCTTGTTTTTGTTCGTTTTTGTTGCAGCACTGGGGAACTGCGCTGTGGGGTGACTTTACCCACAGGAAAAATCGGATAAACCATGCAATCATCAGTAAGTGTCTTTTATCTATAATAACTGTCCATAGTATGTATGATAAGAAGCTGAATGAAAGATGCTATTCACTTTGTTCCTGTTTATGCAGATGCAGGAAGGGCGATTTGCTCACCTTTCCTCAGGCCGGTTGTTTTTATTGGGTCGTGCTAGTCGAGGACCCGCCGGTTTTGGACGAAGAATGTTTCGCGTGATGCCGAGTGGTTTTCTTGTGCTGGGAAGAACCGCTCCGGCTGTTGCCTGCCGTTCCCGCTGTCCCGGCTCCGCCCGCTGTTCCCGCTCCACCCGCGGTTCCTGCACCAGCCGTTCCAGCACCACCGGCTGTTCCTGTGCCGCCGGATTGGTCTCCACTCCCCTGATCGCCGGAATGACAGCCGCCCAGCACACCCAGAGCCAAGCTGCCCACCGCCAGCGCGATCCATGATTTTGTCTGCATCTTCAGTTCTCCCGATAACTTCCCATCCTCAAAAGGCGGTCGGCTCTGCCAATTCAAGGCCGCTGACGTTACCGAGGCGGTATTACCCGCCATGCAAAATTCGTTAAACTGTATAAGCATCAATAAATGTTTTTAGCTATTTCTTACGTAAATTAATTATCAACAGCGCTGCATGCGGAGAGGCGCAAAAAAGCGGTCCCAACTGCCAAGTTGGGACCGCTCTTCCGGCAGACCTTGTCAGGCTTGCTTGACGAACTTCATCGCGACCGAGTTCATGCAGTAGCGCAGGCCCGTCGGCTTCGGCCCGTCGTCAAAGACGTGGCCCAGATGACCGCCGCAGCGGGCGCAGGCTACTTCAGTCCGCTCCATCAGCAGGCTGCTGTCCGCCCGCGTGAAGACGCTGTTTTTGGAAAGCGGCTGGTAAAAGCTCGGCCAGCCCGTTCCCGAATCAAACTCGGTGCCGGCATCGAACAGCGGGTTCGCGCAGGCGGCGCAGTTGTAAACCCCCTTGCCGTGAAACTCATAGTCCCCAGAAAACGCTGGCTCGGTCCCTGACTCGCGCAGGATGTGATACTGCGCGGGCGTCAGCAGCTTTTTCCATTCGGCGTCGGTATGCGTGACGGCAAAATGACGAGCAGGCGCATGAGCGCCAGGCGCGGACAAGCCATATCTGGCCGCAAGCAGCGTTGCTCCGGCAGCGGCGGCTGTCACAAGGCCGTTTCGCAAAAGTTCGCGTCGTGTTTGTTTCATGAATTTGTTACCTCTTAAAACAAATAACAGTTTCGCAGGGCAGAAAGTTTCATCGGAAGATCAAGCAGCTCATTCCGGCACGCAGAACTTCGCTTTGTAGGAGCAGCAGAAGTCAAAAAACTCTGGCGGCATGGCAATCGGTTTGCCGGTTGAGCGGCGCACAAAGCAGCCGCTCTGCTCTGCGCGGGCGTACTCGGTGCCGGTCTCCGGGTGAACGAACCGCAGGACAAGAGACAGCGCGGAGCGTCCGACCGACAGCACCCAGACCCGCAAAAGCACGGTTTCCGACAAACGCACGGGGCGCTTGTAACAGATCTCGGTCCGGGTCAAGACCGCCGCCATGTCCGCCGCATACAGCCGCTCGGTCGGCCAGGGGCTGGCCTGCTGGAACGCGATCCGCCCGTCTTCCAGCCACCGGACATAAGTGGCATTATGAACAATGCTGGATGGGTCAAAGTCGTAGTACTGCGGGCGAATCAGCAGCGAAAACACGTCGGTCAACCTTGAATCTCCCCTAAGACAGCCCGCAGAAGCGCAGACAAGTTCGGCACGGCGCTGCGGTGCATGATCTCGCAGCCATGCGAGTTTTCGGCGGCAAACGCCAGCGTGATAGGCCGAGCGACGAGGCCGTGGGACGCCGCGCAGGACGCATCGCTGCCGCCGCGCGACAGCGCCTGGAAATGCGGGGTCTGGCCGATGCGCCGCGCCGCGCGGGCCACCAGTTCAATGTCGGCGGCCTGCATAGACGCATACGAATCATGGACCCACACCGTCGGCTGATCGTCCAGCAAAAACAAGCTCTCGGGGACGCGCGGCCCGATTTCCAGTGCAATTCCCACTATCGCAGGACGCTGCCGCAGCAGCCACAAAGCCCCCTGTCCGCCGACTTCCTCCGCCGCCGTCGCCGCGAACAGCACCCGTTCGGGGTCTAAATCTTTCAGACTCTCCATCGCCAGCAGCATGGCAGCAAGGTCGGCCCGGTCATCCAGAAATGGTGACGCCACAAAGTCGCCGATCTCGGTCCAGGTCCGGCGCGACGGGTGCAGCACAACGCGGGTTCCAGCCCGCACCCCAGCCTGCGCCAGCGCTTCCGCCGTGAGACCGGTTCTGATGCGCGTGTCCGCCCATGTCAGGGCGCGCTCCCGCGCCGCAGACGCCGTGCTGCCGGGATCGGTCGTGTGGATGCTCCCAAACGACAAGATGCCGTCAAGCAGCATTGGCGAGGCCAGAATCTGCACCGGGCCTTCGCCCCATTTCCACGGAAACACACCGCCGAGATTGGTCACCACAAGATTGCCGCTGTCTTCGACCCGGACGACAAGCAGGGCGATCTCGTCCAAGTGAGCCATGATGACAATCTCAGGGGCGTCCGGCAGGCGACCTGCGCCCGGCACCGACAGCAGCAGGTTTCCCCGCGCGTCGGTCTCGTGGACGCAGCCAAGACGCTCGGCGTGGGCGGCGACCGCATCCCGTACCAGGGTCTCCTGCCCCGGTGGCCCCGGCAGTTGTGTCAGCATGCGTGTCAGTTCAAGGGCATCCATGGTGTATCTTTCTGAAGCGCGATAGCGAAAGAGCCGTGGCAGTGAACTGCGCGGCTGTGGGGCGCAGACGCCGAATGTCCGCCTGCGCGGACAAGGAGCAGAACAAAAAGGCATAATTCTATTCTTCGTCCACGCCGGTGGACGCTAGGCGTCTGCGCCCCACAGCGCAGGATTTCAATCCCACGCCTTTCCCGGCTTCCTTTTTCTTGCCCTCTACGCCGCACTATCTTCAACCCGTCCTGCCCAGAACGATAAAGCAATCTCGACGAACTCGCGGGGCCGGGTGAACTGCATCGCGTGGGCCGTTCCCGTCAAGCGCAGGAACTGGCCGTTCGGCAGGGAAGCCGCTAGGCGTCGGGCCAGGGCATCCGGAATAATGCCGTCGCGGTTGCCCCGCAGGACGAGGCAGGGCGCTTGAATGCTTGATGTTTGTTCCAGCGGCTCATCAGCAATCATGGCAAGCGTCGTTTGAGCGTAGCGGACAAAGCCCATCTGCGCGTACATTCGGGCTAGCAGCACCGTGTAACCCAGCGGCTCTTGACTGCCGTCCAGCACCAGACCGGCAGCGTAGCGGGCCAATGAAATGTACTGCCCGCCGACCGTTGAGCCGACCAGCACCAGCCGCCCGACTCGCGCCGGGTGACGCCGGGCAAATGCCAGCAGCACCTGCCCGCCGAGCGAGTTGCCGGCAAAATTCGCTTTTTCGAGGCCGAGAGCATCCATCGCCCGCGCCAGCCAATCCGCCAGCTCGACGATGGACAGCGCTTTTTTCGGTCCGGGCGAGCAGCCGAAGCCCGGCATATCCGGCACATACACCGCACCGACACAGCGCTCGGCCAAAACACGGAGGGTCGGACGCCAGGCATCCGCCGAGCAGCCGAGGCCATGCAGCAGGATAACAGGCAGGATTCCAGCAGAATCGGCGGTGCCGGAAAGAAAGCGGACGCCGACGGAGCGGCCATCTACACTGAGCGTCTGCCGCTGCGAGGGTTCATCGAACATAGGAAATTATTGTACCCGACTAACACGCGCCGTCAGCCCCGTCGTGATGGCATGAGGCGTCGTCGGGATAAGCGCGGCTAATTGTCCGGCCGTGATGCTTTCATCGCCGTCTCTGCCGATGAGCGTGGCGATGTCGCCCGCCTGAACATTCGGAATGGCACTGACATCCACGACAATCTGATCCATGCAGACCCGCCCGCAGATGGGAGCGCGTTTTCCGTGGAGCAGCACGAACCCGCGGCCCGACAATCCGCGCGGGTAGCCATCGCCGTAACCGACGGTCAGGGTGGCGTAAGTGCCGCCGCCGCTTGGTACGGTGTAGGTGCGTCCATAAGAAATCGTCGTCCCGGCAGGCAGAAAGCGACAGAGGGAAACGCGGGCTTTGAGCGACAGCACCGGGCACAGAGGAAGATCGCGCTCGGCAAACAAATGGAGAGTCGGCTCGATGCCGTACAGCAGCAGGCCGGGCCGGAGCAGAGTATGATGAACCATAGGCGGCAGGTTCAGCGCGGCAGGTGAGTTTGCGGCATGGACAAGAAGCGGCTGGGAGCGCGGACCGAGCGTTTCTTGAAAATGCAGGAACAGCGCGTGCTGAGACTGCGCGTCGGCAGGATTGTCGTCGGCATCGGCAAAGTGCGTGGCAAGGCCGGTGATGGAAAGCTTCGGCAGAGCGTCAAGTTGTGCCAGCAGCGCCTGAGCATCGCCAAGTTGAACACCCGCACGTCCGATGCCGGTGTCTAGATCCAGATGCGCCGAGGCCGTGACATTCTGCGCTTGAGCGGCGGACGAGAGCGCCTGGCCCATCTCATAGGAAGACAGCAAAAGCGTCAGGCGATGGCGGACAATCGCGGGAGCTTCGGCGGGGAGCGCGGGGCCGAGCAGGTACACGGCGGCGTCCGGCGGTACGAGGGAGCGCAAAGCAACGCCCTCAGCGGGTGTGGCGACCCCAAAGTCAGTGAGTCCGAACGCAGCGCACAAGGGGGCAATCTGAGCGACGCCGTGGCCGTAAGCATCGGCTTTCACGACCGCCATCACCCGTGCGGGCGCGAAACGTGCCGTCAGGAGCGCAACATTGTGGGCTAAAGCCGACGGGTCGTTCTCAGCCCAGACACGCGGCAGGAGATCATCGCTCACGGGCGGACCAAAGCCGCCGTTCGCGTTTGGGACGGCAGGTGGCGGGACGCGGCGCGGTGGTACATCGGCGACACGAGCTGATCCAAAGCGTGTTCGTAGCGGTCGCGGCGGCCATAAACGACAATCATGTTGGTCAGCTTGCGGCCCGGTTTAGCGAGCGTTGCACCGTTGTAATAAAACCCGGTGCTGGTCCCGGCGTCCAGGTTCATTGCATCGGAAGCGCCTAAAGATTGCATGACGCGAGCTAATCGGCCCAAGTAGATCGGCGCGTGGGTCATCACGAAGAAAAGCGTGTTGCCGCGGGTGATCCCGACAGCGATCCGCGAGTTCGGGGCTAGCATGTGCCGGTCGTGGAACCGCTCGGCACGGGGGTCCAGCGCCACGCGCCCGCCGTGCAGAAGGCGCGGGCCGCAGGCAACCACAAAATCAAACGGACTCCAATCGTGATGCCGTCCCCACTGACACGTCACCATCGTGGCATGGTTCGCGGGCGTGATGCAGAGCGCGGTTCCCATGCCGCCGAAGTGGACCAAATTGCCGTCCACGACAATGTCCCCGACCGGCTGCAAATCATCCAGGGAGAAGAACGTCCCCGTGACGGCGACATTCGGGTTCGCGCGATTGATCATCTGGCGGAACGGCTCGGCAGTGCCGTTGCCCCGCGCGGCCATAACCGCCGAAACTTTGACATTGGGATCGTTCAAATCCACGGAGATAACTTTGACGGGAACGCCCGCCGCGCCGGTCTGCCAGAACCGGATGCTCCTGCCCCCGCTGCCATCGCCGTGCAGCGCCGACCACCGGGCGCGGTTTGCCGCGGCAAGCTTTTGCAGATGCAGCGTGTGGATTGCCTGACGCCGCGCGGCCCATTCATGGGCGATCTGCGCCTGCCGCGCGATGTTTTCCCGGTGCTTGGAGTACTTTGCCGCGCTGATCTGGGCAATTCTTTGGAGATTGGCCCGGTGCGCCGCTTGGAGTGCGGCCAGATGCCGCGCATGAACCAGAGACTTCTTCGCCGCAGGCGCTTTTCGCGGTTTGGGCACGGCGGCGACAAGCACGGCGGCGTGATGATGCCGGCGGGCAAGCTTGGCTTCCCGCAGCGCCGCGTGTTTCTCATGCTGGGCTGCCGGCTGTCTATCTGCGACTTTCGCGTCGTGCTTGCGCTGCCACTTCTTTTCATGGCGCTTTTCGGCCACGCGCTCGGCATGCGGCAGCGAGCGCAGCTTGGCAAGATGCTCGCGCCAGGCTTTCTTTTCTTTTGCGGCGAGCCGTATGCGATGTTCGGCCTGCACCTGCGCGTCGTGCGCGGCAGCGGCCGAGTGGTGATGGTGGGCGGCAAAGGCCGGCGAAGCGGCAGACGCACAAACGGCAAGTGCGAAGAAGGCAGGATAAAAGCGCATCGAGAAACAAGTCCTTATCGGCAGCGGAGCGAAAAAGAAGCAGATAAAGTTACTATAACACACAGGAACGGCGAACGTCAAGGACATAGCCGCGCTTGTCCTGTTCTGGTATACTTAGCTCATTTATACCACAGGAAACCTACTTATGCCATTTGACCCTCAAGCCGCGCCGCCCGACTGGGAGAACTTGGAAGTGCTTTCGCGCGGACGGGAGTCAGCCTCAGCAACTTCCCTGCCCTACGCGGACGCCGAAGCGGCCCAGACAGGAAAGCGCGGCGCATCGCCGTTCTTCCGGCTGCTGAACGGGCAGTGGCGGTTTTCCTATTGGCCGTCACCCCGCGCCGTCCCGACCGAAATTGAAAGCGCCGACACGTCGGAATGGAAGTGGATTGCGGTTCCCGGAAACTGGCAGCGGCAGGGCTATGGCCGGCCGCAGTACACTAATGTTGCCTACCCCTACCCGGTTGACCCGCCGTTTGTGCCGGAAGACAACCCGGTCGGCGTTTACCAAAAAACGTTCGTCCTGCCGGAAGCTTGGAACGGCAAGCAGGTCTTTCTGCACTTTGACGGCGTAGACGCGGCGTTCCATGTCTGGCTGAACGGGCGTAACATCGGCTACAGCCAAGGAAGCCATCTGCCGTCGGAGTTCAATCTGTCGGCGCGGCTCGTGCCGGGGCAGAATACGCTCACCGTGCAGGTCTACCAGTGGTGCGACGGCTCCTACTTGGAAGACCAGGACCAGTGGCGCTTGAGCGGCATCTTCCGCGATGTGTCGCTGATCGCCCGCCCCCCGGCGCATCTGCGCGACGTGCGCCTGCGAACGGTGTTCGCAGAATCGCTTGCCGAGGCTACGCTGGAAATCGTCGCTGCCGTGCGGAACTTGGGGCCGGTGCAGAGCGAAACAATGCTCCAGGCGCTGCTTTTGGACGCCGACGGCAACGAAGCCGCATCGGAAACCATTGGCAGCGCGGCACTGGAAGCAGGCGAGGAAACCGCGCTGACGGCGGCGCTTGCCGTGGCGCATCCCAAGCTGTGGTCCGCCGAAGAGCCGAACTTGTACACACTGCTGCTGACGCTTCAAGACGCTTCGGGCAAGACTTCAACTGTGGAGCGGTTCGCCGTCGGCTTCCGAGACATCAAAATTGAACGTGGGCGTCTGCTGCTGAACGGCAGGCCGATCACGCTGCGCGGGGTCAACCGGCACGACACGCACCCCGATCTCGGCCATGTCACCCCCCGCGCCCACATGCGGCGCGACATTACCCTGATGAAGCAGCACAACATCAATTGTGTTCGGACCTCGCATTATCCGAACGACCCGTACTGGCTGGATTTGTGCGACGAGTACGGGCTGTACGTCATTGACGAAGCCGATTTAGAAGCCCACGGCTTCGGCATCGGCGGCGACTGGGGCGAGCTGTCCAAAACACCTGCCTGGCGCGAGGCGTTTGCGGACCGAGCGGAGCGGCTGGTCCAGCGGGACAAAAACCACCCGTCGGTGATTATCTGGTCGCTGGGCAACGAGTCCGGTTACGGTCCAAATCATCACGCCATGATTGACACTATCCGAGCGCTGGATTCCCGGCCGATCCACTACGAGTCCGCTTCCGAAGAAGATTACGCCGGGCTGGACATGGTCAGCCGCATGTATACCGACGTGCCGGGACTGATCGCCGAAGGGCAAAAAGACGATCCGCGCCCCTTCTTTTTGTGTGAGTACGCGCACGCGATGGGCAATGGTCCCGGCAGCCTCAAAGAATACTGGGACACAATCAACTCTTACCCGCGGCTGCTCGGCGGCTGCGTCTGGGAATGGGCTGATCACGGCATCCGGCAGTCCACCCCGGCAGGCGAAGAATGGTTCGGCTACGGCGGCGACTTTGGGGACTTGCCGAACGACGGCAATTTCTGCATTGACGGCCTTTGCTCGCCCGACCGTGTCCCGCATCCGGCCTTGCTGGAGCTGAAAAAAGTCATCGCGCCGGTCGTGGCGATCGCCGAAGATCTGGCGGCAGGCACAGTGCGGATTCGGAACCGTCAGGATTTCGCGACGCTTGCCGCGTTCTCGGCCCACTGGCGGATCGTGCTGGACGGCGAAATAATCCAATCCGGCCTGCTGGCGCTGCCGGAGGTCGCGCCGGGCACCGAGGCTGTCGTCTCAGTCCCGTACACCCTGCCCCAGCACGGCGACGCCTGGCTGGATGTCTTCTTTACTCTGTCAGGCGACACGCGCTGGGCCGAGCGCGGCCATGACATCGCTTGGGCGCAGTTCCCGCTGCCGGTCCCGGCCGCGCCTGTCGTTTCGGCGGCGCTGGCAACGCTTCCGCCGCTTTTCCTGACGGAGACCATCGGTCGCTTGGAAATCACGGGGGAGGACTTCAAACTGGCGTTCGACACGGACACCGGAGCGCTGACCGACTGGGAATACTTAGACACGCCGCTGCTGGTGTCCGGCCCGGCACTGTCGGTCTGGCGTGCCCCGACCGACAATGATGTCTGCATGGCTTCCGAATGGCGCAAAGCCGGCCTAGACCGGCTTGTGTCCCGAACGACCGCCGTTTCCTGGGAGCAGGCGGCTCCGCAAAGCATTAGTTTGGTCGCCGAAACGGTCCTGGCCGCCGTGTCGCACCGCCCGGCCTTTTCGGTCCGGTACTCATACACGGTCTACGGCAGCGGAGACGTGCTGCTGGAAACGACGGCAGCGCCGCTCCAAAGCGGCTTGCCGCCCCTGCCCCGGATGGGCCTCCAAATGACGCTGCCGGTGGGTTTCAACTCCTTTGCCTGGGACGGCCTCGGTCCGCACGAGAGCTACCCGGACCGGCGCGAAAGCGTGAGGCGCGGCATTTACTCCGGCACGGTTGCCGAGCAGTTCCAGAATTATATCCGGCCCCAGGAGAACGGCAATAAATCCGATGTCCGCTGGGCTGCCGTCACTGACAGCCGTGGCCTTGGCCTGCTGGCGACCGCCCAGACGCTGTTAAATGTCAGCGTCCATCACTACACGACCCAGGACTTGACAGAAGCGCAGCATACCTACGCGCTGACGCCGCGCCCGGAAACGATCCTGCATTTGGATTATGCTCAAAGTGGCCTCGGCAGCCAAAGCTGCGGCCCCGGCCCGCTGCCCCAGTACCTCTTGCAGCCGTCTGAAGTTTCTTTTGCCGTGCGTTTGACTCCGTTCTCGGCAGAAGCCATAATGCCGCTTCTTCTGGGTCGGCGCGGGCTGCCGGGAGACTGACCAACTCACGAGAAAACCGGCTGGGCTAGTGCCGGTTTTCTCGTTTAATCTAGATGTAAATCTTGTACGTTGGGATGCCGAGGACCGGGCCGACAATCGCCCATAGCGCTCCCATCGTGTAGTCGCCGAGTATCAGGCCCAAAAAGAATGGGATGGCCCGGCGGTGCAGGCCGATTCCGCCGTAGCGGATGATCAAAAACTTCAACGCCCAGGCAAGGAAGATCGGCAGCCAGAAATACTCCATCGCATACGAGAGCGCCAGCGCATAGCCGGCCGGGTGGAACGGCCACCAGACGAAATTGACGCGCATCAGGGACAGGGCGACCGTGAACAAAAAGCCTGCCGCAATATAATACAGGCCCGTGGATGCCGGCGGGACCGGCTGGGTCAGCCAGCCCGCCAGACGGTTAAAGCTTTCTCCGCCGACAAAGCTCTTGAACCCGATGTTTTTGCCTTCGCCGCCGTATGCATACAGCACATGCAGGTTCGCCCAGTCCGTTGAAAGCAGGCTGACGACCGACGCGAAGGCCAGGACGCCGCAGAGGCGTCCGACCCCAACCGACGGCTTGCCGTCCATCATCTTGAACGCTTCCAGTTGGTTCGGCATCGGGTGGTTCCGGTAACCCCGGTTGAACCAGTACAGCGTGGACAGCAGGGTCAAATCGTGCGCTCCCAGCGTCCGTGACCCGAACAGGGTAATCAAGACTTGGATCGGATTGACCCAGACGATTTCATGCGGCGATCCAAACTCCGCCCGCACCCGCGTGATCACAAAGCCCAGCAGAAACACAATCAAAAAGAACAGCACCGCGACCCAGCCGGTCATGCCGAGCAGTTCCGAAAACAGCCACAGCAGCAGGCTTCCGACGACGAGGCCACCCAATGCCGTCCGGTAGCGCCGGGCTTCAACAGGGTCCGCCGAACGCGCTCCCAGCCAGGCAGACTCGAACACCTGCCGCCAGTAGCCGCGCCCGGCATACAGCAGCATCACGCCCAGGCCAAACCACGCGCCGGTCGCCTGCTCGCCGAAGTACGGGAACGTGCTGGTCTGCGACGAGTTCTGTACGGCATCCCAGCCGTAGACATTGCCGACAATTCGGAACACGCGAGCGGCGACATAAAAGAACCAGCAGGAGAACGACAAATCCAGCGGCATAAAGTAGCCGATCCCAACCGCGAACGGATAAAACGAGGTTTGGGTCGAGCCGATAGCGCTCCACGGGCGGGTCGTGATGAGCGTGGAAATATCAAACAGCTTGACATGGAACTCCGGCACGGTCGGCAGCAGCGTGTGCAGGCCATTGCCGAACGAGATCAAAAATGCCAGTCCGAAGCCCGACCACATGACCGGGTTTTGGAAAAAGCTCTTGCCGGCGGTCTCGCTTGTCATCGCCAGCGGGAGCTGCACAATCGGAAAGGTCAGCTTTTCGTTTTCGATCCACGCCCGCCGCACCAGCACCGTCAGGCACAGGTACATCCCAACCAGCGTCAGAAAAAAGAGGCCCCAGGACACCAGCGGCAAAATCCACGCCCGAAGATAGAGCAATCCCTGCGGGCCGTAGAGATTGACGTTGCCGTGGTTCATCGCCGTCAGCGAGTCTTTGTCGGTGATGAGCAGCCAGTTCGGCAGGTACTGGAAGAAGAGCGATCGCCATTTGTTTTCCGGCGTCTCGTTCCAGTACGGATAAGTGATCGAGCCGAACATATTTTGCAGTGTGTCATGCCCGGCGAACGTGCAGGAAACGACCAGCATGATATACAGCAGCAGCAATTCTTCCTGACGCATCGGATAGGCGCGGGGAAACACTTTGCGCCAGCCGAGATTGAGCAGCACCAGGATAAACAGCATGAAAATCGGGGTGATGAACAGCGGAAGCGAGGTACCGTCGAGCGTGTACCACCGAATCTCCACAATGGTCGTCCAAAAGACGTTGATCGGGATCAGCACCAATCCGAGCAGCAGCACTCGCCAAAGCTTCAGTGGCGGAGCGGCGGCTTCCGGCCCGGTATCGGGCAGCGCGTCCGCGGAAGAAGTGTTTGCTTTCAATGCCATGGGCGTTTATTTCGGTGCCTGCCGCCCATGTTCCTTCTTACCGCGCCCCGAAAGTTTTTCGGCAGAACTTTTGAGGGCTTTGGCGGGTATAAGCTTGCAGACTCAGCTTGACAGAAAAGAGAACTTCTTTCGTGACCGAACATGAGCTTTTCACGCGCTCGTCGCTGAACCCGATCCTCAGCCCCAGCGACATGCCCTATCCCTGCGACTGCGTCTGCAACCCGGCCACGCACCTTGTCAACGGCGAAACGCTGATGCTGATCCGCGTGATTGACCAGGAAGGCTCCTCGCACATCACCGTCGCCCGCTCCAAAGACGGCCTCACGGACTGGCGTATTGAAGATCGCCCGCTGCTGGCTCCAAACGATTCCAGAGCCGCCCGCCCGTTCGCCGAGTCGCCGTTTGACGCGCCGTTTGAGGCTTACGGCTGCGAAGACCCCCGCCTCACCTACCTCGCTGACCGGGGCGAGTATGTGATCGCCTACACCGGCTATTCCAGCCTCGGCGCAGGGGTCTGCCTTGCGACGACCACCGATTTTAAAAGCGTCAGCCGCTTCGGTTTAGTGCTGGCTCCGAATAACAAAGATGCGTCGGTGTTTCCGCGCCAGATCAACGGCCGGTACTGGATGCTGCACCGGCCGGCACTCGGCGACATGGAGCATATCTGGCTGGTGGAAAGTGAGGATTTGATCCACTGGGGCCGTCCGTGGTGCATTATAGAAGAGCGCGGCGGACCGTGGTGGGACGGCGATAAAGTGGGCGGCGGCCCGCCGCCGATTGAAACGCCCGACGGCTGGCTGGTGATCTTCCACGGCGTTAAATCCACGTCCCACGGCCCGATCTACCGCGCGGGCCTGGCCCTTTTGGACTTGGAGAACCCGCGCCGGGTCATCCGCCGCCTGCCCCGCTGGGTCTTCGGCCCGAAAGAGTCGTATGAGTCCACCGGCTTCATCCCCGGCGTCGTCTTCCCGACGGGGACGATCATCAAAGGCGACGACTTGTTTTTGTACTACGGCGCGGCGGACACGCGGATCGCCGTGGCCCAAACCAAAGTGCAGACGCTGCTGGACGCGCTGAAAGAGGAAGGAAAATAATCACGCTTCCACAAAGGATTTGTTTATGTGAGTCGCGCATCTTACCGAGACCGAGAAGACAACAAAGGGAGAAGACACAATGACCTGCCGACTTTTGACACCTCTTGCCGCTCTGTCCGTTCTTGCCGCCTCTGCCGCTGTCCACGCACAGACGCCGCCTTACCAGTACCGGACAATTCTCACGCACAATGTCACGCCTGTTGCGGTGCTGACTTCGGAACACTGGGGGAGCAAAGATAATGCGCCTCTACCGGCAGGTGTCGAAAAGGTGTTTGCACTTCAAATCAATCATGTCTTAGTCGTTGAAGCGACGCCGGCAGGCTACCAGCGCATTGGAGCGATTGTTTCTGCGCTTGATGTGCCTAGGCCGAAACCGCCAGTGAAATAAGTCGGCTTCTAAAGGCACTAAAATAGAGAAAGAGAACCGTTATCCGGTTCTCTTTTTGTCTCAAGGTGGCGATGCTGCAATTATGCCTTTTAAGCGAGCGGGTGCGGGATTGCGCGGAGGTAGGAGTGGACGCTGTAGCCCAGCACGGCGAGGAAGGCGGCGAGGCCCAAGTAAGCGGCACCAAACTTCCAGCGGTCGGCGGTTGTGGCCTGGTAATACGGGCTGTCTTCGGGCTTGGCTTTCCAGCCGGAAATGATGCGCGGCAGGCTCATCAAGGCCAGCACGATGATCAGCGGGTTGTAGCGGGCCAAAAAGAGCAGAAGCACGGCACCGACAGCGAGCAGCTTCGGCGAAAACAGGGGCGTGATCCAGCCGCCGTCGAGCGGCGGGGTCGGGGTCAGGTTGAACAAGTTCATAAAGAAGTTGACCTGGGCCAGCGCCAGCCAGAACGGCGAATGGCCGGGCGTGACGGCATACAGCAGCAGGCAGCCCAGTCCGGCGAGCGTGCCGAAGACGGGACCCATGATGCCGATGAAGGCATCTTCGACAATGGACTTGCCGTAGCGGCCCGTCGTCACGAACGCACCCATCAGCGGGATAAACACCATGATGCCGGTGGGGATGCCGCGCATTTTCGCCGCGGTCGCATGGCCGCATTCATGAATAAAGATCATCAGGACGATACCGACCCCGAATTTCCAGCCGTAGATTAAGCCCCAGACCCACATGGACAGCAGCATGGAGCCGGAGCCAAGCAGCAGCTTCGCACCGAGGGCGAGGAACTTGAACTTCGCCAGCACGGCCAGCACCGGCGCGGCGACTTTGGCGACGAACAAGAGAAAAGAAGCGATGCCGCCGAGAATGCCGCCTTTGGCTTTCCAGCGCTGAAGCAGCCCCGGCGGCGAGGGAGCGTAGGCATATTCCGGCGCGGCGGGCGCCTGGGCATAGTACGGTGAAAACGGCGGACTAGGCGGCGTCTGCTCCGGTGCAGGCGGCGGTTCGGGCCGCGAGCCGTCGGCGGTGCGGCCTGACAGAAAGCTGTTTGCAGGTTCTTCGCGGCGCTGTTGTTCTTGTTCTATTTCATTCATAATTTAGATACGTTTATGGAAGACAAACCATTCCATCAGGAGCAGTGCAAGTGCGGCGGCAGCAAGGGCCGGCCAGAGGTCGTTTTTGGCGCGTTTGGACAGCGGCAAATGGACGGCAGCGATCTGCGGCGTACCGGGATGCGTGAGAACAGGCGGCTTTTGAGCGGCGAGGCGGCTTTCGTCGGCGCTGTCTAAATTGACCGCAAACGGGTAGTCGGTTCCGGCAATCTGGGCATGGTAAACCCCGGCCTGCCGTGTGTCTTCCACCAGGGCGACCCCACCGGCAGGCGGGGCATTCACGGCAGTTTTCGTGCCGTCGGGCCGGGTAATGGACGCCGAGGTCAAGCCGGGCGGGACGCCTAAAGAAGCGACGCCGCCGGTGGAAGTTTCGGGCTGGGACGCGCCGAGGCCACCCCCGGCAGTTAGCCACCGGACAGCATTGGTGAGAAAGATCGGGAACGAGACCCGCAGCGGCCAGTCGGAGTCGCTGAGAGTGAAGGACACGGAGACGACTCGCAGGCCGCCGTGTTCCCCAGCGGCAATTAAAGGACCAGAATCGGCGTCGGCGAGACTTTGGCCCCACGGCTGAGTTTGAGTATGCAGGGCGGTTTGGAGGTGCAGGCCTTCCAAATCCACAAAGCGCATGACTGGGTGGGTCCGTGTCTCGTCAATGAACGTCGGGCTGTCGGTGCTGCCGCTCGCCGTCACCGGCATTTGGGCGCTGTCTGCGCCGAAGACTAAATAATTGCCCGGCGTCAGAGGCTTCGCAGGCAGTGCGCCGTCAAAGACGACCATGCTGTAGCCTGCGCCGCTCTTGCCGACGGTGGAAAACTCATCGGGAGTGCATTCTTCCAGCACCACATCGGGGTCCAGATTGAGGCCGCGCTCTAAAAAGACATTGCCGTCCGTCACCAAGAGAACCCGGCGGGGGCGCGGCGGGGCCAGCACCAGCGACGCCTGGTTGTCGGCGGCGAGGTCGTCCTTCACATCGTCGAGACGCGCCGTGACGACCCCGCCGTCTTTCAAGAGTGGGCTGTCGAACGTTTCGGTCTGCGCGTTGTCAGCAAAGTTCAAGGCGCGGGCGTCTACGAGCCGCCCGTCTTTCAGCAGGGACAGCGTGCCGCCGGAATGAGGCTTGCCGCCCAGATTCTGCACTTCGGCAAAGACTTCATTGGTTCCTGTCTGCGGGTTCCGGCGGCCATCCAGCCGCGTGATCGCTAAGTTATCCGGCGTCGCCGTTCCCACGGAAGTCAGGGCCACGTCAGTCCCGCCGAGCGGCACAGCGGCCAGCTTCTTCAGGTCGTCTGCCGAATATGCGCCGTCGGAGAAGACGCGGATCTGGCCCCCGGACCGTGTCCCGACGAGGGACTGGGCCAGCGTCAAAGCCGCCGGCATGTCGGCCACGGTATCGGTCGGGACCGCGCCGTCAATCGCCGCCTGCAAGCGCCCGCCGTCGCCGGTGAACCCGGAGACCAGAGACTGCGGCTTGGACGATGCGGCAATGACAGTCGCGACATCGCCGCCCCGCAGTTGATGGGCGACAAAATCATCGGCGGCGCTCTTGGCAACGGCCAACCGGCTTGGGCTGACATCAGCAGCGTTCATGGATGCCGACGTGTCTAAAATTAAAACAACCGTATGGCCGGAGACGCCTGCACCGTAGACAAAGGGCCGGGCCAGCGCGAGGATCAGCAGCAGCGCGGCCAAAAGCTGTAAAAACAGCAGCAGCGACCGGCGCAGCTTTTGCAGCGGCGCGTTCGCCTGCGTTTCCTGAAGCAGTGAGTTCCACAGGTACAGCGACGAGACCGTCACTTCCTGCCGCTTCAGTCGCAGCATCCACAGCGCGACAATGCCGCCGAGCAGGGGGATTGCCCAAAGCAGGTTGAGAGGGTTAAGCAGCATGGACCATTATCATACCCGAAGAACCCCTCCCGCTCGTTCCTCGCCTCCCTCCCCCAGACGGAGAGGGGAGGAGGCAGAGCAGGAAGGACAAGGCCAGGAACGAGCGGGAGGGGTTACGCCAGCCCCATCTCTTTGAGGTTCCAGATACTGACTGCTGCCGTTTCCAGGCTAGACAAATGCCGCAGCGTATCCTGCTCCACGACACACCACTCAATGCCAAGCTCTAACGCCGTTTCCACCGACGCCCGCACCGGCACGAGGCCGGTGCCGACCGCCGTGAAGTGGCCGCGCTCATCCAGTCGCGACAGGTCTTTGACATGGATGGCGGGAACCCGTTCCGCGTAGCGTTTCAGAACCCGCACCGGGTCTTCGCCGCCGAACGTGATCCACGCAACATCCAGCTCAAACGAAAGCGCCGCCGGGTCGGTGTGCATCGCCAGAACATCCAGAGCGTACACGCCGTCAAACGTCTGCAAGAACTCGTGCTCGTGGTTGTGGTAGCACAGCGTCACGCCTTCCGCCGCCAGGGTCGCCCCGGCGGCATTGTACAGCTCGGCGTCGCGCAGCACCGAGTCTTTCGTCTCGCATGGCCCCCACCAGACCGAAACACGCGGCGACTGAAGCGCTTTGGCTTCGGCCAAAATTGCTTCTAAGCTATCCCGCAGCCCTTCACGGCTTGCGCTCACGGTCAGCGCTTGCAGCCCCAAATCATGGAAGCGCTTCAAGTTTTCGCGAACATCGCCGTCGCGCAGGCCGCCCGGCGCTTCAATGCCCGAATAGCCCATCTCGGCGACGCGCTGCATGGTTCCCCAGAAATCCTCTTTGGCTTCCGCGCCGACAATGCCGATCAGGCCGACTTTTGCTTTGTTCATGGTGATTCTCCCTCGCCGCCGCAGGCAGGAAAGCGGCTGTTCTTTGCCGAAATAGTGACTTCATCATACCATGAACATTACCACCTTGCAGCACCCGCTGGCCCAGCATTTTCTGACCCATCTGCGGGACAAAACGACCAAGCCGTCGCTGTTTCGCCTGCTGACCAAGCGGCTGACCGTGCTGCTTGCGATGGAAGCCACCCAAACCCTCATGCTGCGGCCCCGTGCCATTGAAACGCCGCTGGAAACGCTCGACAGCCCGGTCTTGGACGACCCGCTTGTCGCCGTTCCCATTCTGCGGGCGGGCCTCGGCATGCTGGACCCGATTGTCGAGTTCTTTCCCGACGTATCCGTCGGCTACATCGGCCTGGCCCGAGACCACGAAACCGCCGTCGCGTCCGCTTACTACGCCAAGCTGCCGCCCGATATGCACGGGCGCACGACCCTGATTTTAGATCCGATGCTCGCCACCGGCGGCTCGGCGTCCCTAGCCATCGCCACTGTCAAGGCCGCCGGTGCCGGGCGTATTCTCATGCTCTCGCTGGTCGCCGCCCCCGAAGGCGTAAAGCTGCTGAACGCCGCCCATCCCGACGTCCCCCTCTTCACGGCGGGTTTAGACCGCGAGCTAGACTTCCGCAAGTACATCCTGCCCGGCCTCGGCGACTTCGGCGACCGGCTGTACGGGACAGAGTGAATAACCCGCTGCTTTGGCGCAGCGTTGCTGCCGGCGGGCCGCTTGACAGACAGGACAAAGTGTGATATAGTTGCGGACCATGTGAACGCTCGTGTTCTCGCTTATCCGATAGTTTCTTAAGGTGACTCTCGCTATCTAAGCTCTCGCTTTCTGAGCTCTCGCTTTCAGACTCAAGGAGTACCAAAGATGTCCCTTTCGTCATCGCTCTGCAAAGTGCGCTTTGCGCTCAGTCTTTTGGCGGCCGCGGCGCTCTTCACAGCCGCTGCCGGCACCGTCCACGCTCAGGCGAAGCAGCTAATCGTGCGCGGCTCTTACGAGCATATCAACGGAGTCAACCTGCCGTGGATGCGAAACAATGTTTCGAACTACGGCCACGACATCGGTCCCAATCACTACACGAACTACGGCTACAATTATGTCAGCAGTGATGTCGGCAACTATTACGCCGACATCAAGAATATGCACGCGAACATCGTCCGTGTCTGGCTTTTTGATGATCTCCAGGGACTGAACTTCGGCAGCAACGGCCACATCACCGGCATTGACCCGACGTTTCTGAACAATCTCAAGGATATGGTCCAGCAGGCGAACAACCACGGCCTCGCGCTGGAGCTGACCATCAACACCAACTCCGACATCGCGCAAAACGGCTACCCGGTCGGGGGCGGCGGCAAGGTGGTCAATTGGGTCACCGACTCCGGTGCCCAGACAGACTTCTTGAACAACGTGGTCAAGCCACTGGCCCGGACCTTCAACAACAACTCGGGTGTCTACGGCTATGACATCATGAACGAGTGCAACTACGCGGTGACTTCCAACTACTGCACCTGGCCGCAACTCCACAGCTATATCTACAACGCGGCCCAGGCCATTCACAGCGTCAACAGCGGCATTCAGGTGACATGCAGCACCGACGACACCAACAGCTTCGCGACGGGCAACTTCTACAACCGTGTGGGAGGGGTCGGGCTGAACTTCTACGATTACCACAACTACTCCGACAGCCCCAGCCTCTTCAGCTTGGGCAGCAACGGTCCTTACCCGCAGATTGACCGCCCAATTGTTCTGGCGGAATACGGCCCACGCACGACCGGCAACGCCACGATTCAGAACAGTGTTGCCGACAAGTTCATCAATCAAGCATTGTATCTCGGCTGGGCCGGAGCCTCCATATGGGACTACGATCCGACCGGCCAGGACAACCTCACCATCGTCAGCGGCGTCGGCTACAACGGCGACACAAGCCACTGGCACAACTGCTGCTACACCCTTCAATACTATTCGGAGCACCAGTTCGGCCTCTAACTCGCAGGCCGGCAAGGGCTGCAACTGCGATAACACGAAAAGCCGCTGTCACTAAGACAGCGGCTTTTTGCCGGAAAATTACGCAGCGCCTCTCGGTAGGACCACAAATCCAAAGAAGCTCAAAATCAGCTATAATCGTTTTATGACCGTTACCATTGATTTACCACCCGAAGTCGCCCACTCGCTTGCACAAAAAGCCGCGCAGTAAGGCCGGGATATCATCGGCTACCTTCAGCAGCTTGCCGCACGGGAAGCGCAGACCACGCCGCAGGAAGCGGCGGCAACGCGAACGCCCGGCCTTCATGCCGGGCAGTATTGGATCGCCGATGACTTTGACGCGCCCCTGCCGGACAGCTTCTGGCTTGGCGAAGAAGACTTGGAAACGAACGATGTATGAACCGTCCTCTGAGAAATCAAACTAATTTTAGATGGAAACATTGATGTTCTCATTGCCATCTATGGTATAGATGATCGCTTACTAATACCATCTAGATGCGACAAGCTGTGTCCGTAGGTTGTCATGTTATCATCGAAAGTAAAAGTAGGCACAATGCCATGTGGCGTGTTAAAATAGGTCCATTTGTTTCCTCCGCTCCCAAAGATAAACAATTTATTGGATATGCCCATCTCCACCAAATCAATCCGATACTTTTTCTTTAATGAATCAAGTTGCCAAGAATTATTGAAGGTTAAAGAGTTCGGCGTGCCATATCCTGTTAGCTGGTCTTCTGAGATGGCTACCTTATCTTTCTTTAAATCAGGAATTGACAAACCGTTTGGAGTGAGAATTTGATAAGAGCTAGATGGTAAAATGGCACCTTGATAAGAAAAATATAGCTTTTTATGAGTGAGATCATAGAAGACAGTAGGCGGTAACCTGTCTGCTGCCGTCCGGACGAGTAACTCTGGTGAAGTCCCTATAGGACCTCCAATAAAGCTACTGTCATACCTAAACAGTTTTTTCCAGAACCGCAACTCGATTGGATAAGAGAACAGATTGGCTCGTAATGAGGTAACGTCAGCAGGATACAAGGTTGACCCTCTACGGATGATCAATGAGATGCTCGTAGAAGGCGGATTGTTAAACTTCTCCGTTTCGCAACTAGCAAAGGGAGAACTACTGTCAAACTTTTTGCCATCTGCTAAAAAAGCTTGAACTGCTTTGTCTAACTCCGCGCGATAATTCGCCATTTGCGGATCATCGAGCGGTATTTGTACGCGGTAAGCTACACCGATAGCTTGGATAGGGTTGAGTGTTCGCTCAATGCCAATTGCGTTCTCATGAAATCCTTGTGCGGTTGCCTGAAATCCCTTCAATAAAGATGTAGCTTCAGCAACGTGATTCTCTACAGCAACGCTTCGCAAGTACATCGTCGCTTCCTTCTGCGCCTGCCGATTCTGAGACGCCTCTTCTCGTGTCAACGCCTGAGTAATTTTTTCCTGTAGCTTTATGTCGGCGGCATGGCTAGCGGCATTAGCCAGTTCCTCGCGTTTGTTTTTTTCGGCTTGCAATGCCAGCAATTTTTCGCCCTGAGCAACTGCGGTTTCTCGCGCCTGCAAACTATCCGAAATCCGCTCTTGCTTGCTTCTAGTTACCGCGTCCTCCACCACCTTTTTCTGCGCTTCTTGATCGCTGGTCCAGGTTCCCCCGATAGTTATCAATGCGAGAAATACAGCACCAAGTGTGGTTACAGCCTCCACAGCAGGGGGCGAAAAGCGGCCAGTCTTCTTGTATTCAGGGTAATTTTTGATAGCAAATCCGCCAATAGCAACCGCAAGAGTTACAAGTCCCCCAGCGTATTTCAAGCTAGACGAGATCGGAAATATGTGGAGAACAAACCAACTCATGAACACAATTGAGATAAGCAGAAAGGGCTTAACCGTTCTTTTCCAGAAAGAGGGTTTTTTAGGTATTTGCTTCCAGACTGGCACCCGCTCATGTGTTTGTTTGCTCATAACTACTCCCCTGTTAGGTATTACAGTAATTAAGACACAACCAGCAGTAAAAAGTGGCATATGCCACAGAAGCAAAAAACGCGCCCATATAGGGCGCGTCACTGAGAAGATTATCTATCAGAGGTCATTCGGGAAGTCAACTGTTAAGCGGCTATCTTCAAGTTCTTGACGCTGTGTAGAGTATCTTGCAAAGTCAGAAACGGTGAATGTAGCTTTGAGGTCATTGATTTACCAGAAGGATAATCGTGAACAAGCCTAGCCTCCCAAATGGGAGGCTAGGCTTTTGTTACGTCTTTCGTTGGCGTAGTAGCCCCACTGCCCGCCGAAGTTGCTGTAGGGGTCGGTTGTGGCATCCGTGCCAGTACGGAGACCGAGGGCATCAAAGGTACAATCTACTAAGACGTTGCCGTCAAGCTCGCACGCCAGGTTGTTGCCATAGTACAGGAAGTAGCTCGTATTCCCAGTGACCTGCTTCCAGGCCCACATTTCGCCTCTATGTAGTTAGTGCCTATGTTCCAATCAACCGAGATTATCCAGCCCATCTACAATAGTGAGGACAACTGCTAATAGCAAGGACACACTTATTGCCCCAAATGCAAAGCCGGATGCTATCAATTTGCGACGCGAGTATATCAACGTGCTAATTACTGCTTCCACTAGAAGCGGCATATAATATATCTGTGGATGCACATCGTGACCACTCCGAGCAAGCGCGACCCGTGCAACACAAGCAACTAATGAGATCATAAATCCACTAAGTATGCCTAAGATCATTCCCGAAGCGCATTTTTTGAGGCTGCCGCGAAAAGCTCTTTGTGAAGTCGGGGCAGGCGTTCTAACAGTATGGCCTGATATAGGTGGCGGCCACGTCTCTTGTGGAATATCATTTTTTTCCGAATATTGCAAGGTTGTTCCTTTTAGTGTCTCGTCTGATATGAAAACCCGTCTTCAATAGCATCTTGCTCTATCTGGGCATGCAAACCAGCCCCATGTTTTATGGATAACGCATGTCCAGAAGCAAGCAGTGATTCCTCACTAAATCCTAAAGCGCCACCCATACTTCCTAGATTGAAATTACCACCTAGTCTTCTTTGCCAGTGCAACGTGTTGTTCTTGTTAGGATCGGAGTCTGGGTAAAGCGTCAAGTTTTTTCCATAGTCACCTACCCCATTGTTGCCGCAGAAATGGTCAAGATACATGTGCTTTATCGCAATTTGATCATACCAATTCAATCCAGAGTCATCAAGAAGTCGTTTAAACCTTCGCGCGTCAGCAAGGTTTCGGTCAAGATTTTGATTGTTCGGAATGTCAATCAGATAGACACGGTGATCCCATACTATAGGCGGCCCACTTAGGTGGGAAAAAATATCGTCTGCGTTCTGTGCATTTGAACAAGCATAATGATTGGGGTTTTGGATTTTAAACTTCTCTGTACCATTGGGATCAGTGCCATCAACGGGATTGTTGTCGACATACGCATAAAGATTTGCTCCCCCCTCATAACCGATTGGATCGCGGTTGATGAACCTACCCGTTCCAGTATCGTAGTAACGGTGACCGAGTAGCGACAATCCTGTTTCGGCATCCGCATAGTAACCATACCCGCTACCAAAACCCGCATAAGGATCAGTCGTGGCATCGGTTCCTGTACGCAAGCCGAAGGCATCAAAAGCGTAAGTCCCTAGCACGGTGCCTGAACCGTCAAGCCGCTGCGCGACGTTGCCGGAGGGGTCGAAGGTGTAGAAGGTGGATGCACCCCCCGCATGACGGGAGAGCAGCATACCGCCCCAAGTGTTCGTAGCAAGGACATTGCCGCTGCTGTCAAGCTCGCAGATCGGGTTGGTGCCGTCATACAGGAAATAGGTCGTGGTTCCGGTGACCTGCTTCCAGGCCCGCACTCCGCCGCTGTCATACCCATAGTTCGACGTGACTGAGGAAGAGATGGGCGAGAGAAAATGTTGCGCTTTATCCGCTACAGATACAAAAGCAGAACATTGATACAAAATATCGTTTGCAATTTGTACAAGCGGATACCTCAGAAGTGGGTAAGGCTACTTTCCATAGGTCCAAGTTGATTTTCACTTATGCGAAGGAAAGCTGCTCCTATGAAATCGCGCTCCTCACCGCTGCGTAATACAAAAAACTTGTTTTTGTTGTTCAGGTTGATTTGGTATTTGTTTGCTAAAACTACTAGCTCTTCTTGTGTAGCCAAAAAACTTTCGCAATCAGTCTCAGTGAGCATGAAACCTTTGTTGATGTTGTTTAGAAACAAGTGAGAAACCCCACCAAAAATAAGGTCTATATTGTTGCTTTCGCTGTCATTCTCATCTTTGACGCTTCTGATCAATAATTGGCTATGGCTAACCAAGTATTCCCAAACACAGAAGTATCTTGTAGGCTTCAACATGATATAACTCCAACATCGAAATGGATTATTATGTGTACCTGAACCAAAAAAGGTTAAGCTACTGGACTGCAAGAATTACGCTGACAAACAATATCATCAGAATGATGGAACCAAAACATGATGCAACATGGTTCAATCCAAGCGCATATAAGTCTGGTGAGGAGAGCCTACGTTACTGCTCCCTATTGAAAAGGGTTGGGAACAATTTGCCCATTCTGCCAGAATGTGATACGATTCCACCACTGAGGATTGTTCCTAATTTGGGCCAGTTCCCATGATGTTGCTCTAGGGTTTGAACTAGCACCCTCTTGTGCTGCCGCCCAGGGGTTAATTGGCTGATCCCCTGGCCCATCTAAGTTGAAATGAATGTCGTTTGCTGGGTCAGACATGACAGAACTGAACTCGCTTTGAAAATTTTCCTTTCCCCATATATGCCACGTTTTTCCACCTACCATTTCGGCAAAGTCCCCAAGTTTTTCACGCACACCCAATGCAATAGTATCGCCGCTACCTGCTGCTCCTTCGAGGGCGGCCTCTCCTAAACCAAGCACCGGCCCCCCAGTAGCCATTTTAAGGTTGTTGCCAAACCCATCCGCCATTTTGTTCACAGCGTTGTTCTGAGGCGAGCTGGGGTTGAACCCTGGGTTCCCAGACTTGCCGGTCAGCGGACCGTTCGGATTACCTGTCCCGTCCGGCCCGAACGGATTTGTAGGATCGTAGCCACCCCCATGCGAGCCATCGGAACCAGGCCCACCACCCCCACCGCCATCCGGGCAGAAGCCAGAAGGATCGGCCAGCATGATAGGGTTGTTGCCTGCGTAGGCGTAAAGGTTGGTTCCACCGGCATAGCCAAGCGGGTCACGGTTGATGAACCGCCCGGTTCCCGTGTCGTAGTAGCGGTGTCCCAGCAGTTCCAGGCCATTCTCAGCGTCGGCATAGTAGCCATACTGCCCGCCGAAGCTGCTGTAGGGATCAGTTGTGGTGTCCGTGCCGGTGCGGAGGCCGAAGGCGTCAAAAGCATAAGCGCCGAGGACGTTGCCGCTGCCGTCAAGGCGCTGGGCGACGTTGCCGGAGGGGTCAAAGGTGTAGAACGTGCTTGCGGCTCCTGCATGGCGCGAGAGCAGGCCGCCGCCCCAGGTGTTCGTGGCTAGGACGTGGCCGCTGCCGTCAAGCTCGCAGACCGGGTTGTTGCCGTCGTAGAGGAAGTAGGTCGTGTTCGCCGCAACCTGCTTCCAGGAACATGGGTCTTTTCTAGTGTAGCCGTGATTTAGTGCATTTTCTCAATTTAGCTTTTCCTGCTCTTGCGTATTTGAAGAGCTACTATAACTACCAATGCGACGATCAGTAACGCTAGAATGTAATATCCGCCGGTGGGATCTCCGCCCTGGGTAGGTAAACCTTTCAATTCTTGTGCCTCCGTTTAGCTTCTCAAGGGTTTTTCGACCCTTGCCCCTTCGGCTAAGAGTTCGCGGGCAGGTGAGGACCGCAACTGCGATAACACAAAAAGCCGCTATCTTGGTGACAGCGGCTTTTTGCCTGGGAACTAGGCTGCAATTTTGAGGTTCTTGACGCTGTGTAGAGTATCTTGCAAAGTCAGGGATGGTCAATGCAGCTTTGAGGTTGTTGACTTGCCGCAAACTGTTTGAAGTGTGAAACCCGCCTTTTCATACATGAAGAGGCGGGTTGTTGCTTGCCGGTTGCGATACAGCCGTAGCAGTACCTGTTATTCTTCTGACCAATGCTCGTCAAACAACGCAAGTTTAGCCTCAGACTGTGAGTTGTACGACGCTTTACTAAAAACCCCGTCAATGCTATAACTCCATTTGCCTGGCCGCAATTTATTGGCGAAGACTACAAAGTTATGCTCATCTACGTTGAGAAATGAGTTACCGCTGTAAGATGTTCGCCATTTGCGAGTAAGCCACTTTTGACGCCGAATGCTCCGGCTGCGAACCTGTTGTTCCCTTTCGCGTGGCCCACTGTAATCGTTGCTCATCTTCTCAGCGCATACACATCCTACATGAAGCGTTTGATAATTATCATGTTCCATGATATGTACGAAGCGAATACGCTCATTCCCACACATATCGCAGGTTGCATACTCAGTTTCTTCAACAGGAGTATCGTCTGGCCGTAAATCAATTACATCAACGAAGTGCCATCCTTTGTGGGGAACTCCTGGCTCTGTCCACAAGTTGTTCATAGAATCCTCATGTATTCAGTATGTGCTAGACTGTTATGTTCGCCTTGCGCTGGAATATCAGAGTTTAGCTTCTAAGACTACCTGATCTTCAACCAAATCAAAAGCGAGTGAAGAAATTGATTGAGACGAGAAGGCGGCTCAAACCATGTTTCTTTCTCAATCATTAAGCATCCACTCATCATATCGCTTGTCGTTATCGTCTTGGCAAGGCTCGTTGCATCACGACCAGAGCCGCATATTGCCCACATCGCATAGCCCGCGATAATGAGCTTCCCAGTGACATGAACTGCATCCATTGATCCAGTTGCACAAGTCATACAGGCAATAAGCGTGATGGTGGTAATCTGAGCCAATGCTAACCCTGTGATAGCTTTGGGGGCATAATTGACGTGCTGATGCAGAAGAACAGTAGAACGGCAATCAAGTACGATTGCCTTTAGCCGTAAAGCCATTTGAGCGTTGAAAGCCCAAGCCGGTCCCAAGCACAGAAGGTTACTCACGGCTCCCAAACCGCCCAGAACAGATACAATGATAGCATTGGGGATGAAGTCAACAAACTTTTGGTACATGAAAGTCTCCTTACTTGCCATTTCGCTAAGAAGGAAAAAAATCCTCCAACGTCGGCATAATTTTTGCTGAAAACACTGTTGGATTATTAACTGCCAGACATGATTGAGAATAGGACAAGTCAAAAGCAACAGTCCTCATTACCCTTTAGCTGTCAACGCCTTTTTCCGATAATAGCCTTTGGATAACAGCTTTTGCAGGATTATCTTGTCTTGCATTGGAATAAACAGCTATGGATTTTCATGGACTAATTTGGCTGATCGTTTTCGCACTCGCTTTTCGGTATGGCCTTCCCTGGTTCTTTGCACATCAGCGAAAGAAGCGCCTTGCCGCGTCGGGGATCGCCGACATTGACACAATGGACGGCAAAGCGTTTGAGCAGTATCTTGAAGTGCTGTTTAGCAAGCTCGGCTACAAGGTAGAGCGCACCCGCTACGTTGGGGATTATGGGGCGGACCTCATCACACGCAAGGATGGAGTAAAAACGGTCATTCAGGCCAAGCGATACAAAAAAGCCGTCGGCATTAAAGCGGTTCAGGAGGCAGTCGCCGCCAAAGGAATGTACGATTGTACGGAAGCGATGGTTGTGACTAATAGTACCTATACACGGGCGGCAGTGGAGTTAGCACGGGCAAACCGCGTTGCTTTATGGGATCGGGACCGCCTGGTAGAAACTCTTTTGCGTGTTAAGGGTGAGACCGAAGCTGTAATGCCAGTCCCACAGTCATTCGCTCCTGAGCCTTCCCTTCCTCAGCCTCCTGGGAATGCCGTTCCTGTTTGCGCGGCTTGTGGTGTTCAGGTTTCAGAGAAAGTGCAACAGTATTGCATGGCTCACTCAGAACGATTTAGCGGAACGATCTACTGTTTTCAGCATCAGAAGACGGTCGGGCGAAATATAATATAGAGAAGCCTGAATAGCTTTATTTCAGATGAAGAACAACATTTTCCACTAGGTTTAAGATTGTGTGTTCAGTTGTTACCTGCGCGATTTCAATGGTAGAAGGATGAGCGGACATATTACGCCAGCGAAGGCATTCTTCAAGGACTTTCTTCACGTTGTCGGATATAAGAGCAATGTCTTTATGACCGCAGATCGTGACGACCTCATGTTCCCCTAGCCACTCAAAATCTTCTCGTTTGGTTATCGTTAAACCCACTGCACTTGCCGCTATTGTGAAAGGCGGTTTAGCCGGCAATTTCGTGTTGAACTTAGCTAACCGGATTGGGTCGCTGAGAACCCAATTTAACAGATGGTCATATGCCAAGTTCCACGACATAAGGATTGCGGCGCGGAAGCATTTGGCCCGGTAACAATTATACGCCTCAACATAATACTTACGCTTAGTCTCATCTGAAATACGAGCAGGAAGCTCGGTTAGTGACTTTTCAACGGCGATGGAAATTGGCCGGTTTCCATACTTCGTATCTAAATCCTGCCGAACCAGCATTTCTAGTTTGTAAAAGCTGCCGCTTTTGAGTAAAACACGCGGCTTCTTTAGAGATAGTTTAGCCAGTACGTCCGATATATTGGGCTTCGCCAGATGTAATATATCATAGCATGAGGCAATATCAGATGTGCTGAACCGCTCTTTCCCACGGTACACATGCAGATACCACCCGAACAGGATTACACGTTCAGTATGAAGGAGACTTGTGAACTCTGGAACCACGGTCACAAAATCAGAGACTTCCACAGGCGCTATCCGCTTCCTGATTTGTCGCCACCGGCTTTATCAGCGGCATCAAGGCCAATGTTAGTGATCGCATAAAAACCTTTCCCATCGCCGATATAATAGCCCCGTTCTGATTTCGCCCCATCCCGAAGCGTTTGCGTCATATCGGCTAGTGCCGACCAGCTTAACTTGCGATAGCCGTTGTAAATCAGGTTTGCGTTGACCTTCTCATGTCCGCCGTGCCGCTTAAACCAAGAAGCAATGACCAAGAACTTTTTCGTGGTGTCTTCCGGCTTCCTTTGCTTCACATAGTCAATGAAGGGCGTTCCGTTACCGTCCCAAGCAATATCGTCCATGATCTTCCCCTTGAACGGCTTCCTTTCGCGTGTTTCCGCTTTCGGGGTTGAAGCTGCAATAGGAGTATCAGAACTGCTATTTTCGTCTTCTTCCAAGTTTAATTCTTGCTGTCCATTGCCAGTTAAACCCGTTCGCCGGTTCTCAATCTGAGATGCCGGTGGTTGGGTGGGTATGGTCTGAACCGGAGCTATCTTAATAGCATTCGCAAATGCCGCGAGCGTCCCCGCTAGATCGCTACTGACATTCTTGGCCTCAAAGTAGAGGACTTTGATTTCTGCATTGTTATCGCTGTCGTTGCCGTTGTTCTTTCGCGCCAATCTTCCGCCCTCCTGATTAGGAACTATTGAATTGCATTCAATATGGCTATCTGCTAGAATTATACCCGCTAAATTGCCACGGGTGTAATGACTCTTAGTGTCAAAAACAGGCATAAAAGCGTCGCTACGAAAGCCGTCATGTGTAGTTTTTCCTCAGACGTGAGCATGAAGCGCAACTGAAAGGGAAACTAGGCCAATAAGGACCGCTGCCGCCGCCAAAATCGCTGTTATCCAGGTCAGTATAGTGACTTGCTTGGTATATCCTAGCATGGCTTTGTCAACTTGCTCTTGACTTCTTAGCATGATCTCCTGCCTGTAATAATCAAGCCCTAGTTGCGTTTGTTTTGCCGTCTCATCATAGCGCCGGATTAACTCAGTATCGCTTATCTTTTGCAATTCCGCCCAACTGTCTGCCATTTTTTACTCCTACTGAATAAGACACGGCGGCTATAAAAAAGTTGCATTCTGGCATTCTCTTGAACCGAAGGCCACTAAACGACGTTGCGAGGGCTGCAAAATGCCGGGGGTACTCAGCACACAGAACAGCGTAGAAGCCCCATGCAGAGTCACCAGAGGCCGCTACGGGGCGGTTTGACAAAGGCTATTTGACAGGGTGGCGCTTGCTCCTGTATACTTGATCTATGACCTACTTCGGCCAGTATTTCAAGCTCCTTTCCCAAGCCGTTGCCAAAGGCGACGCCACCGAACATACCCACCGCCCCGCCCTCAAAACCCTGCTGGAAAGCCTCGCCCCCGGCATCATCGCCACCAATGAACCCAAGCGAATCAAGTGCGGCGCTCCCGACTACATCCTCACGCGGGGAGAAACGCCGCTCGGCTATGTGGAAGCCAAAGATGTAGGCGAACCGCTGGACAAGATTGAGAAGTCCGACCAGATGAAGCGGTACTTAGGCAGTCTCGGCAACCTCATCCTCACTGACTATGTGCAGTTTCGCTGGTATGCCAGCGGGCAGCACCGCTTGACGGCGCGACTAGGAACCGGCGGGGGCAAGAAGCCCCTCGTGGCAGAGGCGGGGGGAGAAGCTGAGGTCAAAGCACTGCTAGAGGCGTTCCTTGAAGCCAAAGTACCCACTGTTGGCAGCCCTAAAGAGCTTGCCGGGCGCATGGCGAACCTTGCCAAGCAGGTTCGTCATAGCATAGACCGCGCTCTTGTGGATGAAGACAAAGGCGGAACGCTGCACCAGCAGTTTGAGGGGTTCCGCAAGACGCTTCTGCATGACCTCACGCCCGAAGCCTTTGCCGATATGTACGCGCAGACCATCGCCCACGGTCTGTTTGCCGCCCGCTGTAATACGCCGCCGGGACAGCGGTTCACGCGCTACCTTGCCCCTCATCAGCTTCCCAAGACCAACCCGTTCCTCAGAAAGACGTTCGGCTACATCGCCGGCCCGGACCTGGATGAGCGCGTGGTATGGGTAGTAGACGATCTCGCGGAACTGCTGGACCGGGCGGACATGGAAGCGATCCTCAAAGACTTCGGCCACAGGACGCGGCAGGAAGACCCCGTAGTTCACTTCTACGAGACGTTCCTGGGCGTGTATGACCCCAAGATGCGGGAAGCGCGGGGCGTCTACTATACACCGGAACCGGGCGTCTCCTACATCGTTCGCAGCGTGGATTATCTGCTCAGGACTGCCTTCGGACTGGCAGAGGGCTTGGCTGACGCCGAGAAGATCACGGTGAAGACGCCGGACGGCAAAGGCACGGCGGAAGTTCATCGGGTTCAGATACTTGACCCGGCAACCGGCACGGGAACCTTCCTGCATGGCGTGGTTGACTATATCGCCGGGACGTTCGTAAACAACAAGGGGATGTGGAGCGGGTACGTCTCGGAACATCTTTTGCCGCGCTTGTTCGGCTTTGAGCTACTCATGGCCCCGTATGCCGTGGCTCACCTAAAGCTCGGCTTGCAGCTTGCCGAAAGCGGCTATGACTTTGAGAGCGACGAGCGGCTTGGGGTGTTCCTGACCAACACGCTAGAGGAAGCGGGGCAGGTATCGGGCAACTTGTTCGCGCAGTGGGTGGTAGATGAAGCTAATGCCGCAAACGGGGTTAAACAGGGAGCGCCGGTCATGGTGGTACTTGGCAACCCGCCGTACTCCGGCCATTCCGCCAATACCGGCAAATGGATCAGCGGCCTCTTGCGGGGAACGGACACGCAGACAGGGGCAAAGACGGGCAGCTACTTTGAGGTAGATGGGAAGCCACTAGGGGAGCGTAACCCGAAGTGGCTTAACGACGACTATGTGAAGTTCCTTCGGTTCGCGCAGTGGCGCATTGAGCAGACGGGGTACGGCATCTTGGCGTTCATCACGAACCACGGGTACTTGGACAACCCGACCTTCCGAGGGATGCGCCAAAGCCTGATGGGGACGTTTGACGACATCTATGTTTTGGACTTGCACGGCAACAGCAAGAAGAAGGAAACAGCGCCGGGCGGGGGCAAGGATGAGAACATATTTGACATTCAGCAGGGCGTGGCTATCGGCATCTTCGTCAAGCGCCCTGGTGCAAGGGAAGCGCCGGCAAGGGTGCATCATGCCGACTTGTACGGGCCGCGCTCTCACAAGTACCAAGTTCTCGCGGAAACGGATGTAGCAACAACCCATTGGACGGAGCTTACCCCGCAGTCTCCGTCTTACTTGTTCGTACCGCAGGATACGGACCTAAAAGCGGAATATGAGCAAGGCTGCTGTATAACAGATATGATGCCCATATACAGCCCTGGTATAGTCACAGGGCAGGACGAGAGAACAATCGGGTACACGCGGAAGGAAGCAGAAGCTCTTGCAAGTGGGTTTAACCTTCCAACAAACATTGTTCAACCATTACTTTACCGCCCTTATGATGAGCGGTTCTTGGTCTATTCCGCTGAGGTCGTCACCCGGCCCCGCCGCCAAGTGATGCGTCACCTACTCGGCGGAAAGAACTTTGGCTTAGTAACCACCCGCGCTACTAAAGATGCTTGGGATTGCAGCGTCTCTAATTCGCTCATCGGCCACAAAGCCTTAGCCGCGTATGACATTAACTCTCTTTTTCCGCTTTACCTTTATCCTGATACGGCTAAGGCACATCTATTTGACGCCGAAGAAGACGAACCGACCACGCGCAAGCCAAACCTAGCGTCGGACTTCGTGAAGACCTTTGCTGACAAGCTGGGCATGACGTTCATTTCAGACGGACGCGGCGACAGGCAAGCCACCTTTGGCCCCGAAGACGTATTTGACTATCTGTACGCCGTCTTCCACAGCCCGGCTTACCGCAGCCGCTACGGGGAGTTCCTGAAAAGCGACTTTCCGCGCCTGCCCCTCATGTCTCAGCCTGACTTGTTCCGCGTCCTGTGCGCCTTCGGCAGCGAGCTTATAGGCTTGCATCTGATGGAGAAGAAAGGGCCGGCCACTGTGACTTATCCTGCTGCGTTGCCGAAGTCAGACCCCGCAAAGGACACAGTGGAAGGCGTTCGCTACGCCGAACCGACCGGCAGCGACCAGGGCCGGGTTTACATCAATAAGGCACAATACTTTGACGGGGTGAGGCCGGAAGTATGGGCGTTTCAAGTAGGCGGCTATCAGGTCTGTCAGAAGTGGCTTAAAGACCGCAAGGGCCGGATATTGACCTTTGACGACATTAAGCACTATCAGGGCGTTGTAGCCGCGCTCGGCGAGACGATCCGGCTTATGGAAGCCATAGATGAGGCCATAGACGACCACGGCGGCTGGCCGTTAGCATAAGCAGGGATAGGGAAGAACGGTATGGGTAGAGCAGAAGATTTGTATGCGCGGCTTGTTGAGAATGGGGAAGCTGAGGTTGAGGAGTTCTTTAACGGCAGGCAATCCGAGGAGTTGTTTCTTGACTTCAAGCGATCCGCCGATGAGGGAAAAGGTCGCAGCATTCACTCAAACGACTTGAACAACCTCGCTAAAGCTATATCCGGCTTCGGCAACTCGGAGGGCGGCATAATCGTTTGGGGTGTGGATTGCAACGATAAGGACAAGAGCAACACCGGCGATCTTCCCCAAGCGCGGAAATACATTGAAGACCCGCAACGCTTCCGCAGCCGCTTGGAAGGTTCGGTGTCGGGGCGGACGGTTCCATCCCACCCCGGCGTTCTGCATCATTCCATACCCGCTGGCACGGGGAACAATGAGGGCTATGTTGTTACCTACGTTCCCAAGAGCAACCTGAGACCCCATCAAGCAATTGGCACAAACCACTACTACATCCGGGCCGGTTCAGACTTCGTGCCGACCCCGCACGGCGTCTTAGCGGGAATGTTTGGGCAACACCCGCAGCCCGTGACAGCTTTGGCCGCTTCTATGCAGTTTTGTCGGTTTGAGAGGAAAGGAACAGAACTTAAATCGCCGTATGCGGTTGCTCGTGCAAGCCCAACTAATACAAGGCCAGATGATGTTGCTTTTGCAACCCTCTTGCTTGGGCTTGAAAGTCACGGGCCGGGACTAACAAAAGACCTTTACATGACAATCAATCTTCCTATTGCTGGGAAAAACTCACGCATAGATGCCACAACCGGCAAGAAAGCCCATGAGAAGCAAGAAGATTGGACAATAGCACGCGGCCTTAACAGAGAAATTAGCGTCGTCTCAACTAGCGGGTACAGGTTAGCTCCTGCCGCATCAGTTTATCCGCTTCATATAGAATGTATATTCAGACCGCCATTTGAATACGATTTTTCGTATAGCATAACGTATGGATTTCAAGGTTCACCCGTGCAAACAGCCTATGTTACTGTTGACCGGCATCTTATCGTAGAATGTTGGAAATTGCTCGTGGAAGGCGTGTCAGAGCCAAAAGACTTCGCTCATGTGGTACTCGGCTTAGAACAACTAGGCGCGGCTTACAGGGTGAAGACGTTATAAGCTATTTAGCACCTATGTTCCCGCCTGCTACTCTAGTTCAACGCTTCTGGCCTTGTTCCTGTCTGCAATAACATCTTCACCCAGCAGGAGCCATGCGGCGCTGCACTTCAACACCCTTGCCAGCACAATAATTTCCAAGTCTGATATAAGCCGTGCGCCATTCTCTAGGCGCGAAATGTCTGCCCAAGAGGGTGTCCACTTGCCTTGCGTTTCATAGGCGATCTGGCCGCAGAGTTCATCCTGCGTCAGCCTGAGTTGTGCGCGGCGTTCGGCAGCGCGAAGCCCAAGACCATTCGCCCGCCCGTCCAATGTTCTGAGGCGCGGGCCGTTGTACGGCAAAATGCAACATCCAGTCCAAGAAGTTGCTACATTCTGGCAAAGTTAGCAGGCATAGAATATCTAATATATTAGATGTTTTGGTCATAATGTAGGTACTGAACAGCTTTACACGCAAGGGCAAGAGAGACTTGGAAATCAAGAAGGTAAGCACTTGGGCGGCTTGTACGCCCGAAGACAATGGGGACCAGAAACTAAACCTCGCCTGGGTCCGCTTCGTTAGCGTAGTAGATCGCGCCTACAACAAATTGGCGGCGCGGCGCTTTGTCCGTGACACGAACAGCAATGCGGCTGCCCATAACTGCCTCCTAAATGGGTTAATAACCTGCCCTCTGTGTGGAGCGAAGATGCTTTGCATTGAAGATCAGCAGGGCGAACAAAAAGACGTGCAGCTTTGGGCTTTTGCCCCCTGTCGGTTACGATGTTCACAATCCGAACCAGCCGCGAAGTCATGCCCCATGCGCTACTTTTCAGGGGCAGAGGTGGAGCGTTTCATTCTCCAAGCTGTTGAAGAGGAAATAAACTATGGACAGCACCGGCGCGATGTTCTAACTGCTTACGGTCATACTGATCTGTTTAGTCATTCAGAACACCAAGCGCTTTTGGCAGAGGTCGCCGCTCTTGACGACGAGGAAGAAATCGTTGCACACGCATTTGTTGATGCTATGACGGCAGATCAAGATGCAGGAACAGCAGATAAACAGGATCATTCTCATTTTCCTAAAGAACTAGGACGGATTGCGCGGTGTCGGAAGGAGATAAGGGCTAAATCAGAAATCCTTGTAGAGCGGAGACCAAAAGAGGCGCTTACGCTATTACTTGCTGAGAGGCACATGACAGCCTTTTTTCATAACCCTGCTATCAGTGACGGCGAGCGGAACGAGGCGCTGACGAAGATTATAGACAAGATCGTACCACACGAGCGGGAGGGGGCCGGATGGACCTATGAGGTTGTTTTCTGCGCTGCACCCCAACCAGAACTTTAGAATAAACAAGGAAGTAACAACATGAACTGGTCGTGGAAGCGAAAACAAGCAACGCAAGAGGCCAAAATCAAAGCCGTTGCAAGAACAATACGTCAGGAGCTAACAGGCCGCCCGGACTACAAGGTGGCTGCCCTCATCGTAGCGGGGCTTCAAGAAACTCTACGCAATTTATTCGGCAAGGATGGAGAAGACGTAAACTTAGAAGCTGTCGCCCGTGTAGTCTGTGAATACCTCTATTGCACATCATGTCTAACATTCTCAGCACTTTGCGCCGCAGATAACGCCACTGCGAAAGAGGGGACGATCCTGGTCACAAAATGGACGGTAGAAACTGTTGGGATACTTCTGCTTGATCCGGGATATGTCTCTGGTGAAGCCAATGCTATCTTCCGGCAAACGTGGGATGCAATGACTAACGACAGACTGAAATCCGAACAATCTTCTGAATACCTCACTCCCACAGATGCAGTAGATTTGTTCGTACAAAATACCCTGCCTGTTCTTGTAACTATCCTCACACCTAATGCGTTGGTAGAGGCTTATCCACGTCTTTATGCTGACATGGAGTTTCTGCTTGAAAAGCTCGTTTTTTCCTTCCCTGAGTTGTTTTGCCCTGCCGTCTCAACTACGGGAGGAAGCATATCGGCAAGTAGCGGCTATGGTCTTGGCTTAGTTCAGCATTATTCTAGGCTGGACGCAAGGAGGACCGAACATATTGCCTTCCGTAAAGCGGAGCAGGCCGCGTACTCTGAACTGTCAAAAAAAATTGAAACATTCATTCACTCGCGACGTGAGCCGGTTAGCTAAACCGCGTAGCATTTTCCGCGTATTCTGATCTGTTTGGCCGCTGTCACAGGGCATAGGTTCCATTGCAAAGCCTCTCCCTCACAGCGGCCTACCC
>CAXUNT010000024.1:0-47963 GCA_964252595.1 uncultured Armatimonadales bacterium
GTAGGATAGACTAAAAGCTCATTTCTTCTTCAAGCCAATCTAGGAAGTTCGCCGCCCATTGTTCGGGTATCTGATTTTCATCGGCTTCATGGTCCCAAAAAACAACAGGACATTCCCCATCTACAAAATGTGAGGTATCAAAGCAGTATGAGTCGCCGCCGCTGTTATCGCTGAAGGGGATTAGGTGTGCTGGCATTGGTGGGTAAGTCTCATGGCGTTCGTTCATCGTGATGCCTACGATACTTTGCAGTGGCACAGACAAAGGCTTAACTCCATAAACGTCTGTGAAGCCGCTGTACGCCCCAAACTCTTTCTGGAACCACTTGAAGCTTTCGAGAAACGTACAGTTCAATTCTTGTTCAGCGGTTTGTATATCGGTATCTGTGGCAGGATTTGGTGTGGATACCGAAGATCCTATTTGCCGCATCCTATCTGCAAGCCGCCTGTACTGCTCTGCTTTGCTGCCCCGGGCCATTTACCACCCCTTGTAGACTAACGCCCCTTTGCCGCATACTTTCGGGGATCGTCTAAAGTCTCCGGGCCGACTTCAACCGCAGTGGTCGTTTTATCCCCCGCGAGATCGTACCGGGCCTGGCTGGTCATGCTTTTGACGAGCGAGCGCAAAGCGCGGACGCCGGTTTTCATGTTGACGGCTTTGTCTACAATAGCATCTAAAGCGTCCTCGGTGAAGTGGAGGTCAATGCCGTCGCGGCGAAATAATTCCACCTGCTGCTTGATCACCGAGTTCTTCGGCTCCGTCAGTGCCAGGCGCATCTGGTCGCGGGTCAGCGGAGCGAGTGGGACAATGATTGGGAAGCGGCCCGCGAACTCCGGGACGAAGCCGTATTCAATCAGGCTTTCAATCAGCACTTCGGCGGGGGCTTCGGCGAGGATTTCATAATCACGCTGCGGGTCGCCGGAAATGGCAGAGGGATTCGCGCGAAGGCCCATCGTCCGCTCGGTTTGGCGCTTCATCTTTTTCGCGACAATCTCCGGGAAGCCTTCAAACGCGCCGCCGCCGATGAACAAAATTTTACTCGTGTCAATATATTCAGGGGGGGCGTCCGGATGCTTACGGCCCGACGCGCCAAGCGGGAGTTGTGCCATCGTGCCTTCGACGAGCTTCAAAAGGGCATGCTGAACCGATTCACCGCTGACATCGCGGGTGATGCTGGGATTAGACTGCGATTTGCGGGCGATCTTGTCAATTTCGTCAATGAAGATGACCGAGCGGCCCGCCCATTCCAAGTCTTCTCCGGCATCAATATACGCCGCTGTCAAAATGCTTTCTACGTCGTTTCCTGTGTACCCGGTCGGCGAGAGGCTGGTGGCATCAGCGGAGGCGAATGGGACGCCGAGCGACCGGGCCAGCGTCTTCGCAAGCAGCGTCTTGCCGCTGCCGGACGGCCCGACTAGCATGATGTTGGCTTTTTCCAGCTCCACGTCGGCCTTTATGCCGGCTTCGGTCTGAGCCAAATCGTCTTGATGGATGCGGTGATGGTCGTACAGACCGACTGCCACGTCGCGCTTGGCCCGCTCCTGCCCGATCACATACTCATCCAACCGGGCGACGATCTGACGCGGCGACTGGTCAAACGCTACCAGCGACGCCCGCGCTTCCGCCCGCTTGGATTCGTTCTGCTCGGTGTGGACGCCTTCTTCGGCTTCCTGAACTTTTTTCTGCAAATCTACGCCCGCCGTGAAGCCCGGCCAGTCCCGGTGGCAGATGTAGTGGCCCGCCCCGTCTATTTCAATGACTTGTCCCCGGTCGCGCTCAATCTCGTAATTGTCCTCGCAGACCATGCACTTCGCTTTCACTCGTTCTCGTTCTCCTTGCCTCAACGCACAAAAAAGAAGGGACGCATACTTCTATGCGTCCCAATTCAAATTGGTCGGGGTGACAGGACTCGAACCTGCGGCCTCAAAGTCCCAAACTTTGCGCGCTACCAACTGTGCTACACCCCGTTACCCTTCTATTATACTGGTTCGCGCGACGTAAGTCAACCGGACAGTTTGTAACTTGACTTTTTTTACTCGCGCCAGTATTATAAATGGCATGAGAATTGAGTCATGAACGTCACGCTGGCACAGATCAAAGCGGCCCTGCCGGGTGTCCAGTCGGTGGCACATCATACGCCGATTGCAACCAGTGACAGCGTCTCCCGCCGCGTCGGCGGCAATGCCGACATTGTGCTGAAATGCGAAAACCAGCAGCGCACCGGCTCGTTCAAGATACGCGGCGCATATCACCGTCTTTCCCTGCTGACTCCGCAGGAATGCTCGCGCGGGGTCGCGGCAGCCAGCGCGGGAAATCATGCTCAGGGCGTGGCGCTCGCCGCTCGCCTGCGCGGTATTCCGGCAACCATCTTCATGGCGGAAACCGCCAGCATCGCCAAAATCAAAGCCACCGAAGGCTACGGCGCAAAGATTATTCTGGCCGGTTCCAATCTCCACGAAGCGACCGAAGCGTGCCAAGCGTATGTCGCCGAAGGCAACGCTGTCTTCATTTCGCCGTTTGATGACGACGGCATCATCACAGGGCAGGGGACACTCGGCCTGGAGCTGCTCCAAGACGTTCCCGATGTAGATACCGTGATCGTTCCCGTCGGCGGCGGCGGCTTGTTTGCCGGGGTTGCGCTGGCGCTGAAAGAAACCCACCCAAAGATCCGCGTGGTCGGCGTCCAATCGGAAGGCTGCGATGCCGCAGCGCAGTCGCTGAAAGCCGGGCATCTAGTCCCCAGCTCCGTTCCCATCCGCACCATCTGCGACGGCATTGCGGTCAAGACGCCGACGCCCAGAACATTCGCTTATCTTCAAAAGTATGCCGACGACATTGTCACTGTCCCCGACACCGCCGTCTCCGCTGCCATTTTGCTGCTTTTAGAGCGGGCCAAGCTGGTGGTCGAGCCGAGCGGCGCGGCAGGATTGGCTGCCCTTCTCGCCCATCGCACCGAAGCTTACGGCAAAACCGCTGTGATCCTCTGCGGCGGCAACATTGACGCGCTGGCTTTAGCCGACCTGACCCAGCGTGAAATGCTCCGCGCCGACCGTTACCTGCACCTGATGTCGTCCTGCGATGACCGCCCTGGCGGGCTTGTCAATCTGCTGTCGGTCATTGCCGCAGAGCGCGGCAGCGTCATCACGGTCAATCACAACCGCCTCAGCCCGAACCTGGACTTCGGCGTCACCCGCGTTGAGCTGCTGATTGAAGTGCGCGACCGGGCGCATCAGGAGCGCATCGTTGCCGCCCTGCATTCCCACGGCTACCCGGCGGAGCTGATTGGGTAAGAAGCACAAAGCAGCGAGGCCCTGAGTGCGATGCCGTGAACGGCGTCGCTGAGGAGCGAGACGCCAATGACCCGCCTGCGCGGGACAAGAGTAAGTGGGACAAGAGTAAGTGGGACAAGAGTAAGATTGTACGAAATCTTCCGCCACCCAGGCGGCTTGGCGCTTCGTCCCCCAGCAGATACGAAGTAATGCCGCAGGCATAAGGCGTTCACGGCATCGTTCCCTCTCGCGTCCATCTTACTCGCATTCGTCCTATCAACTATGTTACACAGGAGAACACAATGACAGAACCTATCGTTCACAAAGGCCTTGAAGGCATCACCGCTGCCGCGACCCAGATTGCCGAAGTAGACGGCCAGAACGGACGCCTCACACTGCGCGGCTACGATATTTCCGAGCTGTCCGGCAAAGTGACGTTTGAAGAAGTGGCTTACCTGCTCTGGAACGGAAACCTGCCGACACAGACCCAGTATGACGACCTCCAGGAAACAATGAGCGCCGCCCGCGCTCTGCGGGGACCCGTCATGGACGCGCTTGCTGCTCTCGCGCCTCATGCGTCTGGAATGCACATGCTTCGCATGGGAGCCGCGATGTTGTCCGTTGGATATTCCAACGTGGACAGCCTTGACCTTGCCGCCGCCAAGCGCCGCGCCGCCCGCTTGCAATCTCAGATGTCCGCGATTGCCGCCCACACTTACCGCCTCAAAAGTGGCCTGCCGATTGTTGAACCCAAACACGAACACGGCCTTGCCGCCGGCTTCTTGTATATGCTGGAAGGCACGGAGCCGGACCCCGCGCGGGTAGACGGCCTCAACGCCTACATGGTTGCGGTCAGCGAGCATGGCCTCAATGTTTCCACATTCTGCGCCCGCGTCGCCATTTCCACCGACTCCGATATGGTCTCTGCCCTCACCGCTGCCGTCGGCGCTCTCAAAGGCCCGAAGCACGGCGGTGTCCCCGGTCCAGTCTTAGATATGCTCCGCGCCATCGGCACCCCCGAGCAAACCGACGCCTATATCCGCGCCGAGATGAACGCCGGACGCCGCATCATGGGCTTCGGCCACCGCATCTACAAAGTCCGTGACCCCCGTGCCGCTCTGCTGTCCGCCGCCGCCGAAAAGATGGCTGCGCTGACCAACGACTACGAGCTGCTCAACTTAACAAAATCGGTCGAACAAACCACGATTGACGTTTTGGCCGAACTCAAGCCAGGCCGTGACCTCTACGCCAATGTCGAGCTGTACGCCGCCTTGATCCTCCACGCCGTCGGTGTCCCCTCCGAGCTATTCACCCCCGTCTTCGCCGTGGGCCGGACCGCCGGCTGGACCGCCCACATGATCGAGCAATTAGACGGCAACCGCATCATCCGCCCCGACTCCGTCTACACCGGCCCCCGCGACTTGAAATGGCAGCCAATGGACGCGCGGGGGTGAAACAGACATATGGCAATAGATGAACAACTCGTGTCCCACAAAATGCGGACCCTTTGGCGCAAATTGCGCGAGCTGGTGACGTATGACCCCAACCTGACTGTGTTCGGAGCAAGAAGCCATAAATACCGTGTTTATCCCTGTCTAACCCTGAGCGAGATTGACGACTTCGAGCAGCAGCATAAGGTTGTACTTCCAGAAGATTACCGCGAGTTCCTAACACAAATCGGGAACGGTGGTGTTGGCCCTTACTACGGCCTGAACCGGCTGCAAAACTCGATCCGCAAAGATGCCGCTCTTCTTTCGTGTCCGTGGCCTCATCACGAAGATTGGAACTTGGCTCATAACCAATTTGCTTCTCCGCAGGATTTCAACGAGACATACGAAGATGAGCGGCAAACAGCGGGATCGTTGTCGATCTGCGAAATGGGCTGTGGCTATGAGGTTTTGCTTGTCATCAGCGGAGAAGAACGGGGAACAATTTGGGAAGACCTTCGTGCCGGAGATATGGGCATCATTCCGATGAAAAACCCCTTGACTGACGCGGCGCGTTTATCATTCAGCGACTGGTACGAAATGTGGCTGGACAAAAACCTTGCAAGCTGATCCGTTTCAAGGAGGCAAGTATTATGGCAATCTCAACTCTTACGGCTCCCGAAGCCGTCGTTTATCCAACCAGGGATGGCAGGCCAATGGGCGAAACCGACAAACACCGCGAATTGATGGCATACCTCATTGCCGCGCTGAAAGTTCATTTTATGGGGCAGCCGGATGTGTATGTGTCCGGCAATAACTTTGTGTTCTGGGAAGAAGGCCAGCCAAAGTCGCGCGTCTCTCCCGATGCTTACGTCGTGTTTGGGGCGGAAGACCGCCTGCGTGACTCCTACATGGCTTGGAAAGAGGGCGACCTGCTGCCCAGCGTGGTTATCGAGATCACTTCGCGCAGCACGCAAAGCGAGGACATCGAAACTAAGCTGCCGCTGTACGAGCAAACCCTGAAAACACCCGAATACTTCCTGTTTGATCCCACCGGCGGTTACTTAAAGCCGCGCCTGCAAGGCTACCGGCTCGAAAACGGCCGGTACCTTCGGCTGGAACCCACGCAGGGCCGTCTTCACAGCGAGCAGCTTGGGTTAGACTTTGTCCAAATCGGCGAAGCATTGCGCCTTTACAACCCCGCGAGCGGCGAGTTCCTGCCGACGCCGCAGGAACAAGCCGAGCGGACGGAAGCCGAAGCCCGACGTGCTGAGAGTGAAGCCCGACGTGCCGAAACCGAAGCTCGCCGTGCCAAAGATGCCGAAGCTGAGAATGCACGTCTACGGGCAGAAATTGAAGCATTAAAAGGTCATCTTAAAGATGAGCGCCCATTATGATCTGGTGCCACTGGAACCTATTGAACCTGCTTGGCTGGCGAAAATGGGTCTGGTCGTTCCTGAGAACTACGAAAATAGCCGGAACCCAACGGCAGCCGAAGTGCGTTCGGTAGTTAATCATCTTGCGGAAGAAGGTTATTTCAGCAGCGAAGCCAGATTCCAAGCCGATAGGGATGATTTGGTCGCGTGGCTTAACACCAATGGTCAAGACGACACGTTGCTGCGTCTGGAAGATTACGCGGAAGACAAGAACGAAAACGCACCGCGCCGCCTCTCGTTCACTTACGGCTCCTACGAGTTAGCAATGGTGGTTTGTGAGCGCTTTGCGCGTGTCTGCGGCCCGTTTTTGTTGATGTCGCAGGGCGGTGATCTCATCATCATGGACTCTGGAACCAGCCCTGACGCGGATTGGGTAGCAGGTAAGTTTTAAACTTCTCTTCAAGGAAACAGCATCATGCAGACGATCACACGAACGCCGCAGGAAGTCGTCCAACGCGGCATAGAAATTTACGAACAGCAAATCAAGCTACAGGTGGAAGACGGCAATCGGGGAAAATTCCTTGTCATCAACACGGAGACCGGGGAATACGAGATGGACGCCGATGACGTTCTCGCGGCGAAGCGGGCAAAGTCCCGCTTTCCCGATGCGCCTTTGTTCACTCTGCGGGTCGGTCGTGCAGCGGCTTACCGGATCGGCAGCCGGAAGGTGATCGCTTCCACATGATCATCGGCAGCATCAATGCAGACCGCGAGGCGGTATTGCCGGTTGTGATCCGGGATGGAACAGGCACCCAGGACTATGAAGCCGTGATCGACACCGGCTTTAACGGTTATCTCACGCTCTCCAGCGCCGAAATTGTCAGGCTGAATCTACCATTCCAGAGCCAGGTAGTCGTCACTCTAGGCGAAGGCACTCAAGCCAATTTGCGCGAGTTCTTGGCGACAGTTGAGTGGGACGGTCAGGAGCGGGACATCCTGGTTTTAGAAGCTGAAGGCGACCCGCTGATTGGAATGGCTTTGCTGTACGGTTATGATGTATGGCTGCGCGTTTTGGACGGCGGTCATGTGAGAGTTGAGGCAGTACCTTAGATGACTATTAACTCAGATTATTTGACGGATTTTCTGGTCGGCCTGCTCAACACGCCCAGCCCGACAGGGGACACGGAAGCGGCGGTTGCTTATACGGAACGCGCGTTGCGGGAGCTAGGTCTTGAAACGCGGCGGACGCGCAAGGGGGCGTTGCTGGCGACGCTTGTTGGCGTGTCGGATGCAGCGCCTCGTGCGGTGACGGCGCATGTGGATACGCTGGGGGCGATGGTCAAGGAAATCAAGCCGAACGGGCGGCTGACCTTGTCACAGATCGGCGGGTATGCGTGGAACGCGATTGAAGGCGAAGGGGTCACGGTCGCGACGGAAGAACAGGGAACAGTCCGGGGCAGCGTTCAGCTTGTCAAAGCGTCTACTCATGTACATGGCGGGGCGGTGGGGGAGACGAAGCGTGAGGCGGGGACACTGGAAGTGCGGGTGGATGCCCGGACGGCCAGCGCGGCGGAAACAAAGGCGCTGGGGATTGCGGTCGGCGATTTCGTGTACCTAGACCCGCGCGTGGAAGTCGTGAACGGCTTTATTCGGTCCCGGCACCTCGATGATAAAGCGTGCGTTGCGTGCATGTTGGCGGCAGTGAAGGCGCTTCAAGACAGCGGGCAGACGCCGGCGCAGACGACGACCATTCATATCAGCAACTACGAGGAAGTGGGACACGGCGCGGCGGGCGGGTTTCCTTTAGAGACAACGCAGTTGCTGACGGTGGATATGGCGGCGATTGGGGATGGGCAGGCGTCCGATGAGTTCCACTGCACGCTCTGCGTTAAAGACAGCGGCGGACCGTATTCTATTGAGTTAGGACGCAAGCTGCGACGGCTGGCGAAAGACAACATCCATCTGAAGACCGATATTTACCCGTACTATGGCTCCGACGGTGAGGCCCTCTGGCGGGCGGGGGCGGATGTTCAGGTCGCGCTGATCGGGCCGGGCGTGGATGCGTCGCACTCCTACGAGCGGACGCATTTGGACGCCTTGGTAGACACGGCGCGGCTTATTGGGTACTATTTGACGGCAGAGTAAAGTTCTGAAGGAGACATACAATGGCAGATTTGTTTGAATACAAGATTATCGTCAGTGACTCGGACGACGAGACCGACGAAGAGACTCTGAACTCGCACGGCGGGCAGGGCTGGGAACTGGTCAACGCGGTCGCCGATGTCCGGGCGAACGACGATGCCGAGGACGGCGCGGAAGACGAGAATGTCCCGGTCACTGTGTTTTACTTCAAGCGGCGAAAGGATTAGTACCTCTTTCCCTTTCCCGCCTTTAGGCTTCAATGGGGGAGGGGCAGGGGAGGAATAATTTATGGCTATTCTTGTTGACCAGAATACAAAAGTCATCGTGCAGGGAATAACGGGCCGCGAAGGCGAGTTCCACACGACCCAGATGATCGCCTATGGCACCAAAGTCGTCGGCGGCGTCACGCCCGGCAAGGGCGGCATGACTGTTCAGGGCGTTCCTGTCTTTGACACGGTGCAGGAAGCAAAAAACGCCACGGGCGCGGATGCCACCTGCATCTTTGTCCCGGCGCGGGGCGCGGCGGACGGTATCATGGAAGCGGTAGACGCCGGCATTGACTTCATCGTCTGCATTACCGAAGGCATTCCGATTGAAGACGAAATTAAAGCCGTCAATGTCGTCAAGTATTCCAAGTCTCGCTTGCTTGGCCCGAACTGCCCCGGCATTTTGACCGTGGGAGGCGCGAAGATCGGCATTATTCCGGCGTCTATGTTCATGCCCGGCCCTATCGGCATCGTGTCCCGCTCCGGCACACTGACGTATGAGTCCGTAGACGCGCTGACCCGCGCCGGCCTCGGCCAGACAACGTGCGTCGGGGTCGGCGGCGACCCGATGCCCGGAACGCGCTTTATTGATGTCCTGCCGCTGTTTGAGGCCGACCCGGAAACCAAAGCTGTGGTCATGTGCGGCGAAGTCGGCGGCTCCGACGAGGAGATTGCCGCCGAGTACATCAAGACCATGACCAAGCCTGTCATCGGCTTCATCGCGGGTTTAACCGCCCCGCCCGGCAAGCGCATGGGCCACGCCGGCGCCATCATCTCCGGCACATCCGGCAGCCCGCAGGCCAAAGTAGACGCTCTGCGTAATGCCGGTGTCCACATCGCTGAAAGCACCGCCGACATTCCCGGTCTGGTCAAACAAGCGTTAGGGATGTAGCATATCAGGCGGGAACAAGGCGGGAAACAATGTCTCTCGCCGAAGCTATCAAAGAGAAAGAAGCAGAACTTCGTCAGATCAAAAATCACGAGATCGCAGTGGTTTTTGACTCCCTCGGCAACGTCATATTAGAGATTTCTGGCGGTGCATCTTCCGTCGATCTCAACCCATACATCAGCCAAATCCGTAATGTTGGCGGGGCAACTCTTGTTCACGACCACTCGCTTGGCTGGCAATACCCATTGGATGATCCGCGCCATGCAGGCAGTTCTTTTTCACCGGAAGACGTCGGAACTGCTTGTTATGCTGAACTTGTGGAAATCCGCGCCGTTGGACCGCGCGTGACGTATTCTATGCGTCCGGCTCTAGGAACAAGTTGGAGCGGGAACTCCTGGATTACTATAGTTCAGCCCAGCCAAGAAAAACACAAAGCCGCTGTCATACAATCTACCCTTCAGTCGGTCAGGGGGGGCAAGAAAAGCCGAGAGGCTGCGGAAGCCGAGTTTTGGCATGAGGTCTGGCTGCATGTGGCGGATGACACTGCCATCGTTTATGGGAGATTTGAGAGTGAATAAGCTTTTTGTGCTGGACAAGGACTCGCATATCCCTGTTTTCAGCGAGATATGCACCTATTGTAAACATTTGGATCCGAGTGGAGAACGAAGATGCGCCGCTTTTCCCAGCGGTATTCCTCTTCCTATTTGGCTGGGAGAGAACGATCATCGTCATCCCTATGCAGGAGATCGTGGCATCCATTTCACTCCTGCTTCTACCACTAAGCCTGCTTTACATTCTGAGAAATGGACCAAATCCCGGAAACGGTAGCTTATAGTGAGAGTACAAACCGCACGAAACTTACCTTCTTACTCACTTTTGTTGCAAGATGCTCAGGTAAAAAAGAAAATAGCTGATGTCATTAAAGCAGAGATTGAGAAGAAGCAACCAGGCATCTTAATCTCAAACTAGTTGCCGACGGTAGAATCGGTCTGGCTGGATAAAGGTGTTTTGGCCAAGAAAAAGCCGCAAAAAAAGGAAGGCACTGCTAAATAATATTCTTCGTGCCATCTGTTCAACGCTCACAAGGCCGTAGTCGCAGAAATCCTGGTACTGACAATGATATGGCTTGTACTAATTCAGCTTTGAAGGTCAACTCGGTTTGGACTTCGTATCTTGCTGTAGCGGCTGTAGCCGAAGTAGACGCTCTGCGCCCTACCGCCGAAAACGCTGCTGACATTCCGGGGCTGGTCAAGCAAATGCTGCCGCAAAGAGAACACATCCAGGCCGTTCTTGCCTCCGCCGGGCTGACGCTGCGGGAAGTCGGCAGGCAGGCCGGCGGCTTGAGCGGGACTGTTCTTGCCCTGGCGACCGATCAGGGCGACTTTATCCTTAAGGTCTCATAAGACCCCGCAGAGGATTGGAAGCCTGCCAAAGAGCGCATCATCTACAGCCTGCTCCGCCGCCGAGGCATCCCTGCGCCGAACCTGCTTGTCGCGGACTGCTCCCGCCGCCTGGTTCCTTTCGCCTACACGCTCTGCGAACGCCTGTCGGGCATGACGCTATCCCAAGCCTACCCCGATCTCTCTGATGCGGGGAAGCGTGGCATCTACCGACAGCTCGGCGACCTTTTAGGCCGAATGCATTCACTAACATTTGAGCGCTTCGGGGATGTCGCCGAGCGAGAGGGGAAGGTCGTCGCCGGACCCGCACACGAGCTTGCCGAGGAGGCGAAGAGCGGGAACATCGGCCCCTTCGCAAGCTGGCGCGAGATGCACCGGGAGATCGCGGATGGGCGGCTTGCGTTTCTTTCGCGCACCGAGTTCTCCGATCTCGCTGAACCCATCGCGGCATGGTTTGCCAGTCGCGACGGCTTACTGGATGATGCCGTTACGCCCCGGCTTCTGCACATGGACCTGCACCGAAGCAACATTCTTGTCTCCGGTGAACAAATCACCGGCGTTGTCGACGTGGAGGAGTCCGTCATCGGTCACAACGAGTATGACTTGATGCGGCTCGCACTGGCTCATTTCAGCGAGGGCGAAGACGCGCTGCGGGAAGCGTTCTTTGGAGGCTACGGAGCGCATATCACGCTGGACGCGGGCTACGAGCGCCGTCGGTCCTTCTACGAGATGTCGCGGATGCTTGTCGGCCTGAGATGCTTTGCTGTGTTTGGAAGTTCCGGCCCGGAAGAAACACGCCGGACCAGAACGCGCATTTACGAGCTATTGGACTTGTGAAGCTTGGAGTGGCGGCGGCTGTAGCCGAAGTAAACGAGGAATCCCAGGAGAAGCCAGACGACAAGGCGGACTTGCGTGGACAGCGGCAGACCGGAAATCAGATACAGGCAGCACAGAATCCCCAAGATCGGCACGGCGGGCAGGCCGGGGCAGCGGAATGGGCGCGGCAGGTCCGGCTGGGTTCGGCGCAGGTACAGCACCCCGGCGCAGACCAATATGAACGCAAACAGTGTACCAACGCTGACAAGCTTGCCGAGCAAAGCGAGCGGCACAAACGCAGCGATGAGGCTGACAATCCCGCCCAAAAGCCAGGTTGCGGCGGTAGGCGTGTGGAAGCGCGGGGAAAGGCGGCTGAAAAGGCTCGGCAGGAGGCCGTCGGAAGCCATCGTGTAGAAGATGCGCGACTGGCCGTATAAGAGTACCAGCATGACCGAGCTTAACCCAGCGATGACACCCAGTTTTACGAGGCCGATCAGCCAGCCGATCCCGATGGCCCCGACGCCGACGGCGATTGGGTCGGCAACGTTCAGCAATTTATAGGGAACCAGGCCCGTCAGAACCCCCGCGACCAGGATATACAGCACGGTGCAGAGAGCAAGCGACCCCAGAATGCCGACCGGCATATCTTTTTGCGGATTTTTTGCCTCCTGTGCGGCGCACGACACAGCATCAAAACCGATGTAGGCAAAGAAGATAACCCCTGCGCCGCGCAGCACTCCGCTCAGGCCGAACTGACCAAAATGGCCGGTGTTCGGCGGCACGAATGGATGCCAGTTGGCCGGGTGCACATGAAACACGCCAAAGCCCAGAAATGCCGCAATGACGACCAGCTTGATCCCGACAATCACGGCATTTGCGCTCGCCGACTCTTTCGTGCCAGTCGCGAGAACCGCTGTCACGGCGAGAATGCCGAGCATTGCCAGGACATTAAAGCCGTGCGGGTGCGGCACGGTGGTGACGCCAAAGTCATGCAGTAGGCTCGTCACATAACCCGCCCAGCCGACCCCAACGGTTGCCGCGCCGACCGCATATTCCAAGATCAGATCCCAGCCGATGATCCATGCCACCAGCTCACCGAGCGTCGCGTAGGAGTAGGTATATGCGCTTCCAGCGATGGGGATGAGCGCCGCGAACTCGGCGTAGCACAGGCCCGCGAATGCACAGGTGATGCCGCCCAAAATAAACGAGAGAACGATCGCGGGACCCGCGTACTGCGACGCGGCCTCGCCGGTCAGCACGAAAATCCCTGCGCCGATGATTGCGCCGATTCCCAGTGCCAGCAGCCGCCCCGGTCCGAGGCTGCGCTTCAGCCCTGCGCCTTCAGTGTCTTCGGCCTGCAAGTCGTCAATGCTTTTCTTGGCAAGGTATTGGTTCATAAGTGCTGGGTATTCTGCATCGCCTTGACAAATGCCTGCACGGCGGCTCGCCGGGCCTTGGTTTTTTTCAGCAGCAGGCCCGTCGGCCGCGTGAAGGCATCGGCCGCGGTGAACGGTACGGGCGTGAGAGTTCCCGCTCGCTGCTCCTGACGCACCGTGTCGGCGGGCAGGATGCTGACCCCGCTGCCGATCTCCACTAAGTTTTTGATGGTTTCAATGTTGTCAAACGTGGACACGACTTTGACCCGCGCTCCGGCGGCCTTTAGCCTTTCGTCTACAAGGCGGCGAGTAGGAATGTCGTCGGCGAAGCCGATAAATGGAAGGCCGCTGAGCTGTTTTAGAGACACTTCACCCCTCGCCAGCGGATGTTCCGGGGCGCAGACCAAGACCATTTCTTCTTCGGCGAACGGCACAACTTCTAAATTGCGCTTGGCTGACGGACAGGCGACGATGCCGACATCCACGGCTCCATTCACCACGTCCTCATACACTTGATCCGTCTGCTTGTATTCTAAATGGACGTTGACGCGCGGATGCGCCGCAAGAAACGGCTTGAGGCGCGGCGGCAGGGCATGAAGGCCGACCGAGTAGACCGTCGCCACCCGCACCGTTCCGGCAATTTCACCGGACAACTGACGCATCTCGGCGTCCAGCGCCGACGCACCTTGCAGAAGCACTTTTGCGCCGAGATACAGCGCTTCTCCCGCGACCGTCGGCGAAACTTTGCCGCGTCCCTGCCCCCGGTCAATCAAGGTCTGCCCGTAATCCAGTTCCAGCGCTTTCAGCCGCTGCGAGACGGCGGACTGGGACACAAAGTTCTTTTCGGCAGTTCGCGAAAAGCTGCCGGTCTCCACAAGGTCGGAGAAGATTTGCAGGCTGTCCAGGTTGAGCATCGCCAAGAAAGGTTCCAAACAATCGCGATGGGTATTAAGCTGTGCTTATAATACCCGAAAAAACAATTCATTTTACTTTTGCTTTCGCCTGCGGGTATACTTGGCTGTTGCATTTTCGTGAAAGGGTTCTTTATGGCTGTCGCAATCCCGCAAAAAGAAGAAGCTCCCGCACCCAAAGGGCGTCTGCATGACCCGTATATTTGGCACCGGCTGCACTCTGCCTCCGGCATTTTCCCCATCGGCTTTTTTCTCGTTCAGCATCTCATCGCCAACTCCTACGCTTTGCGCGGGCCGGGGGCGTACAACGCCGTCATCCGCGTTTACGGCGGCCTGCCGTTTGTGGCCGTGCTGGAAGTCGCTGTGATCTTCCTCCCGATCCTGTACCACTCGATTTACGGCATCTGGATCACGGCTTATGGACAGGCGAACCTCGGCAAGTATGCGTATGGCCGCAACTGGATGTATTTCTTGCAGCGGGTGAGCGGCGTGATTGCGTTCTTCTATATCGGCTACCACATTTGGAACACAAGCATTCAGAAGTATGTTCTGCTGTGGGCAGGCGACCCCGATCCTGAGAAGGCCATTCGCTACGTTTCCATGGCCCATCAAATGGCCGATCCGGTCCATTTCTGGATTCAAGCGATCGGCATCGTCGCGACAGTGTTTCACTTCACCAACGGTCTGTGGAACTTCTGCATCCGCTGGGGGCTGACGATCTCGGCGCAGGCCCAGCGCACCAACCAGTTTGTTTGCTGGGGCTTATTTTTCATTTTCGCCGGTATGGGCCTCTGGACCATCGCCCACCTGCGGGCGGACGGCCTGAAACAAATCGCGACGGTCTCACCGACTGTCGCTATCACTCAGCATTAAAGCTGCCGGATGCCGGGGTTGTAGAAAACCCCGGCAGGAATTGGCCTGCGGACACGGAAGGCGCAGACGAAGAGCCGCGGGTTTTTTCGTCCTCATCTTCGTCCGAAGGACGCTTCTTTGCCGGGGTTTTCTACAACCCCGGCATCCGTCGGCATCCGGCAGAATCAGCAGTCGTTTTAGAAAGACAATTATGCGTAAACTTATCGCTCTCGCCTTGCTTACCGTTCTCGTTCTCGCCGCTGTGCCGTCGTTTGCACAAAGCACGCAGCTCACCTGGTACGGCCATGCGGCATTCAAGCTGACCACGCCGGCCGGGCATATTTTGATGATTGACCCGTGGATTCAGAATCCATCCAACAAAAACGGCGCGGCGGACTTAGCCGGCATCACGAAAGCCGACCTGATTTTGATCACCCACGGCCACTTTGACCATGTCGGCGACTCGACGGCCATTGCCAACGCCACCGGCGCGAAGCTGGTTTCCACCGCTGACCTCGGCACCGCGCTTGTCCAATACGGTGGCTTTCCAAAGGCGCAGGCAGGCGGGGACACGCAGGGCAACTTTGGCGGCGAGCTGACGTTGCTGGGCGGCGATGTCAAAATCGCGTTTATTCCAGCCATCCACAGCTCCACCGTCACGCCCCCGCCCGGCACGGCTGACATAGACCAGCACTTCGGCGGCAATCCCGGCGGCTTTTTGATCTCGGTCACGAACGGCCCCGTGATCTACGTCACCGGCGACACCGACGAGTTCAGCGACATGGCGCTGATCCCAAAGCTGCATAAAGTTGACGTCATGCTCTGCTGCATCGGCGACCACTATACGATGGGACCGGCCCGCGCCGCCGATGCCGTGAAGCTGGTTAACCCACGCCTCGTCATCCCAGAGCATTACGGCACGTTCCCTGCGCTCACCGGCACCCCGGCGGCGTTCGGCCAGGCGCTCAAAGATGCCAAATCCAAAGCGACTCTGACGGTGATGAGCGTAGACCAGACCATCACTTTGCCGTCGCCTACTCCGTGATCGTTACCCGCATAGGTGAACTGCTATGGCACTCGCCCGTCAATTTGTTGAACAAGATCGCTATACTGAAGAGCAGTACCTTAAATGGGAAGAAGATGCCGCCGAGAAGCCTGAATTCGTTGATGGACAGATTAGGGCTATGTCCGGCGGCTCGGAACCTCATGCGTCTATCCCGATGGACATGGGCGCTCTGCTTTGGAACAGCCTGCGCGGGAAAGCCTGCCGTGTCCTCTCGTCGGATATGAAGGTTTGGACGGCAAACGCTTTTTACTACCCGGACTTGTCCGTCGTCTGTGGCCCCAGTACCTACCGGGGCAAGAACAAGCATACGATCACAAACCCGGTTGTCGTGGTGGAAGTCCTCTCGCCTAGCACCGAGCCGAAAGACCGAGGCGAGAAATTTATTCGTTACCAGCAGATCGAAGCCCTGCGCTCGTACCTGCTGGTCAGCCAAGCCGAGCCGCGCGTGGAGCTGTTTGAGCGCGGCGAAAACGGCCACTGGGATTACCTGACTGTGGCTGGTCTGGAAAAATTGATTGAAATGCCGTCGCTGGGCGTAACCCTGGCGCTCTCGGAGGTTTATGATCAGGTGGATTTTGCAGGCGTGGTTGAGGAATAGGGAAGGCGTTGACAGGAGCGTGGGAATAAATTCCTACGCTGTGGGGCGCAGACGCCCAATGACCGCCTGCGCGGGCAAAGAACAAGATAACAGTAACAATCCGCTCCTTCTCCACGCAGGTGGAGACTAGGCGCTTCGCCCCATAGCGTAGAACTTTAGTTCCACGCCAGCTACAAGTAAAGTAGGTTTACAATGCCGACTGAAATCATCGAAAAAAAGTCGCGAAAAAATCAACTGAGGCCACTTCAGGTAGATTACAGAGTTACATGGCCTGATGAGCTGACCGAAGACAACGACTTTTTGTTAGAGTATATCAATCGCGATCCTTTAGTGAAGAATGCGAGATGGCAAGCAATCGGGAACTATTCCTCAAAAAAGCAAGCACGGGAAGCAGCCGTTGCTGATGCTGGCTCGGACATCAAAGATGTAGACTGGGAAGAAACATAAAGAACGCAGTGCGCGAATTTGCGAAAACGAACTTGTAGGAACTGGGACTTACTGAGGACTGTTAAGAGATAAAGAGGCATAAACTATGGCAAGCGTTGCAAGCAATTTGAAGCCGAAGGTGATTGTGGTCGGCGGCGGGCTGGCTGGGCTGATGACGACGATCAAGATCACGGAAGCGGATATTCCGGTGGACTTGTTCTCGTTTGTCCCCGTCAAGCGCAGCCACTCGGTCTGCGCTCAGGGCGGCATCAACGGCGCGGTCAACACCAAAGGCGAGGGCGACTCGGTCTACAAGCACCTCGACGACACCGTGTACGGCGGCGACTTCCTGGCGAACCAGCCGCCGATCAAGCACATGGCGGACAATGCACCGGGCATCATCAATTTGCTCGACCGCATGGGCGTCATGTTCAACCGGACCCAGGAAGGCTTGCTGGATTTCCGTCGGTTTGGCGGGACGCAGTACCACCGAACGGCCTACGCCGGGGCGACGACCGGGCAGCAGCTCTTGTACGCACTGGATGAGCAAACGCGCCGCGCCGAGTCCGAAGGCAAGGTCAAGAAGCACGAGTTCTGGGAGTTTCTCGGCGTCATCAAAGACGATGACGGTGTCTGCAAGGGCATTGTCGCCCAGGACCTGCGGACGATGGCGATCCAAGAGTTCCGCGCGGACGCCGTGGTGCTGGCGACCGGCGGCCCCGGCATTGTTTACAACCGCTCGACAAACTCGGTGATGAACACCGGCACGGCGGCGTCGTCGGTTTACCAGCAGGGCGCAAAGTATGCCAATGGCGAGTTTATCCAGGTGCATCCGACCGCGATCCCCGGCATGGACAAGCTGCGGCTGATGTCCGAGTCGGCGCGCGGCGAAGGCGGGCGGGTGTGGGTTCCCCGCAAGGCCGGCGACGAGCGGCGCGGCGAGAACATCCCGGAAGCGGAGCGCTATTACTTCCTGGAAGAGCGCTACCCGGCCTACGGCAACTTGGTTCCCCGCGACATTGCGACCCGCGAGATTTTCTCGGTCTGCGTGGACGACAAGATGGGCGTCTTCGGGCAGAACCAAGTTTATTTGGACCTGACGCATCTGGACAAAAAGCAAATTGACATCAAGCTCGGCGGCATTCTGGAGATTTACGAGAAGTTCATCGGCGAAGACCCGCGCACGACCCCGATGCGGATCTTCCCTGCGGTGCATTACTCGATGGGCGGGCTGTGGGTAGACTTCGCGAAGGACGAGACGACCGGCGGGCTGACCGAAGGCAACCCGCGCAACCAGCAGACCAGCATTCCCGGCCTATTTGCGGTCGGTGAGGCCGAGTACCAGTACCACGGTGCGAACCGTCTGGGCGCAAACTCCCTGCTGTCGTGCCTCACCGGTGGACAGCTTGCTGGGCCGGGCATCGTGAACTACGTCAAGCACCTGAAGAAGAGCGTGGACGATCTGCCGTCGTCGCTGTTTGAGAGTGCGTTGAAAGAGCAGACCCAGAAGTACGAAAAGCTGGCGGCATCTACGGGGACAGAGAACCCGTATAAGATCCACGAGGAGCTAGGCGACACGATGACCGAGAACGTCACCGTTGTTCGCTACAATGACCGATTGAAAGCGACCGACGCCAAGATTCAGGAGCTGATGGAGCGGGTCGAGCATGTGTCCATCGCCGACAGCTCCAACTGGACCAATCAGTTGATCCCGTTCACGCGGCAGCTCAAGAACATGCTCCACTTGTCCCGCGCCATCACGCTGGGCGCACTCGCCCGCGACGAATCGCGCGGCGCCCATTACAAGCCGGACTTCCCGAAGCGCGACGACGAGCGTTTCTTGAAGTCTACGATTGCCGAATGGACCGCCGACGGTCCGCGCCTGTCCTATGAAGCCGTGGACACGTCGCTGATCAAGCCGCGCCTCCGCAACTACGCCGCCGAGGAAGACACGGCAGGCAGTGCCACTCCAACTGCGGAAGCCGCGAAAGAAACGCTTGTTGTTGACACGCACGGCAAGAACGGCAACGGGCATCGTGCGAATGGCAATGGAAACGGCGTTAACGGCAAAAACGGCGTTCTGGCGATGGGCGCGGGCCTGACCGGCGCTGCCGTGCAGGAAATGCAGATTGCCGCCGGCGCAGGCGGCGACGGCGGGGGCGATCAGTTGTCCACCCGTCCGCCGGAGGCTCGCCGCGATACGGCTTACGGCCACGACGACGAGTCGGAAGTCGCGACTGCCGGCAAAAGCTGGCTGACCGGTAAACAGCAGCTTGACGACGCTGACCCGATCAAGGCGAGCAACCCCGTTTCGGTTGCAGGAGAGCGAGAAGTTGAAGCTCAGTAGAGTAGCAATGGCGGGTACGGTGGGGCTGCTGTTAGCGGCCCTGCCAGCACTTGCGAAGACGCCGCCGAAAACCGAGCCAAAACCGGCCCCTATGCAAACAGCCATCATTGAGAACACCGGCTCAACAAACACGTTGGGTTACAAGATTACCGTAATGCTGACAAAAACTAACTATCTGGTGACATCTCTTTCCAATGGTGGTAAGGATCGTGATGTCAGAAAGGGTGGGGTGGAGTCTTTTTTCCCTGGGGCGCAGCAGCTTTTTGCTGATCTCGAAAAGGCCATGCCGTTGAATACCTTGCCTGTGCGTCACGGAATGCGGAGTGCGTCGTTTGGAACGCAGACGTATATTACCTATAAAGGCCAAAGGTCGCCGGACTTGTCATTTGCGTCTGATCCGCGCACGATTTCACTCAAGGCGGACATCGACCAGATTACAAAAGAACTTCATGTCGGGAATGCCTCGCGCCGCCCAATTGTTATACATTCAGACAGATAATTTTAGAAAGAGATACTGATGCCTGACCAGAAGACCATCACGCTCAAAATCAAGCGGCAGAAAGACCAGACTTCGGCTCCGTACTGGGAAGAGTTTGAGCTGCCGTACCGTCCCGCGATGAACGTCATTTCGTGTCTGATGGAGATCCGCAAGAACCCCGTCACGAAAGACGGCAAGCAGACCTCGGCCCCAGTGTGGGAAATGAACTGTTTGGAAAATGTTTGCGGCTCCTGCACGATGCTGATGAACGGCAAAGTCGGCCAAAGCTGCGCGACCCTCGTGGACAACCTGGCCCAGCCGATCACACTGGAGCCGATGTCCAAGTTCCCGGTCGTCAAAGACCTGTCCGTGGACCGCTCGCGGATGTTCGAGAACCTCAAGAAGATCCGCGGCTGGATTCCGATTGACGGCACCTACGATCTCGGTCCCGGCCCGCGCATCGCCGAGCGCGACCGGCAGGAAGCCTACGAGTTCGCCCGCTGCATGTCCTGCGGCTCGTGCCTGGAAGCCTGCCCGCAGGTCAACACGCACTCAAACTTCATCGGCCCGGCAGCTATCGGCCAAGTGCGCTTGTTCAACAGCCACCCGACGGGTTCTATGAACAAAGAAGAGCGGCTGGAAGCGATTGCCGGGGCCGATGGCGTCACAAGCTGCGGCAATGCCCAGAACTGCGTCAAAGCCTGCCCGAAAGAGATTCCGCTGACCAAAGCCATCGCCGAGATGAACCGCGACGTGACTTTGTACAAGTTCAAGCGGTTTTTCCGCGGCAAGTAAGTCCATAGCCCGGCGTACTGCGCCGGGCTTTCTTTTTGAGGAGCCTTTATGGAGATTGTCGCTGTCAATCTTGCCGAGAAGCTAACCCAGATCAACGGCTACTGGAACCCGCACATTGTCGGCGACGTCAACGACATGCACGTCAAGCTGGTCAAGCTCCAAGGCGAGTTTGATTGGCATCACCATGAGACCGAGGACGAGCTGTTTCTGGTCCTGGAAGGAACCCTGACAATGAAGCTGGCAGACCGGGACATAACAGTTGGGGAAGGCGAGTTTGTCATCATCCCGCACGGTGTTGAACACCTGCCTGTCGCCCAAGAAGAAGTCCATTTGCTGCTCTTTGAACCGAGAACCACGCTGAACACCGGGACGGTGGAAACGGAGCGGACGCGCCAAGTGCTGCATCGGCTCTGAAATGCTTTTCGCCGCCTTCTTTCGCGGGTTGGGACTGGGCGCGAGCTTGATCGTCGCGATTGGAGCGCAGAACGCCTTTGTGCTGCGTCAGGGCCTGCGCCGCGAGCAAGCCGTCCTGGTGGCTGCGATCTGCACGGCCTGTGACGCCGTTTTGATCTCGTGTGGGGCGCTGGGGGCGGGCAGTCTCCTTGCCCGCTTGCCGGTGCTGGCGCGGCTGACCTCGCTTGGCGGAGCGCTGTTCCTGCTGTGTTACGGCCTGCGGGCGTTCCGCAGCGCACAGCACCCCGGTAGTTTAGAAGTCTCCGCTGCCGCTTCGCCTCGCGGCAGCGTCGTTGTTTCCACGCTGTCGGTCAGCCTGCTGAATCCCCATGTCTATTTGGACACGGTCGTGCTGGTCGGTGGCATCTCGGCACAGTATGCCGCTCTTTCCCGTTTGTTCTTCACTGCCGGCGCAGTCAGCGCGTCCTGCCTCTGGTTCTTCAGCCTGGCGCTCGGAGCGGCGCGTCTTGCGCCGCTGTTTCGCCGCCCCCGCGCCTGGCAAGTCTTGGACTGCTTCGTGGGGACCGTGATGTGGGCAATCGCCGTGAGCCTGCTTTTGCCCTTTCTTGTCTCGCGGCTGTGACAGAAAAACAGGCGCAGGCTTGAAAGCCTGCGCCTGTTCCCGTCGGTAAGCCGGGCTTTACTTGGCACTGACCAGGCGCTTGCGGGCGACAAGGACAAGGCCGCCGAGAGCGACTAGGACGCCGAAGCCGACGGAAGAAGACGCTTCGGGAATGGGGGCGGCAAATGACACCGGCCCAACGACAAAGTCGTTCGCCGCGCCGGCCTCGCTGGAAACGCTGGAAATGGAAAGGCGAGTGATGGCCTGTCCGGGACCGACGCTTCCACCGAGGAACTGAGCGGTGCCGGCTCCCATCGAGTTATCGACCAGGTTGGTGGAGAAGCCGCCGATGGCAGTGCTGCCGTCATAGGCAACCACGGAGAAAGCTTCCGAGTCCGCCGCGAAATCCTGCGCGGAAAGTCCGAACTCCGTCACCCCTTGGGAGAAGTCAATAATGAGCGGCCCATCGGCTCCCCCGCCTGCCGTTGTTTCCAGCAGATTAGTCCCCGCAGCAAAGTCAAAGCTCATCCCGTCCGAAGTCTGCAAGTACAGCTTGGGGCCGGAGGCCGCCGTGAATGTCAGCGTGTTTCCGCCGACGGTTTGTGCAAACGGGGAGCCGACAAATCCTGCTCCGGTAAAGCTTAGGGTTGTGTCGGCGCTGCCGAGCTGCGACGCGCTTTGAAGCTGCGTAAACTGGGCGAGTACGGGGGCGCTGAAGCTGACCACGGCTGCTGCCACAACTGCACCCGCCAAATGTTTGATCCTCATAATTTTGATCCTATTCTGTGAAGAGCATGCGGCGTTTATGGAGTGGTGGCAGCCAGGGTGATTGGCTTGATGCTGCTTGGCAGGCTGAGCGCGTCGCTGAACTTGAACGGCATGGTCGAGAAGCCTGCGGTGCCGGGCGCGATAAACGGTCCGAGAGCGCTGACGACATCGGTGATCTGGTTCAGCGGGGGCTGGAACTTGCGCTCGTAGGCTAGGTTGTTTGCGGCAAATCCAGCGCTGCCATCTACGCCTTCAGCGACGCCGGAAAGGCCGGTTGTGGAACCCAGTCCGAGGTCGGCGGCAACGACGCGGCCAAAGGCGCGATGCTCGGACTCGACGCCCATGATCTGGGCGGCTAACACCGCAAGGGCGGGAGTGGATAGATCGCGAACACCGATGAGATACGCGGCAATAAACGCATCTTCCAGGGTAACCAGGGTGTTGATGGTAGTGGCATAGGTGGCGGACCCGCCGAACATGCCGGATGGGAAGTAAAACGTCGTCGTGTACGCGGGCGCGATCGTGGTCAGCAGGTTGTAGTGATCCAGTTCCTGCTCGTAGCCGGCGACGAGGTAGGCTTGGTCGTTGGCGTTGCCGTTGAGGCCGTTCATGTAGAGGTCGGACGTGATGATGTGATAATACATGGTTGTCGCCAGGGCTTCGGCAGTGGCTGCCGCCTGGACAATCGCCACGTCATGCCCGCTGCCGCGGGCTTCGGTCGCGCCCGCGCCGGCAAGCAGAGCGGTCGCTGCGCCGAGGCCGAACCCGGCCTGGGTCAAAAAACGGCGGCGGCTGGAAGAAGATTGGCTCTCGCTCTGCGGCGAATCGCCTGCAATGATTTCGTCGTGTGCCATGAAGTCTGCTCTTTTCTGTGATAAGAATGGGTTGGAACAAAAAGACACTCGTCAACTGCTGGAATGCCGCTCTGATGTTACCTGGTAAGGCTCCTCGCCGGGCAGGAGAACATTAACAGCGGATTACAACTTGGATTAACAGAAGGTTACAAGCAGGCTTCGGCGATTCTGGGTACACTGTCATCGCGGCGATTTCATAACTGGAGGATCATCATGGCTCTGCCACTCTCGCTGGATTACGGGTATTTGGCCCCCGATGTCGATTTAGAAGAAGTTAAGGCGTTTCAAGCCGATGTGACGCTGGCGCATCAGAAGGTGATGCAGGGAACCGGCCTCGGGGCGGACTTCCTCGGGTGGGTGGACCCCGCGCAGATTGTCAGCGGCGAGGAGCTTCAAACGATCAAGACGCTGGCGGCGCAGATCCGTGAGAACTCGGATGTGCTGATCTCCATCGGCATCGGCGGCTCTTACTTAGGAGCGCGGGCTGTCATCGAAGCATTGGGTGAAGGCGACGGGCCGGAAGTATTATTTGCGGGCAATTCGCTGTCGGCGCATGACCATACGAAGACGCTGAAAAAGCTCGATGGCAAGCGGTTCTCGATCAACGCCATCTCCAAGTCCGGCACGACCACTGAGCCTGCCGTGGCGTTCCGGCTATTTCGCGATTTGCTGGAAAAGAATGTCGGCAAGGACGAAGCCAAGAAGCGCATTGTCGCGACCACCGACGCTAAACGCGGAGCCTTGAAGAAGTTTGCCGATGAAGAAGGTTACCCGTCACTGGTCATCGCCGACAGCATCGGCGGGCGGTACTCCGTGCTGTCGCCGGTCGGCCTGCTGCCCATCGCCGTCGCCGGCATTGACATTGACGCCCTGCTGGCCGGAGCGAAAGCCGTCGCCGAGGCCACTGCCGACCCGGATGTCACCAAGAACCCGTCCTACTTCTACGCCGCCGCCCGGAACCTCCTGTACCGCAAGGGCTACTCCACGGAGATTTTATCGTCGTTCGAGCCGCGCCTGCACTACATCGCCGAGTGGTGGAAACAGCTCACCGGCGAAAGCGAAGGCAAGAGCCATATCGGCCTGTTCCCCGCCTCGGTGGACCTGACGACCGACCTGCACTCCATGGGCCAGTGGATTCAAGAAGGCCGCCGGAACATCATTGAAACGTTCGTGATCTTAGACGGCGGCGAGCCTAACCTAGCCGTCCCGTCCGCCGAAAACGACCTGGACGAGCTGGGCTACTTGCAGGGCCGCCCGCTGACGGAAGTGAACAAAGCCGCTTACGAAGCCACGTCGCTCGCCCACCGCGACGGCGGCGTCCCGAACTCCACCGTGCATCTCGCCCAGCTTGATGCGTACTCCCTCGGCGCTTTGCTCTACTTTTTCGAGCGTGCCATCGCCGTGTCGGGTTATCTCATGGGCATCAACCCCTTTAACCAGCCCGGCGTCGAAGCCTACAAGACCAATATGTTCGCGCTTCTGGGCAAGCCGAAGTTCGAGAAGGCGACGGAGGAAGTCAAAGCCAAGCTTGCCGCCCTGCCGAAAGACACGACGGTACAGTTCTCCTAGTGCTGCCAATGGAGGTATGGGGTAGGGGCGGGGCATGGCCTCGCCCCTTTTTGATTCTCGGAGCTAGGAGGCAGAACTAATGGAGATACCTGAAGATAGCCTGACTGGACGCCTTCGTACCGCTATCAAAAACAGCAACCTTCAAGAAGTTGCGGCGTTGATTGATGCGGGGGCTGACGTTCACTATCAGAGCAAGGAAGGGTATGACGCGCTCATTAATGCAGCTTATGGAAGAGATGACTCCCAGCTGATCGAGATGCTGACGCTATTAGTGAACAGCGGCGCATCTTTGACTGGCAAAACGTCATACAACGAAACAGCCATCCGCGTTTTATCCCGGCGGGGACGCTTTGATGCCGTCGAGTTCCTGCTGAACGCCGGGGCGAACCCGGATGATGTCAAGCTGACTCCGCTTATGGAAGCCGTTGCCTTCGGCACACTTGCCGATGTGCAGCGTATCGCCGAGCAAGGCGTCAATCTGGAAGAAAGAGACTACTGGGAACGAACCGCCTGGCTCTTTGCCCTTCAGACCGGCGACGTTTCCAAAGCGCAGTTTCTTCTCGGTCACGGCGCAAACTCCGACGCTCGGGGACGATGCGGCAAGCCGCCGCTGTTTTACGCCATTGAAAATAATCATCCTGCAATGCTGCAATGGCTGCTGGAACTTGGAATAGATGCTAATCAGAGAGATGACTTTGGTGATACTGCTCTCATGACGGCCGCAGAGTATGATAACAAGGAGGCTGTAGACCTGCTCCTACCGGCAGGGGCAAACGTCAATCAGAGAAAGCGCGGTTATGGAGCGTTGTCGGAGGCGAACACACGGGATATTGCGCTCAGACTTTTAGAGGCTGGAGCCGATCCACAGGAGCTTTCCTCCGAGGGACGCCGCGCGATACTTGGCTATCCTCCTGAACCTGACACCGAATTGCTCGCGGTTTCCCTCGAAGACTTTCAACAGTTTCGTTCGCGACGCTTCGGCACCAAAAACCCGGAGCTGATGAATAACCCGTTTTGGGAAGGCATGATCCATTCCGGGCTAAACGCTTACCGAGCCGCCGTCAGTGTGGAGGGAGAACGCAATTTTGATCTCGGTCACAGCCCGATTTGGTGCGCGGAGCGGTTCGGGCAATCCTTGACTTTTCTGGAAGATGGACGAATTGTGCAAGTCGGCGGTGAACACGAAGATCATTACGATCCGGACTTCTGCATCTACAATGATATCTTAGTCCACGGCCCCGACGGCAGCATCATAATCTACGGCTATCCTGAAGATGTCTTTCCGCCGACAGATTTTCATACTGCCACTTTAATTGGCAAGTACATCTATCTGATTGGCTCACTCGGCTATCAAGGCACACGGCGCTATGGAGAAACGCCGGTTTACCGCCTTGACACCAACACTTTTCAGATGGAGTGCATCAGCACGACCGGCGACAACCCCGGCTGGATTTATCAGCATCGGGCAGTTCAAACTGCTGCTCGCGACATTCGCATCACCGGCGGCAAAGTTGTCATGGAGGCGGCCGACAAAGAAGACCACATGGACAATGGCACGGATTATGTTCTAAACACCGAGACGCTGACTTGGACGGCTATTGCTTCTTTGCGCGTGGGTGCGCCTGGGCGTAAACTTCCTGAAGCCGCTCGGTGGTGACGTGGGTGTACATCTGGGTCGTGGCGACGCTGGCGTGGCCGAGGAGTTCTTGGATCAGGCGCAGATCGGCCCCATTAGACAGCAGATGCGTGGCGAATGTGTGCCGTAGGACATGTGGCGTGATTTTGAGGTGCGCTGACGCTTCCGCGCAGTAGCGGTCAAACAGCTTGCGGACACCTCGGTCGGACAGGCGCGACCCGTAGCGGTTGACGAACAGCGCCCCGTCATCCTCGGCGGCCTGCATCAAGAGGACAGGGCGGCCTTTGCGGATGTAGCGCTGCAACGCAAAGACAGCCTGACGGCCCAAGAGCGTCACACGCTCTTTGTTGCCTTTGCCGATGACCCGGATCACGCCTTCGTCGTAGTCAACATCGGTGACCGACAGCGTGACAAGCTCTCCCGCCCGCATTCCCGACGCATACAGGGTTTCAAGTAAAGCGCGGTCCCGGAGGCCGAGCGGCTTGGTCAGATCGGGGGCGGCGAGAAGCGCCTCTACTTCATCGGAGCGCAGAAACCTCGGCAGCCTCTGCTCCTGCTTGACGCTTCTGAGGCCGGCGGCGGGGGAGCGCGGAATATATCCGTGGCGGGCGAGGTGGGAAAAGAACGAGCGCAGGACAGCGGTCTTGCGGGCGCGGGACGCACGGGCCAGATTTTGCGCCTGCATGGCGGCGAGGTACGAGCGCAGCAGGGCGGCGTCTACGGCATGAATGTCTGTGACGCCCGACGCTGCCGCAAAGTCCCCGAACTGCCGCAGGTCTTCAGCGTAGGCTTTGACCGTGTGGGGTGACGCGCCTTTTACGGTAGCCTGGGCTTCCAGAAACAGATCGCGGCAGGCTTCGATCATTGCGACAAAGCAGGCATCCAGGCGTCCAGGGCGGACAAGCCGCGCTCGGCGAGCAGCGTGTTCTTTTCTTTTTTGTCTTTGATCCGGTCCGGCAGCGGCGGGACAATGCCCCAGTTGGCGTTCATCGGCTGGAAGTCTTTGCCGTCGTAATGCGCGACATAATGCGCCAATGCGCCCAGCATGGTCGTGTCGGGAAGCGTTAAAAGCGGCTGGCCGGTCTGGTGACGGGCAGCGTTCCGGCCTGCCAAAATGCCGGTGGCGGCGGACTCGACGTAGCCTTCGACGCCCGTGATCTGCCCGGCAAAGAAGACGTTTGGGTACGCCTTCATTTGCAGCGTGTCGTTGATAACGTGAGGGGACTGGATATAGGTGTTCCGGTGGATCACCCCGTAGCGGACGAACTCGGCTTCCTCCAAGCCGGGGATCATGCGGAAGACGCGCTTCTGGTCGCCCCACTTCATGCGGGTCTGGAAGCCGACCATCGAAAACAGCGTGGCAGCGCGGTTCTCCTGGCGTAATTGCAGGCAGGCCCACGGGCGATGGCCGGTGCGCGGGTCGGTCAGGCCGACCGGCTTCATCGGGCCAAATGACAGGGTTTTCGGGCCGCGTGATGCCAAGACTTCAATCGGCAGGCAGCCTTCAAAGTAGGGGACTTTCGCTTCATGCTCGCCGAGAGGGGCAAGCTCCGCCGCCAGCAGGGCGTCATAAAACGCCTGATACTCAGCCTTTGAGAACGGGCAGTTCAGATACGCTGCGTCGCCCTTGTCATAGCGTGAGGCCATAAACGCAATCTCGCGATTGATGGTGGACGCATCAATGGTCGGCGCAACGGCGTCATAAAAGAACAACTGAGACTGCCCCGTTAGCCGTCCGACTTCTCCCGCCAGAGCGTCCGACGTCAGCGGCCCCGTCGCGATAATATGCACCGCGCTTTCGTCAATTTCTGTGACTTCCGCCCGCTCCAGCGTGATGTTCGGGTGGCTCTCTAATTTGCCCGTGATGCAGGCCGCAAACAAGTCCCGGTCCACGGCCAGCGCCTCGCCGGCAGGCACACAGGACGCATCCCCAGCGGCGACAATGAGTGAATCCAGCCGGCGCATTTCTTCCTTCAGCAGCCCGGCTCCGTTGGTCAGCAGATTGGACTTCAGCGAATTGGAGCAAACCAGTTCCGCCAGCTTGTCCCCGACATGCACCGGGGTTGGCTTGACCCCGCGCATCTCGATCAGCCGCACCTTTGCGCCTGCATTGGCCGCCTGCCAGGCGGCCTCACTGCCCGCCAGCCCGCCACCAATGATCGTGATCTCGTTTGTCATAGGATAGTTCTAGTGGATAGAGTGCCGGGGTTGTAAAAAACCCCGGCAAAAAGAGTCTTTCAGACGAAGATAAAAACGCCGGACTTTCTCTTGTCCGAAGGACACACTCTTGCCGGGGTTTTCTACAACCCCGGCCTCTTGACTTCTAAAGCTCGTACTCGTCCACAGGCGAAAAGTAAATCACTGTGCAGATGTTTTCATCGGTCACTTCGCGGCCATAAATGCGGCCAAGCAGCGGCATGATTTCTTCTTTCGTGCGGAACTCCGGGTTCTCGCGCTGGACATCACGCGGCGACAGCTCGCCACAGGGCTTGACTTCCACGGCATCCAGAATAGCGCAGAAAATCTTTTTGCGCCGGGCGAACCGCTGGCCGACCGTGACCCAGACAATCTGCCCGGTCTGGTACTTGTCGCTTTTGTCGCCTAAACGAATGGTTGCCGACTTGCGGCCTTTTTTAAGTGCGTCTCCGTAGAGATCGCTGTAGAAATTCAGCGCTAACATGAACGTGTAATCATCTCCCGATATGCGAGGGAATGAATTCCTCTCGCTGAATGAAATTGTCCTTCGGACACAAGAGCAGCATCGCCGGGTGTTAGGCGGCAGACTGCTTTGGCTCTACCTTGAGGTATATCTCGATAGGGGCCGCGGTGAAATACTTGAACAGAGCCGGACAAAGCCAGCCTTCCATGCCTAGCTCCGCCGACCGATAAACCTTGCCGCTCAGATCAGGCCGCACCCATTCGAGCTTGTGCTGATAGCTGGGGAAGGCCGACGCAGAGAACACAATGCGGAAGCCATGATCAGCATCGGGAATATCTTTGATCATGGCATCAATCATAGTATCCGCTCCTTCGACGAACGGCTCCTTGATCAAGCCTACTTGCGGGTCGTCGAACACCCACATTCCTTCATACTTGTAAGGCGCGATTATGGCTAACGAATTCATATCTCTTCTTTCGTCCGCAGGACGCCTCACATAGCGAGCAGTTTTCAACTGCTCGTGCTTCTTGCCATCTCGTTTCTAAACCGCCGCCAGTTCGCGCTCGGCTTCCATCTCTGCCGGCGGCGCATCCGAGTCTCCATATTCCGCGCCTTCGGCAGTTTCTTTGACCTTGACCGGTAGCGCTTCTTTATAGTCGCAGTCCGCGCCGGTGCATTTAATGCCGACCACGCGCCCGCCGCGCATGGTGTTTTCCATCAAGGGCTGCTTGCACTTCGGACATTCGCGGCCAATCGGCTTGCCCCAAGCGACAAAGTCGCACTTCGGGTAGTTGCCGCAGCCGTAGAATGTCGCGCCCTTTTTGGAGCGCTTTTGCACGACTTCGCCGCCGCACTTGGGGCAGGGGACATCAATCTTCGCGGACGCTGGCTGCTTGGTCGTCTTGCACTCCGGGTAGTTGGTGCAGGCGATGAACTGGCCGAAGCGGCCCACGCGAACCGCCATCTCCGCGCCGCAGTTCGGGCAGGCTTCGTCAATCTTCTCCGCTTCAGGCCGCACAATGGTTTTACAGCCCGGATAATCCGAACAGGAGATGAACTCGCCGTAGCGGCTGGCACGAATGACCATCGGCTTGCCGCAGGTCGGGCAGTCTTGGCCGGCTTCGCGCGGCGGCTGCTTCAGCGACTCCATCTCCGCACCGGCTTTGGTAACACTCTCGGCAAACGGCGTGTACCAGCGGCGCATCATGCCGACCCAGTCTTCTTTGCCATCGGCAACCGCGTCAAGCTGCGCTTCCATCGCCGCTGTGAACTTGACATCCAAGATCTCCGGGAAGTGCTTGACCAGCAAATCGTTCACGGTCGTGCCAAGCTCGGTCGGGCGGAAGCGCTTTTCGGCAAGCTCCACATACTGCCGGTCTAAAATGGTCGCGATGATGGATGCATAGGTGCTGGGCCGTCCGATGCCTTTTTCTTCCAGCGCTTTCACCAGAGTCGCTTCGGTAAAGCGCGGCGGCGGCTCGGTGAAGTGCTGCTTCGGGGTCAGCGCCAGCAGCTTCAGCATCTGGGCTTCCGTCAGCGGCGGCAGCGGCGGCAGCGGCTGCTTGTCTTCGTCGTCCACGACTTTGCTGTCGTCTTTGCCTTCCTGGTAAACGCGCAGAAAGCCGTCGAACTTCTGGGTGGACCCTGTGGCGCGGAACGTGTAGTTCTTGGCCGAGATGTCCACGGTGACCACGTCAAAGACCGCCGGGGTCATCTGGGATGCCACAAAGCGGTTCCAGATCAGCTTATATAGCCGCTCCTGGTCACGGGACAGGGTTTGAGCGATGCGCTCCGGCAGCCGCCGGACATCGGTGGGCCGGATCGCCTCGTGGGCGTCCTGCGCCGCGCCGCCTTTTTTGTACTGCTTGCCAGACGCCGGGGCATACTTCGGGCCGTAGGTCTCGACAATCAGCGCCCGCGCCGCCGCCTGAGCTTCGTCGGCGATGCGCGTCGAGTCAGTCCGCATATAAGTGATTAGACCGATATGGCCTTCGCCGGGAACATCCACGCCCTCGTAGAGCTGCTGGGCCACCTGCATCGTCTTCTTGGCGTTAAAGCCAAGCTTGCGGGAGGCTTCCTGCTGGATGGTGCTGGTAATGAAAGGCGGGGCCGGGTTGCGCCGCTTTTCGCTGCGCTTGACCGACTTGACTTTGTAGTCTGCGCCATCCAAATCGGCCAAAACTTGGTCCGCCGACTTCTGATTGCCAATTTCAATCTTCTTGCCGTCGCGCTCGGTCAGCGAGGCGTCGAACTTTTGCTTAGGCGTGTCCGGAGTCAGCGAGGCCGTGATAGACCAGTATTCGACCGGCTTGAACGCTAAAATCTCACGCTCCCGATCGGCAATTAAACGCACGGCGACCGATTGTACGCGGCCGGCAGACAGGCGCGGCCGGACCTTTTTGGCCAAAATTGGGCTAATTTTATAGCCGACAATCCGGTCCAACTCGCGCCGGGCCTGCTGGGCATTCACCCGGTCCATGTCAATCTCGCGCGAATTTTGCAGGGCCGCCTGCACGGCGGTTTTTGTGATCTCGTTGAACTGAATCCGGCGCGGGTTCGTTAAATGAAGCGCTTCCTGCAAATGCCAAGAGATCGCCTCGCCTTCGCGGTCCGGGTCGGACGCCAAATAGACAATGCTGGCGTTCTTCGCCGCCGCTTGCAGCTTCCGCACGACGTCTTCGCGCTCCGGGATGACGACATAAGTGGGCGCAAAATCGTTTTTAATGTCAATCGAAAGCTTCTTTTCCGGCAGGTCCCGGACATGGCCCATGCTGGCTTCCACTTGGTAATCGCTGCCCAGAAAGCCTTTCAGGGTCTTGGTTTTTGCCGGCGACTCGACAATGATCAGCTTTTTTGCCATGTTACGTCTTTGATTCCTTACCTGTCATTATAACACTCAATCAGCGGTTTTTGTCCCCGGATGTCGTCTTCCGATTTTTTCCTGCGTGCGGTGCATCTTGGCACGAATCTTGCACGATAACTTTTTAAAGGTCTCTTGGAAACTTTTTGCGGCTAGACGTCGTCTGTTCCCCGGTACCCTTACCTGTTTTTTGCTTCCATCGCCAGATGGGTGTACCAGATTTGCAAATCGGAGAAAATCAGGGTATGATGACAGTCAAGCACGGACTGCTCGACGCCTGCCTTCTGCCAAGAGAGACAAGGAAAATCAATGTTTCGCACTCACTACCCTTCAAGACTGCCTTTGAGCTGCAAAGCCCAAACGGCGCTTCTGCCGCTCCTGGCGCTGGCGGCTATGTCGCCCGCTGTCGCCGCGCCCCTCGTCGCACCGCACCTGCCGGCTCCGGCCGAGTCGTTCCTGAATTACCATGCGGGGACTGTGCGCGAGCTGGGGAGTGAAGCTTCGGTAGATCCTGCGGTTCGGGCGCGTCTCGCAAAACATTTTCATGTCACGCAAACCCAGCTCATCACCTACATTCACCATAACCTCGTGCTGCGCCATCTGCCAAAGGCCGGAACTTACCGTGTCGCCTGTGTCCGGCGCGACGGCAGCGAGTATTGGATCGAGTCCCGCCTGCCCGCTGGAACGCCCATCTTTGCGTCCCGCGCCACCGGCCAGCCCATTCTAAAGCTTGCCTGCGGCAACCCGATGATCTCGGCCCTGCCGCCGACCGTCTTCCCGAACAAGCCGGTCGCTGCGCCGAAGCTTGCCGCAGTCCCGGTGACGCTGGCCGACGCTGACATCAACACGCCGGTCTTGACGGCGATTGACGGGACGCAAGACGACCTGATCACGCCCGGCGATCTCTCGACCCCGCCGGTTGTCCGTGTTTCGCCCTCTTTGCAGTTTTTGGGCGGCTCCCCTGGCCTCGGCAGCATTTTCCCCGCTTTGCTCGGCCTGGGTGCGGCTGTCGCCGTCGCCGGCCACGGCAGCCCAAACGGCAGCATCACGCCGCTGATCCCCGTGACGCCCGTTGTTCCCGCGGTTCCAGAAGCCTCCACGGTGACATCCTTCGGCCTGCTTCTCGTCGGCGGCAGCCTGCTGCTGATCCTGCGCCGCAAAGCGCGTCCCACAGAAGCGTAATTTGAAGATAAGTGTAAGCGCCCGGCCTGCCAGTGTCAGGCCGGGCGCTTTTTTGTTTTTGCATCGGGTTTGCGCGCTACAGCACGCGCACGCAGGCATTGCCGGGAACGCGCTTGGCGAGGCCGCGCAGCTCCAGCAGGGTCAGAATGCCGGACACTTGGGGGGCGGACAGGCCGCTTTCCTGGATCATGCCTTCGGTCTGGCGTGGGTGCAGGGTCAGCATATCTAAGATGCGGCGCTGCTCCGGCGGCAGGTTGAGAATAGGCTTGGCGCTCGACGCGGCCTCCGGCGATGCCAGTGTCAGGACGCCCAGCTCGGACAAGATATCGTCTACGGTCTCAACGAGTTTTGCGCCGTCTTGGATCAGCTTGTGGCAGCCGGTATTATGGCCCATGCCGATCGGGCCGGGGATTGCAAACACGTCCCGCCCCTGATCGCCGGCTTCCCGTGCCGTAATCAGCGAGCCGCTGTCCGCCGGGCTCTCTATCACTAAGACCCCAAGCGAAACGCCGGAAATTAAGCGATTACGGGCCGGAAAATGCCAGGGTTCCGGTCGGTCGCCCATCGTGAACTCGGACAGCACGGCGCCTCCGCCGTTCGCAATCTCGCGGAACAAGCCTTTGTTGGCCGCGGGGTACGCGATGTCAACGCCGCAGCCAAGAAATGCAAGCGTCCGGCCTCCCCCTTCCAATGCGCCCCGATGCGCCCGCGTGTCCACGCCGGACGCGCCGCCGGAGACCAGGGACAAGCCGTGCCGGACCAGCTCACGGGCGAACTGCCGGGCAAGGTCAAGGCCGTAATTGGTCGCGCGGCGGGAGCCGACAATCGCCATGCTGAACTTGTCTTCAGGGATTAGCTCGCCGCGCACGAACAGAACCGGGGGCGCATCGAGCAGCGGGCGCAGGTTGGCCGGATACACATCGTCGCGCACCGTCACGAGGCGCGTTTCGTGCTTCTCCATTTCGGAAAGAGTATGGGAAAAGTTTTTATTACGCACGGACGCCAGCTTTGCCAGGCGTTTTTCGCCCAAGAGGGGCAGGCGCTCTTTCCACCCGGCGGGAGTGTCGGCAAAGACAGCAGCAGGGCTGCCGCCGTAGACATCTAAAAGGCTGTTGAGGCGGTGCGGGGCAAGCTCGGTCGCGTGCAGGCGAAGCCAGTCTTCAACTGTGTCTGCGATGGGAGAAGTGGTTTGTTCAGGGCCTTCCATAGCCTTTTCTCTTTCCATAGGATTATCTACGCTTAAGAATAGCTGCGCTAGAACGACGGGGGCGGGGGCGGAGCGTATGGATTGCGCCCGCCGCCTGGGTAGCCTCGGTTGAAGGGATTAAAGCGATTACCCCGGTTCGTCGCGCCGTTTCGGACAGTGAAGTGCCAGCTCCGACTGCTGGTATTGCCGCGCCAATCGGTGGCTTTGACCGTGATCTGATGGTCACCCTCGGTCAGCGGCGTTGTCGCCGTGTTGTAGATGGCGTTCGCATCCGAGTGAAACACAGCCAGCGGATCGGCCTTGTCGTCCAGTGTGAGCGTCACTGTGGCCGGGTTGATCCCGCTGCCTTCATCTACGATCAAGGCCCCATAGGTCAGGTTGTCGGTCGGAACGGTCGCCCTTTCTGCCGGGGCAAGCTGGACAATGTCCGGGCCGATGGTGTCTTGGGCGTCATGCCGAAATGCGCTGAGCGTGCCGTCGTCGCTGACGACGAACAGCGTACCGGCGGCGACAATCGGCGCGGCGAAGACATTGGCGGTGGCCGCTTTCGGCTGGCTGTCGGTCGCAGTCGCCTGCATGACATAGCGCCACGCGAGGCTGCCGCCGGCGGAATTATACGCGGACACGACCCCCGGCTGGGTCGTCACGATCAGCACGCCGCCGGCCAGCAGGGGCGGCGCGGTCGGCGCGGCTTCCAGCGTTGTCTTCCAAAGCTGCCGACCGCCTGTGCCGAGCGCATACAGCACGCTGGACTGCGTGATGATATAAGTTGCATCGGGGGTTACAGTCGGCGGGATCAATATATTGGTCGGCAGGGTGATGGACGCCCGCTGACGCCCGGTGCCGGGATCAAGCGTATGGACGACATCGCCGGCCGTAACCAGCAAGACCCGTCCGTCGTAAACCAGCGGCACCAGGCTGGGATCGGAGTCATAGGGAACTGACCAGGACTTGCGCCCGGTCCGGGCGCTGAGGCTGTAGACCGTGTTGTCGGCAGACACAAACGTGACAAGGCCGCCGGTGACGACAGGTGATGTCAACACTGCGCCGCCGGTGGTCACGTCCCATACCGTCTGCCCAGTGGTCGCGCTCAGAGCGTAGCAGTGAGAATTGCCGCTGCCGAAGAAGACCATTCCATCGCTGACGACCGGCGCCGAGCGCAGCGCCCCGTCAAGCTTGACTTTCCATGCTTCTTTTCCGGTCGCCGCATCGAGCTTCGTTACATTGCTGCCGTCGTCCGTGACGTACAAGAACCCGTCGCTGTAGGCAGGCGTCGCCGCAAAAAGCGTTCCTGATTTCACGTCCGCCGGATACTGCCAATTAGTTGTCCCGTCGGAAGCGCTGACCGCGTAGACGCCGCCGCCCGACACGAAATACACCATCCCATTTGCCGTCACAGCGGACGCCGGGTTATTGACGGCCGCCTGGGTCGTGTGCCGCCAGAGCAGCGACAGCGGAGCATTAAGAGTTTCGGTGGAAACGCCGGTGTGTCCGAGATCGCCGCGGTAAAAACCGACAATCGGCGCGGGCTTGGCAGCCACGGGGGCATCGCCGGGTGCGGCAGCCGCGGGGGCGAGGCTGAGGGCGGCCAGCGCCAATGCTGGGATAAACGGAATAAGAGGTTTAGTCATTTTTTCCTTGCGATACGTAGTCAATGTTATTTGCGCCGCTTTTCATCGTCGCGCCACTCGGTTTCCGAGGACGAAAAACCGGAGTTCTTCCACAGTTTTTCGAGCCGCCGCCGCTCCTGCCAGTCCTTCCAGCGCCCGGCGAGGTCAAACGTGCTGCGCTGCGCCGGAGAGCCGTCAAGGGTCGTGCGAAACGTCGGACGTGCCGGGCGGCTGTCCATCCGCAAGTCCGGCCCGCGTGAAGCTCGCCGAGGAGCGCTGTACGATCCGATGTCGGCCCAGGACCGTCCAAACTTCACATAAGCGACAGCAGCGAAAATTCCGCCCAACGCATACAAGCCAAGCACTGGTCCAAGAGAAGTGCCGTAATTGAAGTACGTCCAAAGCGTGACACCAACCGCAACATACTTTGCCTTGACCGGAAAGAAGTAAACCGTGATTTGCTGCTCTTTGTTCAAGAGGCAGAAGGCAACAATCAGTCCGGTCAGCGGCAGGAATAGGTCGTTCAGCGGGAAGATATCCCGCCGCAGCGTCAATCCGCCCAGCAAAAGCGAGAGCGACGAAAAGAGTGTCACTCCGAAAAAGAAAAGCGCGTAGCGCGGGCTACCCCAGCCCCGTTCCAGGCTGCTGCCCGACAGCCAGAAGAAGATCCATGTGACGATCAGCATAAAGGAGAACGGCGGCACGGAAATCAGCGGATACGTCAGCAAAGTCCAGGGTGCATGGAAGAAATTACTGAGGTTGAATGCCATTTCCGATTCGAGAAATGGCATAACGACGGGCCGGAAAAAGAACGCCGCAAGAAACGTGACAATATTGATTCCCAGGAGTGTCAGAGTGACGGGAGCACCTCCGCGAGTCGCGAAGTCCCGTAGATTATCCAGGGGTGAATTAGGTGTGTTGTACCGCATCTCTCTCGTGCTTTCCAGCGTGTCAATGAAGGGGAACTACCCCCATAACTTTCGGTCCAGCGCCCGGTACTGGATGGCTTCAGCGACGTGGGCGAGCTGAATATCGGCTTCGGCGTCTAAGTCGGCAATCGTGCGGGCCAGCTTCAGAATGCGGTCGTAAGCCCGCGCGGACAGACCAAGCTGCGAAATGGCTGCCCGCAGCAGGTCTTTTACATCGTCGGTGACGCGGCAGAACTGGCGGACCTGTCTTGCGCCCATGTGAGCGTTGCAGTGCAGCGCCGTCGCCTCAAACCGCTCTTTTTGCCGGGCGCGGGCGGCAAGAACTCGGCCCCGGATACAACTCGATGGCTCGCCCGACCCACCGCCCTGGATCATTTCGTCTTGGCGCAGACGTGGCACCTCAATGTGAATATCAATGCGGTCCAAAAGCGGCCCGCTGATCCGCTGCAAGTATTTGGCAATCATCGGCGGTGAGCAGGTGCAGGTCTTGACCGTATCTCCATAATACCCGCAAGGACACGGATTCATGGCAGCCACTAACATAAGCTGCGCCGGATACGTCATGGTCGCCGCCACACGTGCAATCGTCACATGACCATCTTCGAGCGGCTGCCGCAAAACTTCCAGCACGTCTCGCTTGAACTCCGGCAGCTCGTCGAGAAACAAGATGCCGTGGTGCGCGAGGGACACTTCGCCAGGCCGGGGCGATGAGCCGCCGCCGGCCAGCGCGGCGTTCGAGATCGAATGGTGCGGCGACCGGAACGGCCGCTTGGTCACGAGCGACGCATGGGAGCCGAGCAGGCCGCCGACCGAGTAGATCTTGGTCACATCCAGCGCTTCGTCTAAATTGAGCGGCGGCAGGATAGACGGCACGCGCCGGGCCAGCATGGTCTTTCCCGATCCCGGTGGCCCAACCATGATGATGTTGTGTCCGCCGGCCGCCGCGACTTCCAGCGCCCGCTTGACATGCTCCTGGCCTTTGACTTCGCAGAAGTCTAAATCGTCGCCGCCCGGCGCTTGCAGCAGCGCTTCGGGGTCAGACGAAAGCGGCGTCTGGGACTCAAAATCGTTCAGCAGGACAACTACATCGGACAAAGAGCGCACGGCGTAAACATGGACATCGCCGACAATCGCCGCTTCGGGAGCGTTTGCCGCCGGAACCACGAGAAAAGGCCGCTTGTCGGCGCGGGCCTTGATTGCCATCGGCAGAACGCCCGCCACAGGGCTGACCGAGCCGTCTAACGCCAGCTCGCCGACAAACATGCCGTCGGCCAGCTTTTCGCTGCCGATCTGGCCGGTCGCCGCTAGAATGCCGACTGCAATCGGCAGATCAAACGCCGGTCCCTGCTTTTTGATGTCGGCAGGCGCGAGATTGATCGTAATCCGCCGCAGCGGAAACTCCAGGCCAGAGTTTTTGATTGCGCTTCGCACCCGTTCCCGCGACTCCTGCACAGCGGCATCGGGCAGGCCGACAATCGTGAACATGGGAACGCTGGACGAAATATCCACTTCCACGCGGACGACATACGCATCAATGCCGAGAATGGCGCTGGAATCGACTTGAGCAAGCATTTGGGGTTCCTCCTGAACAATGAAAATCCATTTACATACAGCAATAAGCCAGTTCAACCATTCGCCAAATGTTTATCAGTATCCTTCTCTTAATAGTAACATTAATAAAAAGTATTTTGTCTACCTTCTTAGGTAGAACAGTGATTGAGCAGGTATAATATCCGCTGACAAATGATCTTCACGATTGGATGCAGTATTTATGGCAATTGACAACAACCCTGTCGGCAGACTATATAATCTTTTATCACAAGCTCGGCAACAGAGCATCAACCAAACATCTCGTAATGCATGGGCTGCAATGTTTCAAGTACCTGCAACTGATACAGGAAATATATTGCAGCTGACAGCTCAAATGATAGTGTTGTTAAAAGAAGCCAAAGAGGCTGTCGGCCAACTCAAAGGCGTTAATCCTTCACTATATACAAAGCATTTTGCAAGGATTGAACAAGCCTTTGCGACTTACAACCTTGAAGCGGGTTGGACTTCGTTTACAAACTATCTTGACGAGCCAACGATGCAAGCACTTGAACTAGCCGCAGACCTTGTTTCACACCAACACCCAGAGCCATTAATTGATCAAAAGCAGCTTGCAGAACTTCTAGCAGAAGTCAATAATCTTCTCGAAAATGTCCTAAACTCTGATGTTGATGTGAACCTGAAAAATGTTTTTACAGAATGCTTAGAGAAAATACGTCGGGCGGTTGTGGAATATCGATTGCGCGGAGCAAGCGGTTTGCGTGATGCTTTGGATAACAGCGTTATCATCTTGGCACGACATAAAGACATAGTAGAGCGGGAGGCCAAAGGCAACCCGATTGCATCCAGTTTTTTTGTTGTGTTGTCGAACCTCTCAAGTTTAATAACAGTTGGAAGTCCACTTATTCCACTCTTGACGCCGTTTATAGCACACCACTTGCTTCCTGCCCCTTAGTTTAGTATCAACCTGTGACTTTCCGTCTTCTTCTACGATAATTTTATGATACCGCTCCAATTCGGGATGTAAAGAATTATTTTGGAATTGGCATAATCAACATCAGATGGCGCAGACAAGCGTCGTCGTCCTTCGCATATTGACAAGGGCAAACCGCTTGAAAAGGCGGGACGCAAAGCTACGGGCCTCTCTTTTCCACTGGGAGAACTGGCCGCCGAGCTACCAAACTGCGACGATACCGAAGGAGACCTCGATGAACATTCTTACTGTCCTTGCCCTTCTGCTGGTTCCCGCCGCGCCGAATCCAGTTCCAGTCTCGCTTGTCCAATCGCTCACGCCGTCCGCCGTCGTGGTCAAAATTGGAGAAGCGTCGCTGGAAGAATACGCTTACGGCGTCCCCGCTAACCGGGTACAGCTTTTGCGAAGCCATTAAGCGCAGACGCAGGGCAAACAAAAGAGGAAGGCTGTCAAGCCTTCCTCTTTTTACGACCGGCACGTTCTTTCTCGCAGATTCTTAGAGATTAAAGGTTAATGTGAAGTTGCCTTGAGGGCTGTTCAGGTTGTTGACGCCCGCCGCTGTGCCATACCAGGCCGGATCTTGCGAAGCATTCTGCGAGCCGGATTGACCGGGAGAAACGGCGCTTGGCCGGAGCCACTTCACATGCCCGTCCGCTGCCAAATAATTCGCGCCGTCGGTATGGTAAGGCGGAACCGAAGTATATTTTGCTGCCGGGGTGCCGACAGTGATGATGGCTTTGCCTCCCATATCTCCGGTGGCAAAGGCCCCGCCGCTGTTGCCGAAGCCGGTGTATTGATCAAACAAGCCGCTTGGGTTTCCGGGAAAGACAAGACCATTGCCGCAGGCGGAATACTGAGCGTTCGCGCCGGGGTTGCTCGGCGTTTCCGGATTAGTCGTAACGTTGCTGACGACATTGGTAACCTCAAAGCACAGGACAGTGCTGGCGGGAGCATTCAGCCCGGAAAGGTTGGCATTATCATGGTCTGTGGAAATGAGATTGTAGTTGATCCCATAAGAAATAGGAACGGCGGTGCCGGCGGGAGCGGTGGCAGTTGCGGCAATCGGAACTGCGCCCGTCGGGTCATCGGGGCAGTGGAAGACGCCGGTGCTTTTGATGTAAGGGTAGACCTGCCCGGCCCAGCCGGAGTACGGCTCATGCCCGGTCGCGCCGCTGACAAATTTTTCGTCGTAGTCCTGCGTGTACTGGGTCAAGGCCAGCCCGATTTGTTTCAGGTTGGACTCGCACGAGACGCGCCGGGCATTCTCCCGCACTTTCTGAAAGACAGGAAACAAAATTGCGGCTAGTATTGCGATAATAGCAATGACGACAAGTAGCTCGATCAGCGTGAATCCGACTCGTCTTGTTCTCATTTTGTCAACCTCCGACGGAATAGTGCCGCAAAAATTACGACAGGACTATCTTATCATATCTGCTTTCCCTTGTCAAGCACCAGAAAGGCTTTTCCGCCTTTCTTGTTTCTTCCGCTTACTTGTCCGACAGCGGCAGCATGAGCTGCGGGGTGGGGATGGTGTGATCGGTGCGGGTCGCGATAATGCTGGTGCCGACGGCGAAGTACTCGATCACATGGCTGCCCCAGCCATGCGAGTTTTCCTTGATGGTCGCCCCGACAATGCCGTCGGCTCCGAGTTCTTCCGCCTCGGCTTGCATCCGGGACAGGGCCAGCTCACGGGCATCGTAGATCGCCTGCGTGTAAGTGGGCATCTCGATGTTCTGCCCAACCTGCGAGAACCAGGCTTTCATCCCCTGATATCCGACATGGTAGACGCAGTTGCCCATGACAAACGAAATGGGCCGGTAGCCCGCTTTGGTCAGTGTCCAAAAGTCCTGGCCCGACAAATCGCTCGTAAACGGCCGGCCATTCGGCGCACGGTGGCTTTCGCCATTTCGGGCTTTAATTGCTGTTCCGATCGCGATAAACTCGGCCAGATGCTCGCCCCACTCCTGCCGCCCGACTTCTAAACGCACCCCGACAATGCCGTCGGCTCCAATTGAGTCCGCTTCTTCTTCCATGCGAGTCATCGCCAGTTCGCGGGCATGGTACATCGCCTGGGTCAGCGTCTCCAGCTCCATGCTCTGCGTCAAAGCCGGCTTCTGCCAGCCGATATGGTAGATGCTCGACCCGACGACCAGCCCCAGCGGGTCAAAGCCCGCTTCTTTGACCAGTAAAAACTCATTGACAGACAGGTCGCTTGTAAACAGACCCTTGCGGCCCGCGCCGGGCGTCATCGCCGCCAAACGGTTCCGGGCATGGACCGGCAGGCCCTCCTGCGAGCCGGGCGTATATTTATCAGGCATTCTCGTGTTCTCCTAAAGTGCCGAAATTAAAGTGCCGGGGTTGTAGAAAACCCCGGCAAAGGATGTCCTTCGGACATGGATTTTGTCAGTGGTGACTTCCTCTTTGTGCGAAGCACACCTCTTTGCCAGGGTTTTCTACAACCCCGGCATCAGGCCGCGCTGTCGGTTTCTTCCCATTCTGGCCACAACTTTTGGATTTCATGGCAGCGTTTCTAATTTTCGACATAAGCCACGGCCTGCGGGAGATGAGTGCGGCTGAGACTAAAACATCCGTAGTTGTCCTGCCATCCAAACGGCTCTGCCGACAACGGCTGTTGCGAGCGAACCGTGCGGCGGACCCATGCGGTCGAAGCGCCTTTCAGTTGTTTGGCGATTTCTGACGGGGCATGTTTAGCAGGGAGGCTTACGACCAGATGAACATGGTCAGCAAGACCGTTCAGTGCCAAAACGCGGCAGCCGAGGCGCTGCGCCTGCTCAGTCAACACAGTGTACAAGTCCGTTTCCAGCGCCGGAATGATCAGCGGCATCCGCCGATACGTTGCCCAAACAAAGTGCAGATAGATTTCCGTTTTACTGCGCCGCATATGATCCCTCCTTAGATCAGTGAGAAGTTGTCAGTGAGAAGTTGCCGGGGTTTTCTACAACCCCGGCTAAGACGTGTGCTTCGCACAAAGAGCAAAAGAACTTGAAAGCAAAAGAACTTGTGCCACATGGCTGTTCTTTGTTCAAAGGACACTTCCCTGCCGGGGTTTTCTACAACCCCGGCCTTTCTAACCGTCAAGCGGCAAGCCGTAATCTACTATCAGTGTGTCGGGGCCACTGGTGACGATGGCGGTTCCGAGGGCGGTGAACTCGACGATCAGGTCGCGGCGGGGCTGATCGTTGACTTCCACTTCATAGGTGGAAATGTACTTTTCCACCGTGACACCGACGACGCCTTCGGCATGAACCTGGGCGGCTTCTTTTTCCAGCCGGTTCATCGCGGAGCGGCGGGTGTGGTAAATGGCTTTGGAGTAGTCGGTCAGCTCGACGTTGCCCCAGCTCTGGCTGGCATACCGATTGCCGAGGGTGGCGACGTGGTAGTAGGTGCAGGTGCCGAACGCGAATCCGACCGGAAAGAAGCCGCCCCGGCGGAGCACGTAAAACTCTTGGCCGCTTAACGCGCAGACAAAGGGATTTTTGGGAACAGGTTCGCCTTCCAGGGCGACGGCGGTTCCCGATGCGGCGAACTCAATCAGATTGGCGCCCCAGTCGTAAGACTTGCGCTCCAAACGAACGCCGATGACGCCGTGCGCTCCGAGAAGCCGCGCTTCCTGCTGCAAGCGGGACACGGCGAGCTGCCGGGCGTGGGTCTGGGCATGGGAAATCAGTGTCAGCTCGGAGCTTGCGTACATTGGGGTATACTGCCAGCCGACATGGTAGACGGTGCTGCCCATGACCTGCCCCAGCGGGCGGACCCCTTCGGCCCCGGCCAGCGCCAGCTCGTTGACGGACAGATTGCTGGTAAAGAAGCGCTTGTTTTCGGCAAGCTCCGTCAGTCGCCGCTCGGCCTTCAGCGGCAGGCCGCCTTTCGTTAGCCGTTCCTGGTCGCTGAGTGCCTGCGTCGCGGCTTCGGTGTTGACGGGTCGTTTTCCAAAAAGCGGCATGAGTTAGTCCAGCAAACTTTTGAGCGCGAAAAAAGCTTTCTCGTTACTTGCGGCGCGGGCGGAGATCTCGGCGCTCATTTCGGCCAGCCATTCTTCAATCGGCAGGGATTTAGTTTGGAGCGTGATGCCGCGCACGATTTTGACCCGGCTGGCGGCGAGCGGGCCGCGCCCCATATCTTCCAGGGTGTAAAGGTTGTCGCCAAGTGTGACAAGGATTTTACGGACAGGCTTTTCTTTTTGGAACAAGCCGCCTTTGCGCTCCACTTGGGTTTCGTCGGGCAGGGTGCCGGTCAAGACAACGGCCAGCAGGGGCAGGAAGCCGCGAGCGTCCTGCGCGTAGGCATGAGCCAGCGCCCCCGCGACGCCAACTTCCGAGAACTCTTCGCCTGTCATACTTTTTCGCCTGTCATACTTTTTCGCCTGTCATGGGTGAAATGCTCCCTGCCAGCGCTCCCAGAAGTCAGGGAATGTTTTGGCGACGCAGCCAGGGTTGTTGATTGTGATGCCGGGAACACGCAGGCCGGCGACGGCAAATGCCATCGCCATGCGGTGGTCGTCGTAGGTGTCAATCTCGGCAGCGGTGTATGCGTCACCGGCGGGCGGCGTGATGGTCCAGTTGTCCGGCCCTTCGTCCACGCGAACGCCTAGCTTCGGCATTTCTTTAGCGATGGCCTGCACCCGGTCGGTTTCTTTGACGCGCAGGCTGGCGATGTTTGTGATATGCGAAGGCCCGTCGGCGAAGGCCGCGACCACGGCCAAAGTCTGCGCCGTATCGGGAATGGCTTCCATGTCGGCGTCTACCGCCGAGAGCTTGGCAGGGCCGGTCAGCGTGATGGACGCACCGCGCGTAACAATGCAGCCCATGCGCTCCAAGACATCCAAAAAAAGAACATCGCCCTGAATGGAGTCTGATCCTAAGTTTTCCAGCGTCACTGTGCCGCCGGTAACCGCCGCCGCCGCGAGAAAGTAGGACGCATTGGAGGCATCGGCTTCAACGGCATAGTCTCGACCTAGGTAACGCTGACCTGCCGAAACGCGCAGCCTTTGGTAACTTTCGTTCACGAGCGAGACGCCAAACGAGGCCATGACCGACTGCGTGATGTCAATGTAGGGCTTGGAAATCAGCTCCCCGACGATCTCAATTTCTACGTCTTGGCGGGCATATGGCGCGGCCTGCAAAAGCGCCGTCAGAAACTGCGAGCTGACATCCCCACGCAGGCGGCAGGAGCCGCCGGGCAATCCCCCGCCGCGCACCCGCACCGGCGGGCAGCCGTGGCCGTTGAGGCATTCGGCGTCCACGCCCAGAGTCAGCAGCGCCCCAACAAGGTCCCGGATAGGCCGCTCCCGCATCCGCGCGACCCCGTCTAAAACCACGTCCGTCCCAGCAGGTGCAAAGCCCGCTGCCGCTGTCAGAAACCGCACCGTCGTCCCCGAATTGCCGATAAACAGCGTCTTGCCCGGCGCGTCAAACCGCCCCCTGCGCCCCTGGACGGCAAAATCCCGCTCCGGCGTTTCTTCTATGTGTACGCCCAGCTCCCGCAGGGCCGACGCCATGTACCAGGTATCTTCCGAATGCAGCGGCGCGACCAGGCGGCTTTCCCCGTCCGCCAGCGCCGCCAGCAGCAAAGCGCGGTTCGTGATGCTTTTGGAACCGGGCAGCCGCACAGACGTGGCGAGAGGCCGGTCTACAGGAGAGAGCGTGACGTGTGGGGGATAAGAAAAGCCTGCCGCCATGCCGTCATTCTAGCACAGCCAGGGAGGGTTGTCAATCGGAAAGCCAAGCAGAAACCGGAAGAAAATGGCGAACACCAACAAGACGGATAAGAAGGGCGAACACAAGGTTCGCCCCTACGGGGTAGGAATAGGATCAAGAACGGGATGTAGGGCGCGAACCTTGTGTTCGCCCATTGCTATCCCTTCATTCCGCCGCCACCTGGAACGCATCGCGCCACAGCGTGAACCGGGCCGGAGCCGGCGGACGGCGCACGACTTCGACCACGTCAAAGCGGCACGGCACATCGTCCAGTTCATGCTTCGCGACATACGCCAGCGCCAGCCGCGTGAGTTGCGCCCGCTTGCGGGCATCCACCGCCTCAGCAGGCGTCCCCTGGTTTCCCGATGCCACCCGCCGCGTCTTGACCTCGCAGAACACCAAAAACTCGCCGTCCCAGGCGATCACATCAATCTCGCCCCGCGCCATGCCGCCGAGAGGCCGCACATTCGTATCCACAATGCGATACCCGCGCGTCTCTAAGAACGCCACCGTCTCCGCTTCCCCGCGCGATCCCATAGTTTTCCGCGCATTGGTCATAGAAGGTCACTCAGCAGGCCATCTTGTCATCGGCTTTTGCGCCGCCGAGCGCAGTTGGCGTACTGCTACAGTGGCAGGATCGTCGGCAATCGCCGGGTGTACGGTAAACAAGATGCGCCAGGCAGAACGTCCCCAGCGATGCAAGAGAACACGCAGAACTGGGCCGGGATGCTTCCGTTGATAAAAGTGATCCTCGGAAGCCTTCAGGCATCGTTCAGGAAGCGTTGCTAGAGAAGCCATCCCCGCCCGAAGCCCTGTGAGCCACTCTTCGGCTGCCTCCAGGCTCGCGGTATTCTCGATCTGCTTAAAGATCGCCTCTAGCTGTGCCGACGCCGGCTCGGAAAGGCGCACCGTATAAACGGGTATTTTATCAGGATTTGCTGTGATTGACCTGATTTCGCCCTGCTGTCGCGCACACTCTTTGCGTAAACCGACATTTTCTCATCAAGCTCTTCCAGCGTTATCCAGCGACCCGCAGACATTGCTTCAACGCTTTCATCCAGTCCCGCCAGCGTTTCGCTAAGTTCCGCCTCGGCTTCCGCCAGCGCTTGCTGCAACAAGTCCTCGTGCAATACGGCGGGCTCCAGTCCAAACCCTTCCGCCATCGTTCGCAGCCGAGTTTCCGTATCAGGAGTTAATGTCAGTGTCATAGATTTTCCTTTCTCTTAGCACTGCTTCGCGATGCTTCCCACCGTCCGCGCTGACTAACCGTATCCTTCAGGCGAAGTTGATAACGACACAAGCAGATAGGAGGCAGAAAGCCTCGCCGGTCCGAAGCACGGCTGAGACCGATAACGTGAGTGCCCACCGAGAGCCAAAACCCCATGCACGCGTCTTATGCAGTAACCATCCGCCAAAAGACGCGATACTGACGATAATCGTCAGGATGCCCAACGTCCCAAAAACTATGTTCGCCCAAAGATACCCAACAGTGCGCGTCATGATAATGTCCGTCATTCGCAACCAGAACGGGATATTAGTGGCTGCAAACAAGGCTAAAGCCAACCATCCAAGCTTTCGGTATACCATCTATTGCCTTCTGTCGTGTCTCCTCTCAAGCAAGATAGGCTACTCTTTCGAGCGCTTCTCCGAAGGCCTGCGCCGCCAGTCGGGGGGCAGGAGTTGTTCTAACGTGTCATCTATGGTGATGATGCCTTGCAGGCAGCCGTCGCTGTTGACGACGGGGAGAGCCAGCAGTTTGTAGCGCTCGAACTTGTGGGCGACTTCTTCGACGGTGGCGTCCAGCAGAACAGAGCGGACTTTGGGGCGCATGAACTCGGCGACGCGGGTTTCAGGCTGGGCGACGATCAGGTCGCGGAGGGTGATGACGCCGACAAGTTTTTCTTCCAAATCTACGACGTAGACATAGTAGGTGATCTCGGCTTCGGGTTCTAACGCGCGTAATTGTTCAATGGTCTGCTGGGCGGTCATTTCCTGCGAGATAGCGACGTATTCATTGGTCATCAGGCCGCCAGCGGTCTCGTCGTGATATTCTAAAAGCTCCTGCACATCTTCGCGCTCTTCGGCGTCCATGCGGCCGAGAAGCTGGTCGCGGTGGGCTTTATCCATGTCGCCGAGAACGTCGGCGGCTTCGTCGGCGGGCATTTCTTCCAAAATGTCGGCGGCCAGCTCTTCGTCTAATTGCTGCAAGGCCGAGACTTGGACATCTTCGTCGGCCTCGGCCAGCGCGTCGGCGGCGGTTTCTAGGTCTAAGCCTTCCAAGATGTCCCGGCGATGAGCGGGGTCCATCTGATTGAGAATATCGCCGATGTCGGCGGGGTGGAGCTTGGCGATTTTCTCGTGGGAGACTTTGAGCTTCAGCGGCTCCCCGGCATTGTGGGTCGGCAGGGACTCGACATCGTTCCAGGCAATCAGCGTGTCGGACGCCGCGCCGAGGTGCAGGGCACGGCTGACGCTGCCGAGGAAACGGTCGAGGCCCATACGGCGCAGGAGGCCGCGTACGCCGGGGTCTACGCCGATCAGCGCCAGGCGACCGCTGGGCAGAGTCTGAAGGCGGATGTCATTGACCCGGACAACCCGGTAATCGTGAACATCCACGATCTGCTTGTCCAGCACGTCGCGCACAAGCGAGAAGTCCTGGGCATGGATTTGATACGGCTGGATCTGCGTGACCGGGCGGCTGAGGCGGAACTCGCGGCCATCGGCGCTTGCCGAAAGGCCGTCCCACGGCACGAACAGCGCTCCGTCTTCGGTCTTCACTTGGTACGCGGCGACGAGAGGCAGCGGCTCGCCGGGCGTGACAACCACTTCCGTCAGCCTGCCAAACCGCTCGCCTTCGGGGTCGTCTACAGTCTTGCCAATGAGTTGTGTGAGGTATTCCATCAGGCAGATTATACCTGGAATCGAGAGACGGATAGACGTGAAGAAGCAGGAGAAGAGGGGGAACACGGGAGAAGAGGGGGAACACGGGAGAAGAGGGGGAACA